>JBEBSZ010000024.1:0-33203 GCA_040394025.1 Aeromicrobium sp.
TGCTTGCTGAGTTGGGAACGCTGTTTGAGCAAGCTGGACATGAATTGGCTCTTGTGGGTGGACCAGTGCGTGATGCTCTGCTTGGTCGGGCCGTAACGGATCTCGACTTCACTACCTCAGCTTCACCCGATGAGATCGAAGCAATCACTTCAACGTGGGCTGACGCAGTATGGGACATGGGCCGAGATTTCGGCACGATCGGTCTGCGCAAAGGCGATGAGCAGATCGAAATCACCACTTACCGCGCTGATTCTTACGATTCACATTCACGCAAGCCAACAGTTGCCTTTGGTGATTCTTTAGCTGCCGATGTTGCCCGACGTGACTTCACCGTCAATGCAATGGCTATTCGTTTGCCCAGCATGGAATTCGTTGACTTGCATGGCGGGCTTGACGATCTTGCCGATCGCATCCTGCGCACGCCCAGTGGTCCAGACGTGTCCTTCAGTGATGATCCACTGCGCATGATGCGAGCCGTTCGGTTTGTTTCGCAATTATCTTTCGAACTTGCTCCCGAAGTTTTCACGGCGATAGAAACGATGGGCGAACGACTCAACATTGTTTCAGCAGAGCGTATTCGTGAAGAGTTCTCGCGCATGTTGCTATCAGCGGACCCGGTCGCTGGATTACGACTTCTCGTGAGATCAGGTCTCGCCGATTTGATCCTGCCCGAACTGCCAGCGCTAAAGCTCGAACTCGATGAGCATCATCGCCATAAAGACGTGTACGAACATTCGTTGACAGTGCTAGAGCAAGCCATTGAGCTCGAACATCGGCTCGACAAGAAACCTGATCTGACGATCAGACTGGCGGCTCTTTTGCACGACATCGGCAAGCCGCGCACTCGACGTTTTCAAGCCGGTGGCGTAGTCAGCTTCCACAATCATGATGTCGTCGGTGCCAAAATGGCGCGCAAACGGTTGCGCGCACTCAAATATCCCAACTCGATCGTTGACGACGTGTCGAAACTGATCGAACTCCATCTGCGTTTTCACGGATACGGCACGGGTGAGTGGTCTGACTCGGCTGTTCGGCGCTATGTTCGGGATGCTGGCGAGCAATTGGAACGACTCCACATATTGACCCGCGCGGACTGCACGACAAGAAACGCTCGTAAAGCCTTACGACTACAAAAATCCTACGACGATCTGGAAGCTCGTATTAGCTTCCTCAGTCAGGCGGAAGAACTCAAAGCAATCCGTCCAGATTTAGACGGTAAACAGATTATGGACATCCTGCAGATCTCCCCTGGGCCAGAGGTCGGTCAAGCCTATTCCTTCCTGCTTGATTTGCGGATGGACCGTGGACCGATGTCACAAGAACACGCAACTGAAGCATTACTTGCATGGTGGGCGGCCCGAAACTGACGGCTTCAACGCAGTCTCCTCGTTACGATGGCCACGTGCGCTTTCGCAGCTTGGTCTCTCTTGTCGTCGGCTTATTGTTGACGCTGCCCTTTTTAACGCCCGCGAGTCACGCGGATTCAGACGACCTCAAAGTGCACATTACGTCCATTTCACCTTCCGTTTTAGGCAAAGATTCGGTTATTACGCTGAAAGGCACGGCAAGCAATTCTGGTGACGAAACCTGGACGTCAGTGCATGCCTACATGGTGATGCCTCGTTGGCCGTACACCAGCAGGACCCAAGTACACGATGTGTTGACCAGTGATTTGGCCTATGTGGGTGAACGCATTGTCAACACGGATCGCTTCGCCACAATCGGCACTTTAGCTCCCGGCGAAAGCAAAGACTTTACAATTCGAGTTCCAAGCAAAGAGCTCGGGCTTTCAGCAGCCGATGGCGTGTACCCGGTCGGTGTGCATCTGGTGGCAACTGACCCGCAAGGGCATCGAGATCCGCAAAGTCAATCTCGAGACCTCACTTTGTTGCCAAGAATCAGCGCCGAGTCGGCGCGTGTTCCCAGCGGTTTAGTGTGGCCGTTCATTGATACTGCGAATCCTGCAGACCCTGATCCCCAACAATTAGCCGAATCCACCAAAGACGGGCAAATGCGTCGCTATTTGGACGCAGCCCGGTCAACCCCCGCAAGCGCGCGTTCCGTTTTGGTCGATCCAGCGTTGATCGACACAGTCGAAGTCGCAGCGAAAGCTGCCGAAGAACTCGGGCTTTCGGAAGAAGACATCCAGGCATTAACGCAGTGGACAGCGGATCTCATTGCGCTTTCTCAGGAATCTGATACCTGGATCATCGACTACAGTCGGCCGGACTATTTAGGGTTTTCCGCCTCGTCACATGCGTCCTCATTCAACAAGTCGATTCGAAGCTCAACTCAAGACGCCACAGCTAGGCACAAACTCATCGGAAAGAAAATCATTTGGCCGGCGCTGAACGACCCCACAACATCCTTGCTCAACAGCATCGCGACCTTAAATCCTGATCGAGTATTAGTTTCCACTGATCGTGTGAGCGATTGGGAAGCAAGTGACGGTTCCTTGCTCACGTTTAACCACGATGATGTTCGTGTTCCATTGTTAGGCATGACCCCGCTGCAGTTTTCGCAGCTTGAAAAGTCAACGTCGTTGTTCGTACAACACACCTTAAGTAATGCCACTTTGTCGAGTATTGAACGTGAGAACGATCCCACAGCAGACAGCAATGCGCTGACGTTCATCAATCCGAGGTGGGATCCTGAACCAGAGCAACTCGCGCTACTGCTTACAAAGTTGTCGAGCAATACCTCTTCGTTCTTGACTCCCACCACAATCAGCACCTTGCCTGCACGAAAGCAAGCCGAAGTTTCGATCCTCAAAGAGACTCCGAATAAACCCTTCGGCAGGGAGCGTCTGAATCTCACAGCCCAGCTTTCCGAGATGGCAGATCTCGTCACCGAGGTCAATCTGAATCCACAAACCGCAGACGGCCCGCAAAATGACCTCGCTCGTTCCGTTTCGTTGCAATGGAGGGGAGACAATGCTGCTGCCATTCGGTCACTTCGGGCATCAATCGCCGCCAAAGAGAATTTCCTCAACGGCGTCACGCTCGAATCGCCTGCGACGATCACGTTAAGTGGACAACAGGGAGCTTTTCCACTAACCATCCGTAATGGAACGAAGTCTCCTGTGCGTGTTTCACTCAAGGTGTCAGCGGATGTTCCTGATATCAGCTTTGAAGACGTTCCAGCTGTCCGTATCGAACCAGGCGCCAGCCACACTATGACACTTTCGGCCGATATGGGTACCCAAGTTGCGGCGACAGTTACCGCGCAACTGAGATCGATATCCGGTACTGAGTTTGGTCAATCAAGCGCCTTCGTGTTGCGCTCAAGCAATGTGGGCCAAGTCGTATGGATCGCGATGGCCTTTGCTGTGTTGCTTGTCATTGCCGCCGCCGTTCGGCGCACAGTAAAACGACGCCGTGCAAGCACAGAACTGACACAAAATGGCAAGCACGAGCAACTAACCGAGGACGAAGACCATGGCTAGCCAGCGTTTGGCAAAAGCCAGCCTGATTATGGCGATGGGCACGATTGTGTCCAGAATTACCGGATTTGGCCGGATGCTTTTACTTGTCGCGATTCTCGGTACGGCATTGAACGCCGACATTTTCGAGTTGGCTAATTCGGTTCCGAACTCGCTGTACATTCTTGTCGCCGGTGGTGTCTTCAATGTGGTCTTTGTGCCGCAACTCGTCAAAGCCTTGAAGGAACACGATGACGGTGGTGAAGCGTTTGCACAGCGTCTCGTCACTCTCGGGCTCGTGGTGTTGATTGCCGGCACGATCGTGCTCATGCTGGCAATTCCAGTCATCATGCGCGTGGTTTTTGAGGGCACACTCTTTTCGGCTGGATTCGAACGCCAACATGATTCAGCCTTGCTGCTCATGTGTCTCACCATGCCGCAGGTGTTTTTCTACGGTTTGTTTGTGCTTCTCGGCCAACTCTTGAACTCGCGAGAAAAGTTCGGGCCAATGATGTGGGCACCTATCGCGAATAACACTGTCGCGATAGCAGTCTTGGGCCTTTACGCTTTCATGTTCGGCCCAGCAACCGCCCCAGCAAATGATGGCTTCTCCACCGCTGAAGCACTTGTATTGGGTATTGGATCAACACTAGGCATTGTCGTTCAGTCTCTTGTGTTAGTTCCGTTTTTACGACAAATCAATTTCAGATTCCGATTACGATTCGATTTTCGTGGCAACGGTCTTGGACACATTTTCAACCTCGGAGCATGGACTCTAGCCCTGATCGGAGTCAATCAAGTCACCTATTTTGCGATCGCCAGAATGGGTTCAGCCGCAACCTTGCAGGGCCGTGAAGAGGGCGTTGCTGCCGCTGGAAACACGGTTTACGCATTGGGCCATCTCATTAGCCAAGTTCCGCACGGAATCATCACGGTTTCAGTGGCCACTGCCATGTTGCCCACCTTGGCCGGATTGGCCGCCGAAAAGCGCTTTGATGTTTTCGCGACGCAACTCGGCGCGACGTTACGTTATGTGGCGTTGTTTATTCTTCCGATCGCGACACTTATCGCTTGTTTAGGAGTGCCACTAGGAAATGTACTCGGTAGCTTGAGCGCCTCAAGTGAAAACACTGTCGCGATCGGCACAACCATCACAGCTTTTTCTTTGGTTACGGTCGGATTCAGTTTGCACTACGTGGTGCTTCGTGGTTTCTATTCTTTAGAAGACACGAAAACTCCATTCCACATTCAACTCGTGATTGCAGTGGTCAATATTGGCCTCGCTTACACCTTGACTCGCATTGTTGAACCCTTGTGGGTTTCGACATCGCTTGCACTTGCGCTTGGGCCCGCTTATCTGGTGGGTCTAGCGTTAGCCATGTGGATCATTTCTCGACGGACACACGCACTTATTGACGAAACTATGCTGAGTTTTGCGATCCGACTGGTAATCGTGTGTGTGATCACGGCAGGTATCCTCTTTCCGTTGCAATTCTTGTGGACTGTCGTCGGCTTGCCGCACGACACCGTGTGGAGTTATATCGCCCAGCTTGGGGTGTTCGGCTTGATTGGTGTTGTCACGATAGTGGCAGGGCTTTTCATCTTCCGTATCGATGAAACACGTCAGGTGCTACGCCTCCTTAAACGACGTCGTGCGGCGTCGTAGCATTACAGCAACTCGAACTCTGGAGTGTCATGGTCGATCACCGCTCGCTCGCCTTTGGTGACGTGCTGGCCGGACGCTACTTGCTACAAGATCAGGTCAGCGAAAGCCTTGGCGTTCGGAACTGGCGTGCCACCGACCAACAGTTGCATCGCAACGTTCGAGTCGAGTTACTTCGGGCTGACGACCCGCGGGCGCAAAACTTCATCAATGCAGCTCAAGAATCTACGATTGTGACGGATCACCGTTTCTTACCGGTCTTAGATCTATTGACTGGCGAGCAAGGGTTTCACGCGGTGGTTCGTGAATGGGCTCGCGCTACACCACTGCACTTATTGCTAGCTCAAGCACCACTATCGAATTCTCGGTCTGCCGAAATCGTGGCGGAGTTGGCCGAAGCCATGGCTCATGCCCACAGCAAGAACGTGCATCACCGGCGTTTGACTCCACACCAAGTGTTATTGAAACAGAGCGGTGCAGTACGTATCGTCGGCCTTGGCGTACAAACCGCGTTGGCGCCTCCAGAGCAGCTGGTTTCAGAACAAGACATCGAACGTTATGTCGCCGCCGACGTGCAAGCAATCGGAAAAATGCTCTATGCCTGTCTTGTGGGACGTTGGCCGGGCGGTCACGTCGACGGCTTGCGAGCCGCGCCAACAGAACATGGACATTTGATGCGACCGCGTCAAGTTCGCGCAGGCATTTCGAAACAGTTAGACACGATTTGCGATCGCATTTTGGTTCCTGAGCGGCATCCAAAAGATGCTCTGACTCAGGCCGAAGACATTGCATTCGAATTACGCGCCCTCATGGGCTTCCACGAGAGCCAAGTTCCCTATGCACGACAGGTGGATGAAACAGACACTGATTTACTTCGGCAGGATCCCGTCATCGTGCCGTATGGCCCGCCGCCAGGTCTTGAACCTCCGCGTCGGCGGCCAAAGGCTCTTCAGCCGAAACCACCTCGCAAGCGCGAGGTTTTGCTTGACCGGCTGAAATCAACCACCCGTGGTCACCGGATGTTGCTTTCCGCTGGCGTCGCTCTTGGTCTCATTTTGGTGATCGTGCTGGCGGTGTTGATCAGTTACGAATCTCGGCGCTCCGATTCACCTTTAACTGAAGCCTCCGCAGTCGGGGTTTTGGAAATCAAATCCGCCATTGACTTTGATCCGCAAGGCACGGACGGGGTAGAAGCTCCAGACTTGGTTAAGTACGCGATCGACGGCGATCCTTCGACCGCATGGACAACGGACGTGTATTACGGTTCCCCCTATTTCGGTGGGCTTAAGGAGGGCGTCGGCCTGATTCTGGATCTTGGTGCAGCCCATGAGGTGCATCAAGTGAGAGTACGTTTGCGTGGTGAGCCGACAGACCTGTCTGTGCGTGTCACTCCGACGACGACATCGCAGGTGCCCAATAAGCTTTCAGACACGAATGAAGCCGTGAGGGTGAACCGGGTCGGTACAGATGTGGCAATGGCTTTAGGTGAGCCAGCATTCACCCGATTTGTTGTGGTGTGGATTAGTTCTCTGCCTGAAATTGGGCCAAGTCAGTTTCGCGCTGAAATTACTGAAGTTGTAATTCGTGGACGCTGACGAACTCCTTAGGTTCGGCAACTAGACTCAAGAGACAAGCGCTTATTTTGAAAGAGAAACTTCGTATGAGTGACATTCACGACGTGATCATTGTTGGTTCGGGACCAGCTGGCTACACAGCAGGGATCTATGCGGCTCGCGCCCAACTTAAACCTGTCTTGTTTGAGGGTTCAGTTACCGCTGGTGGCGCGTTGATGAACACCACGGATGTCGAAAACTTTCCCGGTTTTCCCGAGGGCGTGATGGGTCCTGACCTGATGGACAAACTACGCATGCAAGCGGAGAAATTCGGTACGACGCTGATTACTGACGACGTTGTCGATATGAAGTTGGATGCGCCCGTTAAGACAGTCGCCTTGGCTGACGGGACGACGTATCAGGCGAAGGCGATCATTTTGGCGATGGGCTCGGGCTATCGCAGACTTGGTGTTGAGGGCGAAGATGCGCTTTCGGGTCACGGTGTCAGCTGGTGCGCGACCTGTGACGGGTTTTTCTTCCGTGAGAAGTCCATTGCTGTGGTGGGAGGCGGCGATTCGGCCGTTGAGGAAGCCTTATTCCTTACCCGTTTTGGTAAACGTGTCACGCTCATTCACCGACGTGAAGAACTGCGCGCCAGCAAGATCATGGCTGAGCGCGCTTTAGCCAATGAGAAAATTGACTTTGCCTGGAATAGCGAAGTGACTCGGATTCTTGGTGACGGGCAACTGACCTCGGTTGAGCTTCGCGACACGGTCACGGGCGAACTTCGAGAACTTGAGGTCGAAGGCCTGTTTATCGCCATCGGCCACGATCCACGTTCTGAGCTTTTGACGGGCCAGGTTGATCTTGACGCAGAGGGTTACGTCTTAACTAAGCCGGGCAGCACTGCTACGAACGTAGACGGTGTATTTGCCGCTGGTGATTTGGTTGACCACACCTACCGCCAGGCGATCACGGCAGCTGGCACCGGATGTCAGGCGGCACTTGATGCGGAACGTTGGCTGGCTAGCGTCGAGTAATTCGATATCAGAACACTAGATTTTGAACACAATGTGAGGAGACTATGACCATGGCAGAAATCATTTCGGTAACAGACGCCGACTTTCAAGAAAAGGTACTTGGCGCTGAGGGTCCGGTCCTTGTCGACTTCTGGGCTAATTGGTGCGCACCGTGCCGCCAGTTGGCGCCAATTCTTGAGGAGATTGCTCAGGAGTACGACGGCAAACTGACGATCGTTAAGCTCGACACTGATGCAAACCCTGTTACACCTGCTCAAGCCCGCGTTACTGGCTTACCAACGCTGAATCTCTACAAGGGCGGGGAAATCGTTCAATCGATTGTGGGAGCAAAACCAAAAACTGCTCTGTTGAAGGATATCGAACCGCATATCTAAGCTACAAGAGCAAATCCCCAAGTAGTTTTATCTACTTGGGGATTTGTTTATTTGTCGACAATTATCTCTGTTTGTGGTTGATGAGTTC
Organism: Aeromicrobium sp.; assembly: GCA_040394025.1. Classification (GTDB taxonomy): domain Bacteria; phylum Actinomycetota; class Actinomycetes; order Propionibacteriales; family Nocardioidaceae; genus Aeromicrobium. Next base: position 8,140 of record JBEBSZ010000024.1, read on the forward strand.
GACAATTCTTTCAAGATCGCCGATGGTGGCGAATTCAATCGAAATTTTTCCCTTTTTCTTACCAAAATCAACCTTCACGCGAGTATCGAAATGTTCAGATAGCTCGTGAGCGAGTTCGGCGATTCGCGGTGACGTTGCCTTAGGTTGAGTGTTGCGTGCGGTACCGCTGGGTGATTCGTCAGCGAATCGTACGATTTCTTCAAGTTGACGTACTGAGATTCCCTCAGCCACCACTCGACTTGCAAGCCGCTCTTGAAGCTCGGGATGCTCAATCGTCAAGAGCGCACGTGCGTGTCCAGCGGAAAGCACCCTCGCCGCAACCCTTCGCTGGACAGCGGGTGGGAGCCTCAAAAGACGAATCGTGTTGCTGATCTGCGGCCGCGAACGACCGATTCGTTCCGATAGTTCCTCTTGCGTACAGCCAAAATCATTAAGTAGTTGTTGATAGGCGGCAGCTTCTTCTAAAGGATTCAATTCCGAACGATGCAAATTCTCCAAGAGTGCATCTCGAAGTAAATCATCATCATTCGTATCACGAACAACCGCCGTAATGACGTCGAGCCCAGCCTTTTGATGAGCACGCCACCGGCGCTCACCCATAATCAATTCATACGTCTCATCACCGGTCTGTCGCACCACAATCGGTTGCAATAGTCCGATCTCTTTGATCGAATGTACGAGTTCAGCCATATCCTGCTCGTCAAAAACAGCTCGTGGCTGGCGTGGATTCGGCACAATGTGTTTAAGCGGGATCTCCTGGAGTCGTGCCCCCTCAATTTCTTGAAGTCCGGCCGTCTTGGCTGTCTGCTTCGTGGGGATTAAGGCTTCTAAGCCGCGTCCCAGACCAGGTCGTGCACTCACGCTTTCGCCCCTTCTTCAGTAATTTCTCGAGCTGCTTCGATATAGCTCAACGCGCCCGTCGAATGTGGATCATAGGTAATGATGCTCTGCTGATAGCCGGGTGCCTCACTAATCCGGACCGAACGAGGAATAGCGGTCTTGAGAACTCTCGAACCGAAATGGGCTCGGACTTCCGAAGCAACACTGGACGACAAGTTCGTACGAGCGTCATGCATTGTCAACAGGATGGTTGACACATCGAGTTCCGGATTCAGGTGTTCTTGCACAAGCTCAATATTGCGTAAAAGCTGACTTAGCCCCTCAAGTGCGTAGTACTCACATTGAATGGGGATCAGAACTTCACGTGCTGCAACCATCGCATTGACTGTGAGTAAACCAAGTGATGGAGGGCAATCAATAAAGATGTAATCAAGGTTGGCACCCGCCGGGCTTGCCAGGAATCTGTCGACCGCATCACGCAGCTTACGTTCTCGACTGTATGCCGTGACAAGTTCTATTTCGGCACCAGCGAGATCGATTGTGGCTGGCACGACCGTTAAACCTTCGAGGTTCGGGCTTTCTTGCGCCACCGACTCGATGGAGGCACCGTCAAGTAGCACTTCATATGTCCCTGCCGTGCCCGAAGCATGGGGAATTCCGGCGGCAGTAGACGCGTTTCCTTGAGGATCTAGGTCGATGAGTAATACCTTGAGTCCACGAGTAGCCATGGCGGCGGCGAGGTTCACCGAGGTCGTCGTTTTACCAACGCCGCCCTTTTGATTTGCGACGACCAAGACTCGGGGCTTGCTTGGCTTTTCGAATGTGGGAGCTGAGGCGACTCGACGCATCAGATCGACGTGGTCTAACGCCTGAGCGGACAGGGGAGTGGGTGCATCCTGTGGGAGATTGCTTCCGGCGTAGTCCGCTGCTGTCGGTGTATTCATTTGATCCTTCTCCCCCTGTTTCACGTGAAACATCGTATCGGTTAAGTGAAGCAATTCGGGCCGGAACCACACATGGACTTACATCACGTGCACACAGTGCTCAGCTGGCAGCGTTGCCACCAATGCCCAAATTGACCTACTTAGTCACTTCAACAACAGTGACTTCCAATTCTGGATAATCAGGCAACCCGTAAGAACGAATAGCGACGTCCTTGGCTCCCAAGCGTTTCAAGGTGCTACGAGACTTCACTAGCTCATCTGCGACTGACTTTCCTTTGAGTGGCAAAAAAAGACCGCCTTTAGCCACAAGAGGCATGCACCAATTACTAAGTTTAGGCAATGCAGCGACGGCTCGAGCCGTGACTACATCGAAGGTGCCACCAACGTCCTCAGCCCGCGCGCGCATAACCACCACGTTTTTCAAACTCAAGTTGTCAGCGACCTCTTGAAGAAACGTAGCCCTGCGAAGCAAGGGCTCGATCAGCGTCACGTGAAGATCTGGCCTCACGATTGCCCAGACCACGCCCGGTAAGCCTGCGCCCGACCCGACATCTGCCACAGTCGCACCTTGAGGCACCCGAGGGAGCATCACAGCGGAATTAATCAGATGTCGTTCCCATAACCGTTCGGTCTCACGCGGTCCAATAAGACCGCGTTCGACGCCTTGTGTTGCGAGAATCTGAGCGTATTGCTCGACTAGCGGAAGTTGATCGCCAAATACGTCAAGCAGTGTTTCACGTGAAACACTCACTCCGCATCATCACCCGCAATACCCGTAATCACCACATGGCGATCTGATCCAGTGCCTTCTGAACCACTCTTCAGTCCAGCCTCGGCCACTAGGTCATGTACGACCTTACGCTCAAATGCATTCATCGAGACAAGGTGTGCCGGTTCGCCCGACTCCTTGACTGATTCAATTGCCGCCTCAGCCGCCTCAGCCGCAGCCTTGCGGCGACCCACGCGGAACTCATCTATATCGAGCATGATCCGACTACGCTGGCCTGTCTCACGATAAACAGCAAGCCGGGTGAGCTCTTGCAAGGCGTCTAGAACATCGCCGTCTTTACCGACCAGATGTGAATTGTTTCCACCAACAATGGCGACCGAAGCACGATCTCCATCGACGTCGATATCTAAGTCGCCATCAAGATCGGCAATATTCAAAAGTTCTTCAAGGAAGTCCGCGGCGATGTCGCCCTCTTTTTCCAGATTTGTGTCACTCATGCAATTTCCTACTTCTTGGGAGGGTTAGGCTTCTTGCCGCCTTGGTTCTTCTTACGCTGTTCTCTCGATTGAGACTTGGGTTGCTTCCGAACTGGCGGCTTTTCCTCGGGAACCTCATCAACATCAACCACGAGTGGATCAGGAGCGACATTACGACCCTTCTTGCGGTCCCGTTCCTGTTTTGCTGTAAACGCAGGAGTGCCTGGCGCGGGGTTCGCTCTGATCACGTAGAACTGCTGGCCCATTGTCCACAGGTTTGAGATAGTCCAGTACACCAAGACACCCAGAGGGAACGCCACACCCGAAACCGCGAAGATGACGGGAAGTAAATAGAGCATCATCTTCTGCTGCTGAGCGAATGGCCCGTTAAGCGCTTCAGGCGGCATGTTCTTCGCCATGAGTTGCTTCTGTGTAAAGAACTGTGATGCGCTCATCATGATGACCATGGTCATAGCGATGATCTTTGTTTCAAGATGATCACTCGAAATAAAGGTGTCGGCGATCTTGCCACCAAGCCATGCTGCATTCTGCAATGATTCTGCATCTTCGGCTGTCATAAAGCCCTTGGCGCCTTCAGCACCAAGACGCGCAGCTCTTTCAATGACGCGGAACAGAGCGAAGAAGATCGGCATCTGCACCAAGATCGGCAGACACGAGGAAAATGGGTTGGTGCCCGAGTCTTGGAACAACTTCATTTGTTCTTGTGCAAAACGTTCACGGTCATGGCCATACTTTTTACGCAGTTCAGCTAACTGTGGCTGAATCAACTGCATGTTGCGGCTCGCATTGATCTGCTTAACGAACAGCGGGATCAACAGTGCTCGGATCGTCACCGTCAAGCCGACGATCGCCAAGGCCCAAGACCAACCAGAGTCTGGATCCAGCCACATGGAAAAGAGATCGTGCCAAAGAAGAACAATCCCTGACACGCCGTAATACAGCGGAGTCATAATCATTCCGCCGATATCACCAAAGAAGTCAAACATGACTCTCCTCGTATTCGTACGCCTTAGCCGCCGTCATTGGCCGGAGGCACGGGGTCAAGCCCGCCCTTTGACCACGGATGACAACGACCTAAACGCTTGATTGCTAACCACGAACCTTTGAATGATCCATGTGTCTGGATCGACTCTAGGGCGTATGCCGAGCAACTTGGATAAAACTTACAAACTTGCCCGTATAACGGACTAATGACCGCACGATATGCCTTGAGGAAGCCGATAAGCAGGTACTTCATCGCGACAGCTTGTCTTTGGCAGCCTGGATTCCGGCTGCTATTTCAGCATGAAGGTCTTGTGACGACCGTTGTGCAGCCGAGGGAAAAGTCCGGATCACCGCATGATGACCGGGATCTATCGAGGACAACTCCAAAGTCATCGCATGACGTAGTTGGCGCTTCACCCGGTTGCGAACGACCGCGTTTCCAACTGCCTTTGACACGACGAAACCGACGGAGGCTGGGTCCGTCGGCGTTGCTGCTTCGCTGAGGTGGATCACAAGATCAGCCTGAACTGCTTTGACGCCACCCCGAATGGTCGAGCGAAACATGTCACCGTCACGCATTCGATGGGCGGCCGGAAGCATCGGGATCAGGCCGAGAGTTTGCTGCGGCCCTTGCGACGGCGGTTCGCCAAAATAGTGCGGCCGGCACGAGTGCGCATGCGGAGACGAAAACCGTGCTTCTTGGCGCGACGGCGGTTATTAGGCTGATAGGTACGCTTACTCACTGGGGAATCCTTCGTGATTATGTGGCCGGATCTCGGCCACCGCTCGCCCATGAACTGGTGTACTCATGGGCACGCGGCGGTCGTTATTCGTAGTGGACCCAACAACGCTACGCGGAAATCTGGGGCCCGGTCAAACTGACCCAAACATTCTCTCATATCGTAAAAATGCGTGCCTTCCGGCGCGACGCGCCGAGCAACAACAAAATCGTTTCTGATTTGCTTGTGGAGGACCGGGGTTCACTGCTAGCGTCACATAGATATCCACAGTCACATGTCTGAAATGATGCCTGACAGGTCTACATATCCACAGCTTGTGGAAAACTGTGTGAATAGTTCGCTAAGCGGGGGATGATTCCTCACAGTGGGAATGATTCCAGAAAGAGGAGACTGTTCAGTGCCGGATTCGAACCTCAACACAGGCCAGGACCTGAAGGTTATCTGGGACAAAGCAGTAGACACACTTTCACAAGGCGCCAAGGTTTGGGTCTTTTCCGCCAAACCACTTTCGCTTCACGCCGACATGATGATCATCGCGGTTAAAGATGAACTCACGCGTTCTCAGGTTGAGTCTCGAGTCCGACCCCTTCTTGAGCAAGCTATTTCTTCAGCGGTTGGTCGCGACGTCCGCTTGGTCGTGACGATCGATCCAGAGATCACTCCAGAAGAACCAGAAATAGAGACAAGTCGACAAGTCGACAAATCGATAAATGACCAATTAATTGAACCTGAAGAAGACGAAGAAGATGTCGAGGAACTGACTCCCAGCTGGGTTAGCCGCTCAACTGCTCCAGGTCCACAGGTCAATCAAGTCAACCTGGCAGAAGCTCGACTAAATCAGCGTTACCTTTTTGAAAACTTCGTCATCGGTTCTTCCAACCGGTTCGCGCACGCTGCAGCCGTGGCCGCGGCCGAAGCGCCAGGTAAGGCGTACAATCCTCTCGTCATTCACGGGGATTCTGGTCTCGGTAAGACCCACCTCTTACACGCCATCGGCCACTATGTCCTCAACCTTTATCCATCCTCGCGAGTTCGTTACGTGAGTTCGGAAGAGTTCGTCAACGACGTGATTAACGCAATTGGTGAGAATAAAACGCCAGCGCTTCGGCGAAAATATCGCGAAATTGACGTTTTACTCGTCGATGATATTCAGTTCATCGAGAATAAAGACGCCACCCAAGAAGAGTTCTTCCACACCTTCAATGCGCTGCACAACGAAAACAAGCAGATCGTCATGACCTCGGACCGCCCGCCGGCCGAACTCAAGACCTTGGAAGAACGCCTGCGTAACCGCTTCTCTTGGGGACTGCAGACAGAGATGCTGCCACCAGACCTCGAAACACGAATCGCCATCTTGCGTAAAAAGGCGGCCAACGAAAACCTCACCGCGCCACCAGATGTCCTCGAGTTTATTGCGAGCAAAGTGCAACGAAATATTCGAGAACTTGAAGGCGCACTTATTCGTGCGACAGCTTATGCCAATCTCAATGGCACCACGGTAGATCTGCAGCTCGCCCAAATCGTACTTAAAGATCTAATTTCTGAGGGCGACGATCCCGAAATCACCAGTGGAATGATCATTGCTCAAACTGCGGCATACTCAGAGTTCACCATTGATGAAATTGTCGGAACGAGCCGCGCGCGCGATTTGGCTCTAGCTCGACAGATCGCCATGTACCTGTGTCGAGAACTCACCGAAATGACCTTGCCTCAGATTGGCCGCGAATTTGGTGGACTACACCACACCACGGTGTTGCATGCCGAACGTAAAATCCGGAAGCTTATGGCTGAAAAACATGCTGTATATAACCAAGTCACCGAGCTCACGGCACGAATTCGACAACAAGCGCGTCAATTATGACTCACCAAACACTCACAAGCCGACGATTACGGTGTGCACAAGTCCGCAAACGCCGTGGACATGTCTTACAAAAAAGTGAACAAGTTGTGACTTACAAAAAAGCATTCACAGCACCTGCTGCGAACATGCAGGTAACATTCACATTCCATACACAAGCTTTTTATCGGCGATCACAAGGAAAATGTGCAATATGCACAGAATCCACAGCACCTACTACGACGACTAAATAACTAATAACACTCGAACACTAGAAGAAGAAACCTCGCACTTGAATGTGGATGTCACCTCGGTCGTGACACTATTCAAGGCAGGGACACGACATAGGAAAGGTCAAAGACTCGTGAAATTTCGCATTGACCGCGACGTACTCGCTGATGCCGTGGGTTGGACCGCGCGTAGTTTGCCCAATCGTCCAAGCGTTCCGGTGCTCGCTGGTTTGTTGCTTTCAACAGAAAACAATGAGTTGACCTTGTCGGGATTCGATTACGAGACCTCAACACGAGCCACATTGTCTGCCGAGGTGCACACCGATGGTCAGGCCCTCGTTTCGGGACGTCTCCTTGCAGAAATCGTGAAGGCCTTGCCCGCCGCACCCGTAGACGTTTCCTTAGACGGAGCAAAAGTCATGGTGACGTGTGGTTCTGCTCGCTTCAATCTCCAGACCATGCCGGTTGACGAGTATCCACGTCTTCCCGATATGCCGACTGCAACGGGAACTATTGATGCAAGCGAATTTGCTACAGCCGTTTCACAAGCAAGTTCAGCTGCAGGTAAAGACGATATGCTTCCTTTACTCACGGGAGTACGTCTCGAACTTGAAGGGTCCACCATTTCCCTCTTGGCCACTGACCGGTTCCGGGCAAGTTTGCGGGATCTGACCTGGTTCCCAGAATCTCCTGAAATTTCAGCGAATGCACTAGTTCCGGCCAAAGTACTCTCCGATACAGCACGCTCGCTTTCATCAAGTGAGGAAATTTCAATTGCCGTATCGACGGGTGAGAACGGTGATGGGCTCATCGGTTTTGAGGGGCAGGTCGCTGGCGGTAGCCGCCGTACCACGACGCGTCTACTCGAAGGCGAGTTCCCGCGGGTTCGTCAATTGTTCGCAGCACAGCCGGAAACAACAGCCCACGTCAACACTCACTCGTTTACGGACGCAGTTAAGCGTGTGGCGCTTGTGGCGGAACGTAACACTCCAATTCGCCTGACGTTTTCTGATGGTGCGGTCACGCTTGAAGCCGGCAGCGGTGATGATGCCCAAGCATCTGAGTCATTGGATGCAACGATTGACGGAAACGACATCACGATTGGGTTCAACCCGAATTATTTACTCGAAGGTTTGAGCGTGATGACTGAACCTGTCGTGCAATTCTCGTTTACTCAACAAACCAAAGCAGCTTCCATGGCTGGTGTGGCCGAGGTTGGAGCTGATCCTGATGGCGCCTTCCGTTACTTGATTATGCCGGTTCGTCTGCAGAACTAACTTCATGTATGTTTCCGCTTTGACCCTGGTCGACTTTCGGTCTCATAAAAACGTTGAGATCGTTTTGACACCAGGGTCGACGGTTTTTGTGGGAGCAAACGGTCAAGGCAAAACCAATGTGGTCGAAGCTATTGATTTCCTCGCTCGCATGGATTCTCACCGGGTGTCGTCCGATGTGCCACTTGTTCGGTTCGGCACCGACCAAGCGATTATCCGCTCGGTAATTCGTCGAGACGATCGAGAACTTCACCTTGAAATGGAGATTAATCCGCATCGAGCAAATCGGGTTCGAGCCAACGGTTCAGTGCTCACTCGGAATCGCGATGTCATTGGCATGGTGAAAACGGTTGTGTTTTCACCAGAAGATTTGATTCTTGTGAAGGGTGATCCGAGTGATCGGCGCCGGTTCGTTGACCAACTCGTTGTCATGCGCACACCGAGACTGAGTCAGACACGTGCCGATGTCGACCGAATTTTGAAGCAGCGAAATGCGTTATTGAAGTCGGCGAGAGGCCGCAGCAATATTGATACCAGCACCATTGACATTTGGGATGAACATTTGGCTCGCGCTGGTTCAGAACTCATTCTTGCTCGCATGATGGTTTTGGACGATCTAGCTGAACACCTCACCCGAACTCACCAAAAGGTCACCACTGACGCAGCTCCGCACCGACAAGATGTGTCGGCAACCTACCGTTCGACGGTAGAGGGCATAGCAGAATCTCGAGATCAACAAGAGATTTACGAACTCTTGTTGACTGCGTTACGTGCCAAAAGACGTGATGAACTTGATCGGGGCATCACCTTAATTGGTCCGCATCGAGATGATGTGGTGTTGATGATTGGGGAGATGCCAGCCAAGGGGTATGCCAGTCATGGAGAGATTTGGTCACTGGCGTTGTCACTGCGTCTGGCGTCGCATGAGCTTTTGCGGCTTGATGGCGATGATCCTATTTTGATTTTGGATGATGTCTTTGCCGAATTGGATGTCAATCGACGTGATCACTTGGCTCGCCTGGTGCATGACACAGAACAAGTGCTGATTACGGCTGCTGTTGCTCATGATGTGCCAGAGGTGTTGTCGGGATCACGATTTACGGTGCAAGATGGCACAGTGAGTCGAAATGAATGATACAAATGACGCCGATCCGTTGAAATTGGCGCGAGAACTCGCGAATGCATATCGCGGTGAATCTCGAAAAAAACCGACAAAGAAAGGCGCAGCCAAGCCTAAAGTTCACCGTGATGATCGTGAGGATCCGATTCCTGTTTCAGGTGTGATGCGCGATTTGGTTGAAGAACAAGGATGGACGAGTTCTTTAGCAGGAACAAGGGTTTTTTCCGATTGGTCAGCTATCGTTGGTCCGCAAATTGCCGAAAATACGCGGGTAGATCACTTTTCTGATGGCATAGTTTACATTTCGGCTCGCTCGACGGCTTGGGCAAAAGAACTCACCTTGTTGGCACCCAAGATCGTTGCCAAACTCAATGAACATCTCGGCGATGGCCAAGTGCAGCGTATTGACGTTAAAGGTCCACAAGCCTATTCGTGGAAGAGTGGTCCGCGCTCAGTTAAAGGTCGAGGCCCCCGGGATACATACGGTTAAATAGCGTCTGACGCATGGCGTTTAGAACGTTCTGACTGGGCCGTGGACGAACTACCCCATACGACGCGGAGGTTTCGGGGCTTGAAAGGCGCTAATTTTTCGTCTCATAAACACCCCCATGACGAAACTAAAGACAAATAAGTGGTGTACATAGCCCCAAACGCTTTAATTGGGCCCGTACAATGATTGAGTGACTCTTGAGCCTGAAAACCCGACCTCGTACGATGCCAGCAATATTCAAGTACTTGAAGGACTTGAAGCCGTACGCAAGCGACCGGGTATGTATATCGGATCGACTGGCGAACGAGGACTCCACCATTGCGTCTATGAAGTTGTGGATAACTCTGTGGATGAAGCTCTTGCGGGTTATGCGAGTGCAATCACTGTTGTCCTGCAAGCGGACGGCGGTGTCCGAGTCATCGATGACGGACGCGGAATTCCGGTCGATGAGCATCCGGTAGAAAAAATTCCTGCAGTCACACTTGTTCTCACCTCGCTGCATGCCGGTGGAAAATTTGGTGGTGGAGGCTACAAGGTTTCTGGCGGTTTGCATGGTGTGGGTGTCTCGGTGGTAAATGCCCTCGCCAAGAAACTTTACGTTGAAGTGAAACGTGATGGCTTCATCTGGAACCAATCTTTCACTTACGGCGAACCAGATGGCCCCTTGGAAAAGGGAGCAGCAACTGACGAATCAGGAACTCAAGTCACCTACTACCCGAGCGCTGAGATTTTCGAAACCGTAAATCATGATTTTGACACCCTCAAAACCCGTTTTCGTGAAATGGCCTTTTTGAATAAAGGCTTAGAAATCACTCTGCGCGATGAGCGCAATGGCGTCGAAGACCCCGAAGAAGAGGGTGTACTAGACGAAATCGAATCAGAAGTCACCTTTCGTTATGACGAGGGACTTGTGGACTACGTCAAGCACATCAATATTGGTAGCCGAACACCAATCCACTCGGAAATCATCAGTTTTGAACGTGAAGACGACGAAGCCGGACTATCGCTTGAAATCGCCATGCAATGGAACGCTGGATTTAGTGAATCGGTACACACATTTGCGAATACCATCAACACGCATGAAGGCGGAACACACGAAGAGGGTTTCCGAGCTGCCCTAACCTCTACCGTCAACCGTTTTGCTGAAGCAAACAATCTCATCAAGAAAAAAGAAGACCGACTCACGGGTGACGATATCCGTGAGGGTCTCACTGCGATCATTTCGATCAAGCTTGCTGAACCTCAATTTGAGGGACAAACCAAAACCAAGCTGGGTAACACTGAAGCTAAAGGTTTTGTGCAGCAGATCATGAACGATGAGCTTGCGGCCTGGTTCGAACGTAACCCGAACGAGGGCAAGAACATTGTGCGTAAATCCATTGATGCTGCGGCTGCGCGAATGGCTGCGCGGAAAGCGCGAGATCTAGCGCGTAATCGTAAAGGCTTCCTTGGCAGTGGCGGGCTTCCCGGAAAACTGTCGGACTGCTCCAGCACCGAACCTGCTGAATGTGAAATCTTTATTGTGGAAGGTAACTCCGCTGGAGGCTCCGCCAAAGGTGGCCGTGACCCGCGCACTCAAGCGATCTTGCCGTTACGTGGAAAAATCCTCAACGTCGAAAAAGCACGGATCGATAAGATTCTGCAGAACACAGAAGTTCAAGCCATCATCAGCGCACTTGGAACCGGAGTTCACGATGATTTCGATATCGAGAAACTGCGTTATCACAAGATCGTTTTGATGGCTGACGCTGATGTTGATGGTCAACACATCACCACGCTTTTACTCACACTGTTGTTCCGATTTATGAAACCGCTGATTGATGCGGGACATGTGTACTTGGCTCAACCGCCGCTCTACAAGATCAAATGGTCGAACGGCTCGCACGAGTTGGCTTATTCCGATCGTGAACGCGAGGCCCTCATGGAGGCTGGACTCGATGCTGGTCGGCGTCTTCCAAAAGAAGCACCAATTCAGCGTTACAAGGGTCTTGGTGAAATGAATGACTCTGAGCTTTGGGAAACCACAATGGATCCTGAGCGCCGCCTGTTACGCCAAGTCACGCTCGCTGATGCGGCAATGGCAGACGAAATTTTCATGATCCTCATGGGCGAGGACGTCGAACAACGCCGTTCCTTTATTCAAAGGAACGCAAAAGATGTTCGCTTCCTTGACATCTAAGTCACCACAACGGCCTGAATGACAACTTCTGAAAGTTAGAGAATGACTGACACCCCAATCGAGAACGACCGGATCGAGCCAGTAGAGCTGCAAGATGAAATGCAGCGCTCCTACATCGACTACGCCATGAGCGTTATCGTCTCGCGTGCCCTACCAGATGTGCGTGACGGACTAAAGCCGGTGCACCGCCGGGTGCTGTATGCGATGTACGACGGCGGCTATCGTCCCGATCGTGGCTTCAGTAAGTGCAGTCGCATTGTTGGTGACGTGATGGGTCAGTACCACCCGCACGGCGACACGGCTATTTATGACACGTTGGTGCGTTTGGCTCAGCCATGGGTCATGCGCGCGCCGATGATTTCGGGTCAAGGAAACTTCGGTTCACCTGGTGATGATCAGGCTGCAGCCATGCGTTACACCGAGTGCCGTTTGGCGCCCATCGCGATGGAAATGGTTCGCGATATTGAGCAAGATACGGTCGATTTCAAACCGAACTACGATGGTCGCTCCGAAGAGCCCAGTGTTTTGCCATCGCGCCTGCCAAACTTGCTGGTTAACGGTTCGGCCGGCATTGCGGTTGGTATGGCGACGAATATTCCGCCACACAATCTGCGTGAAGTCGCAGAAGGCGTGCAGTGGTCGCTAGCAAACCCCAACGCCAGCAAGGCTGAATTGCTTGAGGCTTTGCTTGAAAGAATTAAGGGACCAGATTTCCCAACGTCTGGTCTCATTGTGGGAACACAAGGTATTGAAGACATGTATCGCACGGGCCGCGGTTCGGTGCCGATGCGCGCCGTCGTCAATATCGAGGAAGACACTAAGGGTCGGATTCAGTTGGTCGTTACTGAACTTCCCTATCAGGTGAATCCAGATTCACTGATGAAGAAGATTGCTGATCTGGTCAACAGTGGTCGAATTCAGGGCATTTCCGATATGCGTGACGAAACCAGCTCTCGAGTTGGCCGACGAATTGTCATCGTGATTCGCCGTGATGCCGTCGCGCGTGTCGTGCTCAATAACTTGTTTAAGCACACTGACCTGCAATCAAACTTCAGTGCGAATATGTTGGCACTTGTCGATGATGTGCCACGCACATTGACGCTCGATGGCTTTATTTCCAACTGGATCAAACACCAAATTGAAGTTATCCGTCGGCGCACTGAATTCCGTTTGCGGGAAGCTGAAAAGCGCGCTCATATTTTGCGTGGGTTAGTGGCAGCACTTGACCAGCTTGACCAGGTGATCGCGCTTATTCGTCGTAGTCCTACGGTGGAAGAAGCTCGCGATGGCTTGATTGACTTGTTGTCTATTGATGAGATTCAGGCGCAAGCAATTCTCAACATGCAATTGCGTCGTTTGGCGGCGTTAGAGCGTCAAAAGATTATTGACGAGTTGGCTGAGATTGAACTTGAGATCGCGGAATACCAAGCGATTCTTGCGAGCGACGAACGTCAGCGACAGATTGTTAGCGAAGAACTCGATGAGGTAGTCGAGAAGTATGGCGAAGATCGTCGTTCCATCCTTATTGCTTCAGACGGCGATCTCTCTGATGAAGATTTGATCCCTGACGAAGAAGTGGTTGTCACGATCACCAAGGGCGGATACGCCAAGCGCACTAAGACCGATCTTTATCGCGTGCAAAATCGCGGCGGTAAGGGTGTACGCGGCGCGTCTTTGCGTGGCGACGACTCCGTCGAGCATGTTTTCTCAACGACGAGCCATCATTGGATTCTGTTCTTCACCACGGCCGGTCGCGTCTACCGCGCGAAGGCTTACCACCTGCCCGAAGGGGGACGGGATGCTCGTGGTGGACATGTCGCTGGTTTGTTGAGTTTCCAGCCGGACGAGCATATTGCTCAGGTTTTGGCGATCCGGAATTATGAGCAAGAGCCTTACTTAATTTTGGCCACTAAGTCTGGCCGCGTGAAGAAGACGCTGTTGTCGGACTACAACAGTCCACGCCAGTCGGGCATCATCGCCATCAACTTTAGGGACGAAGATGATGAGTTGATCGGTGCCGAGCTTGCTTCTGCTGAAGACGATGTCTTGCTGATCAGTCGTAAGGCTCAAGCTCTTCGATTCCGTGCCAGTGATGCCCAGCTTCGGCCCATGGGTCGAGCCACTTCTGGTGTTATCGGTATGAAGTTCCGTGGTGATGATTCGCTGCTATCGATGTCAATCATCAAAGCCGGAACCGATCCTGAGAACGTGGATGCTGCTGACGTTCCGCCAGTAGATGATGACGTTACCGAGTTCGTCGAGGAAACCGAAGATGGTGGATCTGAGGAAGTGATCGTTGTTGGTGATGTTCACGAAGATCAGTTGTATGTCTTTACGGTCACTGATGGCGGTTTTGCGAAGAAAACTCCTATTGGTGAATACCGGGTTAAGGGTCGCGGCGGTCTAGGTGTGCTCACGATGAACATCACGGAGTCTCGTGGTGAGCTCGTTGGTGGCCTAGTGCTCACCGATTCCGATGACGTCATTAGCGTGACTGAAAGTGGCCAAATTACCCGAAGTTTGGTCTCTGGAGTTCCAGCTAAGGGCCGCGGAACGATGGGCGTCAGTTTTGTGAAGTTCAAAGGTGATGACAAAGTAGTGACGATTGCTCGGAACACTGATGTGGTTGAGGAGCCGACCGCAGAAGGTGAATCATCGGAAACTGAAGAAGCTCAGGAAGAAACCGACGCAACGACAGAAGGCTGACTGTGAACGACAAGTCAAAGTCCGAGAAGACAACCTCAGATCAGGTTGCTAAGAAGGCTGCACCTGCGAAGCCCGTGGCAAAAAAGCCCACAATCAAGGCGCGTAAGCCGATTAGCAAAGAAGAGTACGCTCGCACTAGCAAGGTAAGCCCGGATTCCACGTCGGTCATTCCAGTTATTACGGATGATCAGGTCTCGGAAAAGCCGACTGAACCTGAGTCGAAAGCAACGAAATCTGTTGCCGAGTCCGCACCTGTTGCCGCTAAGCCTGTGAAACCAACGCCGAAAGCAAAGTCAGAGCCAAAGGTTTCGAAGCCTGTGAAACCGGTGGCAAAGGAATCTCCAAAGCCGGCGACAAAAGTGACGACACCAGCGACTCCGCCCGTGGCAAAGTCTGAGCCGCGTCAAGATCCAGATCTTCTCGAGGATACGACCTTGCATAAGGCGATTGAGGATGACGATCCACGCGAATCGCTTGTTACAAAAACTGCTGTGGTACCAGCTGTCGCCTCGGGTACGAGTGACGGCGGGCTAGCTGCAGAACGAAACCGGCGTCGTAAATTGCGTCGCAAGTTGACGTACGTCGAGCCGTGGAGTGTTACCAAAATGGCATTTGTGGTTTCGGTTGCATTGATGATTGTGCTGGTTGTGGCATCGGTGGTTTTCTGGTTCGTTCTTCAAGTTACGGGCGTGTGGGATGCCCTTAACGACAGCGTGATTAATGTGTTGTCTGACGGCTCAAGCCGGTTCGATATTAATGACTATGTTGGGCTTGAACGTATTACTGGTTTAGTGCTCATTGTTTCGGCATTTAATGTCATTTTCTCGACGGCATTGGCCACGATTGGCGCCCACCTTTACAACCTCGCTGCTGCCATGATGGGTGGCGTAGAGGTCACCTTTGAGGAATGAACGAATTGATCGGGGACTCCCTGCGAAGCAGGTCATGGGCATGCGGTAATCTTGTCGATTGTTGCCCGGGCCTATAGCTCAGCTTGGTTAGAGCGCTTCCCTGATAAGGAAGAGGTCGCTGGTTCAAGTCCAGCTAGGCCCACGGAACAGGAGGTTAATCATGAAGAAGTTGCTTGTGATTATTGCCGCTGCGGCGGGCGTCTTGTTCGTGCTGAATCAGCGTCGGTATGCTTCCACTGACACGTGGTCGCAAGGAACTGACTCGGTGTAATCCCGCAAGGGGCTGTGGCGCAATTGGTAGCGCACCTGCTTTGCAAGCAGGGGGTTAGGGGTTCGAGTCCCCTCAGCTCCACCAGTAGTGGTTCTTTGGGTTTGGGTGGGCTCCTTGAATATCCTTGTGTGAACTTTTCTTGAGTCCCGATTCCTTCAGCTGATTTCACACTCTAAACCCGTTCGCGTCTGTGTGGGTCAGTCCAAGAAACCTAAGCTCACCCACTTTTTTTGACCCAAGAACACCTAATAGGTGTTCTTGGGTCAAACTTTGGATGGTCTCGTGGGAATTTTGAGGCGTAAGTGAAGACACAGGACAGGCGAAGTACGCCCCCGCCTTTGCTCACAAGATTTGTGCAGTTTGAACCGCGAATTCAGCAAATCGAGGAGTCAAACCGCACAAATCTTGTGGAAGTGTTGGCTAGTCTGCGCGCCACACATCCGAACGGCGGGATGCTTTGATCTCGCTGCGACGAGTCTTGGTTTCGCGTCGGCGGGCCTCGGCTGCGCGGCTTGGACGAGTCGGTTTGCGTTTTTTAACCGGACGCAACGATTCCGCCACGAGGTGTTCGAGTCGGGCATGGGCGGACTCGCGGTTACGCCATTGTGAGCGATAGGTACTCGACACGACACGCAACTCGTCGCCCACGAGGCGAGCACTCAACCGTGCCCTCAACATGCCGCGTTGTTCAGGCGACAGTACTGTGCTGGATTCGATGTTCCATCGGACTTCAGCTCGCGTATCTGAGGTGTTGACGTGTTGTCCGCCGGGGCCAGAGGAACGGCTGAAATGCCACTCGAGTTCGGCATCTGGAATGTCGAAGCGACCGTGCGAACTCATGACTCCAGCCTAGACGTTGTTCTTGCTGAATCTGTTGGTTTGTGCGTTCGATAGCGTGCCTCGCGCAGTGTCGCGTCAGTCTTTTGGTTGATCTTAATTTCAGTCTCTTCCGCGATGTGCGGCACTCGTTTGCTTGATGAAGTGGATGTCATGGCAGATTCCTTCGTTCGTCCGCGTTTTTCTGATCGGTTGACGTCGCGCCGTGGTGCGTGGATCGCACTCCTTGTGGCGGCGCTCGTCGTTGTGGCGCTATTCGGTGTCTTTGGCAACGCAAATGCGCCCGCTCGAACCGGTCAAGCACCGGTGGGCTCCGAGTCAATACACGTGGCCGAACTGATGGAACGGTTCCCGGACGCAGACCATCAATCTGTGCTTGTTGTTGCCACCCGTGAGGACGGTGCAAAACTTGCTCCCGCCGATGTCGAGGCGCTCAAGGCCCTAACTCCGGTGCTGGACGCGCAAAGTGCAGACAAATCTTCTGGACCCATCGCCAGCGAAGACGGGAAAGCCGCGGTGCTCGTCACACCAATTGTGGTCGGCTCCGATAACACCCAGACCGCCAAGATCATCAAGGAGCTCCGAAGCCAGATCGGTACCAACACCCCCGACGGGCTTGACCTGCTCGTGACAGGCGGTCCGGCATTCGGAGCCGATGTCGCTGCAGCGTTCGAGGGTGCCGACTTTACGCTACTCCTCGTAACGATCCTGATTGTGGCATTCCTGCTGATCGTCACCTACCGTTCCCCAGTGCTCTGGCTGGTGCCACTTGTCGTGATTGCCGTGGCCGACGGACTAGCAGGAAAGGTCACTGCGGCGATAGGTTCCATCTGGAACTTTGGTTTTGACGCTGGTATTGTCAGCGTGCTCGTGTTCGGAGCCGGCACCAATTATGCACTGTTGTTGATCTCACGCTATCGAGAAGAATTGCAGGGCACCGAGAATGACCGAGCGGCGCTGAGTACTGCCTGGCGGAAGACAGCACCTGCTATTTTGGCTTCGAACGTCACGGTAGTTCTCGCTCTGCTTACCTTGCTCTTTGCCGCGATTCCGATGACCCGCGGACTCGGGGTCCCCGCCGCGGTTGGATTGTTGCTCGCCCTGCTTGCCGTACTTTTCATACTCCCGCCCTTCCTCGCGGTTTGCGGTCGACGAGTGTTTTGGCCGTTTATTCCACGCCCTAGTCAGCAGCACGCGCAAGGTCGTGCCTGGCGTGCGATTGCTTCTGGGGTGGCGAAACGACCGTTGACAAGTTTGATGGCCGGACTCATACCGCTCGCAGTCATGACGACCGGGCTCGTCGGTACTTCGGTCGGACTCGATCAGCTGGAGACGTTCCGGGTGCAGTCCGAGTCAGCGACCGGACTGGAGACACTGTCTGCGCACTTTCCGCCAGGCGAGGCACAGCCAATCTGGATCACGACCCACAGCGCAAAGACGCGAGAGGTAGTGACAGCAGCCAGTAGCGTCGAAGGCGTTGTGCGAGCACATCCTGCCGGACAAACAGACGACGGATCCCTGACGAAAGTAATGGTGACCAGTCAGTACTCACCCGGCACTGAACAGAGTTTGGTGCAGATTGAAGAACTCCGAGATGCGGTGCACAGCATTCAAGAAGCGGATGCGTTGGTAGGTGGCGCTGTCGCCACCGATGTGGACGCCCGGGCGGGCACCGAGCACGACCTCTTACTGATCGCTCCGCTGGTGCTTACGATTAGCTTCATTGTGCTGTTGTCCCTACTGCGCTCACTGGTAGCACCGGTGGTACTGCTCCTAGTGAATGTGTCCAGCGCGGTTGCGGCAATCGGTGCGGGAGCATTCCTGAGCCGAATACTTTTTGACCAGTCTGCCCTTGATCTGCAAGTGCCAATTTTCGCGTTCTTGTTCCTCGTCGCGCTCGGAATTGACTACACCATTTTCCTCGTCCACCGCGCACGTGCCGAAGCATTCCAATTGGGCACCCGTGCAGGTATGGTCGAAGCCGTCGCGCACACTGGCAGTGTCATCACGAGCGCAGGCATCGTACTTGCCGCCGTGTTTGCTGCCCTCGGGGTACTTCCGCTTGTGACCCTCGGGCAACTCGGTCTCATCGTGAGTGTTGGCGTCCTCGTCGACACCCTCGTGGTGCGGACCGTGATTGTTCCCGCGATCTTCAGTTTGGCGGGAGACCGTATCTGGTGGCCAAGAAAATTGCACGCTCACAAGGGAGAATCAATTCATGAGCCTGGTGCATATCCCGTTAAGTCGAAATGAGGAGGCTGGCCCTGCGGTTGCCGCATTGACGGTACGGGCGATGGAGACCGGTCAGCATCTCATGGCGGTCATATTGATCGTGATTGGTGTGATTCGTGCTAGCGATGACCCGGTGGTGTGGCCTGCTGCGATCATCACCGGTGTTGCACTCCTAGCTTGGCATACTGCAGGCACAATTTTGCCGTCAAAGACCGGCTCTAGTCGCATGGTGGTGTGGTGGCTTATCGGATTCGCTGCGATGTGGATCGCCGCTGTCGTGGTATCCGCGGAGTTTGTCTGGCTCGCGTTCCTCCTGTGGTTACTCGCCGGGCACCTCTTGCCGTTTCGATGGGGCTTGCTGTTCTCAAGCTTCGTGCTTGCGGTTGTTGTAGCCCCGCTGATGCATCACGGCACCACAAGTTACGCCAACATATTTGGGCCACTCATCGGTGGCATCTTCGCCTTCGGTATTTCGCGCGGTTATCTGCAGCTTTTGCGTGAAGCTACTGAGCGGGAGCGGCTCGTCGCTTCGCTTACTCGTGCTCAGGCCGAGATGGCGGAACTGCAAGATGAACTTGCGCTCGCACAACGCCACTCGGGAGCCATCGCAGAACGCACCCGAATCTCTCGTGACATCCATGACACCATTGCTCAGGCGCTTTCTTCGATTCGCCTCCTCGCTCATGCGGGGGCTGCGCGTACAGCAGACACAGACGCGGCGCGCACGCTCACACAGGTCGAAAAGCTCGCAGGTCAGAGTCTTGCCGATGTGCGCAGGATTGTTGCTGCACTCGCGCCTACCGAACTCGAAGACGATGCTCTTGCCGCCGCACTGCAACGGATGCTCGATCGTGCCCACGATGAAGCGGGGTTTCAAGTCGAGTTGCATGTGGACGATTCGCTCCCGATCCTGTCTACCGAGATCGAAGTCGCGCTCTTGCGTACGACTCAGTCAGCACTCGCGAACGTGCGCATCCACGCCAGCGCTTCTCGCGTCGTGATAAGTCTTATCGATGCCGAAGACACCGTCCGGCTTGACATTATTGACGATGGTGTTGGCTTCGATCTGGCTGCTTGGGAGTTGGGCATCGACACGAAATCAAGTTATGGTCTGCGCTTCATGCGCGCCCGTTTGCGCGAACTTGGCGGCGGCCTCGACATTGAAAGTGCTCCCGGCGAGGGCACCGCGATCTCGATCTACCTTCCGATCCACTTGGCGCAAAACTCGCGCACTGTTGCTACCTCAACCGAGGAGAGGCCATGACAATTACCGTACTTCTTGTTGATGATCACCCTGTAGTGCGCAGCGGCCTACGCGCTGTCCTCGATGCTGTAGATATCGTGCAAGTCATCGGTGAATCGGCCACCGGCGAAGAGGCGATCACCCTCGCCAGTCAGGTACTGCCCGATGTGGTGCTATGCGACCTCCGCCTCGGCGAAGGTATCGATGGCATTCAGACCACCGCTGCGCTTCGAGCACTCAACCCGGCTCCTGCCGTGCTGATCCTCACGACCTTTGATCGTGATGCCGAAATCCTTGGTGCGATCGAAGCCGGAGCAGCCGGATATCTTCTTAAAGATGTCGCACCTGAGGCCATTATTGACGGTATTCAACGAGCTGCTGCGGGTGATACGGTGCTTGCTCCAGAGTTGACGGCCCGTGTTATCAAAGGCATGCGTAGCCCGCTCCCGAAGCTTACTGACCGCGAAGTTGAGGTGCTCCGGCTCCTTGCTACCGGCTCCACTAACAAAGAGATCGCCCGTTTCCTCTTCGTCACCGAGGCCACCGTAAAAAGCCACCTGGTGCACATCTTTCGCAAGCTTGGTGTCGACAGTCGCTCCCGTGCGGTTCACCTTGCGCAGGACACTGGTCTCATCTGATGTCGGAATGTGCTCATTCACAAAAGGAGCCATCTGTTGGGAAGAAACTGCTCAACGTTTTACTTGCCTAATTGCCGACCAGTGTCGCCTCCACGGGCCGATCAACACGGTGTTCCAAGATGACCCTATTGAAAATACCTACATGGCCGTCTCGTGAGAATGCCGATACGGTAAAAAGGTCCGCTTCCCTTTCTCAGGCGCTTTTACCATGGTCCGTTTACGAAAAACCTTTCCTGATCAGCCAGGTTGGACACGTCGTAAGCACGGTTCTGGCTTTACATATCGAGCGGGTGACCGGCGGCTTAACTCAGAAGAACGAGGTCGATGCGAGACCTTGGTGATACCTCCAGCTTGGACTGATGTGTGGATCTCGCCGCACAGCAACGGACACATTCAGGCAGTTGGTACAGATGACCAAGGTCGACGTCAGTACATCTATCACGAACTATGGCGAGCGCGCCGTGATCGGGAAAAATTTGAATCAGTCTTAGATTTTGCGGCGCGTTTGCCGCAAGCTCGGCGAACGGTCCGCAGACACTTAGCCGATGAACGGCCGACAGTCCGGAAGGTATCGGCGTTGGCTTTTCGGATGTTAGACGTAGGGGCATTTCGGATTGGTAGTCCGCGATATACCGAAGACAATGGCAGTCATGGTCTTTTGACTCTTGAACGCCAACACCTCCGCTTTCGTGCCCAGTCTGTGCATTTCTCCTTCACCGCCAAGTCAGGTTTGGTTCGGACGTTCAGTTCGGACGATGCTTTGCTATATCGCACATTGAAAGCCGAACTAGCTCGGACTCGGAAACGTTCTTCGATTCTGGAATACCGTGAAAATAATTCGTGGGAACGCTTAACAAGCGAGCAGTTCACGACATATTTGAGGGATCGACTCGGAGCGGATGCCAGTGCAAAGCAATTCCGTACCTGGCGGGCCAATGTTGTAGCCGCCGCTGCGTTGGCGTGTCCCAATGCCGAAGCAGGAGATCAGCCAAATCTCGTCGTGAAGTTTGCTTTGAACGAAGTGGCTGAGCATCTCGGCAATACACCGGCGGTGGCTAAGTCTAGTTATGTCGATCCCAGGCTGTTTGATTTGTATGCTCAGGGTCTGGTTCTTAGCTCATCGAATGTTGGTCGTGTGTTTCCTGTTATTGGACGTCAGCTTTCAGAGACGCTTGAGCGGGACACGATTGAACTCTTGAGTCAGTAGCGTCTTAAAACTCGGAAACACTGGGGCACGGATTATGCCTGTTATGGTCGCGGCAGTGATATTCCGTCGACCGCGAGGTGATTTCTGTGACTTTGAGTATGGATAAAGGCAATCGTTTTGTTGAGGAAACGCAGTCGCCGGAATCTGCTGCTGCATGGAAGCAACAACTTGATGAATTTGCGCCGGGTGCTTCGGATTGGGTTGTTGGTGCTGTTTTTGGTGGGACCTATCAGCGTGAGGGTCTGGAACTTCGAGATCGCCAAATGCTCAATATGGCGGCCTTAGCTGCCATGGGCGGTACCGAACCTCAACTCACTGGCCACATCAAGACTGCTGTCACCGTTGCGGGCATGTCCGAGCGTGAAGTCGCAGAGTGTTTCGTTCATTTGATGCCCTATATTGGCGTGCCGAAAACTTTGGCAGCGATGCGATGCATGAAAGCTGCTTTCGAGGATTCTTGATAGCTCTGATTAAGAATTTAGCCGACTCTTCGAGTTTCGGCGAGGCTCTCGCGGTGACTGTCGTTTTCTCAGACTGATGTCACTTTCGAATCCCGCCGGAGTTTGTTCGAATTCGCCCACAACCTAGCTTCACCCAGCTTTTTGGGTTCACGCCTACCTAATTGGTACGCGTGAAGCAAACTTCTGACGGTCTCGTGGGAATCAGGAGGCGGGAGTGAAGGCAAAGGGGCAGGTGAAGAGGACGCTGACTCGGGCGTCACGAATGCACACTGAACACAACTGCCTGAGTTCGACAGACTATTGTCGCGGTCGCAAACGCGAGTTCGGTAACGCCGGTGCTGGTAAGGGATCTGGCTGACCGGGTGGAAAGGTCCCGAATTGCGGGAAAACCCGACCATCGTCATAGTGAGTGTCCCGCAGTTGGTCGAAGAGATCCCCGTCGACAGGTGCGCCAAGCGGCATCCCTCGTTCTCGCAAGGGCGAGTTTGGCTCGGGACTGTCGAAACCCATCTCTGCCTGATAGGCCGCCCGATAGGTTTCGATCTCTTCGTGGGTTCGCCCGATGAAATTCCACCACATGATGATCTCTTCATTGAAGGGTTCGCCACCAATTAACAAAGCAAGAACGGGATCGTCGCCTGCCGTCACTCGCAGGGTGGAATATCCCGTGTCTAATACGGCGAGGTGATTTTCGGGCACTAGACATCCATTGACTGTCACTTCGCCCTCAACCCGAAGAAGCGCATGCTCGTGGCCTTTGGGTACCGCAATGTCGAGGGTAGTCTTAGGCTCAAGTCGTAGCTCAGCACCGCTAATCGAGGCACGGGTTTTCATGGGTGAAACGCAGCCCAAAAGTTCACCCGCAAAAACTCGCGCTTGCCAACCTTCGCCGTGAACTGGCACCGGACGATGCACATCGAGTGAAGGATCGCTATGGCGATTGTGGTCAGGGAACGCGTACCAAAGCTGAGCGCCATGCAACATGGTCGTATCTGACGTTGAATGCTCAGAGTGTGTGATCCCACGACCTGCGTTCATGAAAACGGCGTCACCTGGCCGAACAGTTGCCCAGTTTCCTTCCGAATCGATGTGATCAATTCGGCCAGTAAACAACCATGAGACGGTGGCTAAACCCGTATGCGGGTGGCGGGCCACTCGCATACCACCCGTATCGGCAACATTGTCTGGTCCATAAAAATCAAGAAAACACCAAGCACCCACGAGTGAGCGTGCCCGCTGAGGAAGTGTACGGCGAACGGTCATGGCACGAGGTCCACCGAGCGGGACATGTCGTGGTTCGAGCAGACTCACACCGCTCTCATCAGTGTAAATCCCCGGGCTCAAACCATCGCGGGTATAGCCCGGATCGGTGAGGATTTGCTCTTCGGGATTTCTTTCGGTGTTGCTCATGTGTTGTATCGTCGCATGAAACCCTAAAAGATACCGCTCGACAAGAGTCCGGCATCTGGAAAGGACCGAGTATGAGCACCGAAACAGTGACCAGAGAGCAGAATCCGAATCGATTTGAAATTACCAGTGACGGCGAAGTCGCGGGATTCGTTGAGTTTGTTGATTCGGGCGAACAACGCATCCTGTTCCATACGGAAATTGGTGAAGAATTCGGTGGCCGTGGTTTAGCGGGAATTTTGGTTCAACACGCATTGGAGCAGACGCGTGCTGATGGCCTGCGGATCGTGCCGGTATGCCCGTATGTCGCAAAGTTCGTGACTAAAACCGATGAGTTTGCTGACCTCGTAGATCGTCCGCGACCCGAAACTTTTGAAGCAATTAAGCAAGCACAATCGTGAGGAAAAGTGCGCGGAGCTGGGATGTTGAATCTCCGTGTCTGAACTCGCCGAATGAGTTCTTCAGGTAAACCACATCAACCCTATGTCGCACTGTTGATGACGGTCATTACCGTTAGTCTGGCCGAATGAATACCGAGGCTAGGCAATCGCGCGCGGCAGACCCGATCATCGAACTCACGACCTGGACAGGTCCGTGGCCTGAGGGCGATCCCGATGCGAACCTCAAGGAAGATGTCGCGCTTTATAGTCAACTGGATCCGTTGCACACGCTCGCGGGTTTAAGTGACCACACGAATATTCCGGTGGGTGCTCTTGCTCGCTATGTTTTAGCAAAATATGCGACCTCGGGCAGTGGCGGACTGCTTGAAGTCGGTCCCACAATGGTGAACCGACTGTGGGGTGTTTTTGTTGAAGCAGAATCTCAAGATACGGATGAAGCACGACTCGAGGCATATGATCAGATTCGCCAGATAGTCTCGTGGTTGCGGTTCCCTTTGGAGAATCCGGATGTATACCCAGAGCAGATTTAGCGCGTGAATTCACTGACGGAGGATTTCCATGGCTCATGATCACGGCGGCTCACCGGTGCCAGAATCACGCCGGATGCAGAGGCTTGCCCTGATCGTCATCGTTCCGCTTGCGCTTGTAACCTTGGTCGGTCTGGGATTGTTGTGGCCGTTTGGGGGGCTGCCGGATACGGGTTACGCTCCGGCCGAGCAGCACAAAGCCCGCGTGATTTCGGTGAATGTTAAGCCTTGTCCCGAAGGTGAAGAACAACAGCCCAACGGCTGTGGCACGGCCACGATCGAACTCGAAAAAGACGCTGCTGTCGGCATATCGACAGAAGTCGAGTTACCGACTGGCCCAGGTGAACCGAAGGTTGAA
>JBEBSZ010000025.1:0-29869 GCA_040394025.1 Aeromicrobium sp.
TAGCGAAAACAGGGGTCAAACCGACCAAAAGTTGAGGGGCAGGGAGAGGGGGCTAGTAGCCACCGTTGGCTTTGAACCGTTCGAAACTTGCCACAATTTCCGCTTCAGCTTCGGTACGGCCAACCCACGTGGAACCCTGCTCAACGAACTTGCCGGGCTCCAGCGCTTTGTACGACTCGAAGAAGTGCTGGATCTCGCTGAGATCGAAATCAGCGACGTCCTCGATATCTTGCAGATGTGCCTGACGGGGATCCTTCGCCGGAACGCACAAAATTTTGTCGTCACCGCCAGCGTCGTCAGTCATCTGGAACATGGCAATTGCGCGACATTCAATGACACAGCCAGGGAACGTTGGGAATGGTAAAACTACCAAGGCATCCAAGGGATCTCCATCGAGCCCGAGTGAGTCATCAATGAAGCCGTAGTCAGCGGGGTACTGCATGGACGTAAACAAGGTTCGATCAAGTCTCAGACGATTTGTCTTGTGGTCGAGTTCGTACTTGTTTCGTTCGCCCTTAGGGATCTCGACGGTGACGTCAAAAATCACAGTTCCTCCGATGAGTGTTGAACCTGAGGAATTTGCCGAGCACAATCCCCATGGTTAAGTCGTTCCCCTATTGTGTCTCACATGGCTTCAGAACGTGGAAATAGGGGCGGAATTGTTGTAGCTGCGATTCTGTTGTTCGTCCCGATCGTGGCCATTGTCGTTCCGGTTTACCTCGGCTATCGAATGGGTGCACTGAACGAGTTTCTGTGTGAAGGCGATTGCCCAACCGAATATGCGGTTGCACCTGAAGGAGTCACGGTCCTCGAACCTATTGCAGGCACTGAACCAAGACTCGTACACAAACCAATCGATAAATCGGCCTTCAAACAAGCAGTCTCAGAACCGTTGTCCGATCCCGCCTTAGGTCCCTCGATTGGCTTCGTGGCACTCGATGCCCAAACCGGTGACGTATTGATGAGTAAGGATCCCGACGGCCATATCCCTGCCTCCACAACCAAAGTCTTGACCGGCTGGGCCGTGCTCACAGCTCTTGGCCCAGAACACAGGTTCACCACCGCTGTGCGCCATCAGGGCGACACTCTCATCTTGGTCGGTGATGGCGATCCATACCTACTCGAAAAATCGGCCAAACGAACGTGGGCTGGTACATCGCTTGAAGAACTCGCAGCAGGTGTAGCCGCCAAAATAGACAAAGGCGACGTGAAACTGGAGTACCAAGACACGCTTTTTGCTGGGCCGACGGTGAATCCGATGTGGCCGAACCGCTTTGTGCCTCGAACAGTGCAACCGATCACCTCGCTCATTACGCGCAAAGCGGAGCCGACGAGTAGAACGCCGGCGGCAGACGCGGCCGAGCAATTTAGTGCAGCGCTCGCGAAACACGGGATCCACGTCACGAACATTTCCGAACGTCAGAAGTCCAGCGATGCTGCAATCATCGCGGAAGGCCGCAGCGCGCCCTTGGCAAATATTGTTTCGCAGATGCTGGCTATCTCGGACAACACTGGAGCCGAAATCCTCATGCGGCACGTCGCGCGGGCGCAGGGAGAAGACGCCTCCTTTGATGGTGGTGTGGCTGCCGTGACCGCGTTGCTGCAAGAGCACGGATTCGATATCGACACGCTGAAGCTCCACGATGGCAGCGGTCTGGCCCGAGAAAACGAGATTTCACCGCTGCTTTTGGTCGAACTTTTACGCTCTGCTCTCGACGACAGCCAATACAACAGTCTGGTGGTTGGTATGCCAGTGTCAGGATTGACCGGCTCACTCACGGAACGATTCGATTCTGCTGATGAACAGGTCGCGCGTGGAGTCGTAAGGGCAAAGACTGGGACGCTCATTGGAGTTTCGAGTCTCGCCGGATGGGCGAATTTGTCCGACGGCAGGTCCGTCGTGTTCGCCATCATGGCCGACCAAATCAATGGGTACCCGCTCGGCGCGCCACAGGATGGGGTGGATCGGATTGCCGCCGCCATCGCGAGCTGCAGCTGCTGATTAACGATGTCTAACCAACAGCGAAGTAGGTTTAATCCATGATCGATTGGAGCCTTGCGCAGACCACGGCAAACCGACTCACCCCTGCGGGACCGGAAATGTCCGCCGCCGAAGTGAGTGACGTGGTGGCCGAATTGCGGTCAGCTGCGGTCATTGCACAAACCCCCGTCGCCGAGTTCACGGGCCTGTATCCCAGTTACCCAGCGCCCGTGCTTGTGGTCGATAGACCTCGCTGGGTCGAAGCAAACCTCAAGAGTTTTGAAAAGGTTTTGACGCCGTTCGAAGCAAACATGAAAGCCAAAGGCACCATTCCGTCGGGCAATTCGCGAATCGTCGGCGAAAAAATGGCCGGAGCAGAGATGGGTGCTCTTATGTCATTTATGGCGCGCCGAGTGCTTGGGCAGTTTGATCCCTTCTGGGACGGACCCGAAGGACCAGGCCGACTGCTCCTCGTGGCCCCCAATGTGGTCCACATCGAACGCCGGCTTGAGGTGACACCTTCAGATTTCCGGCAGTGGGTGTGCTTGCATGAAGAAACTCATCGGGCCCAATTCAGTGGTGTGCCGTGGATGCCGGAATATTTACATAACCTTGTCGGCACTCTCGCCGACACGGCGACTAGCGAAGCACAGTCTTTGGGAGACCTGGTCACAGACCTGCTGCCTCAGGTCATCGAAATAATTCGCGGCAACGACGATCGGGCTCTATCTGATTTACTGCAAAACGAAGAGCAGCGACTCATCGTTGGCAAAGTCACCGGCTTGATGTCTCTACTTGAGGGTCATGCGGACGTCGTGATGGATGATATCGGCCCGGATTACGTGCCCTCGGTGAAACAGATTCGGAAGAAGTTCAACGCTCGTCGAGCAGCGGGCTCTGGGCTAGGCAAGGTCTTGCGTCGTTTGATGGGCTTCGAAGCGAAGATGCGTCAGTATCGCGATGGTGCTGTGTTTGTCCGAAAGGTCACTGACACGGTCGGGACGGAAGGATTTGGCGCTGTTTGGGCTGAAGCTGATCACGTGCCCACGGCTGCAGAAATTTTGGCACCGGACGACTGGATCAAGCGAGTTCACGGCTAATGGCTGTTCCCGACCATCGTCTGTTGGCTGCGCGAGGGGCCGTCGCTCAGTCGCTGCTTAACGTCACAGATGTTGTGGTCGCAGTTTCAGGTGGAGCGGACTCCATCGCCTTGGCCGCGTGCGTAGCGTTTCATGCTCGACGATCAAATGTTGCCGCCAAGGCTGTCATCGTCGATCACCAATTGCAGCCAGGCTCGGCAGATGTCGCGGCGAAGGCTGCTGATCAGGTCCGACAGATGGGTCTGGCTGCGCTTGTCGTCCGTGTTGACGTGGGTACTGATGGAGGTCTTGAGGCTGCTGCGCGCACTGCGAGGCTGGCCGCTTTGGAAGATGTTGCTGGTCCCGGTACGCCCATCATGTTGGCGCACACGCGTGATGATCAAGCAGAAACTGTGCTTTTGGGATTGGGTCGGGGTTCGGGGCCTCGATCTATGTGGGGGATGCGTGCAGTTGACGGCCAGTATCTGAGACCGTTTTTGGGTTTGACGCGAGCTGATACCGAACATGTGTGTGAGGTCGAAGGGTTGGAATGGTGGGCCGACCCGCACAATGAGGACTCCCGATTCCGCAGGGTGCGAATTCGACACGAAGTGTTGCCCCTCTTAGAAGAGGTGCTGGGTGGTGGCGTGAGTGCTGCCTTAGCCCGCACGGCAGACCAGTTGCATCGTGACGGGGAGGCATTAGACGAGATCGCAGCGGCGTCGGTGACCTACAACGTGAGTCGCTTAGCCGCCCAACATCCCGCGATCCGAACGCGAATTTTGCGTTTATTAGCGCTCGATGCGGGGGCGCTGTCAGGCGAACTGAGCGCGGGGCACATCCACGAAATGGATCGGCTCATCACCGACTGGCGTGGTCAAGTTCGAGTCGAGTTACCGGGGCACGTGAGCGTCAAAAGAGCGGGCGACCTCTTGGTGTTTTTCGCTAACTGAGGGGTTGAGTGACGGAGCATGAATCAGCAGGAATGACACCGACTGCGCCAACTTACGTCTGTTGTGGCAATCTGGCGTGGTGGAAGCTTCACATATTGAGTCTGATCTCGACCTAGAGAAAACCTCGTTAAGCGAGCCAGAAATCCTTGCCCGAATTGCAGAGATGGCACGCGATATTGAGACCGACTACGTGGGTAAAGACCTACTCCTTGTCGGCGTGCTCAAAGGCGCGATCATGGTGATGGCGGATTTGTCCCGCGAACTGAACCGCCATGTGGAGATTGACTGGATGGCCGTTTCTTCCTATGCCGGAACCAAGTCCTCTGGTGTCGTGCGCATTCTTAAAGACCTCGATACTGATTTAGAAGGCCGACACGTTCTGATCGTGGAAGACATCATCGATACCGGCCTGACATTGTCGTGGTTGGTGAAGAACCTTAAATCTCGTGGCCCGGCCTCGGTGGAAATTGCGACGCTTTTGCGTAAACCAGAAGCTCTCGAAATGGCTGTTGACGTAAAATATGTTGGTTTCGATATTCCGAACGCATTTGTTGTTGGCTATGGTTTGGATTTCAACGAAAAGTACCGGAATTTGCGTAGTATCGGCACACTGGCTGAACATATGTACTCCTGAGGGATGGAATCTCACCGCGCATGAAACTTTCACGCTTGATTAAAGGTCCTTGGTTTTGGATCCTGCTTCTTACGGTTGGTCTCATTGGCTACCTCAGTTTTGCGAGCTCCGGCGACGGCTATCGCGAAATTGAAACTGCTGACATGGTCCAGCACTTCAACAAGGCCGAGATCAAAGAGGTCACTTTTGTTGAAGGTGACCAAGAGATTCGGGCGACTCTTAAAGCCAAAGACGACAAGAGCGGCAAAGAGAAAAAGGTTAAGGCATCGTGGATTGGCGAGCAGGGCACGCAATTAGCGTTACAGGCTCAAGACGCCATTGATGCTGACGACATGGAGTCTTACAACGTCAAGGTTCCTAAACAAAACGCATTTTTGTCGATGCTGTTCAGCATCCTGCCGTTCGTGATTTTCTTGCTCATTTTCTTGTGGTTCATGAACTCGATGCAGGGTGGCGGCGGCCGAGTCATGCAGTTCTCGAAATCGCGAGCAAAACTTATGAACAAAGACACACCGCAAACCACCTTTGCTGATGTGGCTGGCTGTGAGGAAGCGCTAGAAGAGCTCGGAGAAATTAAGGAATTTTTGGCCGAACCGGCGAAGTTCCAAGCTGTCGGAGCCAAGATTCCCAAGGGTGTATTGCTCTATGGTCCGCCAGGTACCGGTAAGACCTTGCTGGCTCGGGCGGTGGCTGGTGAAGCTGGCGTGCCGTTCTACTCGATTTCTGGGTCTGACTTCGTCGAAATGTTTGTGGGCGTTGGCGCGAGCCGCGTCCGAGACCTGTTTGAGCAAGCTAAAGCCAATGCGCCAGCGATCGTCTTCATTGACGAGATCGACGCCGTTGGCCGCCATCGTGGCACCGGTATGGGCGGAGGGCACGACGAGCGCGAGCAAACACTCAACCAATTGCTCGTCGAGATGGATGGTTTTGACGTGCGCGGTGGCGTAATTTTGATCGCCGCTACCAACCGTCCAGATGTTCTTGACCCGGCCTTGTTGCGTCCGGGGCGATTCGATCGTCAAATCGGTGTTGAAGCCCCAGACCTCGCTGGCCGGACGGAAATTCTTAAAGTTCATGCCCGAGGCAAACCGATGGCAGCCGATGTTGATATCGAAGCCGTCGCCCGTCGCACGCCAGGTTTTAGTGGTGCCGATCTAGCGAACGTGCTCAACGAAGCCGCTTTGCTTACCGCACGTATGAATAAGCACGAGATCGATAATCCGGCCTTAGATGAGGCGATTGATCGGGTTATCAGTGGTCCGCAAAAGCGCACGCGTTTGATGAACCATCACGAACGTCTCGTGACGGCCTATCACGAAGGTGGGCACGCATTAGTTGCTGCTGCCTTGCCGCAGTCTGATCCGGTTCATAAGATCACGATTTTGCCGCGCGGCCGAGCGTTGGGTTACACGATGGTGTTGCCGGATGAGGACAAGTACTCACAGACGCGTGCGGAACTGCTCGACAAGCTTGCCTACATGTTGGGCGGTCGTGCGGCCGAAGAGCTCGTCTTTCATGACCCCACCACAGGAGCCGGAAACGATATCGAGAAGGCCACTAACCTGGCCCGCGCGATGGTTACACAGTACGGAATGTCCGACAAGATCGGTGCCGTTCGACTGGGCGAAGACCATTCGCAGCCTTTCTTGGGGCGTGATTTGGGTAGTTCGCGGAACTATTCCGAAGCAGTCGCTGCCATCGTTGATGAGGAAGTATCTGATCTCATCGTTGAGGCTCATCAAGAAGCCTTCGATATCTTGCACGATAACCGCGATGTGCTCGATGCGCTTGTCGTCGAATTGATGGAAAAAGAAACGCTCGATAAAGAGCAGGTGGCTCGAATCTTTGAGCCACTGCGCCGTAGGGATGTACGTCCGGCATGGACAGGTTCTGACTCCCGCATTCCTTCGTCGATTCCGCCGGTTGAGGTTGCACCTAAGACGATCGAGCCACCACGTGGTGATTTACCCTCATCTCCGATCACTTCGCCTGCGGCTCCATCCACTTCTGACCTTGGGCAGGAACAAACACCAGAACCACCTACCGAGGCGAGTAATCCGGCAGCACCACCCAGCGACTCGACACTCGATGCTCCTTTTGCTGACGCGGAAGCCAGGGACGAACGACTTGGCGACCTACCACCTGCAGGACCGGGAACCGAGCAACCAGACTCGAACGAATCTGACTCGACTGAGCCGCCGAACCGGGGAGAAGCCGAGTGAGCGTTGATCAGCCACGCGTTGAAGCTGCGGTTCGCGAACTCCTCCTCGCCATCGGCGAGGATCCAGATCGCAATGGCTTGGTTGAAACGCCTGCTCGGGTAGCTCGCGCTTACGCTGAGGTTCTCAACGGTTACGACAACACTCCCGAAGAGATTCTTTCGGCCGTGTTCGATGTTGGGCATCAAGAACTCATCGTGGTGAAAGATATCGAGTTTTGGTCGCTGTGCGAACACCACATGGTGCCGTTTTTCGGCTCAGCGCATATCGGCTATATCCCTGGTCCAGATGGCCGCGTTACCGGACTGTCGAAGTTGGCTCGCTTGGTTGATGTATTCGCTCGCAGACTTCAGGTGCAAGAGCGTCTCACCACTCAGATCGCTGATTCGATGGTTGAAAGCTTGGCACCAAGCGGTGTCATCGTGGTGATTGAAGGCGAACACCAGTGCATGTCAATGCGCGGCGTACGCAAGACGGGTGCTCGCACGATCACGAGCGCGGTCCGTGGACACTTGCTCAACCCGGCGACTCGCGCTGAAGCGATGAGCCTGATTCTGGGTTGACGATATGACCCCGCTGCACATGCCCGGGTTGGCGACTGATCGCTGCCTGATCATGGGCGTCGTCAACGTCACTCCGGATTCGTTTTCTGATGGCGGGCAATGGTTCTCAGCAGAGACCGCAATTGCGCACGGGGTAGAACTCATGACACGAGGCGCAGCGATAGTGGACGTGGGCGGCGAATCGACGAGGCCAGGCGCGGCGCGGGTGGATCGCGATGAGGAAATGCGCCGGGTGATTCCAGTTGTCAAGGGTCTCGCCGAAGCCGGTGCGATCGTTTCGGTCGACACGATGTGGAGCCAAACTGCTGCTGCGGCTCTTGACGCCGGTGCTGCAATCATTAACGACGTGTCGGGCGGTCGCGCCGACGAAGACATGTTGACTCTGGCTGCCCGAACAGACGTTCCATTTGTCGTCATGCATTGGCGAGCCCATTCAAAAAATATGCAAGACCACACGGATTATCTCAATGTCGTGGCTGATGTGCGTGCCGAACTTGAACAACAAGTCGACCGCGCGATTCGGGCAGGCGTTAAGCAAAACAACATCGTTATTGATCCAGGTTTGGGCTTCAGCAAGACTGGCGAACAGAATTGGGAGCTCCTTGCGGGGCTATCTGAGTTCGCCTCACTCGGTTTCCCGCTGCTCGTTGCGGCCAGCCGTAAGGCATTCCTCGGTACGCTGCTCGCTGACGGTGAAGGCCCACGCCCACCGGCTCAACGCGATGCCGCCACTGCTGCTGTCTCTGTTTTAGCGGATCTGGGCGGAGCTTGGTGTGTTCGGGTGCACGATGTGGAGTCGACAGCAGATGCGCTTGCCGTGTCCACCAGATTTCAACAAGCTCAAGCAGCTGCAAAGGTCGCTTCTCGTTCGCCGAATATTCAGGAAAACCCATCATGACGTGCCCAAACCACCTCGATCTCATCTCACTCACAGGACTCCGGGCCCGCGGAAACCATGGTGTCTTTGATCACGAACGCGTGAACGGCCAAGAGTTCATTGTCGATGTGACCCTAGGCGTAGAACTAGAATCCGCTGCAAAGACAGACGATTTGGCTCAGACAGTGGATTATGGACCGCTCGCGTACCAGATCCGCGAGCTCATCACGGGGGAGCCGGTTGACCTCATCGAGACCTTGGCTCTTCGTATAGTGGAGGTGTGCTTGGGCCACGATCGCGTAGGCTGGGCACGCGTAACGGTGCACAAGCCTGAAGCACCTATCGAGGTGGCGTTCTCTAACGTCGCCGTGACCATGGAGCGGAGCAAGAAGTGACTGAAACTCCTACCCCGTACGAGCTCGACGCTGACACGATGACGGGCGGCATGCGGCCTATCCGTCAGGCGGTTTTGTCCATTGGATCAAATCTCGGTGACCGTATAGGGCGTCTACAGGGCGCAGTGGCTGCTTTGGAAGACACTCCAGAAGTAACAGTCGTCGCAGTATCGTCCGTTTATGAGACGGAGCCTGTCGGTGCGCCTGAAGGCTCAGGCAAGTTCCTCAATGCTGTCGTTTTGATCGACACCACACTAACGGTACGTACTTTGCTTGAGCGCGCACTTGCCATCGAAGCTGCTTTTGGCCGCGAACGTTATGAACCTGGCGCACCTCGCACTCTCGATGTCGACATCATTGTTGTCGGCGAGCGGATCGCGAATGACGACAATCTCGTCCTGCCGCATCCCCGTGCTCACGAACGTGGATTCGTTTTGGTTCCGTGGGCCGAGATCGACCCAGAGGGCGAGATCCCGGGTCGTGGTTTCGTACTTGATCTCGTCGAGAGCGTTGATTCTTCGGGTGTTCTGCGCCGCGAAGACCTCGAAATTATTCTCTGACGAGATGAGCTAAGTGCCGTGAGTCCAGCACAACGCAGCAGTGCTTGGTTTATCACGGGCGTGCTCATGGTCGGTCTCGCTGTTGGGCGAGTTTTGCCGCCGCTATTGGTGCGCTTCGGTTCAGAAGTTCCAGTTCCCAACTGGTCACCAGCAGTTGTTCTGTTTCTTGGCGCGCTGATTGTGGCCGGGATTGCTTGGCAAACATGGAACGTGATCCACAAGGAACGTAAGACGATCGCCTCTCGGCATGCGATTCGAGTGCTTGCCATTGCGAAATCAGCGATTATCGTGGGTGCAGTTTTTGCTGGTGGTTATTTCGGTTTCATGCTCGCGTTCTTGGGTGTAGATACTGAGTTTGGACAGTTACGTTTTTGGCGTTCGATGCTTGCCGGTATTGCGGGCCTAGCGTTACTGGCTAGTGCGGTCATTCTGGAATGGACCTGCCGCTTACCAGAAGATGACGATGGTGACGAGTCGGCTGAAGTGGGTGGCACAAACGACCCGACCCCGGCCTAGCGGCTGCTTGAATCAGCTCAGTTTCTTGCGGATTTTGCGCGCAATCGACCGTGCTGCCGACGGGGGTTTGCGGGTTGAGAGATCGATTGATTGAGCAGAGTTCCGCCACTCGATTAACAGTCGACTTTTGACCCGAGGATCGGTCACTTTAAAGGGCAGTTCCTGCCCCTGTGTCTTGCCGAGCAGAGCGATCTCGTCGCCAACAACCTGAGTTTGCAGCGGTAGGTCGATGGGTGCGGGACTGTCTGGCAGCCACATTTGCCAGCGCACGCTTATGTCACTGCGGTCGCCTGTTCCTTTGATGTGGAGCATGCCATCGAGTTTTGCGGTCGAACCGTTTAGTCGGAGCGTTGGCCCGGTGAACGACAGGGAATTTATTTGTGTGCGGTTCGACTTTCGAGCTTGCGCTTCGGTACAAGCGTTGGCCCAGGCGTGTAAGAAGCTTTCGTAACCGTGAGCAAGTGCGCCAGCTCGCGCTGCTCCCCGCATGCGCTCAATGCTTTCGGGGTCGGCAAGTAAGTCGAGCGTGGTTTCGGCGAGAGCCTCAATATCTCCGGCTTTTACGAGGAAGCCGTCAACGCCGTTGTGGATTTGTTCTGCCGGACCATAGGAAATGTCGAAGGCGAGGAACGGGCAACCACGGACCCGGCCTTCGAGAAGTACGAGTGGAAAACCTTCAAAGTCGCTCGTCAACCAGCCGAGGTCAGCTGTCCAGAACTCGTTCGCCGCATGTGGTTGCTGTCCGTGCAAGGTGATTCTATCGGTGAGGCCGGCTTCTGCAATCTGGTTTTCTATGAGTTCCCGGTCGGGGCCGTCGCCGAAGATATCGAGGTGAGCTGCTGCGTTTTTTCGCGCCACGATAGCGAATGCGCTCACCGCTAAATCGATGCGTTTTTGGGATTCGAGTCGAGCCACCATCACGATTCGTCCATGTGGACGTGCAGGTACCGGGTCCGGCAGGGGTGCGAGATCAATGGGGTTGGGAATCACCACGAGGTTGTCGGTGGCACCGTAAAAATACTCAATATCTTGTCGCTGCCGTTCGGTGAGCACCGAGAGCGTATCGAGGTTCCCTAGTGCCTCCATCGACTGTTGATAGCTCGCTGATACCGGTGAGTTCCACATCCGCTGTCCGCCTTGATGCGGGTTGTGCATTTGGTGCAGTAGGTGCACGCGAGGGTTGTTGAGTAAACCCAGTTCAAAAGCAATGAAACGACTGTCACTGATGAGGAAAACGGGGCCGTTAGCGGGCAAGAGTTTGCTAAGCCACCAACGCCACAAGTCGCCGAGCCCGTCGAGATCAGCGACGATGCGTTCTTGGTGGTCGATCACGCGCGTGGTACCGAGCATCGAATCGGCCGGGGTTTGCAGATAGCGCGTTCCGTCGGGTCTCAGGTAGTCCCAATGACCTTCGCCGGAGTGGGAACCTGCCACGAATACCCGCCAGGGTTTGTTTCCGTCTGGGTCCTCATAACGTTCTTCGACTGTGTGTTCTGCCAACGGCAATGCGGGTGCGCGTTGCTCGTCTTTGTTCCACACGTTGGTACGCAACCACTCGTGCATGTTGATGAGCTGACTCGACTCAAGTAGCAGACCTTCTGTGCGCAAATGTTCCCTGACCGGGTTATAACTTGGCACCGGGTTGAACGTCACCAAAGGAATCGTCACACCGGCATGGGTTTGCAGCAGACGGTGACGCAAAAGCGCCATGCGCGTTTGCCCGCCTGCACCGATGCGAATGTTCCCAATGACTGAGAAGTAGTGCCCCTCGGGAAATGCGTAGTGCGACATTGCATCGATCCTAACGATCAGGCAGCAGATTGGCCCGAGAACCGCGGGTCGGTTACTCGGCATTGCCCGTACTATGGTGACCGAAACATGCATGTGCGTAACCGGTGATCAACTCAGGAGTTCCGATGGTCTGGTCTCTCGCCAAACGTGCCGCCCGGCGGTTACGTGGACAGCAGACTCGAACGCCAAGCAAGGCTGTAACGCCCGATTCGCTGCGTGCTTTCTTCGCTCGTGACTGGCCAGTCGAGCCGCTTCAGCTGACGCGCACACTGGCTGCGGACCTACCTCGTTGGGTCAAAGGCGCATGGATAGTTCGCGATGGCGCTTACCTAGATCAGCTGTTTACCCACCTGCCGCCGCTGTTGGACGACCTCGATGGACCAACGTGGCAGGCAGAAGCACCCGCATGGCTACGGCTGGCATGTCATCACATTAAGAACGGTGACCGCAACGAGTTCCTTGACTTCCTGCTACGCGGTGGACTCGATATGAACGGGCATGGTGGCTCTCTTGAACAAGGCCACCCCGTTGTGCATTTGCCTGGTTGGGAAAGCGATGAGATCCCGCGTGAATTGTTTGTTCTTTCGGAGAAAGAAACCGATTTCGTCGCGCATATTCGTCGTGCGCGCTGGCTAGGTAACGATCTTGAATTGGTTATCACCGCGGGTTTGAGACATCTTGAGGCACCGGGCGAGGCGGCGCAGGCTGAAGCGTCGTGGCTGGGACACGAATTGGCTGTGACGTTGGCTAAAGAGCAGTTCGGGCACCGGACAGCAGCGTGGAACGAAACTCTCGATGCTTGCCATTGGGTTGTTCGTGTACCCGAATCCGTGCTTAGGGAAGCCGCCGCAGAGGGTGGCTATGTGCATATGCGCATTTCGCTGGCGGGACGTGATGCTGCAGGTGACGCGCGCGATATCGATGAGGATTCGTCAGCAGCACTACTTACTCCGCGTGCAATCAAGGGACGCTGGTGGGGACTTGACGAATCTGGCCGAATTGCGGTCGGACAAGGCGTTGATCGGCGGACGGGGCCGTTGTTGGCTTCATGGTCGATTACAGACGATGCCATCGTGGTCGAGGGCACTGGCACAGCTGCTTTGGCAGAACTGGTGTCGCCACGAGGTCGAATTCCTGCAGTATCCGTGACCGGCGATGAACACCGGTTCACTGCGTGCTTTCCGGTCACTCACGATCCTTGGGGTCTTGGACCAACTGCTTTGCCCGTGTCTGACTATGTGCTTGAAGTTGATGGCAGCCCCTTGGCTGCGCATCCCGAACTTGTGGCTCAAACTCCGAAAGACTTACATGCGGGCGCGCTGTCTGGGCACACGATTGTCCGTGACGGAACCGTGGGTTTACGACTAGTGAAACCACGTCGGCCGGAAGAAAACACGATGTACGGGCAACGGAAGATGCGTCGCCGATATCAGGAACTCGATCTTGAGGTTGATCCGAAGGTTGCACTTTTCCAATGCTTTTGGGCTGAAGTTGCCACGGATAGCCAAGTACCACTGTTCCATGAAATGCGACGGCGAATCCCCGGGCTCAAAGCCTATTGGGGTGTGTTGGATCATTCGGTTGTCGTGCCTGAGGGGGCCATCCCGGTGGTGGCTGGGAGCTGGGAATGGTACGAGATTTTGGCTCAGGCGGGCTGGATCGTCAAGAACACCGAAGTCGGTGAATACACGGTTTTGCGCCCGGGTCAGTGTTATGTGCAGACATTTCACGGCCAGCCTTTTAAAGCCATGGGGGCTGGATTCTGGCGAGACGTAAAACATTGGCCCGAATATCGCGTCCGCTGGGAAGCGACAACTCGCCGCTCAGACTTCTGGTCATTTATCGTCACTCCTGACGAAAGCGCCGACCGTTGGTACCGCGAGAACTACTTCTATCAAGGCGAGATTCTCTCGACTGGCTTGCCTCGCACAGATCCGCTGTTGGCACCCGACGCCCAAGAACGACGCCTTGCCGTGAGAGCCACCTTAGGGATCACTCCCGACCAGATCGCCGTCCTGCACGCCACGACGTGGCGCGAAGATCGCTCCGGCGGAAACAACACCGCAGCGGATTTGGACTTTCTCGACGTGGGTGCTTTGGCAGAGCAATTGGGTGACTCTCATGTGGTTTTGCAACGTTCGCACCATTCAGTGGCACGTTCCCAGCACGCTCGGTTGGCGGCGGCAGGTGTGCTTAACGTGACGGACTATCCGGAGATCAATGATCTGATCTTGGCGAGTGATGTCGCAATCATCGATTACTCTTCATTGAGATTTGAACTTGCTTTGGCTCAGGTGCCAATGGTGTTCTTCGTGCCAGATTTGGACGAGTATGAGGGGCAGTTGCGAGGATTCTTGTTCGATTTTGAGGAGTCGGCACCAGGTCCGCTATTGCGTGACAGCCGTCAGATTGCCGATTTCGTTCGGAACCCGCACGCTTTGCGGCAAGAGTTTGGTGGTGCTATCGAAGCGTTCAACCAGCGTTTCAACGCCCAGCACGACGGCCGGGCGGCAGCTCGGGTGGTTGATGCCTTGCTGGCGTGGGAGCGGCCATGAAACTTTGGCCATCACGGCGCAGACATCATTCTCCTGAGGTTCCGATCCTGAGCATTGTTGTGCCGGCATTCAAAGTGGAACAATTTCTCGACGAGTGTCTTGATTCACTCCGTCAACAGGATATGCAGGCTGTCGAGATCATCGTGGTCGATGACGGTTCGCCAGACAAGGTCGCTCAGATAACGAAACGCCATGCGAAAGCAGACTCACGGGTGCGTTTAATTACCCGACCCAATGGCGGATTAAGCGCCGCCAGAATGACGGGAGTCGAACACGCGCGAGGCACCTATCTCACCTTCGTCGACTCAGACGACATCGTCACGGCCGGAGGATTCGCCGCAGCCATCGACTCGCTAGAACAGTCCGGTTCAGATTGGGCGATGATGCCTTACCGACAGTTCTCCAAGGCGGGCTTGCGAGAGCCGTCGTCGTGGATTTCGGCTTTGTACGCTGCCGGTGCTCGAACCGTGAAGCCTGCCGAGGCGCCAGAGATTTTGGTGCAAGCAACCGCATGGTCAAAGGTGTACCGTCGTTCATTTTGGGACGACGCCAGACTCACATTTCGTCCGGGTGTGCTGTATGAGGATCAAGAAGTGTCAGCGGCAGCATTCGCGGCGGCGCGCGCAATCGACTTGGTCCCGGTCGAGTGTTATTTATGGCGTTTGCGTGCTGGTTCCATCACCCGAGAAGCGAGCGAGCGGTCGCTGTCCCAGTTCTTTGCTGCGATTGATTTAGCCATGACACGGCTGGACAAGGTGGATGGGGCGAGTCAAGAGCGTGCACGCCAGCTGCTTGCGAACGATGTGCCCCGATACCTTCGCGCCCTAGCCAAGATTGACGACGAAGGCTTCGCTCGGGAGCTGTTTGCTGGTATTCGAATGCTGTGGCCAAGGGTTGATCGTGAGGCGTGGCTTGTCGATACGCCCGCTGAAGCCAAAATTGTGCAGTCTCTCGTCATTGCTGGTCGTGAGAACGACGTACGGGACTTCATCGATGCGGGTGGCTTCGATCTGGCACAGCTTGCGTTCCTTGAAACGGAAGAAGGGCCCGCACTTGAGTTTCCTTTTTTTGACGATCCAACGCTTGACCGGGCTGTTTTTGTGCTCAGCGAACGGCAAACGCCAGCGGATGCGCGGGCGTTGCGGGTGGTCCTAGATGAGCAAGGCGTGAACCTTGAGTTCATGGCGTATCTGCGACACCTCGATTCCGGCCAGCCCGAAGCACGGGCATGGTTGTGTCTTGACGGTGAACGGCTTCAGGCACTCGGCCTTGAGCCGGTCGAGGGGCCGTTCGGGCATCGGATCAGGACGACTCGCGCCAGCAATGAACGCAGCGTGTGGCGCACAAGATTTGATTGGCCCGCGGAAGGTGATCGCATCGGCTCTGCCTCAGAACTGTCGGTGCAGGTTGAGGTGACCCACCTAGGCCGAACGGCAAGCACAACTCTCTCACTCATCGATCAGGCTGGTTCAGCCGCGTGGCCGCAACAAGCCGCGGGTTGGTGTTGGCTAGGCACGGAACCAGCGCGCTGGCTACGTAAGCCGCATGATTTTCACGCAATCGACAAACCCGTCACGAGCGTCCCCATCCTGACGCTGCCACACGAAACCGACGAAGGCTGGTGGGGTTTCGATGCCCATCGAGAGGTCGTGTGGCATGACTCGCCAGTTGCTACCCGCGAGCAAGAAACCGTGTGGTGGAAACGAGACAACGCATCAAACTAGCCGGGCCATTGACCCGCTGCCCGGTCAGCGCTTGAGACCAACGAGTCGCTCAAGATATCCACCGTAGCCACTTTTCGCGAGCGGTTTCGCCAGCAGGAGAAGTTCTTCGTCACTGAGCCAGCCCTGCCGCCATGCGATCTCTTCGGGACAAGCAATCTTTAGCCCCTGGCGTTTCTCGACCGTGCGGACAAACGATGTGGCATCGGCCAGATCGTCAAACGTTCCGGTGTCGAGCCATGCGGTTCCGCGAGGCAAGACTTCGACATGCAGTTTGCCTTCGGCCAGATACAAGCGATTCAAGTCGGTGATCTCAAGTTCGCCGCGATCAGACGGACGAAGGCTGCGAGCCCGTTCGACAACGGTATTGTCGTAGAAATACAGGCCGGGTACGGCGTAATCGCTCTTTGGCTGTACGGGTTTTTCTTCCAGCGAGATTGCTATTCCTTGCTCGTCGAATTCGACGACGCCGTAGGCGCTAGGATCGGCGACTTGATACCCAAAGACGGCGGCACCCTCAATGCCTTCAAATCGACCAAGTTGGGTGCCGAGACCGGTGCCATAGAAAATATTGTCACCTAAAACGAGTGCCACACTCTGGTCCCCGATATGGTCGGCGCCGATCGTGAATGCTTGTGCCAAGCCGTCGGGTGAAGGCTGGGTGGCCCACGAAAACTGCACACCGAACTGACTACCATCACCGAGCAGGCGCTGAAATTGCTCAGCATCCTGTTCTGTGGTGATGATGAGAATCTCTCGAATCCCCGCGGTCATCAACGTGGATAGCGGGAAATAAATCATTGGCTTGTCATAAACCGGCATGAGCTGTTTGCTCGCGCCAAGAGTGATGGGATGAAGGCGTGATCCGGTTCCGCCAGCCAAAATGATTCCTCGCATGCCTTTTAGGGTATCTATTTGTGAAGCGTTTAGATACAAACTCTCAACTTGTTAGTCTCGATCTATGCGTCGACTACTCGTGACTGGCGG
This sequence comes from Aeromicrobium sp., assembly GCA_040394025.1. Lineage (GTDB taxonomy): Bacteria > Actinomycetota > Actinomycetes > Propionibacteriales > Nocardioidaceae > Aeromicrobium. Next base: position 16,832 of record JBEBSZ010000025.1, read on the forward strand.
TGCCGGCTTTATCGGCTCAAACTTTGTTCACCATGTGGTGGCTCATACGGAGGATCAGGTCACGGTCTTAGACAAGTTGACCTATGCGGGTAGCCGGGCGTCGATCGCCGGATTGCCTGCAGATCGAGTGACGCTTATCGTCGGCGATATCGCGGACGAGTCGCTGGTTAACGAATTGGTTCTGGATCACGATGTCATCGTTCATTTTGCTGCCGAATCGCATAACGACAACTCGTTACGCAGCCCGCGAACGTTCGTGGATACCAATGTCGTTGGCACCTTTGTGCTGCTCGAAGCGGCTCGACGATGTGGTGTTCGAATTCATCATGTCTCCACAGATGAGGTGTATGGAGATCTTGAACTCGACGATCCACAGCGGTTCACCGAAACCACCCCGTACCAGCCTTCGAGCCCATACTCATCAACGAAAGCCGGTTCAGATCTTCTTGTGCGGGCGTGGGTCCGATCTTTCGGGATCGAAGCCACGATCTCGAATTGTTCAAACAACTACGGCCCTTGGCAGCACATTGAAAAGTTCATTCCTCGGCAAATTACGGGCCTGATCGATGGCGTCCGGCCAAAACTCTATGGCGAAGGCCACCAAGTGCGAGATTGGATCCACGTTGAAGATCATTCTTCGGCGGTTCTCACCATTATTGACAAAGGACGCAGCGGCGAAACGTACTTGATCGGTGCGGACGGTGAACTGAATAACCGTCATGTGATCGAACGGATCTTGAGTCACTTCGGCCGCGAAATCGACGATTTTGATCACGTTACTGATCGGCCAGGACACGATATGCGTTACGCAATTGACTGGACAAAACTGCACACTGAACTTGGCTGGCAGCCGGAGCATCGAGACTTCGACGCTGGCCTTGCGGGTGTTATCGACTGGTATCGGAACAACGAAAACTGGTGGCGCCCACACAAAGCATCGATCGAAGCTGCCTATGCAGCGCAAGGACAGTGACCTCGATGGTTCTACAGATTGAAGAAACGCCCATTGCGGGTCTGACCATTGTCCGGCTTGATCTCCATGGTGATGAACGTGGCTGGTTCAAAGAGAACTGGCAACGATCAACCATGACTGCAGCTGGGCTAGCGGACTTCGGCCCGGTGCAGCACAACGTATCGTTCAATGAGCACGCTGGGACGATCCGCGGTTTGCATGCTGAACCTTGGGACAAGTTAGTTTCGATCGCAGCTGGGCGAGCGTTTTGTGCATGGGTTGACTTGAGAGCAGGTGAGGGCTTCGGCACGACGTTCTGGCTTGAGTTGGATCCTTCGATCGCTGTTTTTGTTCCGCGAGGGGTCGCGAATTCGTACCAGACACTGGTGGACAACACCTCGTATTCCTATCTGGTGAATGACCATTGGCGCCCGGACGCCGCGTATGTGAACGTCAATCTTTTGGATGAACAGCTGGCGATTCCTTGGCCATTAGCGGTTACAGCGATGTCGGAGAAAGACAAAAACCATCCGCGTCTTGCTGACGTGAATCCGATGGATGCGCGGCGCACGATTGTGATCGGTGCTGCCGGGCAGTTGGGTCGTGCTCTAGCTCCGCTATTGCCTGACGCTGAGTTTCTGAGTCAAGAGCAAGTGGACTTAACTGAGCCCAAAACGATTGAGAGTTTCGACTGGTCGGATGTTGGTGTCGTCATTAATGCTGCCGCGTACACCGATGTGGACGGCGCTGAAACGGTTGACGGTCGCCGTCTCGCTTGGGCAGTAAACGTCGGCGGGACGGTGGCTTTAGCGAAAGCGGCAATTAGGTACGGCTTTATGCTGGTTGCTGTTTCTTCGGATTACGTTTTTGACGGTGAAAACATTGAGCATGCCGTCGACGAACCTGTGTCGCCGCTGGGCGTTTATGGGCAAACGAAGGCAGCGAGCGAAGCAGTTGTTGCGACGGTACCCAAGCACTACATCGTCCGGACGAGTTGGCTCGTGGGCGACGGCAAGAACTTCATCGACACCATGCGCAGGCTCGCGCGTGACGGTGTCTCCCCAACCGTTGTTGATGACCAGTTTGGGCGTCTCACGCCAGCGGGTGAGCTGGCACAAGGAATCGTTGACTTGGTTAGCAGCGGGCGTCCCTACGGCATCGTCCACATCACCGGCACCGAACCGGTGGCCTCGTGGTGGCAGATAGCCCGCGACGTATTTGAGGCAGAAGGGCGAGACCCCAATGACGTCCAAGCGGTATCGACCGAAGAGTGGGCGGTTCGACAAATGAGACCGGTGTCCCCGCGGCCGAAATACGGGACGCTCCATACGTTGGAGCCTGAGTCTGATGGTTCGTAAACGGCTACTGCCTGATGAACAATTCGCCGAAATTTGTGGCCGAATCGATGCCGGCACGGCAGATCGCACGGACTTGAAGAATGCGACTTGGCACTTATTGGAGCTGCTGACACAAAAAGCTCCTGGCAACAGCGTCGAGGTACGAGTTCCGCCGTTTGCTGTTGTTCAAGCCGTTGAAGGCTCGCGTCATACCCGGGGCACGCCGCCTGCCGTCGTCGAAATGGATGCCACAACGTGGATCGCACTGGCTCGTGGTCGACTCTTGTGGGCAGACGCTCAGGTGAGTGCTTCGGGTGAGCGATCTGATTTGTCAGCTTTCTTGCCGTTGCATTTCTAGTCCGATCCGGATTCGACCTTGGCTAGTGCCGGACCGTAGACTAGGTGGGTGCCTCGCGGAGACGGTCGACTCACCGATGAAATCGATCCACAAGATCGTGGTCCCCAAGATGCCTGTGGCGTGTTTGGCGTCTGGGCTCCCGGTGAAGAAGTCGCCAAATTAACGTATTTCGGACTTTTCGCTCTACAGCACCGCGGACAAGAATCTGCGGGCATCGCGGTAAGCGATGGAGATCAAATCTTGGTTTACAAAGACATGGGCCTTGTGTCTCAGGTTTTTGATGAAGCCACGCTTGAATCATTGGTTGGCTCAATTGCCGTGGGCCATACTCGTTACTCCACGACAGGCTCAAGTAACTGGAAGAATGCGCAGCCGACATTCCGGCCGACAGCTGCAGGTTCTCTCGCGCTTGCCCATAACGGCAATCTGACAAACACACGCGAGCTATACGAGCAGTTGCTCGCCCAAGACATTAAGCCAGGGAAGCATCCGCACAAAGAAAACGCCAGTTCAGACACCTCTGTGATGACCTCGCTGCTCGCCTCGTACCTTGACCGCACCATTGAGGAGGCCGCACTAGAAGTGCTGCCGCAACTCAAGGGTGCTTTTTCTTTAGTGTTTATGGATGAAGGCACACTCTATGGTGCTCGTGATCCGCAAGGTATCCGTCCGCTTGTGTTGGGGCGCCTTGAGCGCGGCTGGGTGATTGCTAGCGAGACGGCTGCCCTCGACATTGTCGGTGCCTCGTATATTCGCGAGATCGAGCCGGGCGAGTTCGTTGCTATTGACGCCGATGGTTTGCGTTCTTCACGGTTTGCTGAGGCTAAACCCAAGGGTTGCGTTTTTGAGTATGTGTATTTGGCCCGCCCGGACACCACGATTAACGACCAGCGAGTGTTTAGTGTTCGTGCCGAGATCGGACGTCGGCTTGCACAGTCGGCTCCTGTCGAAGCAGATCTAGTGATTCCGGTGCCTGAATCGGGCACACCGGCAGCGATTGGTTATGCCGAAGCCAGTGGCATTCCGTTCGGACACGGTTTGGTGAAGAACTCCTATGTGGGCCGTACGTTCATTCAACCTTCCCAAACGATCCGGCAATTGGGTATTCGTCTCAAGTTGAATCCGCTGCGCGATGTGATCGCCGGGAAGCGACTTGTGGTTGTCGACGACTCGATTGTGCGCGGTAATACGCAGCGCGCGCTTGTGCGGATGCTGCGCGAATTTGGTGCCGCCGAAGTGCATGTGCGGATATCAAGCCCACCAGTTAAGTGGCCATGCTTCTATGGCATTGACTTCGCGACGCGTGCTGAACTCATTGCAAACGGTATCGGTGTGGATGAGATTTGCCGTTCTATTGGTGCAGATTCACTCGCATACGTCGAACTTAACGAACTGGTTGAAGCCACCAACATTCCGCGTGAAAATTTGTGCCTCGCTTGTTTCGACGGCGAATATCCGGTGCCGCTGCCGGAGGACGATCACATCGGCAAACACTTACTGGAAACCACGAACGAAGTTCTGACTGTGAGGGTGAATCCGTGACGTCTTACGCATCTGCTGGCGTTTCTATCGCTGAAGGTGATCGTGCCGTTGAGTTGATGAAGGAGTGGGTTGCGAAAGCTTCTCGGCCTGAGGTTGTGGGCCAGATCGGTGGATTTGCCGGTCTTTTTGACGCTTCGGCGCTCAAGGATTATCGTCGGCCACTTTTGGCGACTTCTGCTGATGGTGTTGGCACGAAGGTCGCAATCGCGCAACGGATGGATAAGCACGACACGATCGGTTTTGATCTGGTCGGGATGCTCGTCGATGACTTGGTGGTATGCGGCGCCGAGCCACTTTTCATGACCGACTACATTGCCTGTGGCAAGGTCGTGCCGGAACGGATCGCAGACATTGTCAAAGGCATTGCGATGGCATGTGCCGAGTCGGGAACTGCACTGTTGGGCGGTGAAACAGCCGAACATCCTGGGTTGCTCGGGGTGGACGAATACGACATCGCGGGTTCGACTACGGGTGTAGTGGAAGCAGATCGCTTGCTGGGTGCCGACCTTGTGAAGCCTGGCGATGTAGTCATCGCGATGGCTTCCTCGGGTTTGCATTCGAATGGCTACTCGCTCGTGCGCAAAGTTTTCTTTGATATCGCTGGCTGGGAACTTGATCGTGACGTGCCAGAATTTGGTCGCACTCTTGGTGAGGAATTGTTGACTCCGACTCGTCTCTACACCAAACCGTGTTTGGATTTGGCTGACCGAGTTGAGGTGCACGCGATGTCGCACATCACCGGGGGTGGTTTGGCCGCGAACCTTGAGCGGGTGCTTCCGGATTCTGTTTCGGTACGTCTCGACGGCAGTTCGTGGACACCGGCGCCTGTGTTCACCCTCGTGGGCGAACTTGGGGGTGTGTCTGAGCAAGACCTCGGTCAGGCTTTGAATATGGGTGTTGGCATGGTTGCTTTGGTCGCTGCAGACGCTGCTGATGAGGCGCTCAGAGTGCTTAATGAACACAAAATTGAGTCTTGGATTGCTGGCGAAGTAGCTGAAGCCGGAATTCATGGCTCCGGCGGGTCGGTTAATTTAGCCTGATATTTCAAGGTTTTTTCGTCTGGCTCCAAGGAATCTTGGGGCCGGTTCGGACATTCTAGGTGTCTTTGGGTACCCTTGGGATCACGACATACACACCATTTCTGTTGCAAGGGGGTCGAGCCTAATGGGCCGCGGCCGTGCGAAAGCCAAGCAAGCAAAAGTTGCACGCGAACTCAAGTACCGTTCCTTCGAGACGGACTTTGACGAATTACAGCGAGAACTTCACGGAGATTCCGGAGAAGAGATTCCGGAACAGTATGCCGATTTGGCAAAGAAATTCGATGATCCAGCCGCGTCTTGACGCGGCAGACTTCGACTAACCCTCTAGCGCCTGCCTATTCCCGCGACTCTTCAGAGTCGCCGGGAGAAGCCTCCATCTACCGCTGCGGTAATACCCGTGACGTATGAGGCGGCGTCTGATAAGAGGAACGCAGCTACCTTTCCGAACTCTTCGGGGTTGCCGTAGCGGCGTAACGGAATGGCTGACTCATTGTCAGTTCGTGCCTGCTCAGGGTCAGCGGTGAGGGTATCAAGTTCTCGAACCCGGTCGGTATCGATCCGTCCGGGCAAAATGCCGTTGACTCGGATTCCTTGTGGGCCAAGTTCATCGGCGAGCGTCTTCGCTGCCATCGCAAGCCCGGGACGTAAGCCATTGGAGATTGCTAGGCCTTCAATCGGTTGTGCCACCGACGTGGAGAGCACGAACAGGATTGAACCAGGACCGGCCATCGATTTAGCAACGGTTGTAGCAATACGCGTTGCGCCGAGGAAGACGCTATCGAGCGCCGCGCCATTGCTCATCTGTCATATCGAGCATTGAGCCGGCTGGTGGGCCGCCGACACTAATCAGTACGCCGTCGATTTGGCCGAACTGGTCAATGGTGGCGTCGACGAGTCGGCTTGCGGTACCGGGGCTCGCGTTGTCTGCTTCGACACCGATTGTGTTTCCGCCAAGCTGGGTGGCCGCGGTGCTGATCGTGTCGCCATTACGTCCTGAGATCACGACGTTTGCACCGTCTTGAACGAGTTCCGCAGCGGTCGCATACCCGAGGCCACGGCTCGCGCCGGTGACGATAAAAGTTTTTCCGCTCAGGTTCAGATCCATCTGTTTAGCCTCCGAAGGTGTCGTCGAGTGCGTTTTTGAGGTCGGCGATGATGTCGTTCGGGTCTTCGAGGCCGATGGAGAAGCGCAAGTGTCCGTACTTCTTGAACGGCTCCGGGTAGGCGGCAACGCGTGGGCCGTTCGGTCCCACGTGCACGATGAGCGACTCGTCGTGGCCGAGCGACACAGCCGAGGTAATGAGGCGCAGGTTGGCCACGAAGCGGTTTTGCGTGTCTGAGTCGCCCTCGACGGCGAACGCCATCATGGCGCCGTAGCCGCGTCCGCCGAACTGACGTGTCGCGAGTTCGTGTTGCGGGTGCGAAGCCAAGCCGGGATAAGCGACAAAGGCAACTCGCGGATCAGCGTCGAGGAACTCGGCAACTGCCGGGGCGCTGCTGAGGTGTTGCTGCATGCGCAGTGGCAGGGTGACGGAGCCTCGGCTGATGAGCCAGGCGTTGAAGGGCGAGATGGCGCCGCCGACGTCCACCATGGCGTCGGCTTTGATGCGGTGGATGAGGTCGGCTCGTCCGGTGACGACGCCGCCGATCGCGTCGCCGTGACCGTTGATGTATTTGCTGAGCGAGTGCACGACGAGGTCTGCGCCGTCCTCGATCGGGCGGTAGAAGGGTGGGGGAGTGAAGGTGGAATCGACCACGAGGAGCGCGCCAGCGTCGTGGGCGATTTCGGTGAGGGCTGCGATGTCCGCCACTTGGGTGGTGGGGTTAGCGATCGCTTCGGTGTGGACGATGCGCGTGTTGTCTTGGATCGCGGCGCGCACGGCGTCGAGGTCGGTGACGTCCACGAAGGTCGCGGTGATGCCGTACTTTTCGGGCAGCAGTTCGGTGAAGAGTCGCCAAGTGGCTTCGTAGGTGATGCTGGCGATGACGACGTGGTCGCCGCTCTTGAGGTGTGTGAAGAACACGGCGTGCAGTGCTGCGACGCCGGAGGCCAGCACGGCGGAGTCTTCGCCTCCTTCGAGGAGCGCGAGCTTCTTCTGGAGCGCGAGTTGGTTGCTGCCGGTGTTGCGCGTATAGATGGGGGTTTCGATTCCCGACCAGCTCATGTTCGAGGGATCCTCGGGCAGTGCGTACGAATTCGCCATGATGATCGGCGTGCGTATCGCGCCCGAGTGGGTGTCGACGCTGTTGCCGGCGTGAATGGTTTGCGAGTTAAATGCGAGCGTTTCAGGATTCTTCTTATCGGGCCGCGTCATATTTCCATAGTAAGAGCGGGTTCGATGAGCAAACCGCGTGTCTCGCGAAGACGATTCCTTGTTCTCGCTGCTAAGTTCACCAGCTTTGACGGTCTGGGGTACTAGCCTGGCCTGGAATCCGTTGCTTGAAAGGGAGCTTGTGTCGAGGCTGATAGAGGTAGTTGGCGCTGTGATCATTCGTGACGAGCGAGTTTTGTGCGTCCAGCGTGGACCAGAAGGAACGCTTCCGGGAATGTGGGAGTTCCCGGGTGGAAAAATCGAATCAGGCGAGACTCCACGTGAAGCACTCCAACGTGAAATTACTGAAGAGCTACTTTGCTCGGTATCGGTAGGAGAACAACTAGAAGTCACGTCCTACGAGTATGACTTTGGGACTGTCAAGCTGACGACTTTCATCTGCGAATTGGTAGAAGGCGAGCCGAAACTGACTGAGCATGCCGCTCAAGCTTGGTTGACAGCTTCCGAACTGGAAAGTTTGGATTGGGCACCTGCAGATATTCCCGCAGTGAAACGACTTGTCGAGCGGTTTGCCTAATGAAGTTCGACTTTGGCTGGCCCAGCGATTTTGACGCCGATATCAGGTTCGGATTGATTGACGATCAAAATCGAGCTCCGCAGCGACACAATCCGACATTAGTTGTCAATGGCGATGAAGGCACGATGCTTCAAGCCTTGCGTGAGCAGCTTCGGAACAGCGACAGCTTTGACTTTTCGGTAGCGTTTGTTACGGCCAGTGCGATTGCTACGCTCAAGCAGTCATTTGTTGACTTTTCGGGTACCGGCCGCATTACGACTTCGAATTATTTGCAGTTTAATTCGCCAGAAGCTTTCGCAGAACTGCTCAATTTGAAACGGCACGGTATCGACGTTCGACTTCACCCAGCTAAGGGTTTTCACCCCAAGGGGTACGTATTTAGGCAAGACGAAACTTGGACAGTCTTTATAGGCAGTTCCAACCTCACTCAAACGGCACTAACGTCCAACGTGGAGTGGAATCTCAAAGTCTCAGCACGAGATTCGAGCGATCTTGCACGACAAGTGAAGGCGCTTAGTGAACAGCAACTTGAAAAATCAATCGAACTCTCCCAATCGTGGGTTGACGAATACGCACTCCTGTATGAGGCCGAACTTAAAGCGCGGGGAGCTTTAGAAAACGTTACTCAAATTGATGGGATAACTACTGAGCCAGTTCGCCTCGAAAAACACATTGTCCCAAACTCGATGCAGCGAGAGGCCTTAGCCGAGATCGAGACAGTTCGGGCATTGGGCGCAGACAAAGCCATCATCGTTTCTGCTACCGGCACAGGGAAAACTATCTTGTCCGCATTGGATGTCCGAGCTTTTGGGCCGAAAGGCATGCTTTTCGTTGTTCACCGCGAGCAGATCCTCGACAAAACCATTGAGGAATACCGAAAGGTGCTCGGTGGTCCTGACAGTGACTACGGCAAACTCGTAGGTCCTTCGAAACAAACTGACCGCCGGTTCGTATTTGCCACGATTCAGTCTTTGTCGAAGCCGGATGTGCTTTTTTCTTTCTCTCCAGATCACTTTGATTACATCGTTTACGATGAGGTGCACCGAGCAGGATCCAGTTCGCATCGATTTGTTATCGATCATTTCCGACCGCAATTCGCTCTCGGCATGACTGCGACTCCTGAGCGAACGGACGGGTTTAATGTTTTCGAGTTGTTCGACTACAACGTCCCGTATGAAATCCGCCTCAACGATGCCTTAGAAGCAGACATGCTCAGTCCGTTTCACTACTACGGAGTAGCTGATCTGGACGGAGATTTTCCCGATGGGTCCACTCCGGTCTCATTTCTCGCCAGCGATGAACGCGTTTCCCACATAGTTGAAAAGTTGGAAATTTATGCCCAGGCTGGAGTGTCTCCCAAGGGACTTATCTACTGCAGTCGAAATGATGAAGCGCGTCATTTGTCTGAGGAGCTCAATCGACGTAAATTCCGTGGTCGATTGCTGAAGACGCTCGCGCTGAGCGGACAAGATGACGTTTCCTACCGGAACGAAGTTGTGCAAAAACTCGAGTCTGGTGAACTGGACTACGTCCTCACGGTAGATATCTTCAACGAGGGAATTGATATTCCCACTGTCAACCAGATTGTGATGCTCCGACAAACTAAATCGGTCATAGTATTCGTTCAGCAACTGGGCCGTGGGCTGAGGAAGGCACCAGGCAAGGAGCATTTAGTTGTCTTGGATTTCATCGGAAACTATGCGAATAACTTCATGATTCCTATCGCACTATTTGGCGATGAATCTTTGAACAAGGAATCTCTGCGTAAGAACTTGGTAGCCGCAGAGGAAACAGGTGTCGTAGCTGGCATGTCAAGTGTCCAGTTTGACCGGATCGCACAGTCGCGGGTGCTACAAGCGATTTCGGAAGCCAAGCTCGACAGCTTGAGAATGATTCGTGAATCTGTGATTCAACTTCGCGATCGTTTGGGCCGCGCACCACGACTGATTGACTTTCACAAATTCGAATCAACAAACCCCGTTTTACTAGCAACAAAGAAGCACAACTATGCAAAGTTGCTTAGTTCGACGATCAGTCACGTCTCTGATTTAACGGACGAAGAACACGGCATGTTGGCCCTCCTTTCTCAGGAGATGTTCTCCTCGAAGCGGCTGCATGAGTTTGTGGTTTTTCAGGCGCTTACGGAAGTAGGAAACGCGAGTATTGCTCATCTTGCTGAATTGTGTGAAGAAGCCGGGCTCCCGGTTGATGTTGAAACTATTGAGAGCGTCATAGATACCTTCACTCTCGAGCAGCATGCGCAGGTTGACAAAAGACGGTACGGCGCGACGGTTGTTGTGCGGAAGGGAAGTCTTGTTGAGCTGTCTGACAGTTTCCTGCAGTCATATGTGGACACTAGGGAGTTCCGTGAGCACGTTGACGACTTGCTCGTAACAGGGAAGAGGATGGTGCTTGAACAGTATGATCACAAGCTCCGCTTTACTCCGGGACGCCAATATTCTCGAAAAGAAGTCACTCGCTTGCTGAACTGGCCGCGGGCTTGGACATCAACCTTGTATGGGTATAAGGCCGATGAGGTGAGCGGCTTCTGTCCAATCTTCGTTACCTTGCACAAGTCAGATGACGTTGAGGAAAGCGTGGCATATGAAGATGAACTTCTTGATATCCATTCGATGCGCTGGTTCACGCGGAGCCGCCGGACGTTGCAAAGCGACGAAGTGAGATCGATTGTTGAAGGCCGAGTAGAACCACACGTTTTTGTTAAGAAGGACGATGCAGAGGGAACTGAGTTCTATTATCTGGGCCGTGCAGAACCGCGGGATGCAGTACAAACGACTATGAAGGGTCCCAGAGGAACTGATTTAGACGTTGTCACGATGACCCTTCATTTTGAGGACCCAATCGAGCAGAGTCTGTTTAATTACTTCCACCCGGTAATCACGCAATAGGCTAAGGCAGCTACGAGTTTAGATAACGGATTTCCAAGGCCAACAAACTCGGTCTCAAAACTCATACGATGGCGGCATGCCGCCGATCTTGTTTCCTGAAGAACCCGACTTCAAGAACTCCTACGAGCAGAAAGTGTGGGAGTCGCTCCGCGATCAGCTAGGCGATGGCGATGCGCTCATTGCCAACCGGATCTTCAACGACAACCGGCGTGACTATGAGGTCGACCTGATCGTGGCGTTTGCTGGATCAGGTGTCGTCGTGGTTGAGATCAAAGGCGGCAAAGTCTGGTGGGAAAACGGCCAGTGGTGGCAAGGCGGCATCAAAGGTGCGCACAAGATTGAGCCGGTCGAACAAGCTGTCACGAATAAGCACATCGCCCAAGACTGGGTACACAGTTCTGCAGCCTGGGGCTCGCGCCGACCGGCCCGCTGGGTCCATGCGATTGCGGTCCCCTCAGTGACCATCGATCGTCAATTCCACTCACCAGAGATTCCACGGACTCACATCGTCGACGAACTCGATCTCGCTGATATCGCAAGCAAGCTCCGCAACCTGCCGCTAACCATGGACAGCGCCCGTCCGCTGCTCGATGAATATGGCGATGTGGACGCCATCGTCGAGGCGCTCTCAGCACGACTCGCACCGAGAAAAGACCAGTTCAGTACGCCACAAATTCTCGCTGAAGAAATGACCGAGCACGTCGAACGGCTCTCGCAAGAGCAAGCCTTAATCCTCAACGTGCTTGAACTGGTTCCGCGAGTTCACATCACCGGTGGCGCCGGCACTGGAAAGACGTGGCTTGCTGTGGAACAAGCGCGGAGGCTCTCCCGTGAAGGATTGCGCGTGGCAATCGTCAGCTACTCGCGAGGCCTCGCGGAATGGATGCGTCGACGCGTGAACTCGTTTGGGCACAAGGACAGGCCCGACTTTGTCGGCACCTTCCATACGCTCGGCGAACAATGGGGCGTGTACGTCGACGACCCGAACCAAGAACGGGACTATTGGGTGCGGGACCTGCCGCGTGCGATAGCCGAAGCTGCCGCGCAGCAACCCGATTCGGCTCGCTACGACGCGCTCATCATCGACGAGGCGCAAGACTTTGCTCCCGAATGGTGGCCGACGGCTTTGGCAGCCCTCTCGCATGAAGACAGCAAACTGTATGTCTTCTCCGATGCGGGGCAGCGGGTATTCGACCGTGAGAGCGAAGCGCCGGACGGACTCGTGCCGATTCGCCTGAAGCAGAACATCCGCAACACTCGACAGATCTCTCAGACGTTCAGCAACCTTGGTGAGGGCACTCTGCGAACTGCCACCTTCGACGGAGAAGATGTGCGCTTCATTGAAGCAACGGATGAAACGGCTTGCGAGGTTGCTGACGGACTCATTGATGGGTTGCTCAACGAAGGGTGGCAACCGAGTGACATCGCGCTACTGACCACCGGCCGCCGTCACCCCGTGCATGAGGATGCGATCGCTGGCCAGACTCAAGAAGAGCACGATGCCTACTGGAACTCATTCTGGGACGGCGAGGACATCTTCTTCGGCCATGTGAGCGGGTTCAAGGGCTTGGAGCGACCTGTCGTGGTGTTAGCGCTGAACGAGAGGCCGGGGCGTGAGCAGGCGCGCGAACGGCTCTATGTGGGCTTGTCCCGGCCACGCGACCTGCTCGTGGTGGTGGGCTCGGCTGATCAGATCGAAGAAATTGCCGGGCCGGCCGTTCGCCGAAAGATCACTGGCGACTAGTCTCGACCGCTTCAGCCCAACCTCCCTATTCCCACGAGACCGCTTGTTTTAGGCGCTACACATAGCTATTTGCTGTCTTTGTGTCCGAATTCCGACGGCGGTATCGTGGGAATTGGGGGCAGGTGGGCTCGGATGGATCGGAAATGAAAAGGCCCGCCCCTAATGGGACGAACCTTTTACATGTGGCCAGGGCCGGGTCCCCCGAGCACTGCGTGCTGGGAGGTGCCCCCTCTCGATCCCGACAGGTCGCTAGAAACAAACAACGGCCCACCGAGTGGTGGACCGTAGTTTGTGGCCAGGGCCGGG
>JBEBSZ010000026.1:0-27525 GCA_040394025.1 Aeromicrobium sp.
TCAGCGATATTCGTCGTGCGGCAGAACTGATTGACGGACACAAGGTCGCAGACAGCGTTCGTATGCTCGTCGTCCCTGGTTCAGTTCGCGTGCGCCTACAAGCAGAAGCCGAAGGACTCGATAAAATTTTCACCGCTGCAGGAGCCGAATGGCGCGGCGCAGGCTGCTCCATGTGCCTCGGTATGAACCCAGATCAACTGGCACCGGGTGAGCGTGCAGCATCCACCTCAAATCGAAACTTTGAAGGGCGTCAGGGCAAGGGCGGCCGAACCCACCTAGTATCGCCGGATGTTGCCGTGGCAACTGCCGTGACCGGACATCTCGCGACGACCGCAGAAATCTGAGGAGCAAACCATGGATAAGTTCACTTCACACACTGGCGTTGGTGCGCCTCTGCGCCGCAGTAATGTCGATACTGACCAGATCATTCCTGCGGTTTACCTCAAGCGAGTCACCCGCACCGGCTTCGAAGACGGTCTCTTTGCGGCATGGCGCAATGACCCAGAATTCGTGCTCAACAAGGACGCCTACAAAGCCGCAAGCGTGCTCGTGGCCGGCATTGACTTTGGTACGGGCTCCTCACGTGAACACGCCGTATGGGCACTACAGAACTATGGCTTCAAAGTCGTTATCAGCCCTCGTTTCGCTGACATCTTCCGCGGTAACTCAGGTAAAGCTGGATTACTGGCTGCCCAAGTCGAAGAAGAAATTGTCGAAAAGTTGTGGGAGTTACTCGAAGCGCAACCGGGTGCAGAAATCTCCGTGGACCTCGAAACGCGAACAGTAACCGCAGGTGAAGGCGATTCACGAATTGAAGCACCATTTGTGATTGACGATTACACGCGCTGGCGCTTGCTTGAAGGTCTCGACGACATCGCAATCACGCTCGGAAGTGAAGAACTGATTTCGGAGTACGAGAAAACGAGACCTGCATTTAAGCCCGCCGCACTCTAAGGGGTTAGGGTCGGGTTATGGCTCGATCAGCACACTTCCCGCCGTTGATGAAAGTTCTCATCGCGGTCATCTGGCCGTTCCTGCAACTCATGACGAAACGGGACCGGCAAGGGAATGAGAACCTGCCTCAAACCGGTGGTTTTGTCATTGCAGCGAATCACCTTTCTTACGTCGACCCTTTTGTGTTGTCGCACTGGAAAGTCGACAACAAGATTTCGCCACGGTTCCTCATTAAGGACACGTTGTTCTCTCTGCCGGTTGGTGGCTGGATGCTCAAAATGGTGCATCAAATTCCGGTTTATCGCGGTACGAAAGACGCAACCAAAGCACTCGAAGCAGCAATCCAAGCAGTACGCGATGGTGGCGTGATCACGATCTACCCTGAAGGCACAATGACTCGTGATCCCGGCGCATGGCCGATGAGCGGTCGCACTGGTGCCGTACGAATTGCTCACGCTGCCCAAGTGCCGCTTATCCCTGTTGCACAATGGGGGCCGCAAGACATTCTGTGGCCATACCGCAAGGGTTTCCATTGGTTTCCACGTAAGACTATGCACATTCGTGTGGGCGAAGCGATCGACTTGAGCGACCTTGGTGAAGCGCCAAGCGAAGAGCAACTGCGCGCTGTGACTGAACGGTTGATGGATAAGATCACCGAACTACAAGCCGAAATTCGCGGAGAGTCGCCCACGACACCGCGTATTGACGTGCATACTCTCAACAAGCCGAAAACACATTACGAGTCGCAGGAGGACTGATGGCCAAGACCGCCGTCATGGGTGCTGGATCATGGGGAACCGCTTTCGCTACGGTGCTTGCCGATGCTGGCCATGAAGTCACCATTTGGGGTCGTCGACCAGAAGTCTGCACCAACATCAACGAAAAACACGAGAACACGGACTACCTTCCGGGACTAACTCTCGACAATTCGATATCGGCAAATGCCGACGCTGCTGAAGCACTTGAAGGCGCTGAACTCGTGGTGCTAGCAGTTCCGTCACAGACGTTGCGCGCGAATCTCGAAGACTGGGGTAAGCACATTCCCAGCGACGCCATCATGATCAGCTTGATGAAGGGCATTGAACTTGGCACCCAGAAGCGGATGAGCGAAGTCATCGCGGAACTCGCCGGGGCTGGTGAAGACCGGATCGTTGTCGTCACTGGGCCGAACCTCGCAAAAGAGATTGCCGCCCGTGAGCCGGCAGCGGCGGTGGTGGCCTGTGCAGACGAAGACGTGGCGAAGAAGGTCCAAGCTATGTGTCACACTCACGCGTTCCGTCCTTACACCAATACCGACGTAGTCGGTTGTGAACTGGGTGGAACCGTGAAAAACATTATTGGTTTAGCGGTCGGAGTGTGCGACGGCCTTGGCTATGGAGACAACACGAAGGCATCGGTCATTACTCGCGGTTTGGCCGAGACAGCTCGTTTGGGTATGGCGATGGGTGCCGATCCGATGACATTTGCCGGGCTTGCTGGACTTGGCGACTTAGTAGCAACCTGCTCCTCGCCGCTATCTCGCAACCGTACTTTTGGTGAAAAGTTGGGTCGAGGGTTGACAGTCGACGAAGCCGCAGCAGAGATGAAACAAGTTGCCGAGGGCGTGAAATCTTGTGTGTCAGTGGCAGGTTTGGCCGACAGTTACGGTGTCGAGATGCCTATTGTTGAACACGTGCGCGAACTGGTCGATGGTGCCATGACACCCGAAGAACTAGCCATGGCTCTGATCAGTCGTGAGGCTAAGCCGGAAGTGCGTTAATCGGCTGGACGCCGGCAGGTAGGGTGGCCCTGATGAATAAGCCAACCCTCGCCGTAATCTTTGGTGGCCGTTCGAGCGAACATGGCGTGTCGTGCCTGACCGCTTCTCAAGTGCTCGCTGTGATCGATCGCGACAAGTACAACGTTGTACCGATTGGAATCACCCGTGCGGGCCGGTGGGTGTGCGAAACCGCAGACTGGCCTGCAATGCCAGCAGGAACCCTGCCGGAAGTGCGTGCGGAATTGCCCGAGTATTCCTGGTCCCGAATCCACGATATTGACGTCGCGTTCCCTCTTCTGCACGGTCCTTGGGGTGAAGACGGAACTGTCCAAGGTCTCTTCGAGATGGCTGGCATTCGCTTTGTTGGTGCGGGCGTGCTCGCCAGTTCTGTCAGCATGGATAAGCCGTTCACCAAGCAGGTTTTCTCCTCGGCCGGCCTGCCACAATTACCCTACGTCACGATCCACCCTTGGGAGTGGGACGCTTATCGGGAGCGCTCGCTAGCGCGGGTGCAAGCCCTCGGTTATCCGATGTTTGTTAAGCCAGCTCGAGCAGGATCATCGAGTGGTGTCACTCGCGTCGCTCAGGAGAGTGACCTGGTGGCTGCAATTGAAGGTGCTCGCGAGCACGACCCGAAAGTCGTGGTGGAGCGCTCGGCCACCAATCCTCGCGAGATCGAATGCGCCGTGATTCAAAGCGCCAAGGGCAAACCGATGGCTAGTGAAGTCGGTGAGATCGTTGTGCAAACCGGAGACGAACACGATTACTACGATTTCGAAGCTAAATACTTAGACGGAACCAGCCAGAATGTGGTTCCAGCAGACATTCCGACTGGTGTTAAAGAACGAGTCCAAACTTATGCTTTGCAGGCTTTTGACGCAGTCGGAGCTGAAGGCTTAGCGCGAGTCGACTTTTTTATGACCGACAACGTTGACGGCGGTCTAGTGATCAACGAAATTAACACCATGCCAGGTTTCACGCCCTTCTCGATGTTTCCGCGTTTGTGGGAAGCATCCGGTATGCCCTATGGCGAACTCGTGGATCACCTGATCAGTTTGGCTCTCAACCGCGATATTGGCTTGCGTTAATCTCGAAAGTTGGCCCTCCGGCTTGGATTTCGGCGAGCCGTCTCGGTGTGGACACGCTCAAAGTAGACAATGGCCGTGTGACTGGACAGACACTGGCAGAAATCGGCGAACACGGACTCATTTCGCTCATTCAAAAGTCTCTCGGTGAGAGCGATTACGTTTTGATTGGCTCAGGCGACGATGCTGCGCATATCGCTACAGCCGACGGCACGTATTTGGTGAGCACGGATCTGCTCATCGAAGGTCAGCATTTCCGTCGAGATTGGTCAAGTGCTGAAGACATTGGTCGTAAAGCGATCGCCGTTAATCTCTCGGATATTAATGCTATGGGTGGAGTGGCGACCGCGATCACCGTCGGGCTGGCGGCACCCGGCAATCTCCCTGTTGCATGGGTGACAGAGTTGCTTACTGGAATGGTTGCTGAATGCGACAAAGTGGGGGCCAACATCGTGGGCGGGGACATGAGTAGTGCCGACTCTGTGATCCTGTCGATCACCGCCTTGGGGGACGCTGAGCGCCCCGTCGGACGTGGGGGAGCGAAGCCGGGGGACGTCGTGGCGATCTTCGGCGAACTGGGAATGGCTGGCGCCGGATATGGCGCCTTAAGCCGAGGTTTCCGATCGCCGAAGGCTGCTGTTGATAGGCATCGGGTGCCAGAACCTCCCTATTCTGCCGGGCCAGCTGCGGCTGATGCTGGTGCCACAGCACTCATCGATGTCAGTGATGGCCTGCTCGCTGATCTTGGGCATGTCGCCAAGGCGAGTGGTGTGGCCATTGACGTGTTTTCTGAACTCTTCGAGATTCCCGACGCTGTCCAAACTGTCGCTTCTGCGCTTGGGGGAGTAGATCCTTTGCAGTTCGTGCTCACCGGCGGTGATGATTACGCTCTTGCCGGCACGTTCCCGAGTGAGTTTGTTCCTGAAGGTTGGCGCGTGGTGGGTGCCGTCAACGAAGGCTCAGGCATCACTGTCAATGGCGAAGCATTCGAAGGCTCGCTCGGCCACGAACACTGGGGCTGAACGTTCCTGTTGGTTAGTCCTGAATTCGAGCAAAAGGCATTGCGGCTTCGAGCTCGAAGCCGATTTCCAACAGGGTACGCTCACGACCGAGATCGGCTGAAAAGTGAATTCCGATCGGCAAACCGATATCGCTTTGTGCCACAGGAACGGAGATTGCTGGCCCACCCGTGGCGTTGTTCATCGGCGTGAATGCCACGTAGCGAACTAAACGGTCGAAAGCTTCCTCGAATTCAACTCCCGGGTTGAGATAACCAAGTTCAGGTGTGGTGTGAGCGAGCGTGGGAGACATGACGAGGTCTATGTCGTCGAACACTGCACGATATTTAGCGGTTGTTGCCGCGAGTTCCTTGATAGCTCTAGGCGTGCGCCATATGTGTTTGATGAAGCCTTGGGCAATTCCGTGGGTTAGGGGATCGATCTTCTTCCGGTCGAACTTGGGGGAGACAGAGAACTTGCCCAAATATTCGATCCCGAAGGCCATGAAGCCCCAGTAGTGCACGAAGTCTTGAATGAAACGTTTCTCGACCGGTGGATCCATTGGAATGATCTCGTGGCCGAGTCCGGCTAGCACGTCAGCGGTGTGCAGTAGTGCTTTCATTGATTCGGCGTCGACCGGTGAGTCGACAATCGATTCAGTCACTAAGCCGATTTTTAATCTGTGCTTCGAGGGGCCTTCGACTAAACCAATTGGAGGCATGTTGTGGACCGGTGCATAGTGTTCGGCGCCATACATGAAGTGAGCAGTATCGCGCATGGTGCGCGTGACGACACCGTTAGAAATAAGATCGACAGGCAAGCTTGCAGCCATGGCTGCTTGGATCGTCCGGTCACGCGTTGGTTTCAGTCCGACCAGTCCGCAGGAAGCGGCCGGAATTCGAATCGATCCGCCTCCGTCGTTTGCATGGGCGATAGGCAAAGCGCCCGCAGCTACCAAAGCTGCTGAACCTCCGGATGACGCGCCTGAAGAATATGCGGGATTCCAAGGATTGCGGGTTGGTTCTCGATCAACGAATTCTGTGGATGCCGTCAAACCAAAAGCGGGAAGCGTGGTGGCTCCCACAATGTTGACGCCGGTGGACAAGAACTGATTAGTGAACGGTTCGTTTGCTTTGGCATTGATTGGCGGTACAGCGGCCGATCCATGGGTCGTGGGCAGTCCACCGTAATCCGTATTGTTCTTGATTGCACTCGGTACGCCCGCGAACACACCCCGTGCGTCGATTGTTTTTGCCCGGCGCAGCGCCCGTTCACGATCATCGTAGGCGACAGCGTTGACTGTCGGATTAACTTTGTCGATTCGGGCGAAAGCGGCTTCGGTAGCTTCTAGTGCGCTTATTTCACCTTTAGCTATAGATGCAGCTACGCCTACGGCATCAAGGTCGGCTAAGCAGTCGTCACCAAAAGCATGAATTCGTGTCATGTGATGAGAATAGAACAACGGCAGCCCTTTCGGACTGCCGTTGACTGAAAAGTACGAAGATGTTTCAGCGAGAAACCTTACCCGCCTTCAAACAACCGGTGCACACGTTAACGCGCTTAGGGGTGCCATCAACGACAGCCCGCACTCGCTGAATGTTTGGATCAAAACGACGCTTGGTGCGTCGGTGCGAGTGTGAGACGTTGTGGCCGAAACCGGGTCCCTTACCGCATACATCACAGACCGCTGCCACAGCAACCACTCCTGAAAATCGATAGAAATTAAAACTCAACTTCTCAACAATAGCGGAGGGTCCACATTCGATGCCAATCGGAGGCTAGTCTCGACCTATGAGCTTGCGTATCGATGCGGACAAATTCCGTATTTGGGCTCGGCTGTGTGCCGACTCCTTAGCCGCGGCTCGTGCGGAAATTGATGCCCTTAATGTCTTCCCAGTCCCCGATGCTGACACGGGCACCAACGCCTATTTGACCTTTGCTGCGGGCTTGGACGCACTCGAAGAGGACCCCATCCCGCAGAAAGTTCCCGACGTTCTCAAACGGTATGGCGAAGGCTTGCTGATGGGAGCCAAAGGGAACTCGGGCACGATTCTTTCCGAACTCGTGCGGGGAAGCCTGCGAGTTTTGCGTACCAAAAAACGTATCGAGAGCGAAGATGTTGCCGAGGCGCTCGAGGCGGCGTCAAAGGCCGCTTATGCGGCAGTTGGAGACCCCCAAGAAGGCACGATACTGTCGGTGGCCGCAGCTGCTGCTGATGGCGCTCGCGCCGTTTTGACTAAAGATCTCGAACCCGCACAAGTGTTTGACGCGGCCGCCCAAGCCGCGCGGGAAGCGTTGTTGCTCACGCCGAGCCAGATGGATCGTTTGGCGAAGGCGGGTGTGGTGGACGCGGGCGGACGAGCGCTTGTTGTCGTGCTTGATTCGATCGCCCAAGCGTTGACCGGTCGGGTTCCGACGCCTGCGCCAGCACATTTGCCACAACCCATCATCGAAACTGGCTCCGATTTGGACGAGGGCGGGCCGGCCTACGAGGTCATGTATTTGCTCAAGGCGCCGGGACGTCGCATCACCGGTTTGAAGGAGCGCTTAGCAGAGTTGGGCGATTCGCTTGTCGTGGTGGGTGGTGACGGACTCTGGAACGTACACGTTCATGTTGACGATGTGGGGGCAGCGATCGAGGCAGGAATGCGAGCCGGTCGCCCATTTCGCATCGCCGTCACTCACTTTGCTGAGCACATAGGCATTAGGCCCCAAACGGTTAAGGGGCGCGCTGTTATCGCTGCCGTGACCGGCGAGAAGTTGGCCGAATTAGTTAGTGATGCGGGTGCGATCTCGTTGGAATTTTCTGCTGAAGAACCTATTTCGGTCAGTGCCATGTCGGAAGCGATTGCGTCGACCAATGCTGCCGAAGTCATCATTTTGCCGAACCGTGAAGCCAGCATCCCGTTGTTCGAAGCTGCTGCAAAGGTGGCTCGAGACAATGGGGTGCGCGTCGCGGTCCTCAAAACGACTGTGCAGGTTCAAGGACTCGCAGCTCTGGCCGTACACGATCCGGGTCGCGCCTTTGATGATGATGTTGTTGCCATGTCATCAGCAGCCGGCGCTATCGGTCACGGAGCCGTCACAATCGCCCAAGCCGACGGTCTGACGTCGGCGGGCCACTGTCGTAAGGGCGACGTGCTCGGTGT
This sequence comes from Aeromicrobium sp., assembly GCA_040394025.1. Taxonomy (GTDB): domain Bacteria; phylum Actinomycetota; class Actinomycetes; order Propionibacteriales; family Nocardioidaceae; genus Aeromicrobium. Next base: position 7,946 of record JBEBSZ010000026.1, read on the forward strand.
GGTCAACGGTGACTTTGCGATCGTCGGCCTTGATATCGCCGAGGTTGCCAAGGAAGTGTTTGATCGCCTCGATGTGGCTAATGGAGAAATCGCCACGGTTGTCGTCGGGGAGGACGTCGACTACGATACGGTTCGCGCTATCGAGTCACGCGTCAAGGTGCTTTCACCCCATGCGGAGTTCGAAGTCCACGAGGGTGGCCAAAGCAAGTACCAGCTGTTCCTTGCGGTGGAGTAATGGTCTCGATTGATTTTGATACTCGGCTGGGTCGAGCTATTGGTGATTCGTCGGCCAAGCATCTTGAGAAAGCTTTTGGCTATCGAACTGTTGGCGACCTGATGACGCACTATCCGCGACGTTATGTCGATTTGGCTCACCCTGAGTCTTTTGACGAACTGGTGCCGGGGCAGCTCGTGGCACTCGTTGCAACGGTAATCAACGTTGAAAAGCGGTCGTTTGCGCAGAACCGGCGAAAATTCCGTACCCATGTCACGTTTTCCGACGGGAGGCGTGAACTCGACGCGGTTTTCTTCAATCAGCATTGGGTGCACAGAGTGGTTGCCGTTGGCTCGCAACAACTGATATCGGGCGTGGTGGGAACCTACAACGGTCGACCGCAGCTCACACATCCCAAGATGAATGAACTGCCGGAAGGTCAAACGCTCGCCGATACCCGCATGGGTCGGCCGATCCTGCCGATTTATGCGGCAGTCAAGAACCTCACGACCTGGGAAATTGAAGAAACGATAAGTCATCTCTTTCGCCTGCTCGATGATTTTCCGGAGTCGTTGAATCCTGAGATTCGAACGTCGCGCGGTTTACCTGCAGCTGACGAGGCATTTCGGATGATTCACCGGCCAGAATCTCGAGACGACTGGGCCCTAGCTCAGCGACGATTCCGGTTTCAAGAAGCATTTGAACTACAAGCGGTTTTTGCACGCAGACGTCAACAGTTCGCACAGAGTCGAGCCGTGTCATTTCCGCCCCTTGCCGACGGCATTCGTAGTGAATTTCTTAACCGCCTACCATTCGACTTGACTCACGGCCAGGAAAAGGTCCTTGCTGAGATATCTGTCGATATTGCCGGGACACGGCCAATGCATCGGCTTTTACAGGGTGATGTTGGTTCAGGCAAGACCATCGTGTCACTTTTGGCTATGTTGCAGGTGGTAGACGGAGGCGCGCAGGCGGCTCTACTTGCGCCGACGGAAGTCTTAGCCGTTCAGCACTATCGCAACATCACCAACCTGTTGGGGAACCTAGCCGAACAGGGGATGCTCGGGGGAACCGAAACTGCCACACGTGTGCAACTGCTAACTGGCTCGATGACTACCGCCGAGCGCAAAACGGCCCTATTAGACGTGGCGTCAGGGAGGGCTGGCATTGTGATCGGAACTCATGCGCTCATCCAAGATGCCGTGAATTTTGCTGAACTTGGGCTTGCGGTCATCGACGAGCAGCATCGTTTCGGTGTTGATCAGCGTTCGGCTCTGGTCGATCAAGCTGGTGGATCTGCACACACCTTGGTCATGACTGCCACGCCGATTCCGCGCACCATCGCGATGACAGTATTTGGCGATCTGGATGTGTCAGTGCTCGATGAACTACCGGCAGGGCGTACTCCGATAGCGACTCACGTTGTTGTGACAAACGAATCTCCGGAGTTGTTCCATCGTGCCTGGCAGCGAGTCGTCGAGGAAGTCTCAGCCGGCCGACAAGCCTATGTTGTGGTGTCTCGCATTGGCGACGATGAGCCTGATGCAGAAGAATCTCCAACCAAATCCTTAATCGACGTCGAAGAATGGCTGATAAACGGACCTTTGCGGGATGTGCGTGTGGCATCACTCCACGGACGCATGAGCGCGGATCTCAAAGACGAACGCATGAGCGCTTTCACGCGAGGCGAAATTGACGTTCTCATTGCGACCACCGTGATCGAAGTGGGAGTCGATGTTCCAAACGCGACCATGATGGTGATTGTTGACGCAGATCGCTTCGGAATTTCACAATTGCACCAATTACGTGGCCGCGTCGGACGAGGGCAGCATCCGGGATTGTGCATACTTTTGACTGACGCTGCAGGGGACTCACCGGCGCGGGAACGGCTCGCAGCAATCGCGAGCACTACTGATGGCTTTGAACTGGCACGTCTCGATGTGCAACTCAGGCGTGAGGGCGACGTGTTGGGCGCACGACAGTCTGGCGTTCGTTCCAGTTTGAAGTTGCTGTCTGTCGTGCGAGATGAAGACATCATCAGCGACGCGCGAGATGCGGCGCATCAAATCATTGACACGGGGACGGAGACCCCGGATCTAGTCGAAGCGATGCGCAGACTCGAAGCCACCAACCAGGCTGACTATTTGGAGCGTGCCTAGTGACCAGAATCATTTCGGGCCAATGGGGTGGTCGCAGGATCGAGGCACCCAAGGGCTCAAACACCAGGCCCACCACCGATCGAGTGCGTGAAGCCGTGTTCTCTTCGCTACAGTCACACTTCGGATCCTTAAACGGCTTGCGAATCCTAGATGTCTTTGCTGGAACAGGGGCCTTGGCTTTCGAAGCCTTGTCTCGTGGGGCTGGGTACGCCGATTTGGTTGAGAAAGATGCGAAGGCCAGCACTACGTTAACCGCAAATATCAAGGCACTGGGTGCAGGTGCGGTCGCAAAAGTCCACCGTATGCCCGCAGGGAAATTTGTCCGCTCGGCCGGTGCCGAGGCGTCGCAATGGGACATTATTTTCCTCGATCCGCCCTACGATTATCCGAGTGAAGAACTCGAAGAACTTGTGTCCACAGTTGCTTCGATGTTGGCCAAAGGGGGAGTGCTCGTAGTGGAACGCTCAGCACGTACACCATTCTCTTGGCCAAAAGATGTCTCACCACTGCGCGAGAAAAGGTATGGAGAGACCCAGATTTGGTACGGTCAGTGACATGACCCGCGTCGTATGCCCAGGATCCTTTGACCCGATTACCAACGGACATCTAGACATTATTGAGCGAGCCTCGTACTTGTTTGATGAGGTCACTGTTGTGGTGCTCGTGAACGAGACCAAGAAGGGTCTCTTCACGACAGACGAACGACTAGAACTTATTCGCGAAGCCGTTTCGAAACTAAAGAACGTCACAGTTGATTCCTATAGCGGCTTGCTGGTGGATTTCTGTGAACAGAACTCGATCCAAGCCATCGTCAAGGGGCTCCGTGCGGTTTCGGATTTTGATTACGAACTCCAAATGGCCCAGATGAACGGAAATCTCACTGGTATTGACACTGTCTTCATCCCAACGTCACCGGCGTACACGTTCATTGCGTCCAGTCTGATTAAGGAAGTCGCAAAGCACGGTGGGGAAGTTACGGGGCTTGTACCAATGAATGTCTTGCGCGCGTTGGACGCAAGGTACGGTCGCTGAACTATCCGTCGGTTTTGGGCGGGACTCGATTTCCGATTCTGAACCGCGCAGGCTAGAATTACCGATGGCCTAAATTTAGGCCGTGATCAGTTGTGCTCACAGATGGAGAATCGTGCAAACCGGATCTCTGGCGTTCGACACCCATTCGATGGGACGACGCCCAGGGACGGAAAAAACGATTAGCCGACAGGTGGACGCGCCAGCGGATCTCGGTCTGGATGTGCTCAAAGTAGTTGAGGGCTCGCCGATCGACCTCGAGTTAAGACTCGAGTGCGTGATGGAGGGTGTTTTAGCTACTGGTTCGGCTTCAGCAGTTGCTGAGGGTGAATGCGTGCGCTGCTTGATCGACATCGAGTTTCCACTCGATGTGCGTTTCCAAGAGTTGTACGTATATGGCGAACCAGATGAGGACGAACTGGCCCTTGAGGACGAGATTCTCGACCTTGAGCCCGTACTGCGGGACGCGGTAGTCATAGAATTGCCGCAGAACCCGTTGTGTAACCAGGAATGTCCGGGATTGTGTGCCGAATGCGGTGCTCGTCTCGCGGACGATCCTGATCACACACACGGGCCAGTGATTGACCCACGTTGGTCAGCGCTGACTGAATTGACCGAACGACTTGAGGAGTAACCGTGGCAGTCCCAAAGCGGAAGATGTCGCGCAGCAACACACGCCACCGCCGTTCAGCATGGAAGACCACTGCGGTCGCCACTGTTGACTGTGCGAATCCGGCCTGTGACGCGAAGGTAGTCCCACACCGCGCTTGCGCTGAATGCGGACAGTACGGACCTCGCGGCGCTCGCCGACAGGTTCTTTAGAATCACACGCAACGAGGCCTGAGGTGGAAACACTCCAGGACACCCTCGGGGTTCAGGACTTTGACCCCGAGTTATTGCGTCATGCCTTGACTCATAGATCTTATGCCTATGAGAACGGCATGATCCCTAATAATGAACGCCTCGAATTCTTAGGTGATTCAGTTTTAGGTCTCGTCGTGACCGATACGCTTTTTCGGAAGCATCCTGACCTACCTGAAGGTCAGTTAGCGAAGTTGCGTGCAGCCGTGGTGAGCGCCAAGTCTCTTGCCGCAGTCGCGGAGACTCTGGGGATTGGCGAACACATTTTGCTCGGTCGTGGCGAAGAAGCAAGTGGAGGAAGCAAAAAAGCATCCATCTTGTCGGATACATTGGAAGCGATTTTGGGTGCGATCTATATTCAGTTCGGGCTTAAGCGTGCTGCTGAAGTCATCCACGCAATTTTTGATCCAGTGATCGCAAACGCTGCCGAACTAGGTGCTGGGCTCGATTGGAAGACCTCATTGCAAGAGATCTCGGCAGGGCATGGGCTGGGCGTGCCGATTTACGAAATAGAAAGCACTGGTCCTGACCATGCCAAGGAGTTTAGGGCTTCGGTGCTTTTGACGGAGCTGCGTTTTGACGGCGGCGAAGGTCGAAGTAAGAAGGAAGCAGAGCAAATGGTGGCCGAGATTGCTTGGCGTGCCATCAAGGAAAAATTCGAGGGCTGAAATGCCAGAATTACCCGAGGTCGAAGTTGTTCGGCTCGGTTTAGCAGAGCATCTCGTCGGTCGCGAGATTTCGTTTGTCGACGTGTTTGATGCTCGTTCCTTGAAACGACATCTTGGCGGACCACAAGATTTTGTGGATCGCCTGCTTCGTCGCACGGTCGTGCAGGTGAATCGCCGCGGGAAGTATTTGTGGTTGTCTTTAGACGATGGGTCCTCTGTTGTTGTGCATTTGGGGATGAGCGGTCAGTTTCGGATTTTTGATCAGGCATCGAGTCATCGTCATCTGCGTATCGCCTTTACGCTCGACAATGGCCAGCAGGTCACTTTTCTCGACCAACGGATTTTTGGTGGAATGTTCCTAGACGAGAGCGATCCGCCTGAGGCTATTGCTCATATTGCCTTTGATCCGCTCGATGTTCAGTTTGATGATGAGGCTTTCGTTGCTCGCCTACTTAAGAAAAATATTGCGATTAAGCGTTGTCTGCTTGATCAGAGTCTGATTTCGGGTATTGGCAATATTTATGCGGACGAGGCGCTATGGCGGGCTCGTCTTCACTATGACCGGCCGGCTTCGGGCGTTTCGGCGACCAAGGCGCGAGAGTTGCTAGGTCATGCGCGTGAGGTGATGGCTGACGCATTGGCACAAGGTGGGACGTCGTTCGATGCGCTGTATGTCAACGTCAATGGTGAGAGTGGATATTTTTCGCGTTCGCTCCAAGCCTACGGACGCGAGGGAGAACCATGTGAGCGCTGTGGAACAGCAATTCGTCGAGAAGCGTTCATGAATCGCAGTTCTCACTTCTGTCCACGGTGTCAACGTCGGCGTTAGAAGTATTTATCAGCTTTACCAATAATTGGTATAAACTAGGTCATGGGAGTCAACGCCTCGATTTGCCTTGATGATCACTTTTCTGACTCCCTGTCTTGTGCAGTATCTTCGGGTCGTTACCGCTCGGCCAGTGAAGTTGTGCGCGCGGGACTGCGGCTTCTTGAAGACGAAGAGGCAAGAATGTTGGCTCTGCGTTCTGCGCTTGTTGCTGTGAAGAGAGCGGCGAGCCAGAAGATTTCGATTTCGATGTCTTCATGGCTGCGAAGACGTCGTGACACGCTACCGTCGGTACGGTATCGGAAGTCACCTCATTTTCCATATTGCACGTGAGGATGGGGCTGACGTGATCAGGATTTTGTATCAACGCTTGGATCCGACGAGGCACCTGTAAAACTGGCGGGCACCTTTGCTAGTCAGATTTGACCTACTGGCCTATGCCGGTCCGATCGAATCGCAGATGAATTTCGACTGGTCGTCAATTCGACAAAAGTTGCCGAGACTCATCCCTCAGGTGCACTATTGTTGACTTTATCGGTTAAGTCAGTCGAATCACGATTGGCCAAGGTGTTGAGGGCACCTGTGGTTAGGGCTCTCTCAATTGTTCGACAGAGAGGCACTACACGGATGGCGTCAGGGTCAAAGAAGTTGGATGACTTACAACTCGACAGGATCGACCTGGAAATTCTCCGGATACTTCAGCGAAATGGCCGAACCTCAAGTACCGAGATTTCCCGGCAGATCGGGAAGACAGAGACAACCATCCGAAATCGAATTGCTTCGATGCTCGAAAAGGGATTTTTCGAGATCGTCGCAGTCCCGACGCCTCGAATTGCTGGCTTTAGTGTCAGCGCAATCATCGGAATTTCTGTGCAGTTGCCCCATTTGCGCGATGTTGCTTCGGCCTTGGCTGAACGTCGTGAAGTGCGATACTCCGGCTTGTCGACTGGCCGTTTTGATTTGATTATTGAAGCATTCTTTACAGATCATGAGGATCTCTTGCGATTCACTACCGACGTTTTGGGAACGATGCCCGGCATTACCGATGTGGAGACGTCACTTATCTTGGCCATCGAAAAGATGTCCTATGAATGGGAACTTGACTGAAATAGGTGGCGACAGTTGCCAGCTTGCTCGATGTGACTCCCTTCGATTTAGAAATCGAATCTCGCGATTGTCATCGAGGCTGTCGGCAGAGGTCGACAAAGTTGGACAGAAGTAGTTGAGCATGTTCCTGATTGGCCCACAGATTCTCTGGATGCCATTGCACGCCAAATAGTCGTTCGTCCGGTATGGATGACTCGATCCCCTCCACCAACCGATCAGGAGACCAAGCTACTGCTTTGAGGTGTTCGCCCAATTTTTTCACCGCTTGGTGGTGACCGCTGTTTACCTCAATGGAGTGGGTGTCTCCAAGCAGTTCGCTGAGGGAAGAGTGTGAATCTAAATCTACGCGATGGATCGCTTGATCAAGTTCCGATTCATTACCCCGGTGCTCAATCGCTCCTGCAACGTCCCGTTCGATGTCGCCAATGAGCGTGCCGCCTCGAGAAACATTGATGAGTTGGGCACCCCGGCATATTCCTAAAACTGGAATCTGCCGGGCGAGTGCTTCGTGAAGAAACGCAAGCTCGTTCTCATCGCGTTCTGTATGGACGCCCGAAAGTGCTGGATCGTCGGCAGAACCTTTATAGAAGCGGGGATCAACATCCCCGCCGCCACCGATAATGAGACCCGAGACGTTTTCTATTATTTCAGTGATCGGGAGGCCAGTAACCGTAGTGTCAATCGAAACGCAGACGGCACCAGCGTTGTGTAGACCGCGATACATATCTGGCCACAGTAGGTATTCCGAAAACTCCTTTGCTGAAATAGTGAGAGCGATTAACGGATCTTGTCGGTGTCGTTCGATCTTGCGTGACGCCATGGAGACGGTTTCCGAGTTCCTAATAGAAAGCCATATGGTTTTGGCGTTGGGTTTCGTCCACTCGGAGATGGTCGCGATTCCATTCGAGGCGCTTCTCTTCGCTATAAGCCTTAAGGAAGCCTTCACCGAGGACTACACGACTCAACTCGTCACTTTCGAGTGCATCGACAGCTTCGAGGATGGTTTGTGGGAGATCTGGAATCGCATCGTTTTCAGATGCGAGCTCGATCATCTCCGGACCTGGGTCAATGCGATTCTCGATGCCTTCGAGGCCGGCAGCGATTAAGAATGCTGAGGTGAGATACACATTGGACGCAGCATCGGGATTTCTTACTTCAATGGCTGGCCGGTTTTCCGGCCGTCGGATCATGCACGACCGGTTGTTGGGTCCATATGCAATCTTGATCGGTGCCCACGAAACCGAGCCATCCGCGAGTCGAGGAGTGAGCCTCTTATAGGAGTTCACCAAAGGATTGCTAAGTGCCGTGAGTGCCTTTGCGTGTTTAAGAACTCCGCCGACAAAATAGTCACATTCTGTGGTCCATTGCCAGTCTCCGCGTATCGTCCCACCATCGCGGAGGACACTCTTTCCGGGACGATCCAGATACTCAAGGCCTACGTTGTAGTGTGCGCCTGAACCCCAACCATTATGAAATGGTTTCGGCATGAACGTCACTGCCAAATCATGTGCTTTCGCGACCTGGTGTAGTCCGAGCCTGAACAAGGTGACCTTGTCGGCCATCTCCAACATTTCCTCGTAATAGAAGTCAATTTCATACTGGTTCTGACCGCCTTCCACACCCATCGCAAAAGGCTTAAGACCGATATCTTTCATCATTGACATTGCGTCGTCGAGGAAGTCGGCCGAATCAAGCAGAGTTTCGACGTCATATCCAGCAGTGGGCTGCATGCCTGACGTGGGTGTAAGTAACCCGAAGCCATCCTCCGTCACATCGTCGGGCCGGTAGACATAGAATTCTGGTTCGATTCCAAGTGTGGCTCGATAACCGAGTTCGGCTGCCTTCGCCAATTGTTTTTTCAAGATAGAGCGTGGGCACAATTCGAATGGCTGACCGCCATCTGACCAAAGATCTGCGGCCATCCAAGCGAAACGATTGTCCCAAGGCAGTACCGTCAAGCTGTTGAGGTCGGGTACCGTCGTTGCTTCGTGCTCAACTGGGTCCATGTCTCCGACACCGTTGACTCCACGAGGCGTGTACCTCGCAAACCCGGCCATGACCTTGGGGAGGAGCTCAACTGGATGGGACTTCGCGCGGGAGCGGCCGATCAGATCAATCCACGATGCGGTCACGTAACGAACGCCTTTTTCTTGGAGTTGTTTGACGATTTCTTCATGCTGCGGGTCAATTGTTTTTACAGTGTCCACTGAAACACTCTTTCTATTTAAGGATGGACCTCGTGGAGGTGCGGAGTAGTAGATTTACGGGGTTCGGAGTCGGTTAATCTCGATAGACATTCGTCTTTGTGAGAAGTGCATAGGCCGCGGGCTGAGTCGAGCGCATCACTAGCGCACGGATCACGCCAAGCAGAACCATGACGGGAATCCAGCCGAGCAAGAGAATGTTGATTGTCTGGGGTTGGCCCGACAGGAATTCAAAGTTTTGTACTGTCAGGTAGACGCCGGTGGCAAGGCCGATAAATCCGATCCCAGGTGCAACAAAAGTCGACCAGAAACTGAACTCATTGTCGTCACGATTTCTTCTGAAATATACGACTGTTGCTAATGCACACGCTGCCTGGAGACTGATAATGCCTACGACACCCGTGGTCACGACCGGAATAAAGACAGTGAGGTAGATGTCCTCTACTTGGGCAAGTAACGTACAGATGACGACGACTGCAGTGAAGCCGGAAAGTACCACGTTGGCGCTGGTTGGCGAGCCGTGCTGTTCATGGATACGAGCAAGCTTTACAGGAAGCATGCGCTCTCGTCCGAGAGTGTGGACATAGCGTGTCGCCGTATTGTGGAATGCCAAAGCCGAGGCAAAAGCACTGGTGATGATGAGTACTTGGCAAAGAACGACGGCCCAAGATCCGACATATGTATCGAAAGCATGGAACACGAGACCTACCGGATCGGTCGTTGCGGCCGCGACGATGCTTGACTTTCCGTAAGCCAGATAAATGGTCCATGAAATGAAGGTGTAGAAGAGCGCCAGAAAAGCGATGGCGAGATAGATTGCTCGCGGCACCGTTTTCTTGGGGTCTTTGGTCTCTTCGGTATATATCGCGGTGGACTCGAATCCGAGGAAAGCGCCAAACACAATCGCAAACATCGCTCCGGTGCCTCCACCGGCGAAGATCGACGTTGGCTTGAAGGACTCCAGATCGATGCCTTCGGGACCGCCAATAACGAGGATTGCGATGGCCAAAAGAAGCAAGATGCCCGCCTCGGCAAGGAGTGCTGTTCCCAGAACCTTTGCGCTTATCGAAATCTGGTTATGTCCAAGCAACAATATGATGAGCCACGCGATGCCTGAGAAAACCCACCAGGGTACAGACGGTACGAACTCAGAGGCAAAATAGCCGACGACGAGGACTTCAGCCGCGGTGATAACGGCATAGGAACCTGCGGCAAGTGAAGCGGATCCACCTCCTGCGACTCGACCGAAAGCCTGTCCGATATAGGCATAGAATGCACCGGCGTTAGCGATGCGCAGCGCCATTCGGGTAAGTCCAATCGCAAAGAACAGCAGCACGATCCCTGCCAGCAGTTGCGCACCGGGCGCGCCGACGCCGCCGACCATAAAGGCGATTGGCGTATACCCAACGACGACGAGTAGGGGCCCCGCCGCAGCTACGACGAAGAAGGCTAGTTCGAAAGCGCCCATGTTTCCGCGACGTAGGGCCTTGGTGTTTTCAGTTGGCGAATGATTCGTAGTCATGAAAGCTCCCGGGAGAGTGGGTTAAGAATTTCGTTGTTGTGAAGTGGGGAAGCAGGGTCTGTATCTGGCAAGCGTGTCGTCACCTAACGCGCGCTGATTCTTGTGCTTTTTAATCGGCGTACAGTGCTTGGTAACCTTCCATTGCCTTGGTAAATGCGCTGATATCAGGTCGTAAGACGCCAGCGCCAATTTGGCCGCCGTTTTGTCCCGCTAGACCTCCATCGATGAGGGGAGTGGCGCCGGAATTCACGACACGGAACAAATCGACAGCGACGGGCGTTCCGCGAAAGCCGAACGCCGGTATCCGAAAGTGCGGATGTTCGCCAACGGTGAGTGCATACATGTCTTGGTTTTGATTGATCATGGCGTCATAGTTACCGCCTTGATATTCCATAAGAGAAGGCGCGCATGCTTGGGCCATTGCGCCGAGGCCAGTCAGTTCCGTGAAACAGCTTTCGCCGCCGATCCATTGAGCGTCTGATTCGGAAAATCCTTCAAAGAACTTTCCCTCCATGGTCGGGTGTTTCCCACTGAACCAGGTATCGTCGATGCCGCTGATTCGAATTGAATACTCTTTGCAATTGATTACTTGGCCGGTGACGACACTGCTGTATTCGACACCATGTGCAGCATCAGCGGTTGCCTTGGCCGCAGCCATGCTCAGTCTGAGAAAGGCGTAGTCGTTGACGTAAAAGAACTCCAGCACTTCTGTAACTTGGGCACGCAGTTTTGCCGTCGGAGGGTTTGTCAAAAAATGGTTTGCCATCTCGCGTTGGAACAGCATTGTTGCTGCTGTGTTTCTGCTGTGTAGTTCGTCGCCCAACCGAAGTGCTCGAGACATTATGTCGCGCAGACCTATTGGTCCGTTATTGTCCAGCCAGTTTTTGAGGACGGGGGCCATTGTTTTTTCTAGCCATTGGAGACCGTCGTGGACCTCTTGATTGTACGATCCGTAGTTAAGACGGTGCCTGCTTTTACCTTCGTAGAGGTTGCAGTATGCAGTTGAGCCGCTGGATTCATCGCGGACGACGAACACGGGCATTGAGTAGGTGTAAATTCCCGCGACGGAACCGATTGCATTGAAGTCTTGGGTGGAGCGGACCTGGATTTCTCCGCTGTCAATCTTCTTCTCTGCTTCATCAAGCGTCTTTGCCATCCCTTCATATATGGCCCCGTAGAGAACCGCTTGCCGCTGTCCTCCCGTGTATTCGTGCCAAGGTAATGGCATGCCCGAAGTCAAAATTAGGTTTGGAGTCATGCCGGGGATTGCTTCACCTGCAGAATTCACGTCGATGAGGTGAGGATCGGAATCAATGATCTTTTGGTAAGCCAAACGATTTGCGGTTTCCCGTTTCGACTCGATTGATTCTTCCAGTATCTGTCTTGACACTTCTGTGCATCTCCTGAGTTCGGACCGAAGATTGAAAGAGTGTGACGGATATCACTCTCTCTGATTTTCAGAAAGTCTGACTCATTACAGATCGAATGTCAATAAAAAATATAGTTAAATTATGAAAATCGAATCTTTCGGGAGGTTTCGACCAGTTCTTGGCCTTAAGGCGCCGGGCAATTGGATGAACTCCGTCTGGGCGTGATGAAACCGTAGTGGGTTTAATTTCTTCCTTGGTGCGCCCGGGTTTGGGCACGTAACTTTTGGGGAGAATGGGAACTGGGTTGAATCGCTATCCTGCGGATTTCAAAGCGAATGCTGTGCGTTGTGGGAAGTCACCTCATTGTCGTCACGGAACGTGGTGAAGGCATTGATGGGATCAGGATTCTGAATCAACGTATGGATCCCGTGCGACACCTTTGAGGTTGGCTAGTGATTCGTCTTTTGCTGGAACGGTCACCTCGGGTCATTGGGAGACACAAACGCCGGTTGCGGTCGAAACCGGGCCATATTTCTGTTAGCTAGGCCTTTGCCTTGATTAGATCGTTGAGCGCAGGCTCCAATGTCGGAAACTCAAATGTGAAGCCTGATTTATCAAGTACCGTCGATGTGCAATGGCGGCCGGTGAGCCCGAGTAGGGGGTCGCTGCGCATGAAAACGGAGCCGACGCGAACAGCGAGCGCTGGGGTAGGTGGAGCCGCCGGACGCCTCAGCGTTTTGCGCAGTATTGCCATGAGTTCACTGTTTCGGACTGGATTTGGTGCTGAAGCGATGATGACACCATTCGGGAGATGTGTTTGTTCCAAACCGAGCGCTGATCGCACAATGGCGAGCCAGTCGTTGACGTGAATCCAACTGATCCACTGTTGACCTGAACCGATGCGTCCACCTAGGCCAAAACGAGTGACCTTAGTGAGCCGGTTCATGACGGGTGAATCTTGTTGCAAAACCAGAGAGGTGCGCAAAACCACGAGATGGCCTGTATGCGCTCCATCGACTGCTGCTTCCCAAGGTTGAGCGACCCCAGTCATTTGGGGTAGTGCCGCAGCCCCAGTGGGGATCGGGCTATTTTCGGTGATGCGTTGCTCACCGGCATCTGACCAGATTGCCGTGGTTGACGCTTGTATCCACCTTGCTAAGGGCGCGCGTAAGGTTTCGCTGGCTTTGACAAGCGCTTGTGTCGAATCCACGCGTGAGTTCCGTAAATGAGCAATGTTCGCTTCGGTGGGGCGCACGTCGACGAGTCGTCCGGCCAAGTTGACGATGGCTGTGCGTTGCGGGTCTTCCGCTAACTCGGCTACCCAAGGGCCTTGATTTTTACCATCCCATTCAACCTGGCGGTGAGGGATTCGGGGGTTTGTTTGGCGAGTCAGAATCACGACATCGTGTCCGCGATCAGTTAGGTCACCTGCGAGTGCAAGCCCGAGTGATCCTGAACCACCTGCAATGACGACACGGATTGAATTACCCATGCCTAATTCCTACCCCGAAAGAGACACTTAACCAACAAGATTTGGGCGATTTGACCCCCGAATCTCACGATTCGAGGGGTCAAACCCACCAAATCATGAGTTTGGTCAGACGTGAGACACGTGCATGGCCTACTGTGCCCGACGGTTATCTTGGATGACATATATGACCAATGCGACGACAGTCACGACGGCGGCAATCACGCTGATGATATTTAGAGGTTGCGATAACGCGAATGCGGCCTCACCGTTCCACTCCCAGTAGGTGTCTCCGACTGACATTAAGTTGCGCGTCGAGAACATGAAATATGCGGGTGCGGCGGGAGTAAGAACTCCCGCCCAAATAGCTAAAGCAGCAGAACCAGCGAGCGGTGCTGACCGCTTCAGTGCGAGAGAAGCCCAAGTAATCGCTAGCAGGACACCGATCGTGAAATAAAAGTAACCAGGTATTGCGCTATAAGGTTCGCCAGCGGCTGCCATATCTGTCATTGTGGGTTCCAAGGGGAATCCGCTTGCTGCGGTAACAGCCCAATTGTTCATCAGGATTGCGCCGAAACCTGCATAAGCAATGATCGTCAGAGTCCCAAAAAGAACGAGTAATAGACGCATGAAAGCAGCCTAGCTCTCGGTACTGAAAATTTATGTGGCATGGGAGTGCGCACGATCTGGGCGGGTTGGTACGCAGGCCGAGTAGCTAGGTGCAGCGTGGCTGACGAATGAGAACTCAGCCCGATAGTCAGAGTGTGCCTGAGCTGAATGAGCGCGAAACTGAATATGTGAGACTCTCCAATCCAAGTCGGTCTTGGTGGTCATGATGGATGCGAAATATTGGCTAAGGCCACGGAGCAGACAATTCGTCGGACACTGCCGGTAATGTCCTCATCAATGAGTCCCGCCTACGATGCGCACGATAAAGCGCGCTACGTCACTGAACCGCCAAAGCGGCCAGGTCGCACTGCTTTTGAACGTGATCGCGCCCGGATTCTGCATTCTTCAGCACTGCGACGGCTGTCGGCGAAAACCCAAGTCCTAAGAGCTGGCGCTGACGACTTTGTGCGTAATAGATTGACCCACTCACTCGAAGTTGCCCAAGTTGCGCGTGAACTTGGCAAAGCATTGGGTTGCGATCCAGACATTGTCGATTCCGCAGCCCTTTCACACGATCTCGGTCATCCGCCGTTCGGGCACAACGGCGAAGTTGCGCTCAACGAAGCGGCAGCTTCATTTGGCGGTTTTGAAGGTAATGCTCAGACCTTGCGCCTACTGACTCGACTCGAAGCAAAAACATTTACCGATGATGGAAAACCGGCCGGGCTCAACTTGACCCGAGCCACTTTGGACGCTTGTATTAAATATCCATGGGCCCGCAGCGAAGGTCCGGGCAGCCCGATGAAATTTGGTTACTACGCTGATGACGCACCGATTTTCATGTGGGTGCGCGAAGGTCTTTCCGGTATCAAACAGCCGATGGAAGGCCAAGTCATGGACCTGTCTGACGACATTGCTTATTCTGTCCATGATGTCGAAGACGGAGTCGTTGGCGGCTGGTTTTCGCTCGTCGGTGATCTCGAACTTGAGGCCGTTTTTGCGGCGGCAAGAGAATGGTATTCAGACGACCTTGGTAACGATCGTTTAGCGGCAGCCCTCGAACGATTGCAAGCCATGCCGGAGTGGCCCCGTGCGGGTCATGACGGAGGTCGACGCTCAAGCGCTGTGCTCAAATCGCTGACCAGCGCACTCATTGGTCGATTTGCCATGGCTGCTCAACGTGCAACACACGATGTCAACGGCCCCGGAGCTCTAGTCCGGCACGAAGCTGAACTCGTTGTCCCACCTGAAACGTGGGATGAAATCACGCTGCTGAAAGCCTTCGCCGCCCACCACGTCATTCGACGAGACGATCGCACAAAAGTGTTGGCAGAGCAGCGGGATTTGATTCGCCATTTGACTGCTCATCTCATGCTTTCCGGTGACAAGTATTTGGACACTGACCTTGCCGAGGATTTCCGTTCGGCTGAAAACGACACAGCGAGGTCGAGAGTCATTATCGACCAAGTCGCGAGCTTGACGGATATATCGGCACGCGTATGGGCTGATCGGCTCTTGAGTTGATAGCTGCTAGTGCCGATGGGCCGTTCACCAGATACCGTCAAGGTAGAACACCGAAGCGGAGGACAAAATGAGTGCTTTAGATACCGTCCAATCTGCATCATGCATCATGCCTGCACTCGGCTTGGGCACATTTAATCTTCGGGGCATCGAGGGCGCAGGCCTCGTGGAGGCTGCACTGGATGAGGGATATCGACTCATCGATACGGCCGTCAGTTATTAAAATGAGGGTGCGGTTGGCGCAGCAATTCGGGCTGCGAGTGAGCCACGAGAAGATATCTTTGTTACCTCGAAACTTCCGGGTCGCCATCACAGTGAACGTAAAGCACAGATTTGTGTTGAAGAGTCGCTCATGTGCATGGGCCTCGACTACCTCGACATGTATTTGATCCATTGGCCGATGCCCATGCAAGATCGCTACGTTGAAGCTTGGCAAGGCTTGATTGCGGCCCGTGATCGCGGACTTGTGCGCCATATTGGTGTCAGCAATTTCAATATCGAACACATAGAGCGGTTGTTTCGCGAGACTTCAGTAATGCCGGAAGTGAACCAAGTGGAGATTCATCCATACTTCCCACAACGCGAACTTGTTGAGTTCAATAAGAAGAACGACATCATCACGCAAGCATGGAGTCCGCTTGGTCGTGGTAGCGATTTGCTCAGTGAGTCTGTAGTGGCTGATATAGCGGCAAAACACGATATGTCGCCTGCACAAATTGTATTGCGGTGGCATGTTGAGCGAGGGATTGTGCCGATCCCCAAATCCTCGTCGCCCACGCGGATGGCCGAGAACCTTGATGTCCTTGATTTTGTATTAGACGAATCCGATCACGATGCGATGGCAGAACTTGAGCAAGAAAATGGCCGACTCTGGAATGGCGATCCACTGACCTACGAGCAACTGTGAACACGATCAACGTCGTCGCCGGCATCATCGTGAATGACCGCGGCGAGACACTTATGGTGCGCAAACACGGCACTTCTGTGTTCATCCAGCCAGGTGGGAAGCCAGAGCCGGGTGAAACGGCTGCAGAAGCACTTCGACGCGAGCTTCACGAGGAGCTCGGCTTGCGCATTGCTGACGAGGAGCTTGAGTTCATTGGAGTCTTTGAGTCCGATGCGGCCAATGAGCCAGGGTTCAAAGTTCGGAGCAATGCTTTTTGGTGCCACGTATCAGTTGCCGAGGTTGCCGTGGCAGCAGAGATCGCGGAAGCGCGGTGGATCGATCCAGATGAAACGGAACTCGAGTTGGCGCCCTTGAGTCGCGAGTATTTCCTCCCGCTTGTTAGATCAGGTCCCGCAGGGTTTCGTTCAGGGCCTAAGATCGGCTCATGGCGCTGATCAAGGACGAGGACGTACAACTCGTTCGTGAACGTGCACGAATTGACGAAGTTGTCGAACAGTACGTAACACTCAAGAACGCGGGTGGGGGAGCGCGCAAGGGTTTGTGCCCTTTCCACGACGAGAAGACTCCCTCGTTTACCGTCCGTCCGGCGCAAGGTTTCTATCACTGTTTTGGTTGTGGTGCCGGTGGTGACACGATCAAGTTCCTGCGCGAAATTGAGGGACTGAGTTTCGCTGAAGCCGTCGAAAGGCTGGCAGAAAAATTTGGCGTCACGCTGCGTTATGACGAAGAAGGTCATGGCGGCCCGCGTCGCGATATTGGTCAGCGACAACGGTTGATTGATGCACATCGGCAAGCAGCGGAGTTTTATGCGACACAGCTTGCGACCTCGCAGGAAGCCGGCATTGGTCGTCAGTTCGTGCAGGACCGAGGTTTCGATCAGACAGCCGCCGAACGATTCGGTATGGGCTGGGCGCCACGCGGTGGCGAAGCCCTCGTGCAGTTCCTGCGTGGCCGAGGTTTTTCCGATGACGATCTGGTGACGGGAGGCTTAGCTGCGCGCGGAAGCCGAGGACTTTATGACAAGTTCCGTGGGCGGCTATTGTGGCCGATCCGGGAAATCTCTGGCGAAGTTGTTGGCTTTGGTGCTCGCCGTATGTTCGATGACGATCGAGTTGAAGCGAAATACCTCAACACGTCTGAAACGCCGATCTATAAGAAGAGCCAAGTGTTGTATGGGTTGGATCTCGCACGTAGGTCGATTTCGTCGAGCAGTCAGGCTGTCATTGTGGAGGGCTATACCGATGTCATGGCCTGCCATCAGGCTGGGGTTAATACTGCGGTGGCAACCTGCGGCACTGCTTTTGGTGAGGGCCACACACGAATTTTGCGCCGCCTCATGCTGGATAACGATGCTTTCCGTGGTGAAGTCGTTTTCACTTTCGACGGTGATGAAGCCGGACAGCGGGCTGCAATGAAAGCGTTCTCAGGTGACGAGCAGTTTGTGGCGCAGACCTATGTTGCTGTTGAGCCGAGGGGAATGGATCCCTGCGATTTGCGTTTAGCTGATGGAGATGCCGCAGTACGCGACTTGATCGCTTCTCGGGTTCCTTTGTACCGTTTCGTGTTGAAAAATACCTTGGCAAAATATGATCTTGATCGCGGAGATCAGCGGATCGACGCGGTGCGTGAGTCGGTGAGCTTAGCCAGATCGATTCGAGATCGAGCTAAAACTGACGAGTTTTTGCGTGAGATTGCCTCACTTGTTGGCGTGGACGTCGATCAGGTGCGTGACGAACTACAGAAATCAAAACCAAGATCGACATCTCCTCAGTCTGCCCAGCAAACTGCCGCCATGGCCGATCAGACGGCGTTAACGACACCGCAGCAGGTCAGCAACATCACGGCAGGTTTTGGTGTCCCAGAGTTGGCCGACGAACGAGAAGCGCTCAAGGCGATCATCCAGTTCCCACATTTGGCTTCGCCTTGGCTCACAGACGTGGGCGAGAATGACTTCACTCATCCGGCAGCAAAGGCCCTATGGCAAGAGATGCAAGGGTTGGGAGTTCCTGAATCCACTGACCCCTCGTGGGCTGCGCGATTGACAGACTCTCTTGCCGATGAGGGTTTACAGAAAATCGTTGGAGTTGCTGCCGTGGAGCCCATGCGTGCGGGCTATTCGAATATGTCGGATGTGATTGCAGCTGTGCTGGCGCGATTGCAGGAACTTACCGTGTTACGCCGGATTGCAGACGTGAAATCTCGGCTGCAACGCACAAACCCGGTCGATAACCCAGATGAATACAACCAGATTTTTGGTGAACTTGTCGCCTTGGACGAGCAACGGCGTGGATTTCACGAACGAATTGTGGGAATCGAGAGCATGAAATAGCACTTTGGCTAGCGCAGTTGTGGGCGACTGTTTCTGTCCACAACTGACGTTTCTGAACGTGAAGTTCTGTTTCAAAAAGTTCATGCTGGTGGGGTGAAGATACAGCCCACAGGACCTAATTTTGAGCCGTTAATCCTGCACCACGATGAGGAGCGATTTTTTGCGTGGGCGGCAAGAGCCGGTGATTGTTCTGCCCGGTTGCGGCTGATTGAGTCGGGCTGTCATTGGGTAGATTTGCATGCACGCCGCTTGGGTCATCATGGAAGCCGATATGAGGAGGCTGTCGCAGCGGGCCGTGAGGCTCTCGTTCGAGCCGTGGATCGCTTTGATCCAACTAGGGGTGCACGTCTCGTGACGTTTGCTTGGCCATGGATTGCGCGTGCGATGCACGCTCCAAGAGTCGAAACCGTTGAATTGAGTGAGAGAAATATGGTCGAAAGCCCTGATTTTACATACGAATCCAGTTTTCAGCGGGTTGATCGCGCGGTGCTGGAATGTTTGCCAGAACAGCAAGCCGAGGTACTTGCTTTGCGTTTCGGATTCAGCACCGACGATGGCGAACCGCTCACTCTCAAAGCGGTTGCGGATGTTCTCGGTTTGAGTGTTTGGCAGGTTCGTTCGATAGAGGCTAAGGCGATTTCTCATCTCAGAGTGACGCTTGATAGAGTTTCTAATCGTGCTCCTTAGTTGGAGACGATCCCCTGTAGCTCAACGGCAGAGCATTCGACTGTTAATCGAAGGGTTGCTGGTTCGAATCCAGCCGGGGGAGCACTTCAGACTCGCCTC
>JBEBSZ010000027.1:0-26588 GCA_040394025.1 Aeromicrobium sp.
TTGCCTTCCGGAACAAACCAGCGCACGAGGTCAATGCTTAAGCTGAGTAAGGCAAGTGCTGTGCCGTTGATATCGCGCACGTCTAAAGAGTTGTCTGCAACTCCTGCTGTGAGCGCATCGCGCATATAGACTTCGATTTCTCGGCGAAGCCCAGCGATTTCGGCGCGGTGTTCTGGACTCAACGAACCAAATTCGTACTGAACGATCCGCCCAGTGCGACTGTAGATTGCATGCCAGCGGCTGAACTCCCGCACCATATTTCGGATCTGCTCAAGCGGGACTTGAGAAGAATGAGCCGCCTTGCTGATGACGGCAACGGCCGCTTTGTGTCCCGACAAACTTATTTCAAAAAGAAGCTCTTCTTTACTGCGGTGGTGTACGTAAACGGCAGCCGGGCTCATGCCGGCCCGAGAGGCTATGTCACGGGTCGTGGTTCCCGAGTAGCCTTTTTCGGCGAATGCTTGGCGTGCGGCAGCAAGTAGCCGCTCCCGCGCATCAGTATGTGGACTTGACGCAGTGCTGTTCACCGTCATTCCCCAATCTCCCGCCTCGCGATGCTGGCCTAGCGTTATGCTAAGCAAGCGCTTAGTCTTGATCTAACAGTACATGGCTGGCGACAGGTACCCGTGCACATAACCGAAAGGTATTCATGAACACACCATTGATGATTAATCCACCGGTGTGCCGCCTGTCTGGCGCAAGCACAAACTCCATCGGCCGCAGCCAATCTTCACCACACCGCTGTGGCCGTGACCTCGGCTTCTGAGAAAGGACTTCACAATGACCGAAGCTGTAATTGTCTCGACCGCGCGTTCGCCTATCGGGCGCGCTGGAAAAGGCTCACTGAAAGACATGCGTCCCGACGACCTCACCGTACAAATGGTCGAGGCTGCGCTAGCCAAGGTGCCAGAGCTGGATCGCAAGGACATCGTTGACCTGATGCTTGGTAACGGTCAGCCCGCCGGTGAAGCAGGACACAACATGGGTCGTGCGGTCGCTGTTCAGGCAGGCATGGATCACCTCCCCGGTGTGACGGTCAACCGTTATTGCTCCTCCTCGTTGCAGACCACTCGGATGGCTTTCCACGCCATCAAAGCTGGTGAAGGTGACGTCTATCTTTCCGCGGGCGTTGAAACAGTAAGTCGTTTCGCAAACGGATTCGCCGACTTGCCAGGCAGCGAAAACCCCAAGTTTGCTGAGGCATTGGCTCGTACGGCGAAGCGTGCCGAAGGTGGTGCCGAGACATGGACGGATCCGCGTGAAAGCGGACTATTGCCTGACCTCTACATCGCGATGGGTCAAACTGCTGAGAATGTCGCACAACATTTAGGCATGAGCCGTCAAGAGCAGGATGAGTTTGGCGTGCGTAGCCAGAATCTTGCCGAGCAGCGCATTGCCGAAGGCTTTTGGGCCAAGGACATCACGCCCGTCACGTTGCCTGACGGCACTATTGTCTCGACAGACGACGGACCTCGCGCCGGTGTGACACTCGAAGCTGTGAGCAGCCTCAAGCCCGTGTTCCGCCCGGACGGCACTGTTACAGCAGGTAACGCTTGCCCGCTGAATGATGGTGCTGCTGCTGTAGTCATCATGAGTGACACGAAAGCTAAAGAACTTGGACTGACTCCCCTCGCGCGCATTGTGTCGACCGCAGTTACGGGCCTTTCGCCCGAAATCATGGGACTTGGTCCGGTTGAGGCAATTCCAGCCGCACTCAAGAATGCTGGCATGAGCATTGACGACATTGACCTTTATGAGATTAATGAAGCCTTCGCTGTTCAGGCATGGGGTTCAGCCAAGGAATTGGGAATTCCACTCGATAAACTCAACGTCAACGGCGGAGCCATCGCCGTTGGTCACCCATTTGGTATGACTGGCGCACGAATTACGTCTACCTTGATCAATTCCCTGCAGTGGCATGACAAGCAATTCGGTGTCGAGTCAATGTGTGTCGGTGGTGGCATGGGTATGGCCATGGTTCTGGAGCGTTTGTCGTGATGTCTCGTTTCGCTAATAAAGTTGCGATTGTTACCGGCGCAAGTCGTGGCATTGGCCTAGCCATAGCGGAGCGTCTTGTCGCGGAGGGCGCCAAGGTGGTGATCACGGCTCGCAAACCAGAAGCATTGGCAGAGGCCGTGGAACACCTTGGAGCCGAGAATGCGGCATTCGTTGCGGGTGCGGCGGATGACGCCGCCCATCAAGATGAAGTCATCGCGACCGCACTCGAACGGTTTGGTCGACTTGACTATCTGGTCAACAACACGGGAATCAACCCCGCATACGGTCGGATGATTGAAATGGATCTTGAGCCTGCGCGCAAGATTTTCGAAGTGAATGTGTTGTCTGCATTGTCGTGGGCGCAAAAAGCGTGGAACGCTTCATTGCGCGACAACGGTGGCGCTATCGTCAATGTCGCTTCGGTGGCCGGTGTCAAACCAGCACCCATGATCGGTATGTACGGGGCTTCGAAGGCCGCTTTGATTCACGTAACCGAAGAGTTGGCCTTGGAACTCGCGCCGACGATCCGCGTCAATGCGGTGGCCCCAGCAGTGGTTAAGACAAAGTTCGCCGGTGCCCTATATGAAGGCAAAGAGGAAGAAGTCTCGAGTGCTTATCCGATGAAGCGCTTGGGTGTGCCTGAAGACATTGCGTCGGTCGTCGCCTTCTTGCTTTCTGAGGATGCGGCCTGGGTGACCGGTAAATGTCTTGAAATTGATGGTGGGATGCTGCTCACGGGTGGAGTGTGAGCTGCGATTGAGTATCGCATCTGAAAATGACCAACAGCCATTGCCCTTCTTGAACGTGGGCAATGTGCTGTTGGTCTTTTTTGGTGGGGTGATTGGTACCGCCGCGCGAGCACTTGTAGTCGAGGTGTGCGGCGACTCTCGCCTCGCTTTTGCCACCTTGATCGTCAATGTGGTCGGAGCTTTGGGACTGGGAATCGTGCTCGAAGCTATGGCACGACCTATTCACAATTCTGCTTCGAGTCATCGTTGGCGTCTCTTCGTCGGCACAGGTTTTTTTGGTGGATTCACTACCTACAGTGCATTGGCGTTAGTGGTGTTGGTCATGTTTCAATCCGGTGATGCGTGGGCTGGTGTCGGCTATGGCCTCTTGACCGTCATCGTGGGCGCAGGCGCAACATTCGTGGGGGTCTGGCTTGGATCGCGCTTCGGCGGGACTGAGAACCCAGACGTGCCGCCGGCCCGAGAGGACATCTCATGATGGCTTTGGGCTGGGAATTACTTCTCCTGATTTCGCTAGCGGGCGGGGTTGGAGCCGTTGTGCGATTCGTTCTCGATGCGGCGGTTCAGTACCGTCAGGCTCGCCGTTCCTCGGCTGAGGAATTTCCGTGGGGTCTCTGGCTTGTCAATATCAGCGGCTCATTAGTGATCGGATTCATTGCGGGTCTGGTCTCGGCCCAAAATTCTGTTCCGGCATGGGCGAGCATCGTAATGACGGGATTCCTCGGCGGATATACGACCTTTTCCAGCGCCAGCTACGACACGGTGCGACTCTTGCGAGAGGGGCGTCTTTTTGCCGGTATTTGCAATGGTTTTGCCATGCTTGTCGCCGCATTGGTGATGGTGAGTTTTGGGTTTTGGCTTGGCGAGAATTTTTAGCGCTTGAGAACGTGATGACGTGATCCTGTGACAAAGGTCACGCATTCCTGAATCGAAAAACGTGAGTATTTCCTCATCTATAAGATGAAGGTTTCCTCATGTTTGTGTCATGATTGCATTCATGACCTTGCTGGATACCTCACTCAACTCTTCGCCCTCACAAGCAAAAGCTGCTGACACGTCCCTGCTTCAAGACCTCATTGAGGGCACTAACTATGCGCTCGCCTTTGGTGGGCAAGGTGGGCCTTGGCTCGACAGTCTGACGGATATCGTTCGAAGCTTTGGGGTCGAACGGGAGTTGGTTGACCTAGTTCAGCGCACTGATGACCTTCTTGCGCCCATCGCCAAAGAGCTGTCCAGGGTCCCGCACTCTTTTGACGTGTTGTCGTGGGTTGATGCACAAGCGACAGGAGAGTCTGCAGAGAATCTCGACGCGTCGACGTTGCCTAGCGTAACGGAACTTCTTGCGCCGGCGCATTCAGTTCCGGGTATCGCGTTGACACAACTCCTCGGCTTGGTCGTCTTAGAGAGGCAAGGGCTGGACATTCGACGCAATCGCCCCGTAGCAGTTATTGGTCATTCACAGGGTGTTTTGGCAGCCGAAGCAGTGCATGGCATCCCTGCGGTCGAGGTCCTCGCGATTGCCAGACTCATTGGTGCGGCAGCCCAAATCGTCGGAGCGCGACGCAACCTCCTCGGTAGAACAATGGTGTCGGTCAGCGACGTTGACCCAGCGCGTGTGGCAGATATCGTGGCCGACACAGGTGCGCACTGCCAGTTGAGAAACGGCCGTCGCGCTGTGGTCCTCACGGGTAGCCAAGAGAGCGTGCGAAAGGCCGTTGCCGCACTCGAAACCGTTGCCGAAAGTGATCGCCAAGTACGCGAACGAAAGAGCACTGGGGGTAGCGGATTTACGCCCATCATCGAAGAAGTCGACGCAGCTTTGGCCTTCCACCACCCTGACTTGATTGAGGCCGTGCCGATGGTTGCTGAATGGGCAGACAAGGTAGGACTAAATGGCCCACACGCAGCTGAACTGACACAACGTGCCATCGTCGACCCGGTCGACTGGGTTGCGAAAGCAAGCGAGGCGATGGACGCTGGCGCGCACTGGATCCTCGACCTCGGTCCGAACGATCTTGCCTTGCGGTTGACCGTGGCAGAAACGCGTCCGCGCGGCGTCGGCGTTATTGCTCCGACGACGCGATCTGGACATCGCCAACTCGTGCGTGTTGGTGCTCGACCTGAACGTCCGCAACCGTGGTCTCGGTTTGCGCCAAAAGCTGTCATCCTGCCTGACGGAACTCAACGTGTCGAGACTGCTTTCACACGGTTGACGGGCAAATCACCTGTCTTACTAGCTGGCATGACCCCCACCACGGTCGATGCCAGGATTGTGGCGGCGGCAGCAAACGCTGGCTTCTGGGCAGAACTCGCGGGCGGCGGCCAAGTGACCGAAGACATCTTCCATGCCCGCCTCGAAGAACTTGATGAACTCCTTGATCCAGGCGCAACTTTTCAGTTCAATGCACTGTTCCTCGATCCCTATTTGTGGAAGTTGCACCTAGGTGGCAAGCGCATCGTACAAAAGGCACGCAGTGCCGGTGCACCCATTGATGGCGTGATTGTCACGGCAGGCATTCCAGAACATGAAGAAGCAGTCAGTCTGGTGACGGAACTCCGTGAGCTTGGCTTTAGCCATGTGGTGTTTAAGCCCGGAACGGTCAAGCAGATTCGCCAAGTTCTCAAGATTGCCGATGCGGTTTCCGAGACCAATCCACAAGCTTCGATCATTATCCAGATTGAAGGCGGAAAAGCTGGCGGTCATCACTCTTGGGAAGATCTTGACGAACTCCTCATCCGCACCTATGCCGACCTGAGACAACGAGACAACGTAGTGGTCTGTGTGGGTGGCGGCATCGGTACGCCCAAGATCGCCTCGGAATACTTGAGCGGAACTTGGTCGCTACACCACGGACAACCAGAGATGCCCCTCGATGGTGTCTTGATCGGCACGGCAGCAATGGCCAGTCTGGAAGCTACTACATCACCTCAAGTCAAGGAACTTTTGGTTTCTACCCAAGGTAGTGAAACCTGGGTTGGCGCGGGTCAAGCGATCAACAACATGGCATCGGGTCGGAGCCAGTTGGGTGCGGACTTACACGAAATTGACAACACCTTTTCGCGTACGGGACGACTTCTCGACGAAGTCGCAGGCGACGCTGATGCAGTCGAGGCTCGGCGTGAGGACATCATTGCAGCCCTGAACCAGACGGCTAAACCGTGGTTTGGAGATCTGACGGCGATGTCCTATGGCGAAATGCTCGATCGTTTCGTCGAGCTAAGTGGCTTTGACGCTGACGGCCATCCTGCTTGGTTGGACGCTAGTTGGCGTGATCGGTTCCACGATCTCGTCCAGCGCACTGAAGCGCGACTGGTTCCGCAAGACAGGGGAGTGTTCACGACCCTATTTCCGAGTAATGAAGATGTCGAAAACGGCCCACGAGCTGTTGCGCTCCTAGCAGAAACGTTCGCGGATCTATACGACGTGGTTCTCCATCCCGCCGACCGTCGTTATTTCGTAGAGGTGTGCCGCAAGCCCGGCAAACCAGTGAATTTTGTGCCAGTTATCGACGCCGAAGTTCGCCGTTGGTGGCGTTCTGACTCGCTCTGGCAGGCTCATGATGATCGTTATGATGCAGACCAAGTGTGCGTTATCCCAGGCATTTCCTCGGTTGCCGGGATAACTCAGGTAGATGAACCAATTGCTGAACTATTGCAGCGCTTTGAAGATGCCTGCCTCGACTCGATTTTGGCAACCGGAGGTGCACCACACCGAGTTATCGGTCGGCGTCGCATCGATTCGGCCTGTAACGGTGTTGCCCAAGTGTTGGCTGCGCCAGATGTTGTCTGGGCTGGTCGCATGATCAAGAACCCAGTGCGGAGCATCGAGGGCACCTGGATCGTGATGGACCAACACAGTGCTGAACATGCCTCCACAGGTGCGCGACTCGACGTAAGTGAACAAGGTGCCCGATTCATTTTGCCTCTCGATTCGGACCGAGACCTCACCATCAACTTCACCCTTGACGACGACACCTCTCGTGGGCATGCACCGATCGTGACCATCGCAGATGCTGTTGCAGCGAGCCGCGATATTGTGCGTGGTGCTGTTGCTGATGAATTGCCACACGTGAGCGACGGGGTGGCCCGAACCCACCAGCAGTGGTCAACCGACCTGCTTGCTGACCATGCGGTTGTGAGCGGTGCCGACCTGTCGCATGGCAGTCAGATGGTGCCAGACACTTTGGTTGGTTTGGCTTGGCCACTTGTGTTTGCCGTGCTCGCCGAAGCATGCACCGATACAGGCCAAGCGGTCGTCGAAGGCATGCTCGACCTCGTGCATCTCGATCATCAAATTCGTATCGACGGCAGCGCTCCCGCCGATGGCGCAGAGTTTGAGATTGCTGCGGAAGTACATTCGATTGACGACACGCCAAGTGGCCGAGTCGTGACATGTGAGGTGACCGTCGGTGACTTCGCGGTGCTCACTGAGCGTCTTTTGATTACTGGAAGAACCGGTGACCACACACTTGAAGCACCTGCGCAGGCGGCTGGAAGTGGAGATCAAGCTAAGGCCACTCCGCGCCGGACTCGTGTCCGCGAAAGTGGTCATGCCCCAAGCGATATGCATGCTTTTGCTGCGGTTACGGGCGACCATAACCCGATTCACACAAGTCATACGGCTGCGCAATTAGCTGGTCTTGGCGAACCAATCGTGCACGGTATGTGGACGTCAGCTCACGCTCAATACGTACTGACGCAGGCGACCGGCCAGCGAGTAACCGCATGGACTGCCCGCTTCATGGCACCAGTCGCTTTGGGCAGCACAATCGAGGTCAAAGCCGATCGTATTGGGTTACTTCCACGCAGTGAAAGTAACGCTTCTTCAGGTGCTGAACTAGTTGAGGTGACGGTCAATGCTGATGGTGGCGTCGTCATGATCGCCACGGCCCGTCTCGAAGCCCCCGTCACGGCCTACGCCTTCCCAGGCCAAGGTATTCAGAGCAAGGGCATGGGGATGGACGGCTATCAGCGGTGCCCGGCCGCCCGCGAGATATGGGATCGGGCTGATAAACACACCCGGAAGGTATTGGGTTTCTCGATCCTTCGCGTCGTACGTGAAAACCCAACCGAACTCATTGCGAATGGTGTCAGCCACAAGCATCCAGATGGCGTGCTCTATTTGACGCAATTCACTCAAGTAGCAATGGCAGTGTTGGGTGCGGCTCAGATGGCTGAATTGCGTGCTGCTGATGCGGCAGTTGAAGGTGCAATCATTGCTGGTCATTCGGTCGGTGAATACAACGCGCTGGCTGCCGTTTCGGGTGTGATTTCGCTTGAAGCAGTCGTCGAAGTCGTGTTCCAGCGAGGCTCAGTGATGCATACGCTCGTGCCTCGTGACGAGGATGGCCGGAGCAACTATCGGCTCGCTGCAATTCGCCCATCGCAGATTGGGCTCGCAGATGATGACGTGAATGACTACATCGACTCGCTTGCCGAACGCAGTGGCGAGTTCTTGCAGATCGTCAACTATAACCAGCGAGGTAGTCAATATGCGATTGCTGGAACGGTTGCTGGATTGGATGCACTCGAAGCTGATGTTGCCGAACGCCGTGCACAATATGGGGGCAAAGCCGCCTTTATTCTCGTGCCAGGCATCGATGTTCCGTTCCACTCGAAAGTTTTGCAGTCTGGCGTGCCAAGTTTCCGCACTCGACTCGAAGAACTCTTACCTGAAACCATTGATCCCTCGATTCTCTCGGGTCGCTATATCCCTAACCTAGTTCCGAAACCTTTCTCATTGGAGCGGAGCTTCATTCGTGAAATTGCTGAGCTGGTGGATTCTGAGCCACTCAACGCTGTGCTCGGCAACTTTGCCGAATGGCAGGCAAAGCCAGAGCACTTGTGTCGTACCGTCCTAATCGAACTTTTGGCATGGCAGTTCGCCAGTCCAGTTCGCTGGATCGAAACCCAAGACCTCATGTTTACTCCAGAATCTGACGGTGGACTGGGTGTCCAACGTTTTGTCGAGATCGGCGTGGGCTCCGCGCCAACCGTGGCGAACCTTGCAAGCGGAACCTTGAAGGTATTGGGCAACAGCGGCGTTCAGGTTCTCAATGTTGAACGAGATAGTGCAACG
Organism: Aeromicrobium sp.; assembly: GCA_040394025.1. GTDB lineage: Bacteria > Actinomycetota > Actinomycetes > Propionibacteriales > Nocardioidaceae > Aeromicrobium. The sequence continues at coordinate 8,827 of JBEBSZ010000027.1, forward strand.
GTTTTTGCAACAGATGAAGATTTGCCCGAGGTCGACACCACAGTTGATACCACAGTTGAGACTGCTGACATTGTGAGCGAAGCAGCAGCTGCCCCGGCGGTCGTTCCTGCGACGGGACCAAGCAGCCAAGAGGCGCCCGATCTGAGTTTCACGGCTTCGGATGCAACATCTGTCCTGATCGCCTGGTGGACCAAGATGCGCCCAGAACAATGCGGAGCCGCAGATTCGATTGAATCTTTGTGTGACGGCGCTTCAAGCCGACGCAACCAGTTGCTCCTCGACCTCGGTGCGGAACTCTCTCTCGGTGCTATCGATGGTGCTGCAGATGCAGATCTCGTCACTCTCGGCTCCACCGTGGATGCCATGGCTCGCACCTACCGACCGTTTGGCCCGGTCCTTAGTGAAACCATCAATGATCATCTAGGCAAGGTCCTTGGACCTACTGGCAAACGAGCCTCAGCAATTGCTGAACGTGTCACGGCCACATGGCAACTGGGCGAGGGCTGGGTCCCGCACGTCACGGCACAGCTCGCCCTGTCAAGCCGAGAAGGCAGCAGTGTTCGCGGGGGAGGCTTTGGGGAGTTCGCCCACCTCAGTTCTGCAAGCGATGTGGAAAACGCCATCGACGCTGCGGTTCGTGCGGTAGGACAAGCTCGCGGCATTTCTGTTGACATACCTCAGAGCGGTGGCGGAGCAGGTGCAACTGTTGATGCAGCGGCATTGGCCGAATTTACGGACGCAATTACGGGAGCCGATGGAGTATTGGCTGCTTCGGCTCGATTGGTGCTCGACCATTTGGGTCTGGGAACTGTGGTCGATGACGCAATCACTGATGATAGTGCTGCTGAATTGCGTGAACGTGTTGAGACAGAACTTGGAGCAGATTGGCTTAAGCAAACAGCGCCGAGTTTCGACGCTGAACAGGCTTTTGTACTTGATGATCGTTGGGCCAGTGCACGTGAGGACGTCGCGCGGATTGCGCTCGACGCCGAGGTGGCTCCAACAGCTAATTTCATCGGCGCGGGTGAGACAGTTGCAGCACACGCTGAACACTGGTTCGCCAAGACCCAGAATGAGCGGTTGGCGTTGATCGCTGCGCAAGCACGCGAAACGAACGTTGGCACCTATGCCGATGAGGTGGCATTGGTGACGGGCGCAAGTGACGGATCAATCGCCGCAGCGATCGTCGCTAGATTATTGGCTGATGGTGCGACCGTCATTGCGACAAGTTCATCACTGAATTCAAAGAAGCTCGCCTTCTTTAAGAAGTTGTATCGCAGTCACGCGCGGGCTGGTGCCGTGCTCTGGGTGGTTCCAGCCAATATGGCCTCCTTTGCGGATGTCGATGAACTAATGACCTGGATTCGCAGTGAACAAAGTCGCACTGCGGCCGGAGTTACGACGGTGACCAAACCAGCTCTTATTCCGACCTTGTTGGTGCCGTTTGCTGCCGGTGCAGCAAGTGGTGACACGAGCGAAGCAGGACCTCAAACCGAGGTGCAAACTCGCATCCTGTTGTGGTCGGTTGAACGGCTAATAGGAAACTTGGCTGAACACGTGACGATGCGTGACGTCAACGCACGGATGCACGTTCTACTTCCAGGTTCACCGAACCGGGGTATGTTCGGCGGCGATGGAGCCTACGGCGAAGCTAAGGCTGCGCTGGATGCGCTCGTCAATAAGTGGCATAGCGAAAAACGTTGGGCTAGCCGCGTGACATTGACTCACGCCATCATCGGGTGGGTGCGTGGCACTGGTTTGATGGGTGGCAATGACCCGCTCGTCACGGCCGTCGAAGCTGCTGGTGTTCGCACTTGGTCTACGGGTGAGATGGCCTCCGAACTGTTGTCTGCTTGTTCATCAGAACGACGTGAGCAAGCGAAAACGGCTCCGGTAGAAGTGGATTTGACGGGCGGTCTCGGTGCCGCCAACCTCGACATGGCTGCACTCGCGAAACAAGCGATCGCTGAGCAGAAGAGTGAAACTACATCTACTGAACTGGCTAACCAGATGGCAGCACTTCCGGCGCCCCCGGCTCGCACCAGCCATATTTCTGCTCCGGATTGGGGTGAAGTCACGGCTCGACCAGAAGACCTCATCGTCATCGTGGGTACAGGTGAACTCGGGCCGTTGGGTTCAGCACGCACTCGTTTTGAGATGGAAGTAGACGACCAACTCTCGGCCGCAGGTGTGCTCGAACTTGCTTGGTTGACTGGACTTGTCACATTCGACGAGGTCAACGGCAGTTGGTATGACACCGAATCAGGTGATGAGGTTGCTGAATCTGACCTCGTGGAACGTTACGAAGACGAGGTACGGGCTCGAATCGGCATTCGTCGTTACGAGAATGATGGCGAGATGGTTGACAACACCGCACCGTTGTTGACCTCGGTGTTCCTCGATAAGGACTTGAGCTTCACAGTCTCGAGCGAAGCCGAAGCGCAAGCCTTGCGTGCCTCCGACCCTGAACGCACGCGGATCAGTACGAATGCTGATGGCGAATGGACTGTGACGCGACTGGCTGGAACTGAAATTCGGGTGCCGCGCCAGATGAATCTCAGTCGGACAGTTGGCGGTCAGATCCCGACTGGATTTGATCTGACTCGCTGGGGCGTTTCGGCAGAGATGGTGCAGTCGGTTGACCGGGTCGCCCTCTGGAACCTCGTGTGCACGGTGGATGCTTTCTTGTCGTCCGGTTTCACACCCGCCGAACTCTTGCGTTGGGTGCATCCGAGCCGAGTGGCTAACACTCAAGGGACCGGCATGGGCGGCATGACCTCCATGCGTTCGCTCTATATCGACACGCTATTGGGCAACAGCACCCCGAATGACATCTTGCAAGAGGCTCTACCAAACGTCATTGCGGCTCACGTGGTGCAGTCGTATGTCGGTAGTTATGGTGCCATGGTTCATCCCGTTGCCGCATGTGCCACGACGGCTGTATCAATTGAGGAAGCTGTCGACAAGATCATGGTCGACAAGGCTGACTTTGTCGTCGCTGGTGGTTATGACGATCTGGGTATCGAGGGCATCGTTGGCTTCGGTGACATGTCGGCTACAGCTGATTCAGCAGCGATGACGGCCAAGGGCCTGGATCCGAGTCGGTTCAGTCGGGCGAACGATCGTCGTTATGGCGGTTTCGTGGAATCGCAAGGCGGCGGGACAGTATTGCTGGCTCGCGGTGATGTGGCACTTGAACTCGGGCTTCCAGTTCATGGTGTGGTTGCTTATGCTGCTTCGTTTGCCGATGGTGTGCATACCTCGATCCCGGCACCCGGCTTAGGCGCTTTGGCTGCCGGTGTTGGCGGGCGTGCCTCGAAGTTGGCTCGATCACTTGCCACCTTGGGCCTTGATGCTAACGACATTGCTGTACTGAGCAAACACGACACCTCGACTGGGGTAAACGAACGAAATGAGTCGGAACTACACGAGCGACTGGCTACGGCACTGGGCCGTGATGCTGGAAATCCGCTATTCGTGATTTCGCAAAAGACGCTGACTGGTCACGCCAAGGGCGGAGCCGCAGCCTTCCAGACGATCGGTTTGACTCAGGTGCTGCAGCATGGTGTCGTGCCTCCAAACCGCAGTTTGGATTGCGTTATGGATGAATTGGCTGAACACGAGCGTCTCGTGTGGTTGCGTGAACCACTGCAGACCGGACCGTTGAAAGCTGGCTTGGTGACGAGCCTTGGTTTCGGCCACGTCGCTGGTCTGATTGCCGTGGTGCACCCACAAGCATTCATTGAGTCGCTTCCTGAAGACCGTCGAGCTGAGTATTTGGCGCAGGCCGAGGCAAGACTTGTGGCCGGTCGGATGTGTTTGGTAGATGCGATGTATGGCGGCTCGAACCTCTATCAGCGTCCGGCAGATCGCCGCTTGGGTACCGAGAAAATTAAGGACCGCGAAGCTTCGGTGCTCTTGAACCCAGAAGCACGTCTCGATATTGATGGGAGTTACTCATGCCAGTAATTGGAACTGGAGTTGATGTGGTTCATGTGCCGGGATTCGCCGAGCAATGGAGGACGCCCGGGACCAAGTTTGAGCGCGTCTTCACGCTAGGTGAACGCGCCGACTGTGGCGGTGGCGTTACTGATCTGCAGGTGGCGTCCTTAGCGGCTAGATGGGCTGCCAAAGAGGCCCTTATTAAAGCTTGGTCTGAGTCGATGTGGGGCACTGCGCCCGTGGCCAGTGATGAGATTCATCAGCTCATTGAGGTGATCAAGGATGCTTGGGGTCGTCCGCGTTTGGCTTTGCACGGCCATGTGCGCGAGGCGCTAGCTGAGGCACATGTTTTTGTGTCGCTGAGTCACGACGGCGATCACGCGACAGCATTTGTCACTCTTGAGCAGGAGGAGACTGCTGTGCCGAACGAAGCGAGTACTGATTTTCACTCTTGGTCGTGGAGCCGCGCGGCATTCGTTGACCAAATTCTTGCCTAGGTGTTCAAAGGTTAATTCCTAAAACCAACAGAACCTACTCCTTGGGCGAGTTTGTTTCAATCGTGACGCCGGCTTCAGCCGCAAGTAAATATGCCGAAAGCAGACGCTTCGCCTCGGTTAATGATTCGTGGTAATCCTGCTGATTTCGGATCGAGAAATTCAGCATCGAATAGACCACGTGAACGAGTACTTCTGCCATGATCTTGCGCCGCTCACGGGGTGTTCCGGGCGTGAGCGGGCCTAAAACATAAGCCACATCTGCAGCAAGTTCGGCTTCAGTGACTTCGGCCGTGGCGCGGGTGGCCGGAGTCGACTGGACTGCATACCAAACGGCGCTTCGCGATGGGTCTTCGAGCCACATGGTAGCCATGTGGTCAAGCAGACGATCGAGTAGTCGCAGCCAATCGAGTGTTGGCAACTCAGCGGCAAGCTTGGCAAGCTCTTCGCGTACAGCGACCGCGTTCTGCCTGTCGAGTTCGCACACAATGACGTACTTGTTGGCGAAGAACTGATACAGCGTTCCAATCGGAACTTCAGCCCGGTTGGCGACTTCTTCACACGTGAAAGATTCGAAGCCAACTTCAAGCAAAAGATCGCGTGACTCATCGAGCAGGCGTTCAAATTTAATCCTGCTACGTTCTTGGGTTGGCCGACGGCGCGGTTCCAGAATTACCGTCACGGCGCTAACCCTACCTGTTTACGTGAATTTCCTGCGGGTTTTAGCCAACCCGCGCGTGCGAGTTCGCCTAGCTCAGTTATGAACTCAGGACGATGTTCGTGCGGCGAGCCCGTTCTCGATGAGACCAAACACGCCGTCGCCAATCCCTTCAAAACCAGTACCAACAGTTTGGCCTTGGCTGAACCGCAAATAGATACCTTCCAAAATGACGGCAAGTTTGAAATAGCCCAATGCCAAACGGAAACCTAGGTTTCGTACGTCGCGGCCCGATTGTGTGGCGTAACGTTCGGCAATCTCATCCATACTCGGATATCCGGCGGCCAAAGGCGCATCGGTGACGTGACTGGCGCCGTCAGGTCCTGCATCCAACGCAAGCTTCTGATACACCAGCATCAGCGCGATGTCTGACAGCGGATCACCGAGCGTGCTCATTTCCCAATCAAGCACGGCCGTGATGTGACCAGACTCATCGACAAGGGCGTTGTCAAGGCGGTAGTCGCCGTGCACGATCGTTCCCGTGGCTTCACTGGGGACTGAATTACTGAGCCAATCGGCCAGTTCATCGATGCCTAGCAGGTCTCGGCTACGCGACTTCTCGAGTTGTTTACGCCAGCGCGATACCTGTCGTTCTAGATAGCCATCTGGCCGACCAAAGTCACCCAAGCCCACGGATTCGTAGTCAACTTCGTGCAAAGCAACAAGGGTGTCAACTAGGCGGTGGGCGATAGTACGCACATGATCAGCGCCCAGTTTGTTGAGTTCGCTCGCGCGCTGAAATGCAGTTCCAGACACGCGCTCCATCAGATAAAATGGTGCGCCAAGGACCTCGGTATCTTCACATAGGCCAAACATTTTTGGCACCGGCACCGGTGAGTCCGCTAAAGCATTCATTACACGATATTCCCGGCCCATATCGTGTGCCGTAGCCAAGACGTGACCCAAAGGCGGGCGGCGAACGATGACGTCACGGTTCCCATCACTGACTGAATAGGTCAAGTTCGATTTGCCGCCAGTAATGAGGGAGGCCGTTAACGGTTTCGATAAGTCGAGCAGTTCAGGTTGGACTCGACCCAACCAGGCTGTGAGGGCGGTTAGGTCGAGTCCTTGTGGAGAAGTCATGTCAGTCTTTCGGTCCACCGGCGACGTAGAGAACTTGGCCCGAGACGAAGCCCGCGGCCTCACTTGCAAAGAAGGAAGCTGCGTGAGCAATGTCTTCAGGCTGGCCCACTCGCTGGACGGGGATTTCTTTGGCTGAGAAAGCGATGAAGTCGTCAAAGGCAACACCAATACGTTCGGCCGTTGCAGCAGTCATATCGGTCTGGATAAAGCCAGGTGCGATGGCATTCGCTGTGATGCCAAATTTGCCCAGCTCGATAGCAAGGGTTTTGGTGAAGCCCTGAACGCCAGCTTTGGCAGCCGAGTAGTTGGCTTGACCACGATTTCCGAGGGCAGAGACCGAGGAAAGATTGATGATGCGTCCGTAGTTTGCTTCGGTCATGTACTTCTGGCACGCCTTAGAAAGTAGGAAGGCGCCGCGAAGGTGAACTGCCATGACAGAGTCCCAGTCGTCGACAGTCATCTTGAACAGGAGATTGTCGCGGATGATGCCAGCGTTGTTGACCAGAACGGTAGGTTCGCCAAGTTCGGCAACGATCTTCGCTACGGCAGCTTCTACTGCTTCAGGATTGGACACGTCAGCGCCGACAGCGAGTGCGGTTCCACCTGCTGCGGTGATTTCCTCAACAACGGCGGCGCAGTCGGCTTCGTTCAGGTCGAGCACGGCGACTTTCATTCCGTCGGCGGCGAGTCGTTTGGCAACTCCAGCTCCGATGCCGCGGAGGTTTCCGGCTCCGGTGACGATGGCGGTACGAGTTTCAGACACAATAATCTCCAATTTCTAAGCGCTTGCTTAGTAAGAGATTAGCGCACTTCATGGACCTGCGGTACTAGTAACCCCCGGTTACCTTGAGTCATGTTTTCCGATCCCGGTTTCTGGCAAGATGCTGAGATGAGTTCAAGCGAAATCCCCATGCGCTGGCGTGACCTCGACACACTTAAGCACGTCAACAACGTGACGTACCTCGATTATGCGCTCGAATTGTGGCCTGATCTCCGAGCAAATGGGCTCATTCCGCAGGACGATCCACAACACGTCCGAGTCGACTACCGCTTGCCATTGCATAAATCTGATGACCCGATCCATATCGATAGCAGTGTTGTTGGTCGGGTCTTAACCCAACACATCTACGAACATGGTGCGGAGCAACCTGCTGCGATCGTGGCGTTCTATTTCGATGCAGCGATCGAAACGGCCGAGTTTGAGCCTGCGGCACCCACGCGGGAGTTGATGCTTCGGTACAGCGATCTTGATGTCAACCGGCGAATTAATATCGCTAGAGTATTCGAACTTTTTCAAGAGTCTCGGGTGCGGTTTGTCAACGAGATATTGCGTGAGGCGCGGATCCCTGCCGTAGTCATAGCGCGTGCTGACGTGCACATCATTGAAAGCATTCGTTGGCAGACAGCACCACTCACGACTCAAACCTGGGTTAAAAGAGTTGGCGGTTCTTCATTCGTGCTCCGAGCACAACTCAGTGTCGGCGAATCCGTCAAGGCGGTTGCCGAGACGGTCATGGTCGCCTTCGATGCCGAGACACAAAAGTCAGCAGCGCTCAACGATGAGCAGCGTGAAGACCTACGCAAACTCATGGTGGAGTAAAGCGAATCAGTCGGGCGTGTTGATCATGAACTCGGCAGCACGCGTCACATAAGCCCAAAACTGAGCATCAAGTTCGGGCTCTAGCCGGGCCGCGTCTAAACCTGCCCGGAAATGTTTGAGCCAACGGTCACGCGAATCAGAATTTACGACATAAGGGTCGTGACGCATTCTCAGCCGCGGGTGTCCGCGTCGCTCGGAATAGGTGGTCGAGCCACCCCAATATTGTTCTAGGAACATTGCCAAACGTTCGGCGGCCGGCCCGAGATCCTCTTCGGGATACATATCCTTAAGTACCTCATCGGCAGCCACACCTTGGTAAAAGACTTCAACGATTACATCAATCGTGGCGCGACCACCAATAGCTTCAAAAAATGTTTGGTCTTCTTGTGTCGTCATCGACGAACTCCTGGAGATTCGATGGAAGTTATCGCGATATTTTCGCGTGAAAAACTGCGAAGTACGCGCGAATGAAGTGCGCGGTTCAGGCTCGTATGTTGCCGGGCCCGGGTTTTAATCACTGAGCGAATCACGGCGCCGCTGGAGTCGTAGAGTTCTAGCCCAAACGCCTCTGGCGTGTCGAGAACCGAGTCGCTGAATTGTGGATCCGCTACGACCGCGGTTGCTTCAGTTTTGAGGACATCAAGGGCACGTTCGAGGTCTTGTGGGTCAGTCACAGTGATGTCGAGGATTGCTTTCGACCACTGCTGGCTATGGTTTCCAACCCGCGTGATCTCACCATTACGGACGTACCAAACGGTGCCGGAAGAGTCGCGAAGTTGTGTCACCCGCAGACCCACGGCTTCGACCGTACCGCTGGCTGGGCCGACGTCAATCGTGTCGCCCACGCCGTATTGGTCTTCCATCAGCATGAAAATGCCGGACAAGAAATCCTTCACCAAGGTTTGTGCGCCAAAGCCGACCGCAACACCCGCAACGCCTGCGCCGGTTAGCAGCGGGGCAATCGGCAGACCGAGGATGTCGAGAACCATCGCTGCAGCAATGCTGAAAACCGCGATGGTGGCGATGCTCTTGAGCAAACTGGCCACAGTCTTTGCGCGCAGTTCGCGGCGTTCTTTCGATGTCGATGAAAGATCTTTCAACGCAGCGACGGCACGTGAACTTGCGAGCGCGACCGGAACTTTTCCGTGTTTTGCTGGTCGTAAGACTCGATCAATAAAGCGGTGCAATAACCAACGAACAATGATCGCCAAGACAATCGTGAGAATGATCTTGGTCGGACGATCAATAATCCACTCGAACCATTCGGTGCGAGTCCAACTTGGGGTAGGCACAACTCCAGACTACGGGTGGCTAAGATATGTCCATGACTTCTGCTCGTGTTTTCGCAGTCCTGAGTGTCGCCCTCACGACTATCCTGCTTTCGGGCAGCAATGCCATGGCAGCCACTCCGGTCACTTGGGACGACCCAGAACCAATCTCAAACCTTGCCCTTTTGGGAATTGTCGTCGCTGCACCGCTCGGTCTCTTCGTGATCATTACTGCTCTCGTTGCCATCGCGAATCGTAAAGCCCACCACCACGTTGTGGTGCCGCCAAGCTCGGATCTCGACACAATTCAACACTGATTCTTCTGGCGTTCGCGCCGTAAAAACCCCACCGACAGGCAGGTCGGTGGGGTTTTTATATGTTTTTCAGGTCAACGTGCTTCGTCATGGGAACGTGCATGCAGAGCACGAGCCAAATCATCACGGCCTTCTTGCACATAGCGTTTTGCTGCTTGGGGCGCTGTCGTACTGGCTAGCCACGCATCGACCCGAGCCAACGTTTGGGGACTCGGATTCACCAGTGGGAACAAGTGAATAAGCGCCACTTGACCAATCCAGACGCCCATCCGGTCGACCACGGTTTCGGCCATGTCCAGATAACGATCGACATATGGTTCGAGCAGATCTGCCTGTCCATCCACTTGAAAACCCGCAGCAATCTGACGACGGGTTTCATTCGGTGTGCTCGCTTCAACAACTACCAAGCGCCAGGCTTCTGCTTTTGCCTCCGCATTCGGGCGCGCAGCTCGGGCCCCGGCAGCATTTTCCCGACCTTGGTTTGTGTCATCTTGCGCTAGTTCTGCGGCAATCTCGGCTTCATCGGCATCACCTAAAGCTGTGAGTGCTGATATGAGAGCCCAACGCAGATCTGCATCAACTGCTAAACCACTGACCGAACCGGCCAACACGTCTCGCAATATCGCCGGATCCCGAGTCACCGCCGCTAGTGAACGAGCGAAGGCCAACTGGTGATCTGATCCCGGGACTGCAGCGAGTAACAACTCGTGCACGCCAGCTGAAAGCCGTTCGCGCACGGCCTCGCGCTTCGACTCGGCAGCAAAAAGCATCGTCGCGGAGTTGGCCTGGCGCAGCAGCGTTGAGACGGCAGTGAGATCAGATTCGGAACCAACGGCACCCAAAACGAGGTCAATGAACACGGCCGGCGCAAGCTCGCCATCTCGCGTCATGTCCCAAGCTGATCCCCAACACAGGGCTCGAGCGAGCGAATCATCGAGACGGGCGAGGCCGGAGAGCAGCGTAGTCATCGAATGCTCATCGAGACGGATCTTCGCGTAGGTCAAGTCGCCGTCATTGAGCAAGACGAGGTCGCTTCGTTGCTTGCCAACGAGTTCGGGAATGTCAGTGCGAGCGCCAGCAATATCGGTCTCAAGGCGATCAGCAAGCGTGAGTTTATTGCCAACATCTGAATACAGGCCGATACCAATGCGGTGACGGCGCAGAACAGGGTATTCATCGCTCGCCGATTGCACAATCGCAAACGAGGTGAAAGCACCTGTTTCGTCGACGGTGTAGTCAGCGCGCAAGGTATTGACACCCGAAGTCTGTAACCATTCGGCAGCCCAGTCCATCAATTCGCGACCTGATGCCAATTCGAGTTCGACTAGCAGATCTTTGAGTTCCGTATTACCCCATGCGTGTTTCTGGAAATAGGCGCGTAGGCCAGCAAAGAAATCATCTTCACCCACCCAGGCCACAAGTTGGCGTAACGCTGAAGCTCCCTTCGCATAGGTGATGCCGTCAAAATTTGCTTCCACCGCATGCAGATCGTAGTTATCGGCAGCAATTGGATGGGTGGTTGGAAGCTGATCCTGACGGTAGGCCCAGTTCTTGCGGTTATTCGTAAATCCGGTCCACGCGTCAGTGAAACGTGTGGCCTTAACCGACGAATGGTGGGCAGCGAATTCCGCGAACGATTCGTTCAACCACAAGTCATCCCACCAGCGCATGGTGACCAGATCACCAAACCACATGTGCGCCATTTCGTGCAGGATCGTATTAGCACGCTGTTCGTATGCAGAAATTGTCTGTCGGCTACGGAATATCATTTCGTCTCGGAAGGTGACACAGCCTGCATTTTCCATTGCGCCCATGTTGTATTCAGGAACGAACAACTGGTCATATTTTTCGAAGGGGTACGCCATCTGGAAGGCCTCTTCGAAAAAGCCGAATCCCTGTTTGGTGATCTCGAAAATATCGTCGGCGTCGAGGAATTCGACGAGAGACTGGCGGCAGAAAACTCCGAGTGGAATCTCATTAAATTGACCTTGATAGCTGTCTTGGACTTCGTGATATTCGCCTGCCACGATTGCCGTGATGTAGGTGCTCATTCGCTTCGTGGGCGCGAAATGCCAGATCGCGTTGCCGTTGTCGATGGGCACAGGCTCAGGCGTGGGTGAGTTCGACACGACTTTCCAGTGTGCAGGAGCCGTGACATGGAAGGTAAATGACGCTTTGAGGTCCGGCTGCTCGAAGGTTGCAAAAACTCGGCGCGCGTCCGGCACTTCAAATTGGGTGTACAGATAAACGCGATCATCGACCGGATCAACAAAACGATGTAAACCCTCACCCGAGTTGGAGTATTTACAGCTGCCGCTGATCACTAACTCATTGCTTTCCTGCAAGTAGTCCAGATGAATCCGGCTGTCCTGATAAATCTTCGTGTCGAGGGTCTCGCCATTCAAAACAATCGTGTCGATATCGGCATCTACGAGGTCCACAAAAGTCGAGGAGCCAGGTTCTGCATCAAACTCGATTCGGGTGGTTGAGGCGAATCTTTCAGTGCCAGTTGTGAGGTCGAGATTGATCTCATAACGGTGGGTACTAATAACTGAAGCACGTTCCGCAGCTTCGGCGCGTGTGAGATTTGTTCCGGGCATGTGTCCTACTCTGTCACTATTAGTGGAGTTCACGCATGCTGGCTTATTGCCAGAGTCCGCCCACCCGCCGAAGGGGAGTGTTGTGCAGATTGATTTCGCCACCTCGGCTCGTTCGACCCTAGGGGTCGAATGGGAGCTTGCACTTGTCGATCAAGACTCGGGCGACTTGCGCCAAGTTGCCCAAACTATTCTCGATGCGGTTGCACCAGCAGACGGCAGCGACCATCCCCACATCCGTCAGGAACTCTTGCTCAACACCGTTGAGATCGTCACCGGCGTGTGTAATACGGTCGCTGAAGCGATGGCGGACCTGGAACATGGCATCAAACTCGTGCGTGAAATCACCGATCCGTTGCGAGTAGAACTCATGTGTGCTGGCACGCATCCTTTCGCCCGCTGGACACAACAAAAAGTCACCGACAAGGAACGCTATGCCACCTTGATTGATCGCACTCAATGGTGGGGACGCCAAATGTTGATTTATGGTGTCCACGTTCACGTGGGGATCGAAGATCGGGACAAAGTCCTGCCCATCAGCCGGGCCATGCTTGCGCATTACGGCCATTTCCAAGCGCTGAGCGCCTCGTCGCCATTTTGGGGTGGATCTGAAACGGGTTACGCCTCGAATCGTGCCCTGATGTTTCAGCAGTTGCCGACGGCTGGTCTCCCATTTGACTTCGAAAACTGGGCAGATTTCGAGCACTATGCCAGCGACATGATCAAAACTGGCGTGATCGACTCTTTCGATGAAATTCGTTGGGACATCCGACCGTCGCCAAAGTTCGGCACGCTCGAACTGCGTATTTGTGATGGGCTGCCGTCCATTCGCGAGGTGGCAGCGATAGCGGCGTTCAGCCAGTGTTTAGTTGAGTATTATTCGCGTGAATTGGATGCTGGTCGGCCAACGCCAGTCATTCCCGCTTGGTTTGCTCAAGAAAATAAATGGCGAGCCGCTCGGTATGGGATGGATGCCATATTGATTCTCGACGAGAGCGGAGACGAGGAACTCGTCACGACAGACGTGCGCCGTTTGCTCGACATGCTCGAACCAGTCGCGCACGATCTGGGATGCCATGAAGAGTTGTTGTGGATCAATGACATTCTCGCCGCGGGGGCTTCGTATCAGCGCCAACGGCGGGTGGCCGAATCAGCGAACGGCGGCCTCGATGCAGTGGTCGCTTCCTTGGTCGCTGAAATGCGGGCGGGGCGTCCGTTGTTGAATGGGGTATGACCACTTCGCCTGAAACTGTTGATTTTTGGTTTGATCCACTGTGCCCCTGGGCTTGGATGACCTCGCGATGGATGCTCGAAGTCGAGCAGGTTCGCGATGTGCGCACCGTATTTCATGTGATGAGTTTGTCCGTGCTCAATGAAGGTAAAGACGTACCTGAGGAATACCGCGAAGGAATTGAAAAGGGCTGGGGCGCTGTTCGGCTCGCCATTGCCATTGAAGAACGTCACGGCAGCGATAAACTCCGCGACTATTACACCGTGATTGGTACAGGTCACCATAATCAAGGACGTTCTTTCGATTCTGAACTATTTGCCGACGTGATCGCTGAGATTGGTGCCGATGCAGTTTTATTGACTGCGGTTGATGACTCTTCGCTTGATGATCTTGTGCGGGAGTCACACCAAGATGGCATTTCGCGGGTCGGTGAAGACGTCGGAACGCCTGTCATCAGCATTGGTGGAACAGCATTCTTCGGCCCCGTCTTGTCTCCTGCGCCAAAGGGCGAGGAGGCAGGTCGAGTATTTGATGGCGCGCGTTTGCTCGCTGAGTATGACGGCTTCTTTGAATTGAAGCGGACACGAACACGCGATCCTATCTTCGACTGATCTGAAACCTCGTTAGAATCAGTCACCATGCCAGTTAAGCAAGCCCCAAGCGAGTCTGTCGGAATTCTTCGTCGCCGTGGGCGGATTCTGTCGTGGTGGGTGCTTCTAACGGCGATCATTGCTGTTGGGGTGTGGCGGCTAGCTGCCGACGATATTTCTGGCTTTGGACTTGCCTATCTCGCAGGCGTGCTTCTCGCCATTGGCGTGCTCATGTCTGTTGAACCATTGGCCCCACCGCGTTCGCGTGGACTTGACGGCGTTCGAGACGGTGCACGCGATTTGAGTAAACTCCGGCTGACCTCGCGTGTTTTAACGGTCGTTTTGTTAGCAGTCATTTTCGTCATGCTCGTGCTATCACTCGGCGTTGGTTCTCTGGCTCTGTACCTACTCATCGCAGCTGCGCTAGTTACGGCCGTAAGTGAAGGTGCGGTTTGGTTAGGTCACGGGCTGCGCATGTATCGGGCGATTTCTCGCTACAGGCCCACCGTTGCACTGGCTTATGCCGGCCGAAGTGGCGGACCTTGGCAATTGCGGATGTGGGAACCTTTTGTTCTCGAATCTGGCGAACGCTGCCTAGTGATTAACCGACACGAGAAATACAGCGACATGATTTGGGAAGGAGCCAATCTCTCTTCACCCATGGTTGATCTAGGGCCGATGAGTTTTCTCACGCTGCCATTCGTGGCAACACGGTCGATTAAAGCCATGTTCTATGTGCAAAACGCACAATCGAATCAGCATTACATGCGGCTGAAATCTAAGACGCACGTATGGCTGAATCATGGCGACTCAGATAAACCGGCTAATTTCAATCCACGGCACGCCCATTATGACGTGCTTGTGGTGACGGGTGAGGCAGCTAAAGAACGATATGCCCGCGCAGGTATTGAGATTCCTGACTCGAAATTCGCGGTCGTTGGCCGGCCTCAGATTCGGGGAGTAGACCAGACTCGGCGGACGATCCTGAACGTTGCGGTTCCTCGGGTGCTGTATGCGCCGACCTGGGCCGGTATCGAACACTCGGTGAACTTCTCCTCGCTCAAGGTGGGGCCGCAGATCGTGGAGGCTCTCGTGGAACGCGGGGTGGAAGTCGTGTTTCGGCCGCACCCTTTGAGTCGTCGCGGCAAACGTCATGGTGCTTTGATCAAGAAGATTGAGACTTTCCTCGCCGAGGACTCCCAAGTGTCTGGCCGCCAGCACGTCTGGGGAGATCAGTCGAGCATCAACTGGACAGTCGTTGATTGCGCAAATCATGTTGATGCCTTGATCTCTGATGTGTCCAGCGTCGTGAGTGATTTCTTGCCCTCTGGTAAGCCCTACGCCATGACAATGATGCGGGCCGAAAATCGCGAAGCGTTTATTTTCGAGAATTCGCTGGCCCGGGGCGCTTATTTAGTTGAGGCAGATCTCGCTAACCTCAGCGCGGTTTTGGATGACATGTTGGGTGCAGATCCACTCGAAAATTTGCGAATTGCTTTGCGAACTGAAGTACTCTCTGATCGCACAGGAGAACAGGCAGCTGCCGAGTTTGCTCAACTTGTGCGGGACCTCGTACACGGCGCCTGGCCCAAAGGCTGACAAGATGAACACATGCGTGTTCACATTGGGGCCGATCATGCCGGCTACGAACTAAAGACTCACTTGATGTCATGGCTTGTTACTCAAGGTCATGAGCCGATCGATCACGGTGCTTTCGAATATGATGCCGAAGACGATTACCCGCCGTTCTGTGTCGCTGCTGCCCAGGCTGTCTTAGACGATCCGGGCTCGCTCGGAATTGTCATTGGCGGTTCCGGCAATGGCGAACAGATTGCCGCAAATAAAGTTAAAGGTATCCGTGCCGCTTTGGCATGGAGCGAAGAAACTGCCAGCTTGGCTCGCCAACACAACAATGCTCAAGTGATGGCAATTGGTGGCCGGATGCACACGCTCGCTGAGAGCGAAGCGATCGTGGCTGCCTTCCTCGTTACTCCATGGAGTGAAGCAGAACGTCACCAGCGTCGCATTGATTTGCTCGCGAAGTACGAAGATACCGGCGACTTTGCCTGAGGGTCACATCCTGCACCGGCTCGCCGGTGAGATCACCGAAAAGGTCGGGGGAGTCGCTGTCCATTCCTCTAGTCCGCAAGGTCGATTTGCCGAAGCTCGTGAACTTGATGGTTTGACCGTCGGTCGAGCTTGGGCGCGAGGCAAACACTTGTTTGTGCCATTCGAAGGAATAGCGGAGCAAGTCCATATTCATTTGGGGCTTTATGGCGCACTCACCGTCACCGATGTCGGTGAATTGCCGGTTGTTGGTCAAGTTCGGTGGCGATTGCAGAGCACACAACACACCTTTGATTTGCGTGGGCCAACGAGATGTGAGTTGCTCACGCCGGTTGAGGTAGATGCGATTCTTGACCGGCTGGGTCCAGACCCATTGGACCCGCTCGCCGATCCGGAACCCGCTTTTGCGCGAATGAAACGTTCGCGGCTGCCGATCGCGCAATTGTTACTGGATCAACGCATTATTGCAGGTGCTGGCAATGTTTATCGGGCCGAGGTGTTGTTCCGCCACGGCCTCGATCCTTTTATCCCGGGCCATGCTTTTGAGCGGGATGCATTTGATGCAGTGTGGGCTGATTTGGTGGATCTCATGCGGCTTGGGGTCAAGCACGGTCGAATCGATACGGTCCGTCCTGAGCATGAACCTGAAGCGATGGGGCGACCTCCGAGGCAAGACGATCACGGCGGAGAAGTCTACGTGTATCGCCGCGCAAACCAGCCCTGTTTGGTTTGCGAGACTCCGGTCGCTGCTTCCTCTCTAGCCAGTAGAAATGTGTACTGGTGTCCGATTTGTCAAATACCAGACTAAAGTTCTATTTGTGTCGAATATGCAACGCTCGAAATATGACCCTCTGGGTGATTTCGTGTCGGAGCGCGCACGGCGTTGGCGCTCGGGATCTGACGACGGGCAAACTGGTGTGCTCGTCGCTCTTGTCGTGATGACTGGGATTATTTTCGCCGGTAGTATTTTGGGCTATTCGATTTTCTCGCCAGCGGCCTACATCATTCCGGTGGTTATTGGTGGCTTGTTGTTGCGTTTACAACCGCTACAAGTTTTGGCCGGTATTGTGTTGATCACGGCATTTGGCAGTTTGCTTTTTGATTACTTCGTGACGGACCAGCTATCCGAAGTAATTTCGTCTTTCGCTGTGTTGGTGTTGGCAACGGGCATTTTGGTTTTTTCGGCTCGACGAAATCGTTCGGGGTTGCCGGCCACTCTGGGCGATGCCATGTTGATGGATTTGCGTGATCGCTTAGAGCGGCAAGCGGAGATGCCTGCTCTCCCGCGAGGTTGGCATTGTGAGTCGGTGTTGTTCACTGCGGATGGGGCGCAGTTCTCTGGCGACTTTTTTGCGGTCGATTTGGCGAACGATTCCACTCGTTTGGAAGTGGTTTTGGTTGATGTGTGTGGCAAGGGTGTCCAAGCTGGCACTCAGTCACTGCAGCTTGCAGGGGCGATGGGTGGCTTGATTGGGGCATTGCCTCCACTTGGTCTGTTTGCTGCCGCGAATGATTATTTGCTTCGCCAGAACTGGTCGGATGGTTTTGCTACCGCGGTGCACATCATGGTTGATTTGCAGACCGGCCGTTACGAGATATTGAGTGCCGGTCATCCGCCCGCGCTACATTTCTCGGATTACGACGAGGAATGGAAGGTAGACACGGCTCGAGGTTTGGCTTTGGGCATTTTGGATCGGCCTGAGTTCAAGGTGTCGCGGGGTGTGATCGCCCCGGGTGATTCGTTGATGATTTACACCGATGGTTTGGTCGAATCGAAGACGATGGATGTTGGCAAGGGCATCGATTGGTTGCGTGATGTGGCTCGTGAAGCGATTGAAGTGTCTGCCTATGGCGTCAC
>JBEBSZ010000028.1:0-26295 GCA_040394025.1 Aeromicrobium sp.
GCAGCAGCGCCTTCTACATTCTCGACGACTTCACCGACGACGCCAGCTGCCTTGTTGCGAATCTGCTTTGCCTTATCAGCGAGATCTTCGACAAGATCTTCAGCAGCGTCTTCGAGATCGTCGACGATGTCTTCAGCCTTCTCACGGAAGTCCTCGACCGCATCTTTCAAGTCATCAACGGTGATGTCATCAACCTTGCCTCGCAAAGAATTGACAAACGCTTCAGCGGATTCATTGAACTCATCAATAGCAGACTTGATGTCGTCAACCTTAAAAGCTTTAGCCTTCGAAACGAGGTCTTCGCTCAACTTCGCAACGTCGGTGTATGCCGCAGCAGCCTGACCGAATGCACTTTGAGCAAGCTGTTCGGCTTTCTTCTGAAGATCAGAGATCTCGAGGCTCTTCACGGTTGTTGGTAGGGACTTAATATCTTCGAGTAATGCCTTCAATTGGGCATTAATGCTTCCGGCGATGCTCATTCTTCCTCCTGGTTAGCAATAAAAGACCGGTAAATGTCGCGCAGCGCGTTCTTTTGGCGCTGCGTCAAAATTGGGTCAAGGTCGATGGCATCCTCAACCATGCGTGGGCCTGAACTCTCGGCATCCAGGATTCCAGCGCGAACATACAGTGACTCTGCAGAAATTCTCAGTGCCTTCGCAATTTGCTGAAGCACCTCTGCTGAGGGACGACGCAAACCGCGCTCAATTTGACTGAGATACGGGTTCGACACATTCGCTAATTCGGCAAGCTGCCGAATTGACATGTGCGCTTGGGTGCGTTGATCGCGCAGATATTCACCGAGGCCACCCACGGCACCTGGCACGTTCAACTTTCCCATATCTCCAGTGTGCTAACAAAAGTTAGCAAATGCAAGCAAAAGTGATGTAGTCCACAATGGCCATTGGCACGACACGCGAAAATCCAATACTCTCGATTGAACTGGTGGGGTGCAAGCGCGCCCCCTTCCCCGACCAGAAGGTGTTAACCATGCGCTCGAGATTGACTCGAATACCGCTGACGTTTGCCGCAATCATGCTGCTCATTACCGGAATAACCCTGACCGCAGTAACGGCGCATGCCGCTTCTAAGAAGCCCGGCGCAGTCAAGATAACGAAGATTGCTTCCACTCAATCCACAGCGACAATCACATGGAGCAAAGCTTCAGGTGCGACGTCCTATCGCGTCTGCCTATTCCACAGCGGGACCGCAACGAGCTGCGGTCACACCTCTGCCGCCGTCAAGACACAATCGGTTAAGTTCACGGGACTTAAACCAACGGGCGGAACCGACTGGTTCGCTCGAGTTGAGGCCGTAAACGCTAAGGGGAAAACCTACTCGGCACGCAAGGGCTTTGACCTCAAGGTTTCGACCAGCAAAGCCGTCAAGGTCGAAGTTCTTCAGATGACTGCCTTCCGCGTTTCGTGGCCAACCACCATGAACGCCAGCAAGTACACCGTGCAAGCGAGCACAGATTCAAGCTTCAAGAAAAGTGTTACCTCAGCCACCGTGACCGGCCTGCAACGGCCGTTCACCAAGCTCAAGCCGGGCACCAAGTACTACGTGCGCGTGCGCGGCCACAACGACAAGGTCAACGGCAACTGGGGTCCAACCACAGCAATCACCACAAACTCGCAATCCGCCCCCGCACCCGCCGGGCAAAAGCCAGGCGCATTCACCATCAGCAGTATTTCCTCAACCCAGTCAACGGCAACTATCTCGTGGAATAAAGCCGCCCGAGCCACCAAGTACAACGTTTGTCTGTTCCCCAGTAGCTCCTCGAGCAGTTGCAGCCACTCAGCAAACAACATCACCGCTCAGTCCGTGCAGTTCACTGGATTAAAACCAAATTCTGGCACCGACTGGTACGCCCGAGTCGAAGCGGTCAACAACGACGGTAAGACACTTTCGGCCAGAAAGGGCTTCGACCTCAAGGTTTCGACCAGCAAAGCCGTCAACGTCGAAGTTCTTCAGATGACGGCCTTCCGCGTTTCTTGGCCAACTACCATGAACGCCAGCAAGTACACTGCACAAGCAAGCACCGATCCTGCCTTTGCCAAGAATGTTATGAGCGGGACGGTGTCTGGTCTGGAACGGCCATTCACGAAACTCACGCCAAACACCACCTATTACGTGCGCGTGCGCGGCCACAACGACAGCGTCAACGGCAACTGGGGTCCAACCACAGCAATCACCACTAAATCGGCTTCCACCAGCCCGAATCCAACCCCAACCCCAACCCCAACTCCGACGCCGACACCAACGGCCACCACACCGGCAGGCTCAGTTCCAAGCCCGGTAGCACCCACCAAGACGGCCGGCTACGGTGACTTCCTTACCTTCACTTGGCCTTCCGTCACGGGAGCTCAAAGCTACGACGTTCAGATCTCGCCCCTGTCGGATTTCAGCAACCGGGTCAGCACAATCCCCACGAGCGCCACCACTATCGATCTTCGTGGTCTCAATGGAGGGAGCGTCTACTACACCCGCATCCGTGCCATCAGCAACGGAAAAGTTGGAGCTTGGGGCCCAGTTACCACGACGAAATTGGAGCAACCGGCCGTCAGCGTACGCGTCGTGACCTACAACCTATGCGGTCAAGACAAGTGCCGCACGAATGAGGGCGCAACATTCAAGACCAATGTGCCTGTCTGGGCGAACCGAAAGGCAATCGCATCAGATCTTGTGTCAGCAGCTAGCCCGGACATCATCGCCACTCAAGAATCTCATAACAGTCAAACTGCTTTCCACACCTCATTTCCCGAATACTCCGTCGGCGCCTATAAGAGCGCCAAGTCCTTGTACTACCGGACCGACAAGTTTTCTTCAGCGGGCGGCGGTTGGATCACTCTCGACGAGCCCACAAAGAAATATGCTGTCTGGGAGAAACTCCGGGTTCGCGCTAACGGGTCCACCTTCTACGTGGTCAATGCCCATTTGACCCCCGGAAAAGGCAAAGCCAAAGACAATCAACGCCAGTTGGAAATGACGCGCCTCTACGACGCCATCGCCGAAGAAAACATCTACGACCTGCCCATCGTTTGGCTCGGCGACTGGAATTCCAACGCTGACAATGCGAACCAAAAAAAGTACCCCGGTGGCTACGACGCACCACGAGCTTTCCTTGCTGCAAAGGGCTACCACGACACGCTCACGATGGTTCCCAGTAACAAGGCCACCAACACAAGGCTCAACAGCGCTAACTATGGCAGCGTGACCCCCGTGGCTTCCGGTCACCAAATTGACGGCGTCATGGCGAGTGCTGACACGACGGTAAACGGTTGGCGCATGTTGACCAATTTCACCGACGGCACAACTAATTACGTTGCTGGCAAAAAGTTCAAAGCACCGATGGGATCAGACCATAATCCAATCTTGGCTGTGCTGACACTGCCAGCCGTCTAGAATGCAGGGGTGCCCGGAATAAGTCGTCGCCTCACCACTCTCGTGGCAGGCGTATCGCTTTTGGGTGCCGCCGGCGTCTTAACGTGGACGGGTTCTGCTGATCTCGATGCCGCAGTCGCGACCGACACGGCGACTTCTTATCGACTCACCTCAGTCAATATCGAAGACAGCACGCTCACCTTGGCTTGGAACGGCGAGGCGGAAAAATACCGCGTCCGGATCGGCACAAACCTCGACAAGCCGCTGCTCGACACCACGACCTCGGATCCGATTGCCTCCCTCAACGAGTTGAGTGAACGAACCAGTCGCTCTGGAACTTTGCGGTACCAAATCGACAACATTTCCGATAGTGACACAACAAAAGTTCTCGGTGGCACGTTAACACTTCCGCCAGACGCCGTAAGCGATCTCAAGATCGAGGATTTAGCGAGCAACGGGCTCAAACTCACATGGGCCAAAGCCGCCAACGTCACACATTACGACGTGATTTTTCGTAAGAAGAAAGACTCCGAGCCTTTCGCAATACATCGAATTTCCGGCGAAAAATCTGCGTTCACGATCAACACACTCGAACCAGGCACGTCAGCCCGCATACAAGTTCGTGCGGTACGCCAAGGTGTAGTCGGCGAGCTGAGCACACCACTGGAGTTCACCACACCAGCCGCTTTCTCGGAATTTGCTGTCGGTGCTTGGAACGTCTGCTCCGAATCGTGCAGTGGCTACGGCAGCCGATCACAAGCGATGGCAACTAAAGTCCAAGAATCAAAGATGGACATCATGACTCTCCAAGAGGCTGGCGGGCAGCGAGTCGGTCGGGTCACCAACGCCGCTTTCTCGGGAGGTGAGCGTGGATTCGTCCGCGCTACGGGCGGCTCAAAAACCCGCTATATCTTCTATCGAGATGAACTCTTCGATCAACTGGAAGGCGGGAACTTTTCAGTCGGACACGGCAGGACCGTCACGTGGGCCCGTCTGAAGGACCTGAAAACCGACCAGGCCTTCATCGTTGCTTCCGTACACCTCGTACCGGGCAAAAACAAGAAGAAAGATCAAGCTCGCGGCAGCCAAGCCAGCAGTTTGGTTTCTGGGATCAACCGCATTAACCCCGCAAACGATCCCGTCATACTCGCTGGCGACTTCAACACCGGCAGCCACCGAGGAGGCGACCGGGTGATGTCACGCCTGGCTAACGCTGGATACTCTGACAGTGTGCGAATCGCCAAACTGACCGAGGGCGCGGCGATGAACACCTACAACCGCAATCGTGTAAACCCGCCGCGATCTGGCGACTACGTTGATCACATCTTCGTTTCAGCGGGCCTTACGGTGCCACTGTGGCGCCAATACACGCACACACACGGCGGGAAAGTGCTCACCGACCACAACATGATTGCCGCGAAGATTCGGTTGACACCAAGCGACGTCAAAGAGATCAAGGAGCAGAGCCGCTCCGTATTACTGCCGACAACATCAGTCCGTGAAACAACGAATGTTGAGCCCAGACCATGACCACAGTGCTGACCTACGGAACTTTCGACCTGTTCCACATCGGGCATCTCAACCTCCTGAAACGCCTCGCCGAGCTTGGCGATCGGCTGATCGTAGGCGTCTCGTCTGACGAGTTCAACGCTACAAAAGGAAAGAGCACAGTCGTGCCCTTCGACGACCGTGCTGCGATAGTTCAAAACATCAAAGGTGTAGATCTGGTCATCAAAGAGAACTCTTGGGCTCAGAAGGTGACAGACATTCGCGAACACGAGGTCGACATCTTCGCCATTGGTGATGACTGGGCCGGTAAATTCGACGACCTCTCAAGTGAATGTGAAGTCGTGTATTTGCCGCGCACTCACGGCGTCTCCAGTACCCAAATGAAGTCACTGCTCAATGTGCTGGATCCAAACCACCTCGAAGAACTTCACCAAGCGCTCACCTCAATGGGTAAGGTTCTCGACCACTATCGCGATCTGAGCTGAACCAAGCGACGTTAAAATCCTCAGCGAGCTTGCGAGCCTTTTGAGTGACGAGGCTTCCGCTTGGCTGTCGTGGCTTTTGTGCCACCAGCGCCCGAACCGCGTGGTTTTCCTCCCTTGCCACCTTTGGGCCCACGGTACGCTCCGTTCGGCTTTCGACCACCGGTATTCGATCGCCGAGCTGGTGGGCCAGCGTCTGGTTGGATCGAAATCAAACGCCCGGAGATACGAGTTGAAGCCAGTGCTTCAAAAACCTCGTGCGGGAGTTCATTCGGAAGTTCAACAATGGTGTGCTCTAGACCGATAGTGATCTTGCCGAAATCCGAGCGACGTAATCCGCCCTCGTTCGCCAAAGCACCAACTACCATCGCTGGTTTAACTTTGTGGCGCTTGCCGACCGCCAAACGGTAAGACGACATGCCTTCCGTGGGAGTGAATTCGCGCCGTTCACGCTTTGCTCCGGCGGCACGGGGTTCACGCTTTGCTGGTGCTTCGATGTCGTGGCTCAAGAAGAACTCTTTGTCGTCTTGGCTCATCACAGCAAGTGCTGCGGCCACGTCGATCATGTCAATCGCATGATCAGAGGCATACTGCTCGACGAGGGAACGGAACTGCCCGAACCGAGGCGAACCCATGGACTGGGTGATAGTTTGCCCAAAAGTCTCAATGCGGTGCGCATTGACTTCGTCGGCAGAAGGGGCACGCATTTCTTCAACGGGACGTCCGGACACCCGTTCGATGGATTCCAGCATGCGCCGCTCACGAGGTGTGACGAACACGATCGCTTCACCAGTACGGCCTGCACGACCCGTTCGGCCAATACGGTGAACATACGCCTCGGTGTCGTGGGGAATGTCATAGTTGATGACGTGCGTGATGCGATCGACGTCAAGTCCGCGGGCGGCCACATCGGTAGCAACTACGATGTCGATAGCGCCGCTCTTGAGTGCGCTGACAGTTCGTTCGCGTTGTGCCTGGACGAGATCACCGTTGAGTGGAGCCGCATTGAGCCCACGACTGCGCAGCTTCTCGGCCAACTCTTCGGTAGCCTGCTTCGTCCGCACAAACACGATCATGGCGTCAGCCGGCTCGACCTCAAGAACACGAGTCAAGGCATCAAGCTTGTGATGGTGCGAAACACCCATCCAGCGTTGTCGAACCGTTGTTGTTGACCGGGTTGCTTCCTTTGTCGCGATGTCGAGTGGCTCGTGCAAATAGTTGCGAGCCAGGCGCCGGATTGCCGGAGGCATGGTGGCGGAAAAAAGTGCGACTTGCTTGTATTCAGGCGTGTCAGCAAGGATACGTTCGACATCCTCAGCAAAGCCCATGTTGAGCATCTCGTCGGCCTCGTCGAGCACCAGCATGTCTAGGTGAGACAAGTCAAGCGAGCCTCGCTCAAGGTGATCGATCAAGCGGCCTGGTGTCCCCACGACAATGTGAGCACCACGCTTAAGGCCCGAGAGTTGGGCGCCATAGCTTTGCCCGCCATATACCGGCAAAACTCGCAGGTCCAAGCCTTCGGAATATGACGTAATAGCTTCACATACCTGCAGAGCGAGTTCGCGCGTCGGCGCTAGCACCAATGCTTGGGTTTGGTGAAGCGTAACGTCAAGTTTTTGGATCATTGGCAGCGCAAAAGCGGCGGTTTTTCCGGTACCCGTCTGCGCTAAGCCCACGACATCGCGACCTGAGATCAAGGCCGGGATTGCTTGTTCTTGAATAGGGCTAGGTGTTTCATAACCCAAGGTTTTAACTCGGCTGACGAGGTTGTCGTCTAAGCCGAGTTCATCAAAGTTCTTCATGCTCGTCCCACGTTCGGTTTTACGTGCAAACCAGCATCCGGATCCACAACCACTTCTTGTGCTGCCGAGACACCGTCAACCATTAAGGTTACGTCGCTCGGAGTGTTGCGCTTGATCAATGCCAGCCCGATTGGCCCCAATTCATGATGCCGGGCGGCCGAGCCGACAACTCCCACTACTTTACCGTCTAACGAAATTTCAGCTCCGGGCAGCGGTAGATGCGAGGACGATCCGTCGATATTGAGCATGACGAGACGTCGTGGTGGCCGCCCGAGATTGTGTACACGCGCGACAGTTTCTTGACCTCGGTAACAGCCTTTATCGAGATGAACCGCGGTTTCTAATAATCCGACCTCGTTCGGGATTGTTCGATCATCGGTATCAAGGCCGAAACGCGGAATATGGGCTTCGATCCGGAGTGCTTCGTGCGCCAAAACGCCTGCTGGCGAGCCCTCGACCGCCAGCACATCGGAAACAATCTCCCATTGCAGCCTGCCGTCAGGCCAACGTGCAATGACGGCCAGATTTGGTTCTAGAACAACCTCGACGCGAGACATGAAACGCATGCGATCAAGGAAACCAACAAGAGCCCCTCCTGCCCCCGGCTCAGTGTGGGCCCAGAACGTTTCACCATCGTCATAGCCGGAGAAGGCGTGTTCGATGCGGCCCTGTGGCGTAAGAATCAGAGCATCAGCCCAGGTCTGCGGAGCGAGATTCTCCAGATGCTGGGTGGTCAGCGAATGTAGCCAGTCGAGTCGGTCAGGTCCCGTGACCCGAAAGACATCTCGATGCGAAAGATCGACGAATGCGTCTTCTTCACGTAATGCCCGCTGTTCGCCCAGAAAAGATCCATAGTGTGCGGCGACGCCAGCATCGAGACCTTCGGACTCAATCGCGCCATCGGAGTTGAGCAGTGGACTAGACACGGTTGAGCTTCCCCCACAATTGCGATTGCATCGGGTTGCCGTTTGCGGCGATATCGATGGCGTACATCAGCGAGCCTTCTACCAAGCCATACATACGCTGACCAGCGGTATAGTCCTCGGCGGTGACGGTGCGAGCCACCACATCGGTTGCGAGAGTGAGACGCGGTCCATCAATTTCGCCGTACCAAATCTCGGCGTAACCCGTCGGGTGTGCAAGTAACAGTTCAACTTTGGAATCACCGACGGAACGCAGGAAGCCGGTTTCGAGCTGGCCTGGGCCGGTACGTTCACCGTCGTCATTCGTAATCCAAGTCTGGCTGAAGTAATGCAAGAAGTCGCGGCTGTCGTGTGTGAACGCCACGTCTTGTTCAAACGAGAACGGCTCGGTGCCCGGATACTCACTGCGACCATTGCCGTGCCATGCACCTAGCAGCCACGCGAGGGGCATGAGTTCGGAGTGCAAGTCCGAAGGGATCTGAAATGCCATATCTCCATGCTATCTAGGCAGCCTGAAACGACCTAAATCTGTAAGCCAAAGGCAGGTTTACTCACAGGAAAAGTAATGCGTACGCATACGCATATGTGGCATTCAACCTGATCGCTGATTAACCAACTTTGCATCGAGGTGAACTAGCCTTATCGAGTGCGAGCTGTCATTCAACGTTCTCTAGGTGCAAGCGTAACGGTCGATGAGTGTGTGGTGGGCACGTTTTCTGGTCCGGGCCTAGTGATTCTTTTAGGCGTCACTCATGACGATACTCGCCAAGACGCAGAAGATTTGGCGTACAAGATCGCCAATCTACGTATCATGGCCGAGGAACGATCGCTGGTCGATTGCGGCGGTTCAGCGCTCGCCATCAGCCAGTTCACGCTCTATGCCGACACCAAAAAGGGGCGCCGCCCATCGTGGAGTGCCGCTGCGCCAGGCCCTGTGGCCGAACCGCTGTACGAACACTTTTGCTCTGCGCTAGCCACCTTGGGCATCCCCGTCGCTAAAGGTGCGTTCGGCGCCGATATGCATGTTGAGCTCAGCAATGATGGCCCCGTAACACTGATACTGGAAACCGCACCACATTGAGATTTCGACAATAAACAAGCCCACGAAATATGCTCAGTTGCATAAACCCGGCATAATGGAAAGGTTGATTGAAAGGGAAACGCATGGCGCGGCAAACTCGACGAACCGGCTCTCGGGCGTCCAACCGGTCGACCTTTCGTTCCCGTCATCCACTGTTGATTTGGATTATTCCGATGATTGCTATCCTTCCTCTCGCTTTTGGCGGAGCCTATGCATGGAATCTGAACAATCACATGGCCAATGTCGGCCGCATTGACGCTGGCGATCTTCTTGACGGACCTGATGCAGATGACGGCAAAGCCCTCAATATTTTGCTGATCGGTTCGGACAAGGGCGAAGTTCAGGCAGGCCAATCAAAAAAGACCACTCTCGCGGAAGACGCCAGCGCACCAAACTGGCCAGTAGGTAAGTACCGCAGCGACACTCTTATGGTTATTCACGTACCGGCTGCTCGCTCGACCGTTTACGTCGTCTCGATCCCACGCGACAGTTTTGTGCCGATCTATAACGCACAGGGTGAAACTGATCATTCCGAAAAGATCAATGCAGCATTCAGTAGTTACGGGCCTCTCGGCACAGTTTCGACGGTCGAAAACCTGACCGGCCTCAAGATGAACCACATGGCAATCATCGACTGGGACGGTTTCAAAGACCTGTCGGCGGCAGTCGGTGGGGTTCCGGTCACGATTCCCAAAACATTCCATGATCCGAAGCAAGACGTGACGTGGGAGGCCGGTGAACACCTGCTCGAGGGCAAGGATGCACTCGCATATGTGCGAACTCGCTACGGACTCGTCGGCGGCGACTTTGACCGCATTAAACGGCAGCAGAATTTCATGCGTTCGCTCATTGGCAAGATGTTGGATTCAGATGTGACCTCAAATCCTGTCAGACTCAACAAAATGGTGAAAGCACTCACCAAAAACCTCACTGTTGATCAAGGTTGGTCCACCACCTCAATTGCCAAACTTGGGATTTCGCTTAAGGGCATTGAGACGGCTGACGTCGCCTTTATGACAACGCCGGTCGCTGGCACCGAGACAATTCCAGTCTGGGGAAGCATCGTAAGAATCGACGAGGCAAAGGCTGAAGAGCTTTTCACGGCGCTCAACGATGGCACGATGACTGACTACCTAGCGAAGTACCCAGACGACACTCTTGATGAAGCTGCGTCGATTCGCTAATCCGCTCACAACACATTCCACCAGTCGTCCGTCTTTTATTGGCTAGCCTCGGGCCAGATCATTCGTTGCTCGTCTCCAACCGAAACAAAACCCCCAGACTCGCTGAGCACATCAACGATGTCTGAGGGTTTCGCTACGAATTAATTCAGACTGTTACCGCAACATCAGCAACCAGACCAAAGTCGGTCACAACGGTTTTGTCGATACTCTCGGTACGTGGCGCGAGCGTACGCAATGTCCACGTGCCGGGAGCTGCAAAGAATCGGAACTGACCGGTAGCTGAAGTCGGTACCTCGGCTGTAAACTCTCCGCTTCGATCCAGCAGCCGAACATAAGCGTTCGACACCGGCTCGTCGTCACGCAAGACAATGCCTTGGATCACAGCCTGCTTTGAGATATCGATGCCTTCAAGGCTCGGTCCTCCACGAGTTGCTCCGCACATAGCTCAGGCCTCCCCTGGCTCGTCGCCGAGGGCCACGGGAACACCGCGCAGCGAGCCGTACTCACTCCACGAACCGTCGTAGTTCTTGACGTTCTTGCGACCCAAAATTTCGCTGAGGACGAACCACGTGTGCGAGGAACGCTCGCCGATGCGGCAGTAAGCGATAGTGTCTTTGTTCTCGTCGAAGCCAACTTCGGCATATAACGTGGCCAGTTCGTCATCCGACTTGAACGTGCCATCATCGTTTGCCGCCTTGCTCCACGGGACGTTTCCAGCCGTTGGCACATGCCCACCGATCTGTGCAGCTTCCTGAGGCAAGTGAGCGGGAGCCAAGAGACGGCCCGCAAACTCGTCTGGGCTACGCACATCAATGAGGTTCTGCACACCGATTGCTTCGATGACCTCGTCGCGGTAGGCACGGATCGACTCATCTGGAGTCTGGGCTACGTAGTTCGTGGCTGGGCGGTCTGGAAGCTCGTCAGTCAGTTCACGACTGTCGAGTTCCCACTTCTTGCGGCCACCGTCGAGCAGACGAAGATCCTGGTGACCGTAGTAGCGGAGGTACCAATATGCATAGGCAGCAAACCAGTTGTTGTTGCCGCCGTAGAGCACGATCGTGTCGTCGTTCGATACGCCTCGCGAAGAAAGAAGCGCGGACAAACGCTCCTGATTGATGAAGTCGTGGCGGACACCGTCTTGAAGATCGGTTCTCCAATCAAGTTTGATAGCACCACGGATGTGGCCCTTGTCGTAGGCCTCGGTGTCTTCGTCGACCTCGATAATGACGACACTTGGGTTATCGAGGTTTTCCTCGACCCAATCAGCGGTGACGAGTGCGGTTTCGCGGCTCATGGGTATTTCCTTTCATTTTTCAGGCGATGGCAGCCCCAAGCCTGGGGTTTTGTTGTGTAGTTTTCTTAGACGAATTGCTTCGCTAAACGACGGGTCGTCAGGTACATCTCGCAGCCAAGGCAGAAGCCCGTAGCTGCATTGAGGAGTGCCGCTGCCAATGCGAAGCCAACGAGCACGAGCGCCGGTCCAGAGAATCCGGCGAAGAACAGGATTACAGCCGGAGCGGTGAATGCTAGGCCAACGGCTTGGGCAAACTGTGGTGGGCGTGCATCTTCAAGTTCGCTAGCGGCAGCCAACCGTGGGCGCACGAACGTCGCGAATAGCTTGGCTTGTGGGGTGGCTGCTGGCCCGAATACAGCACCTATCACGAAGGCAACTACGGCTAGAAGGAGCAGTATTTCTTTGAGTCCGCTTGGCGCGAGAATGACGGCCGCGAGCACAATACTCGTGAGTGCCGCACCAAAGCGCAGGCCGCGCGGATCTACAGAGGGGTTGTTACTAGACATGGGTTTCACCAAAAGAACGTTGTACTGAGGGACAGGAGGGGAGGGTCAATCAGCACATGCAACACAAGGCAGAACGCGTGCGGCAGTTATCGACTGCGCGTCGACGCGTGAGATGCGTTGTGGTGAACATGGCTCCACCATAGGGGACGGTCATATGTTTACCACAATCGCTTCTCAAAATATGAGACATAGTTTCATTATTCAAGATTTGGGAGATGCGCGGCCAGTGTTGCCAACACATTTTCTTTCGTTGGCGCACCTGAAGCTCGACTAATAATCGAGCCATTCTCATCTAAAATTAAAACGGTCGGCGTGCGTAAAATGTGATGTTCTCTCACGAGATCCAAATGAGACTCAGCATCAACTTCCACCGTTGTCACGCCCGGCACCAAGTCCACAACTTGCCCCAAGACCACGCGTGTAGCACGGCAAGGAGCACAAAAGGCCGAAGAAAACTGAACCAAGGTGGCCCGGTCTCCACGTTCGCCGCCGACCGCCGCCAGATCAAAGACAGGTGTGCGTTCAACAGCTTGACCGACCGAGAAACGCCCGTTACGCCACCGAGACACCAGCGCAATCACGATTGCTAACGCTACGGCAGCACCCAAGATGACGTACTCGAACATCACTGCGCCTCCTTTTGCACCTGCCGTTTAAACATGTTCTGAATGAAAGTGCTCCACCATGAAGTATGCTTTATCCAGCAATGAGGCCTCGATGACGACCTGTCATCCGGGCCTTTACCTGTCTTAGGGCCACATTAAGGAGGCGAGCATGGCACACCTTTTACTGTTGACACAAACTGCACAGTCCTCCATCGAAATACTCCCAGCCCTAGGTCTTTTGCACCATCAGATCAAGATTCTGCCTACCAGCGCTGACATCCTCATCGATACACCGCAATGCGATGCGCTGCTCATCGATGGCCGCCAAGACCTTGCGCACGTCCGTTCGTTCACACGGTTGCTCGAAACCACCGGCACATCCGTACCAATCGTTTTAGTCGTCACCGAAGGCGGACTCACTGTGGTCGGCGCTGACTGGGGCTTCGACGATGTACTTCTCAGCACCGCGTCCCCTGCCGAGGTCGAAGCTCGGCTGCGCTTGTCAATCACACGGCGTGCGTTCGAGGACGACACAGGCACAGAAAAACTCATCGCGAATAGTGGTCTTGTGATCGATGATGCGGCATACACAGCCAAGATTCACGATCGACTACTAGATCTGACCTACAAAGAGTTCGAGTTACTCAAGTTCCTTGCCCAGCATCCCGGCCGAGTCTTCACGCGCCAGCAACTGTTACATGAAGTGTGGGGCTATGACTATTTCGGTGGCACGAGGACCGTCGATGTCCATGTGCGTCGACTGCGCGCAAAACTTGGCATCGAGCAAGAAAACCTCATCGGCACCGTGCGAAACGTCGGATACCGATTCGTGACGAGCGACAGCTCCGTCAGTCCAGACCGAGCCGCTTCTCCTCAGTGACATACACACCCCAGTTTTGGTCGAGGCGCTTGAATACCTCATCGACAAGTGACTGGCTCGCTGTCTCGCCATAGATATTGCCAACATCACGCAAACTCGCCTCGTGCCGAGCGAATTGAATCACGTCGGCCACGAATTCTTTAGTCACCGGCGGCGCAAGAACATTGCCTCCAGCGAGTAGCGATTCGCCGCGGTCAGTACCGAAGCGCAGGGTCACACAAGGAACACCTAACACGTTCATTTCTTCTTGCATACTTCCCGAATCAGTGGCGACCACACTGCATTTGAGCATCGCAGCAATGACATCTCGATAGTTCGGCCAGACCTGCGAGTAAATGAACGTCTCGGGAAATTCTGCCACCAATGCATTCAACCGATCACGAAATCCATGTTCGTCGATCGCTGCTTCGGTGCCAAACAATGAGATGAGCAGCACCGACTCACCCCGTCGCACCAACAGCTCCATGGCCTCAAACAGCACAGCAAAACGTTTCGCCGATTCGGTGTTTTCCCTACGATGTACGCAGTAGCGAATGAATGCTCCGGATTCAAGTTGCGGATATCTCTCGAAAATGGTCGCCTTCTCGGCATCGGCTACTGCAGCACGTGTTGCATCGACGACCGAATTGCCGACCACCTCGATCGTTTCTGGCGGAAAGCCTTCAGACAACAAGAAACCTCGGACAAGCTCCACTGGGGCAGCATGGAATCCAGTACCGGCTTCCGCAACACGCGTGTTGAACTGTTCGGGGAAGGGCTCCCTGCTGCCTAATTCGTACGTGTCTTGGGTCTGCATCGCTTTAAGATATTCATCCCAATCAAAGCGCCCGGCAGAATGGTCGGCGAAGAACGTGCGGTACACGTCAGCCTTTGGAGTCATTGTTCGGATGCCAGCCTCAACATGCACGCAAGCGACCCGGTTCAGATAAGAACTGACACTGACCGCCATACAGGTGAGGGTGTCGCCGTGGACGTATGGCACCGGCGTCAATCCTGCCTCGCGCACCACCTCAATCACTTGACTGAAACGTTCAATGATTTGAGCTGTCTTTGTGGCTAACGGCCCGCTAATTGCGAGGTGCGCATGAATTTCTAAACCGAACTCTTCAAGCATCGCGCCCGAATAATTGTCGTCATAATGCTGGCCCGTGTGGCACACCAGCACATTAGCGC
This sequence comes from Aeromicrobium sp., assembly GCA_040394025.1. Taxonomy (GTDB): domain Bacteria; phylum Actinomycetota; class Actinomycetes; order Propionibacteriales; family Nocardioidaceae; genus Aeromicrobium. The sequence continues at coordinate 14,821 of JBEBSZ010000028.1, forward strand.
CACGCGACTCCAGTTCTTTGTAAACCGGTGCTTGTTTGATGATGTCCGGTTTTGTTGCAATCGCAATGATGTGGACAATCCGGTCACCCGACTCTCTGAACTTCGTGAGCAGATCAGCGGCGGGCAAGAGGGTGTTAGTCACAAAAGACCTTCCAAATTTCTTTCTTTGAGGACGCGACGCACTTCGGGCATGGAATCCAAGCGGTCCATGTCAACGACAAAAACAACGTCGGGGGTGGAAACGATAGCGATGTTATCTAAACCAGCCGACACAATCACTCGATCGTCAGAAGAGTAAACCAAGCAGTTTTGGGAATCGATCGCAATCTGCTGGTCGGGACGTGAATGCACCAGATCACTGCCATGTACTTCAGCTAGCGCGCGGTGCAAGGCTTGCCAGTTACCGATGTCGCTCCAACGGAAATCGGCTGGAACGACGACTAGGGGATAACGACCAGCATCGATGATTTCGATTTCGTGTACCTTTTCTGGTGCGTCTTCGAAATCCGCTGGATCGCCCGACTGCAAATAGGCCTGCGCGGACTCCACGAGACGCGGATCGGCTTCCTCGTAGGCCTTCAGCAGGGTCGCAGCCGCAAAACAGTAGTAGCCCGAGTTCCACACGTATTCACCGGACTCCACGTATCCCGTAGCCACTTCGAGACTCGGCTTTTCGACAAATTTCTCTGCCAGCAAGATTCCTGGGGACTCACTCTGGCCACGAACCTTGATGTACCCCAAACCGGTGTCGGGGCGAGTGGGCGTGATCCCGATAAAAGCGAGCCGATCGCGATAACGCTCAATATGCTCAAAAGCCTTACGTACTGAAGCCTGGAATTTATCGACTTCCGTAATCGCGTGATCAGATGCGAGCGTGAATATCAGTGCGTTGGGATCGCGGTCGTGGATCACCGAGGTAAACAGGGCAAATGCAGCCGCAGTGCCTCGCGCCACTGGTTCAACGATGAAGTTCTCCTCGGGGATCTGCGGGAGCATTTCCTTCATCGGACCGGCATAGTTTTGAGTAGTCGACACAAGGATATGACCGGCATCCAAGACGCCTTCGAGCCGCTGAATCGTCTCAACGATCAGCGTTTGATCACTCATCAGCCCCTGCATCTGCTTCGGCAGTGCAGTCCGGCTCATCGGCCATAACCGGGTTCCGCTGCCTCCGGCAACGACGACGGCGTAGCGATGTTCGGAACTCACAAACCACTCCTCAACTCTGCCTAGCCAGTCTGCCCGATTCCGCTAACCATACGCAGGAAGTCGGACGAAAGATGCCAAATTTTCACACAACCTAAAACTTCTAACCAATCCATCATGCCAAGACGACGGCAGGGGCAACTCACTAGTCACAGAGATAGTTCACATTCAGCACCAACTGACTAGACTCAAAGCAACCAAGCCAAAGGAATGACGAATGCTATCGCTCGCAGAATTGGTTGCAAATCACGATGGTGTGGCACCAATTAATGAAGCCACCACGATTGCACTTCAGCAAAGCGATCAGCTCCGAGTGTCAATCTTTGACGAGGTTCTTGCCGCCGTAGCGGTTGGTGATGCTCCCGCGGAGTTTATGGTGCATCCCCGATACCGTAGGCAAGGTCGAGGAGGTGCTTTGCTCGCTGAATTGCTCGATTTAGGTGAACGCCGTTTCTGGGCGCATGGCGATCTACCCGGGGCACAAAAACTGGCCGAAAACGCTGGATTGCTTGCAACCAGAACACTACTCAAAATGCAACTCGTCAAACGCCAGCAATATGGAGGCACCCCCATCAAAGGCGTTCAGATCCGGCCCTTCGACGAAACGGATGTTCTGGCAATTCTTGACATCAATCGGCTTGCATTTAGTGACCATCCCGAACAGGGAGCAATGGATCTCGCTGATTTTGACTCACGTCGCCAACAGTCATGGTTTCGACCCGAGGGTCTTTTTGTCGCCGAGAAGTCCGGCCAAGTCGTCGGTTTCCACTGGACCAAGATCGAAGACTCAATTGGCGAAGTTTATGTCGTTGGGGTTCATCCCGAAGCTCACGGAATGGGAATTGGCACTGCGTTAACTGGCCACGGACTCAACTATCTGTGGGATGCAGGCGTTTCAGCCATAGACCTCTATGTGGAAAGCAAGAACAATCTGGCCCTCAGCGTCTATGAAGGTCTTGGTTTCACCGAAGCCAAACGCGATGTCCTTTACGAGAAAGTCATAGATTAGCCTCGATTGATTCCCTTTGCGCTAACCACTTTTTGCTGATTTCGCATCTCAGAAAACGGGCATTTACGAAGGTTTGAGAAGTGTTCACTCTCCGTTAACCCGGGATCAGATTCCTCGTCACTTACGTCTCTTAACGTCATCGAAGACGCGGCAATTCGCCGAGTCACCGAAGACACCTAGAGAGGTAACCACGTGAATCGCAAATCCTTGCGTGCCTTGGTCGCAGGCTCGGCCGGCGCCCTTCTCCTTTTCGGCACTGCCGCGTGCGGAACGTCGGAAAACGACTCCGAATCAAACGACGGCGGCCTGAGCGGAACGCTCAACGGCGCCGGAGCCAGTTCGCAAGAGTCAGCCATCACTGCATGGCGTCAAGGCTTCCAGCAGTCAAACGAAGCTGTCACAGTCAACTATGATCCCATCGGTTCGGGTGGCGGACGTGAACAGTTCATCGCAGGGGGCATCTCCTTTGCTGGTTCTGACGCATTCCTCGGAGACGACGAACTCGACGCGGCAGCAGAACGTTGCGCCAGCGACATCATCAGCGTCCCGGTGTATGTCAGCCCAATTGCCATCATCTTCAATCTCGATGGCGTCAGCGAGCTAAATCTCGATCCAGCCACCATCGGTTCTATCTTCGAAGGCAAGATCACCACATGGAACGATCCGGCCATCGTCGCTCTGAACCCGGACGCAACGCTGCCCGACCGCAAGATCACTCCAGTTCACCGCGGAGATGACTCGGGAACAACCAAGAACTTCACTGATTACCTAACCGCTACTTCAGGTGGCACCTGGTCAGGTGGAGTTGTCGAAACTTGGCCCACAACTGGCGGCGAAGCAGCAAATGGCACATCGGGTGTGGTTTCTGCAGTCAAAAGCGGGTCCGGCACGATCGGCTACGCAGATGCGAGCCAAGCTGACGGTCTAGCCACGGTTGCGGTCAAGGTCGGCAACGAGTTTGTCAAGCCAACTCCAGACGCAGCAGCTCAGGTACTCGACACAGCCGAGCGCGTTGCAGGCCGCAGCGACACTGATATCGCCCTCAATATTGATCGCACCACAACTGCATCAGGCGTGTACCCAGTCGTCATGGTCTCCTATCAGATCGCTTGCCAGCAGTACGAAGATGCGGCTGAGCAAGAACTGGTCAAGTCCTGGTTGACCTGGGTTGCCAGCGAAGAAGGCCAAGCTTCGGCTGCCGAATCAGCTGGCTCCGCACCACTCTCGTCGAGCTTCGCTGCAACCGTGAAGGAAGCGATCGACACAATCGGTAGCTGACCCTTCTGGTCTCGTCGAAGCCAGTTCTTCGACGAGGTCATGAGAGCCAGACCCGAGAGTGATGAGGGACAAGAGTGAGCAAGACGATACAAAAGCCCGGAGACACGATTTTTCGTGGCTTGGCACAGACTGCGGCGGTGGTCATTCTCGTGACACTTGCCGCGGTTACCATCTTCCTCACCGCTCGCGGAATCCCCGGGATCACGGCCTCGCCTGACGAAGTCAAACACGGAACCAGCTTTCTTAACTTCGTTATTCCGCTCATTTTCGGCACCCTGTGGGCCGCTGCACTCGCTCTGGTTATTGCCACTCCCATCGCGGTCGGAGTGGCACTGTTTATTAGCCACTATGCCCCCCGAAGTTTTGCCGGTCCTATCGGCTACATCATCGACCTGCTCGCGGCGGTGCCCAGCGTGGTCTTTGGTGCTTGGGGCATGATGACGCTGGCTCCAGCTCTACAGGCGCCTTTCGTGTGGCTTGAAGAAAATCTCGGTTTCCTGCCATTCTTTGCCGGGCCAGCTTCATCAACCGGACGCACGATGCTAACCGCCGCCCTCGTGCTCGCAATTATGGTGCTGCCGATCATGACGGCATTGTGTCGTGAAGTGTTCTTACAAACGCCCCGCCTCAACGAAGAAGCCGCACTTGCCTTGGGAGCCACCCGCTGGGAGATGGTTCGACTCAGCGTATTCCCGCACGCACGCTCCGGAATCGTTTCCTCAGCGATGCTTGCCCTTGGTCGTGCGCTGGGCGAAACAATGGCTGTCGCAATGGTGCTGTCGGCTTCAGGTGTTATCTCGCTCAACCTGATCAGCTCCACCAACCCGTCGACGATTGCCGCAAACATCGCTTTGAGTTTCAACGAAGCCAGCGGCCTGACCGTCAATGCACTCATTGCGACTGGTCTCGTGCTCTTCGTCATCACCTTCGCTGTGAACTTCCTAGCCCGCCTCCTTGTTACTGGCCCCACGAAAGCTAAAGGAGTGAACTCATGACGCTCATGCTTGAGCGGCCTGACGCCAAAGCACCCCAGCCCGCCAATCTTGGCGGCTTCAAACAACGAAAGCCACTGCCCCAAGGCCTTGTGACTATCGTGTGGTCTTTGGCTGGATTGGCCCTCATCACCGGATTCGTGTCTGACGTAGGAGGGGCACGCGGATTCGGACTCGCGTGGCTGATTGCATTGAGCATTCCGTTGCTCTCGTGGCTCGTCGAGGGACGGCGCAAAGCCACAGACCGTTTCGTCACGTTATTGGTTTTAACTGCGTTTTCGGTAGCGATCATCCCGCTCATCAGCATCTTGGCAACCGTGATCACCAAGGGTGTTCCAGTGCTGTCGGCCGAGTTTTTCACGAGTTCGATGCGCAATGTCGTAGGTGAGGGCGGCGGTATCCAGCACGCTATCACCGGCACGCTCATCATCACCGGTTACGCGACCTTGATCTCGGTTCCAATCGGTTTGTTTGCCGCGATATATCTCATCGAGTACTCAAACGACGGACCAACAGCTCGCGGCCTGCGCTTCCTCACCGACGTGATGACCGGCATCCCGTCAATCGTGGCTGGCCTCTTCGCTTACGCCCTGTTCGTGCTGTTTTTCGGCGAGGGTGTCCGAATGGGGATCGGCGGTTCTGTGGCTTTGTCTGTGTTGATGATCCCCGTCGTTATTCGGTCGAGTGAAGAGATGCTCAAGCTCGTACCGCATGAACTGCGAGAAGCATCGTGGGCTTTGGGAGTCTCTCGTTGGCGCACCATTGTGAAAGTCGTGTTACCGACAGCGCTTGCGGGCATTGTTACTGGCGTAACGCTTGCGATCGCTCGAGTCATCGGTGAAACCGCACCGCTACTGATCATCGCGGGTATGACCGATTCGGTAAACACCAACGCGCTAGAGGGGCGCATGGCAACTCTGCCGGTATTCACCTACTCAGCCATGATGAACCCCGGTGTACCGGCCGAACCCAGCATCGATCGCGCCTGGGGCGCAGCACTCACCCTGTTGATCATCGTGATGCTGCTCAACCTTCTCGCTCGCACCATTTCGTTCTTATTCTCACCCGCGAAGCAGCGGTAATCACCCAATTAAGGAAGATCATGGCTCACCACATTGATGTTTCAGACTTGAACATCTACTACGGCGATTTCCTCGCTGTCGAAAACGTCAACATCTCGATTCCTGCCCGTTCCGTGACAGCGTTCATCGGGCCATCTGGCTGCGGAAAATCCACGTTCCTGCGGTCGCTCAATCGCATGCATGAAGAGATCAAGGGTGCAAGGGTCGAAGGAAAGGTCGTAGCAAACGGCCAGGACCTTTACGCAAACACCGTCGACCCGGTTGACGTGCGCCGCCAAATTGGCATGGTGTTTCAGCGGCCAAATCCCTTCCCAACGATGTCAATTGCGCAGAACGTGCTCGCGGGTCCTCGCCTCAACAGCAAGCGTATGAAGAAATCGACTGCCGATGACATCATCGAGAAGTCGTTGTCGCGTGCTGGATTGTGGAATGAGGTCAAGGACCGACTCAATCGGCCCGGTGGCGGATTATCCGGCGGCCAACAGCAACGACTGTGTATTGCTCGCGCTATCGCTGTCGAGCCAGATGTCTTACTCATGGACGAGCCTTGTTCTGCACTCGATCCAATCTCGACCAGTGTGATCGAAGACTTAATCCATGAGCTCAAGACCGATTACACGATCGCCATCGTGACGCACAATATGCAACAGGCGGCACGCGTTTCAGACCGAACTGCTTTTTTCAACCTCAGCGGCGTAGGTCAGCCCGGTCGCCTCATTGAACACGGCCCTACAGAACTGGTGTTCTCAAACCCAAGCGAGTCGGCGACCGAAGCTTATATCCAAGGCCGTTTCGGCTGAAGGCTCAAGCGATTAGGGCAAGAAGATCCGCGCAATGAAGTAGAAGATGGCCGCAACGAGCGCCGCTGCTGGAATCGTGATGACCCAAGCTACGACGATACCTTTAGCCACTCCCCAGCGCACAGCGCTAAACCGTTTAGTCGCTCCTGCACCCATGATTGCGCTCGTGATGGTGTGCGTTGTCGATACGGGTGCATGCAGTCCCATCGCCATCACATAAAGCACTGTCGCAGCGGTGGCTTCGGCCGCGAAACCTTTGGGCGGATCAAGCTCAATAATGCGGCGACCGAGCGTGCGCATAATCCGCCAACCGCCTGAATAGGTACCAAGCGCAATCGCCGTAGCCGCTGCAACGATGACCCACATTGGCACGTCTTTACCGTCATGCAAGCCACCGGCCATCAAAGCGAGAACGATGATACCCATCGTCTTCTGGGCATCTTGCAGTCCGTGACCGAGTGCCATACCGGCAGCCGAAATGGTCTGCGCATAACGGAAGTTTCGGTTGAGTGGGGCCGGGCGTGCTTTACGGAAAACCCACATAATGGCCGTCATCAGACCGAAGGACAAGAAAAAGCCTAAGGCTGGTGAAAGCACCATCGGGATGGCTACTTTTTCTACTAAAGTTTCCCACTTCACTGTGGTCGCCGAAGCAACACCAGCGCCGACAATGCCACCAATGAGCGCGTGCGATGAGGACGAGGGAATGCCGAAATACCACGTGATGAGGTTCCACGTGATCGCTCCGATAAGCGCTGCCAACACGATAGTCAGCGCGTGAGCCTTCTCAGTCGGCGTTTCTAGACCCGCGCTTTCGATATCGATAATGCCTTGGATTGTCTTAGCAACACCGACGCCCAACCAAGCACCCACAAAGTTCAACACCGCTGCCATCAGGAGCGCTGCACGTGGTGTCAATGCCCGCGTCGATACCGAAGTCGCGATCGCGTTGGCTGCGTCATGGAAGCCATTGGTGTAGTCGAACACCAGCGCGATGATCACAACCGTGATCACCATGGCCATGGTCAGCGTCACTCAGGACTCCTTGACTGCGATCTGCTCGATCGTGTTGGCCACAGTCTCGAATCCATCAATGGCGTCTTCGACTGACTCGACAATGTCTTTGAGTTTCAAGACCTGAATGGCTTTGTAGTTTCCGTTGAAAAGATCCGCCAAGATCCGACGGTGGTTACGATCGCCCTCGTTTTCAAGTCGGTTGATCTCGATCCAATAATCACGCAGATCCTTCATTGTGCGCAGGCGTGGCATCGCTTCGGCCGTGAGTTTGGCGGCCTTTTGAAGGATCTCAACTTGACCTGCGAAATGTTCTGGGAACTCATCGACGCCATACAGCACAGCACAGTCAACGACTTCGTCCATGTAATCCATTATGTCGTCGAGACCGCTGGCGAGATCGTAAATATCTTCCCGATCAAACGGTGTGATGAACGTACTGTTCACCAACTTGATAATCGAATGGGTTGTCTCATCAGCAGCATGCTCGGCGGCATGCATTTGCTTCACGAGTTCTTGAGCATCATTGTCCGAGTCAAGCAATCGTGCGACCAAGTCAGCGCCGTGCACAAGGTGGTTGGCTGCTTCTGTGAAAAGGTCATAAAACGAAGCCTCAACTGGGCGGATTTTGAACCGCACGAGCGTACTCTCCCTCAACGGGTGGAACAGGTCGTTCCAATGGTAACGCTCTTAAGAACGGGACCCTGAACCGACGCCTAGAAGTTCGTCAACCTCTTCCTGCGATAACTTTTCGGCTGCACCAGACGCAGCGATCATGAGGCGGCTCGCCAGGTCAATCTCAGCGAGTGCTTCATCGTCACGCAAGCGAGCGTCTAGGGGTTCAGTCATCACAAATCCAGAGTCTTAGGGTCGGTTAACTAAGCGTAGAGGCGCTTAGCATCAATTCCTAGCCTGATGATTCGAAATAGTCCGTAATGACTAAGAAAATCAGTCCCGCGCTCGAAACTTCTGTCACTCCAGTCACATGAGTAACATCAGTAACAGACTAGTCCTAAGTAACTAGCCGATAATTTTTCAGAGAATGTGACCCAAAACGTCAGGCAACGTCGACTGCCAAGCCTGCTTCAACTCAGCCAAATCAAGATCAAACTGACCCTTAACAACTAAAGAACTACCACCGGTCGTTCCGATGGTGGCCAAGCTCACGTCAAACGATTCAGCCAAGTCAACAAACGCCTCGTGATCTTCCGGGCGAATCGCCACAATCGCTCGAGCAGCCGACTCGCTAAACAAATCGATGAATGGATTTTCAAGGTCAACTGTCACACCGACCGAGCCATGGAAACTCGACTCAGCAAGAGCTTGAACCAAACCGCCGTCAGAAAGGTCATGTGCCGACTCGACCAGACCCTTCTCAGCTGCAGCGACCATGAGATTGGCAAGATTGCGTTCTGCTTCGAGGTCCACCTTCGGCGGCAGGCCACCTAGATGCCCGTGAACCACGTGGGCCCAGGTCGAACCAGAAAGCTCTTCACGAGTTTCGCCGAGCAGGAGAATGTGCGCACCCTCAGAAACAAATCCTTGTTTGATTCGGTCGTGCACATCGTTGATAACACCCAAGACACCCACGACTGGCGTCGGCAATATAGCTGTATCGCCAGTCTGGTTGTAGAAGGACACGTTACCGCCGGTGACAGGAATGCCCAGCACTTCGCAAGCATCCTTGAGGCCGCTCGTAGCGCGCTCAAACTGCCACATCACGTCAGGGTCTTCGGGAGAACCAAAGTTGAGGCAGTCCGAAATCGCTAACGGCAGCGCACCCGTCACCCCGACATTGCGGTACGACTCAGCCAACGCCAACTGGGCACCCGCATACGGATCGAGTAGCGTAAATCGGCCATTGCAGTCAGTGGAAACGGCTACGCCACGATTGCTCGTAGTATCGATACGGATCATTCCCGAATCTTCCGGCTGGGAAAGCACAGTGTTACCCAAGACGTACCGGTCGTATTGATTTGTAACCCACGATTTGTCTGCCATATTCGGGCTGGTCACGACGAGGCGGACTTGCTCGGCCAGCTCTTCACCGTTAACTGGCCGCGGCAAGTCTTCTGCCCGGTCAGCCTGCAAAGCGTCTTGACTCGCTGGACGCGCGTAGGGACGGTGATAGACCGGACCATCGTGCGCCACCGAACGTGGAGGCACATCAAGGATCGTCTCACCGTGCCAGTCAATGATTAGCCTTTCGCCATCGGTGACTTCACCAATGGCGACAGCCTCGACATCCCACTTTTTACAGATCGCCATGAACTCGTCGAGATGTTGCGGTTCGACGACCGCCATCATGCGTTCTTGACTCTCGCTCATGAGGATTTCCTCTGGGGAGAGCGTCGAGTCACGCAAGGGGACAAGTTCGAGGTCGACGTGCATACCGCCATCACCAGCACTTGCAAGTTCACTAGTCGCACATGACAACCCGCCACCGCCGAGATCCTGGATACCGCTCACGACCTCGTTAGCAAAAAGTTCCAAGGTGCATTCGATCAGCAGTTTCTCCATGAAGGGATCGCCCACCTGCACGGCGGGGCGCTTCGCTGGGCCATCAGCGTCGAAAGTTTCCGAAGCGAGCACACTGACGCCACCGATGCCATCGCCACCCGTGCGAGCACCGTAAAGCACGACTTTGTTCCCCACACCACTCGCGTGAGCAAGATGCAAGTCTTCATGGCGCAAGACACCAACACACAGAGCATTCACGAGCGGATTCCCGGCGTAAGTCTCATCAAAAACGACTTCGCCACCAATATTTGGCAGGCCCAAGCAGTTTCCGTAGCCACCAATACCGGCCACGGCACCAGGTAAAACGCGCTTGGTATCTGGGTCATCAAGGGGGCCAAATCGCAGTGGATCCATCACCGCGACCGGGCGAGCACCCATCGCGAGAATGTCACGCACGATACCGCCGATACCGGTGGCCGCGCCTTGATAGGGCTCGATATAGGTCGGGTGGTTGTGAGACTCGACTTTAAACGTCACCGCATATCCCTCGCCGACGTCAATAACACCGGCATTCTCACCAATTCCGGCGAGCGTTTTGCCTAAAGGAGTGTCTTGTGAGAGGTCACCAAACTTCTTGAGATGTACTTTGCTCGACTTATAGGAGCAATGTTCACTCCACATCACCGAATACATCGCGAGTTCGGCGCTCGTGGGACGGCGACCGAGAATATTTCGAATCTCTTGATATTCGTCTTCTTTAAGACCTAAATCAGCCCAAGGCTGCTCGCGGTCTGGGTTATCTGCGGCGAGCTCAACGGTATCCAGCGTCACGGGGATAAGCCTACGCGACGAGCCTCAGCCCTTAACCGCCCGATCACGGCCGCTCCCATTTGACGATCCCACCCCACGATTCCCACGAGACCGCTCGAATTGTGGCTCACGCCTAGCTAATTGGTAGGCGTAAGCCACAAATGTTGTTATTTAGATAAGTGACCTCACATTTGTACTCTCGTAACGTGTTACAACCACTTACAGTGACAGGAACGCGAGCGAATGATCGCTTCAGCCGTTGTTCCTAGGTGAGAAGCAGTAACTGGAAAGTCGTACGCCAACCCGTTTAAAAGGAGTCTCCTGATGTCAGTCGTACTTCCTCGGCTCAAAAAAGCACTCATCGTCAGCTGCATTGCTGGTCTATTCGCCTTGGCTCTCTCAGCATGTGCGGCAGAAGCGGAACCTGAACCTGAACCTGTGGGTGAGTGGGGCAAACAAGTACGTGAAACACCACACCTCGCTCTCACCGACGACGGCGAAGTCAGAGGCAGCGACGGGTGCAATCAACTCTCTGGCACCTGGACAGTCGAAGAAGCCACGGTCACCTTCGGTGCAATGGCTACGACTTTGATCGCATGTCCGGATGTCGACACTTGGCTCTCCGCTTTGGAGACCGCTGAAGTCGATGGCGACACCCTCACAATATTTGACAAAGACGGCAATAAGGTCGGTGTCCTCGAACGCCAGTAGGTTCCACACCTGCCCCGGTGCCACATCCGTCAACACGAGGGCATGTGGCCGGAAAAGTGCAAGAATAAAAGTGTGAACCACGCGATCGAAGTACGTGAGCTTCAGGTCGAACG
>JBEBSZ010000029.1:0-25854 GCA_040394025.1 Aeromicrobium sp.
CAGCCGTCGGGCCGATCGCCGAAAAATGGTTCCGCCTCGAAGTGCGAGGTATCGAGAATATTCCCACTGATGGAGGCGCACTCCTGGTCGCCAACCACTCGGGAACCATCCCCGTGGATGGTCTGGTTACCGGCTATGCCGTCCACAAATACACTGGCCGCAATATGCGAGCGTTGGGTGCCGACCTCGTTTTCAAACTTCCTGTCGTGGGCGAACTCGCTCGCAAATCGGGTGCGACTCTTGCTTGCGCGCAAGACGCAGAACGGCTCCTCACCTCGGGTGAACTCGCCGCAGTTTGGCCTGAGGGCTTCAAGGGAGTCGGTAAGCCCTTCAGTGAACGCTACAAACTTCAACGTTTTGGTCGCGGTGGTTTCGTTTCATCGGCGATGCGTGCTCAAGTGCCGATCGTGCCGGTGTCAATTGTGGGTGCGGAAGAGATTTATCCACTTGTGGGTAATATTCCTTCACTTGCACGCTTGTTCGGGTTCCCGTACTTGCCGATTACTCCATTTTTTCCACTGCTCGGACCGCTCGGACTCATTCCGCTGCCAAGCAAGTGGATCATCGAATTTGGTGAGCCCGTGCGAACCGACGCTTATGCACCTGAATCAGCCGACGATCCGATGCTGCTGTTCAATGTCACCGACCAGGTGCGCGAGTCGATTCAAGAAACGCTCTACCGCTTGCTGGTCGAGCGCGGAAACCCCTTCTCCTAACCCACAAGATTTGGTCGGTTTGCTCCCCGATTTCGCTGAAATCAGGGGGCAAACCGACCAAATCTTGGGAATCGCTGAGCAGGGTTAGCGGGTGCGTTTCCAGATGGCTCGGCCCAGATACCAGGCACCAGCAGCTGCACCCGCCGCAACTGCTCCCTTCGCACCTGCGAGCGCAACCTTGCGGCCAGTGCGATAGTCGCGAATGCGCCAACCATTGGCGCGCGCATGGTTTCGTAGGTCGGGGTCGGGATTCACTGCACAAGGATTCCCCACCGCAGATAGCATCGGTAGGTCATTGCTGGAATCGGAATAGGCATAACACTTATCCAGATCTAGGCCCTCACGCTCAGCAAGGGCCTGAACAGCCGTGGCCTTGCTTGGCCCGTGCAACATTTCACCTACGAGCCGACCCGTGTAAACACCGTCAACGTGTTCAGCGACGGTGCCCATGGCGCCGGTCAGACCCAAACGGCGAGCAATCACCGAGGCGATCTCGACCGGTGCGGCTGTCATGAGCCAGACGCGATGCCCGCGATCGAGGTGCCACTGAGCAAGGGCGCGAGTACCGGGCCAAATTTTTTCCGCCATGTACTCGTCGAATACTTCTTCGCCAAGCTCTTCAAGTTCACGAACCGTGTGTCCAGCAATAAAAGACAAGGCAGAGTTGCGCGCATTCTCAATGTGATCGGGATCTTCAACGCCCACAAAGCGAAAATAGGCTTGCTGGTAGCCCGCTTTGAGAATGTCGCGAGTGGTAAAAAACTTACGTTTGTGTAGGCCGCGAGCTAATAAGAAGATCGATGCGCCCTGCATGATCGTGTTGTCAACATCGAAAAAGGCGGCAGTTTCTGGGTCTGGCGGCAGCGTCAGGGCTTGTTCTACTTCAGCCGCAGCCGCAGCTGCCTGACCTGCCAACATTGAGCGGGCTTGCAGGTTTGGAGGAAGGTCTGAACTTGAGCCACCAGTCATGGCCTTAACTGTAACGCGTTGACACATGGGCTGAGTGTGGTTGACTCGTCTCTGTGAGACTAAATGTCAGTGACGACTTGGCCACTATTGCTCAGCAAAACCCAGACGGAATTGCCCTAATCGAGCCAAGAAGTGGCCGGCAAGTGACGTGGGCCGAGTTTGACCAGTGGGCAGACCGAGTGTCGCAGACCTTGCTCGGACGAGGGATGACGGCAGGGCAGCGTATTGCCCTCGTGATGGCGAACGGTATTGATCTTGCGGTCGCCTATTACGGCGTGCTGCGTTGCGGCATGGTTGCAGTGCCGATTAACCCGCGTTCGACCGTGCGAGAACTTACTCGAATGATCGCAGAAAGCGCCCCCAAACTCGTCGTAGCAGATTCGCAATCTATTACCCAAGTTCGCCAAGCTGATATCGGTGACGCCACGATCGTGGTTCATCGTGCAGCAGCAGAAACAGGAGAAATTCGCTTTGGTGAATTGCTTGAAAAAGCTGTTGATTCACAGCCGCTGGCGCCCAAGGACCCAGAATTACTCGCGGTCGTGCTCTTCACATCTGGTGCTACGGCTCGTCCGCGAGGCGTCATGCTTTCCCACCGGGCACTCATCGCGAATGTAGACCAATTGCAAGATATTGATCCGCCCACGTTGAACTCCGATGACGTGGTGTTGGGACTGTTGCCGATGTTCCACGTCTATGGCTTAAACAGCATCGTCGGTAATGCAGTGAGAGTTGGTGCCACTGTGGTGCTGCTTGATGCGTTTGATCCGGGCTATGTGCTCGATCAGATCGTCGAACACGGAGTCACCGAGGTGCCAGTTGCTCCGGCAGTCATCAGCCGCTGGGTGGATTTGCCTAACCTGCGTGAATCGTTGAGGAGTGTGCGTCGCGTTATTTCTGGTGCCACCACACTTGAACCGGAATTGGCTGAAAAGTTCCGGGAGAAATCGGGCCACCCGGTTGAACAGGGCTATGGCCTCACTGAATGTGCGCCCGTGCTTACGACGACGTTTGTTCAACAGCGCGACCCAGAGACCAGTCCTGTTCCGGGTTCTGTCGGCACGCCCATCCCGGGCGTAGAAATCGAATTGCGCGATGCACTTGGCGGCCCGGCGACGCCAGGAGACCCGGCGCAAATTTGGGTCCGCGGCAACAACGTTTTTAGTGGCTATTGGCCCCACAGTTCGGGCGGCCCAGGCTCTGACGGTTGGTGGTTTACGGGTGACTTAGGCATCCAAGACGAAAACGGCGAACTATTTCTTGTCGAACGACAAGGCGAGAAGCTCACTGTTTCTGGATTTGGTGTTTACCCGAGCGAGGTCGAAGAAGTTCTCTTGGAAGTTCCGGGTATCGAACAGGTTGCCGTCATTGGTGTTCCGCACGACGTCACAGGTGAAGCGATTGTGGCGTTCCTGGTGCCGAGTGATCCTGAAGCGTCTGAGCAGGCTGTTATCGAGGCAGCGACTAGCTACGCGGCCGAGAATCTTGCACGATTTAAGCGTCCGGGAAAATTCGTGGTTGTGGCAGGAATACCGCATTCGCCGACCGGCAAGGTAGCCAAAGGACGTTTGCGTGACCTAGCTCGCGATGCGGAACCGAACTCGCTATGAGCAATGTTCCGCACGCCAACGATGCTCGAGTGGTGGTTTATGTTCGCGAAAACTGTCACCTGTGCGATGTCGCGTTGAGCATCGTTATCGAGGTGTGTGAACCAGAATCCTGCTCTTGGATAACGGTCGATATCGATCAAAACCCAGAGCTTGCTGAAGCGTTTACCGACCATGTTCCGGTCACCTTCGTCGATGGTGAGCAACATGACTATTGGGGTGTGAATCCCGTTCGTTTACGCGAGGCGCTCGGCATTTAGCGAGGGCGGAATCATCTCACGTCTTGTTCACGATTTTGTGAACAGGTTCACCAACTCTTAGAATGTGTTGGCGTTGATGCTTGCTTGCCGCAATTTCGGGGCGAGTAAATCCACTGCATCAACTCAGGAGCACCGTGAACCTTCTTCGCAATGACGCGCTCGAGGGCGCGCAAGCGCGACGTCGAGCACAGATACCCGACGCCACTGTCGCCCGGCTACCCCTGTACCTCAGGGCACTGAGCGAGCTCGCAGACCGTGGTGTCACCACGTGTTCGTCTGAACATGTGGCCACCGCTGCGGGTGTCTCGTCAGCAAACATCCGAAAGGATCTTTCGCATCTTGGTTCTTACGGTACCCGCGGCGTCGGATACGACGTACAGCAGTTGCGTGATCGTATTGCCGAGACCATCGGTCAAACCCACAATTGGGACGTTATTCTCGTCGGTGCTGGACATCTTGGGTCAGCGCTTGCCGCGTATCAAGGTTTTGGGAATCGCGGTATACATGTGGCCGCCGTCGTCGACGAAGACCCTGCGCTCGTGGGTACAAAACTTGGATCGATCACCGTCGACTCTGTCGAAAATTTGGCGACACTGATCAAAGACAACGGGATCCTGATTGGCATTATCGCGACACCACCGGATGCGGCACAGTCCGTTGCAGACCGTTTAGTCGAGGCAGGCGTCACGAGCATTTTGAACTTCGCTCCGACGCTCATTCAGGTGCCTGCTGGGGTCGATGTGCGTCAGGTTGACGTGGCCGTTGAACTGCAAATTCTCGCTTACCACGAACAGCGCAAGGCAGCCTCGGTGAAGGGTGGTGGCGTGACATGAGCATCGTTGCTTTGAGTGTTTCGCACCAGAATGCACCGATCGAGCTACTTGAACGGGTCACACTGTCAGCCAATCAGGCGAGCGAATTAGCACGAGAGTTGAGCGAACTTGACCATGTTCGCGAATGCCTAACTCTGGCTACGTGCAACCGCGTCGAGGTTTATCTCGTGACCGAAGAAGCCAGTGGCGCAATCATCGGAGTGCTTGATGTGATGGCACGCCATTGTTCGATTGATGTGGCCAAACTGCGGGCCCACCTAGACATCCTGCTGGAAGATGATGCCATCGCACACGTGTTCCGGCTGGCTGCTGGTTTGAAGTCGATGGTGCTTGGCGAAGGTCAGATTTTAGGTCAGTTGCGTGATGCTTTGACGCGCTCACAACTCGACGACACAATCGGCCCAGAGCTCAATGCGGTGATGCAGAAGGCGTTGAAAGCAGGTAAACGCGCCCACGCAGAAACCGAGATCGATTGTTTCGCTCCCTCAATCGTGACTGCGGCCTTGGATCAAGTTCGCGATCGTTTGAGCACAGACTCAACCCGTTTCCTTATCGCGGGAGCCGGCACCATGAGTGTGCTTTCCGTCTTGACTCTGCTTGACCGCGGAGTGGCACCACGCCTGATTTCGGTAGCGAATCGTGCCCATGGTCGAGCTCTTGATCTGGCTGAAAAACATGGCATCAACGCGGTGCGGTGGGAGAGCCTTGACGTAGCTTTGCTAAATGTCGATGTACTGATCACCTGCACCGGTGCTGCAGATGTCATTTTTGATGTGCCGCGACTCCGTCCTCGACTTGAGGGTCGAGGCACGCCAAGCGATCAGTTTGTTGTTTTAGATTTGGCATTGCCACGCGATGTTGCCCCCGAGGTGCGGAGTTTGGCGAACGTTGATGTTATCGATCTCGAAACGTTACGAGATTCCGTGGGAGACCTAGCTCGGGACGCGGCTTTGCTTGACGTGCAGTCGATCGTTGAGTGGGATCTGGCGGCACATTTTGCGAGCCGTCGGGAAGCGCAAGCCATGCCAACCGTGGTGGCGTTGCACGACAAGGCGCGCGACGTTGTCGAAACAGAGTTCGCTCGCCTCGACACTCGCCTCGCTGAACTCGATGGTGAAAAGCGCGCCGAGATCAAGAAAGCGCTACAGCGGGTGGCGCGCAAACTCATCCATGAACCGACAGTTCGACTCAAGACACAGGCGGCTGCGAACCCGGTAGAAGTAGATGTGGAGTCACTAGCCGCGATTCTCCTCGCGGAAAACTTAGAAGACACCGGCTCGCTTATCGGGGCGGGTGAGATCTCATGACCTTGCGTCTTGGAACCCGTTCGAGTCGGTTGGCGATGACTCAGAGTGAACTTGTGGCCGAACAACTTCGTCAACTCCACAACGTTGACGTCGAACTCGTTGCCATCAAGACCCCGGCTGATGACTCAACAACCTCCCTCAGTCAGTTAGCCAGACAGCAGAACGGCGTATTCGTGGCGGCCTTACGGGAGGCTTTGGCTGCAGGTGATGTGGATTTTGCCGTGCACTCGCTTAAAGATATTCCGACGGCCGCCGATCCGCGGCTGACACTCGCAGCTACCCCTCCCAGGGCCGATGCCCGCGATGTGTTGGTAGCTCGAGACGGCATGCGCATTGTCGAACTTCCAGACGGGGCCACGATCGGGACAGGCAGCCCTCGAAGGGCAGCGCAATTGCGCGCATTGGGTCGGGGATTCGAGATTGTCGATATTCGAGGCAATGTCGAAACTCGACTCGCCCGAGTGGGTGACGATCTCGACGCCGTCGTGCTGGCTGCTGCTGGGTTGGCTCGTTTAGGGCTTCTCGATCGCGTTACCGAGACGCTTGACCCGATTTTCATGCTCCCGGCACCTGGCCAAGGAGCTCTAGCTTGCGAGTGCCGCGCGGACGACATCGAGACCACTCGCTTACTTGCTGCCATCGATGACCCAGACACTCGGGCCATGGTGACAGCCGAACGTGCCCTGCTTGCCACCTTGGAAGCAGGCTGTAGCGCACCAGTCGGAGCACTAGCTGAAATCGCCTTAGGCGATGACGGTGATGAGCTTTGGCTGCGTGCAGTCGTCGGAGATACTTCCGGCGCACCGACCATCAGACGATCAATAACCGGTACGACCGATCAGGCCCGTGAACTCGGTGAGCAACTCGCCCGCGAAATGCTCACCGATGGCGCGGACCAGATTATGGCGTCGTCTAACGAGGAGGACGCCTCATGACAAAAAAGACAAGGAACGACGTGACCACAACCACCGAGTTACGAGAAGAATCCGCTACTCCAACAGAAAAGAAGACTGAAAAGCCAATGGGCCGCGTCAGTTTTGTTGGTGCTGGACCGGGTGATGCTCGACTCCTGACCGTACGCGCTGCTGAACTCTTGGAGGCAGCTGACGTGGTGATCATCGAATCACCTGAGCAGGCCGCATTAGTGACAACTGACGCCGAGATCATTGACGGCGGAACCAATGCTGATGGTGTATCGCTGACACATGCTGCTCGTGCCAAGCTCGTGGTCAAACACGCCAAGACTGGTGCCAATGTGGTTCGACTCATGACGGGTGACCCGTTCACCTACGCCACTGGTCCAGAAGAAGCACTGGCATGTGTCAAGGCCGATATTCCGTTTGAGGTCGTGCCAGGCGTGTCCTCAGTTGGCGCGGTGCCTGCCTATGCCGGTGTGCCATTGACCACGAAACAGAACCGTGAGTTTAAGGTCGTCAGCGTTGGTGAAGCCAATATCGATTGGACCGAGCATGCGGGCCACGACACGCTTGTGTTGCTTTCTGCAGTGAACCGTATTGGCGAAGTTGCTGCGGGCCTCGTCGAAGCAGGTAAGAGCCCAGACACACCCATTTCGATGACACGCTTGGGCACTACCACCCAGCAAGAAACCATCGTTTCGACTCTGGCCAACATTGCTGCTGACGCTAAGAAAGCTGGCATGACGCCACCTGCGATCACCGTGATTGGTGATGTCGTGGCCTTGCGCGAATCGCTTTCTTGGTTCGAAACCAAGCCGCTGTACGGCTGGCGCGTACTGGTGCCTCGCACCAAGGAGCAGTCGGCTGGACTCGCAGACCGTTTGCGTTCCTATGGCGCTGTCTCCGAAGAAGTGCCAACGATTTCGGTTGAGCCACCACGCAATCCGCAACAAATGGACAAGGCCATTCGTGGACTCGTTGAAGGCCGTTACGAGTGGATTGTGTTTACCAGCGCCAACGCGGTAAAGGCGGTACGAGAAAAGTTTGATGAGTACGGTCTCGACGCACGCTCCTTCTCCGGCTTGAAGATCGCGGCTGTTGGTGAAAAAACAGCTGCCGCTGTCGAAGTGTGGGGAATCCGCCCGGACCTGATGCCATCAGGCGAACAGTCCACGCGCGGCTTGCTCGAAGACTGGCCGCCGTACGACGATGTGCTCGACCCACTCAATCGTGTGTTTTTACCTCGCGCCGACATCGCAACAGAAGCACTCGTGGCCGGTTTACTCGAACTCGGTTGGGAAGTTGATGACGTTACCGCCTACCGCACTGTGCGGGCTGCCCCACCACCGGCACCGACCCGCGAAGCCATCAAGACCGGCAAATTCGACGCGGTGATGTTCACCTCAAGCTCGACTGTCCGCAACTTGGTCGGAATCGCAGGTAAACCGCACGCCACCACAGTGATCGCGTGTATTGGCCCAGCCACGGCAAAGACTGCAGAAGAGCACGGTTTGCGCGTTGACGTGATCTCTGAGACTCCGTCAGTCGAGGTGTTGGCTGATGCTTTGGCCGAGTTCGGTCGCCAGCGTCGCGTTGCGATGATTGAAGCTGGCGAGCCAGTGACCAAGCCTTCGCAGCGTAAACCTTCTTCGCGTCGCCGGTCCTCGTGACATGAATGCCATTCGGCCACGACGGTTGCGGTCCACGGGCGCTATCCGACGCCTCGTGGCCGAGACCGTGCCGCGGGTTTCGAGCCTCGTGCTGCCTGCATTCGTGGCCGAAGGTATTTCTGCCCCGCGTGACATCAGCAGCATGCCCGGAGTGAAACAGCACTCTTTAGATTCTCTGCGTGCGGAGGCTGTCACGGCTGCTGAACTTGGCCTCGGCGGAATCATGCTGTTCGGCATTCCGGCGAGCAAGGACGAACGTGGTTCAGCAGCCCTCGACCCGGAGGGAGTGCTTTGCCAAGCCATTAGCGCAGTGAAAGCCGAAACCGGTGATGAGCTGATCGTCATGAGCGATGTGTGCCTAGATGAGTTCACGAGCCACGGCCATTGCGGAGTGCTTGACGAATCGGGCCAAGTCGACAATGACGCAACGGTTGAGCTGTACCGGCAGATGGCGGTGCTTCATGCCGAATCGGGTGTGGATGTCGTGGCACCCAGTGGGATGATGGACGGTCAAGTGGGTGCTATCCGTGAGAGTCTGGATAACGCCGGTCAACTCAATACGGCAATTCTCGCCTACACCGCGAAGTATGCTTCGGCGTTCTATGGGCCATTTCGTGAAGCCGTAGATTCGTCATTCACGGGTAATCGTCGTCAGTATCAGCAAGACCCGGCGAATCGGCGAGAAGCATTACGCGAACTTGAACTAGATGTAGCCGAAGGCGCCGATATGGTCATGGTGAAGCCTGCCTCGTCGTATCTGGATGTGCTTGCTGATGTGAGCGCAGTCAGTCCCGTCCCGGTGGCTGCATATCAGGTGTCGGGTGAGTTTGCGATGGTCGAAGCTGCGGCTGAGCGTGGCTGGATCGATCGCGAGGCAGCGATCGATGAGTCACTGTTGAGCATTGCACGTGCCGGAGCCGACATCATTCTGACGTACTGGGCCGCTGAAGTTGCGCGCCGATATGTGGCTAGAGGGCGCGGGTGAGCAATGATTACTGTGAAATCTGAAGCGCTCTTTGCGCGTGCTAAGGCGGTGTCACCTGGCGGCGTGAATTCACCGGTTCGTGCTTTTCGAGCAGTTGGTGGCGAGCCTCGATTCATTGCCGAAGCGTCGGGTCCGTGGCTCGTTGATGCGGATGGACATCGTTTATTGGATCTGGTGGGATCGTGGGGGCCAATGATTCTTGGCCACGCGCACCCCGAGGTTGTTGCAGCCATCACGCACGCTGTCGCTAAAGGCACGTCCTTTGGCACTCCAGCTGAACCGGAGGTGGCACTCGCTGAAGAGATCGTCGCGCGCACACCGGTCGACAGCATTCGCATGGTGTCGTCTGGCACAGAAGCTACGATGTCGGCGATCCGCTTGGCTCGAGGTTTCACGGGCCGGAACCTCATCATTAAGTTTGCTGGCTGCTATCACGGTCATGTGGATGCGCTGCTGGGCGAAGCCGGTTCCGGTTTGGCGACTCTTGAGATTCAGCAGAACCCGGGTATCCCCACCGGTGTCGCGATCGACACGATAGTTGTGCCTTATAACGACAGTGTTGCTATCACGGACGTGTTTGCGCAGCGAGGTAGCGAGATTGCTTGTGTGATCACCGAAGCTGCACCGGGCAATATGGGTGTCATTCCACCCGCACCGGGATTCAACGCATTACTAGCGAGCCTGTGTCGTGAATTTGGGGCGCTCTTCATCAGTGATGAAGTGATGACCGGATTCCGAGCTGCTCGCAGCGGGGCGTGGGAACTTGACGGGAATGTGGAAGGCTGGACGCCTGATCTGATGACCTTCGGCAAAGTTGTCGGCGGGGGATTACCCGCCGCGGCATTCGGCGGGCGCAAGGACATCATGTCTCAGTTAGCACCACTTGGTCCCGTGTATCAGGCCGGGACGTTGTCGGGGAATCCGATTGCAACGACAGCAGGATTGACCACCTTGCAGTTGGCGACCCCGCACGTTTACGAACGGCTGACGCAGGTGGCCGACACGGTGCAGTCATTGGTGAGTGGTGCGCTGTCGGCCGAATCGGTTCCACACGTCATCAATTCGGTCGGCACCATGTTCAGCGTTTTCTGGGGTGTCACGGAACCGATACAGAATTACGCGCAAGCACAAACCCAGGATACGGGCGCTTTTGCCCGCTTCTTCCAAGCCATGTTGGCTGGCGGTGTACATCTGCCACCGAGCGCTTTTGAGGCCTGGTTCGTTTCGGTGGCTCACGACGATGAGGCACTCACTAGACTGGCCGAGGCTCTGCCTGCTGCCGCGAAAGCAGCTGCTCAGCCAGAGAAGACTTGAACACCATGCAGTTAATGAAACACTCAGCGGAGGTAAATGCGTGAGCACTCGAACCATCGTCCACCTGATGCGTCATGGTGAGGTTGAAAACCCCAGTGGTGTGCTTTACGGCCGACTTCCGGGCTATGTGCTGTCGGATCTGGGACACGAGATGGCTCGTAGTGTCGCGGACTCTTTTACACATGGCCGCGATATCACTCATCTCGTCGCATCGCCGCTGGAGCGCGCCCAACAAACGGCGCAACCTTCCGCCGAAGTACTGGATTTACCTATCAACACCGATCCGCGGGTGATTGAAGCTGACAACAAGTTCGAGGGCCTTACCGTGGGTGTTGGCGATGGCGCGTTGTCGCAGCCTAAATACTGGCCTTGGTTGTGGAACCCGCTGCGCCCATCATGGGGTGAGGCTTACACCGAAATCGCTGCCCGCATGCATCAGGCTATCGACGATGCGCGTGAAGCTGCGCGTGGTCACGAAGCCTTGATTGTGTCGCATCAGCTTCCCGTCTGGACGGTTCGACGTTCTTTCGAGAATGCCCGGTTCTGGCACGATCCGCGTAAACGTGAATGTTCGCTCGCTAGCATCACCTCGATCGAGTTTGACGGTGATGACTTTGTGAGCTTGACCTATTCAGAACCAGCCGGACACTTAATCCCGGAGTCATTGCGCGGAAAGTTTGTAGGCGGGGCATGAACAAGAACCGTCACCGTTTCCGGGTCTTGGCCATCGTCATCGTGGTGTTCGGCTTGGTGTTGAGTGCCTGTGGTGGCGGTATCGACGAGAGTAATGACGACGGCTATATCGGTGGGGTCAAGAAGATCACGCCCGTAGAACCAGCCGATCGAGTGGCGATGCCAGAACTTTCGGGATTTGATCTTGACGGTAAAGAAATATCGACGGCAGATTTTGAAGGCAAAGTGCTCGTCATCAACCTGTGGGGTTCCTGGTGTCCGCCATGTCGTGAAGAGGCACCAGTCTTGCGGGAAGTCTCCGAAAACCTTGCCGACGATAACGTGCAGTTCATCGGCATATTGACAAAAGATAAGCCGGCGTCCGCACTAGCGTTCAACAAAAAGGCAGGCATCACCTACCCGAGCATCGTGGACGAAGACGGCAGCCTGCAATTAGCTTTCGCCGAGTCACTCCCATCTCAAGCCATTCCGACAACCTGGGTTATCGACCGCAACGGGAAAGTCGCCGCACGAGTCATTGACGATAAACTCACCGTCAACACCCTGACCGACATCGTTTCCTGGGTTCGGAAGAGCACCCCGTGATTGCTTTTGAGGCAGGGGATTGGTTTTTCCAAACTGTGACCTCGGGGACGTTTCTGTTGGCATTCGCGGTAGCGCTGTTCGCAGGCTTGATTTCGTTCTTTTCCCCGTGTGTTGTTCCGTTGCTGCCGGGCTACCTCTCGTATGTGTCGGGTGTGAGTGTCGAAGACCTTGACCGCAGCGGCCGGAGCCGAATCGTTTTGGGTTCAG
Organism: Aeromicrobium sp.; assembly: GCA_040394025.1. Taxonomy (GTDB): domain Bacteria; phylum Actinomycetota; class Actinomycetes; order Propionibacteriales; family Nocardioidaceae; genus Aeromicrobium. The sequence continues at coordinate 12,064 of JBEBSZ010000029.1, forward strand.
TTTTATTTGTGTTCGGTTTTTCTGCGGTGTTTGTGGCTGGAGGAGCGCTCTTCGGTTCATTCGGGCAACGGCTTGCGCCCTATCAACGTGAAATGTCAATTGCGGCCGGCCTTGTTCTGATCTTGATGGGTGCTGCGTTCTTGGGCGCTTTTCGTTTCCTGCAACGCGATGTGCGGGTGCACCGTTTCAAAGGCACTGGGCTTGCGATGGCACCGGTACTTGGAGTGGTGTTTGGTGTCGGTTGGACACCGTGTATCGGCCCTACTCTGACGGCAGTGCTCGTACTGGCAAACAACGAAGGCACGATGGCCCGAGGTGCGTTGCTCACTGTCGCCTACTGCCTTGGTTTAGGTTTACCGTTCGTATTAGCTGCGATGTCATTTCGCCGTTTCATGCGGGCCAGCGACTGGCTCCGCCGCCACCAGCGCGCTGTCGTTATCGCCGGTGGCAGCATGCTCATCGCTACGGGTGTCCTGCTCGTGACGGGTTGGTGGAACGACCTGACGATCGGCATGCAGCAGTGGATTAGTAGTTTCGATGTGATCGTATGAGTACACAAGCAAGTGAATTAAAGCCCGTCGAGTTCGGCCGCTGGATATGGCGGCAATTGACCTCGATGCGTACGGCGCTGCTCTTATTACTGCTTTTGGCTGTGGCCGCAGTTCCCGGGTCGTTCATACCGCAGCGCAGCGTGGACTTCAGGGCTGTTGATGCGTATTTCATCAACAATCCGAAACTCGCACCCGTTTTAGACAAAATGGGCATGTTTAACGTCTTCAGCACGCCGTGGTTTAGTGCAATCTACATACTGCTGATGATTTCGCTCGTGGGATGCATCATCCCGCGGATCGCGGTCTACACGAAGGCCTTGCGGGCGCGGCCTCCGAAGGCACCGAAGAATTTGCTCCGATTACCGGCTTCCGGAGACTTCGAGACTACGGCCAGTCCAGAAGAAGTGGTTGCGGCCGCGCGCACATTACTCAAACGCGCTCGCATCGATACGGTCCATAATTCCGAAGCTGAAACTGAGTTGCGAGCCGAAAAAGGGTACTTGCGAGAGGCAGGTAATTTGCTGTTCCACGTCAGCATTGTTGTCGTGCTCATTGGCGTGGCAATCGGTTCGCTTTGGGGTTATCGTGGTGCCGTCATCGTCACTGAAGGCGATGGTTTCTCGAACGCTTTGTCGAACTACGACGAGTTTGGATCGGGTGCTCTTTTTGACGTGGACGACCTCCTCCCCTTCACGATGAAACTCGACACATTGGCAGCACGCTTCCATCTGACAGGCCCGCAACGCGGTTCACCAGAATTATTCCGTGCCACCGGAACCGTGAGCAAAGGGATTGGTGGGACAGCCGAAGACTTCGAGATTGAAGTCAACCACCCACTCAGCTTGGGTGAGGCTGGCATTTTCCTCGTCGGTCAGGGATACGCGCCCGTCATTCGTATTACCGATTCGGCGGGAGATGTCGTGTTCGATGCGGCAGTACCGTTCCTCCCTGCTGATTCGAGCTACACCTCGACCGGTGTAGTCAAGGTGCCAGATGCTTCAGGTGAACAGATGGGCTTCCAGGGCTTTCTGCTGCCGACCGCGTATGTCCCGCATCCAGATGAGCCTTCGATCTCGATTTTCCCTGACGCACTCAATCCGCGGATCGGGATGAACTTGTGGGTCGGAGATCTAGGTTTAGACGACGGACGCTCGCAGTCTGTTTACACTCTCAACACCTCCAATCTCGAACAAGTCAAAGTTGGTGAAGACAACTTCCGCATCGATCTTGCACCGGGAGAAAAAGCCGAACTGCCGAACGGCGGGACATTCGAGTTCGTTGAGTTGAAGAAGTTTGGTCGGTTCCAGATCGCGCACACACCAATGATGTGGTTGCCTTTGGCGGGTGTTTGCCTTGCGATTCTGGGTCTGATGGCGTCGCTCATCGTTCGACCTCGACGCACCTGGATTCGCGCCCGCCGCGAGGGTTCGCGTACCGTGGTGGAGGTTGCAGCTATGGATCGTCAGCCCCGCGATGATCTTCCCGCGAGTCTCGAAGGATTCTTAGATGACTTGCGTAAAGAACTGGACGTAGAAGACACGAGGAACGAATGAACGTGGAACAGTACGGAGAAATTTCCAATTACGCGGCCGGCTCGGCGCTCGTCGTACTTTTTCTGGCTTTCATTGTGCATATTGCTGAATGGTATGTCGCACATCGCGATCAAACACGTGTCGATGTGGCACCGGATGGCCAAGTCATTGATTCGCCCTCTGCAGGCAATGATCGGGTCCATTCAGTAGCTGACCGCCTTGTTGGAGTTGGTATTTCGCTGACCGTTCTTGGTTCGATCTTGACCGTACTCGCGACGCTTACTCGTGGCCTGGCAGCTCAACGGGTCCCGCTCGGCAATATGTACGAGTTCGGTTTGATGGGTGCTTCTGTGGCTCTCATTGTGTACCTCGTCATGCTGAAGGTTTCGAATATTGACTGGCTCTCGGTGCCGACACTCGGAATTGTCTTGTTGGTTTTGTCGCTATCGCTTTCGGTTTACGTCCCAGCAGGACCGTTGGTGCCGTCGCTCAACACCTTCTGGAAATACATCCATGTTTCTTCCGTGATCGTCGCGGCTGGATTCTTCATGGTCGGTGCGGCAGCCAGCGGCTTGTACTTGGTGAAGAACCGCGCTGAAACTAAAGGAAACAACCAAGGCATTTTTGCGCGCTTCCCGTTGAGCTCAAAGATTGACCGGGTCGCTTTCACCGCGAATGCGATCGGCTTCCCACTGTGGACCTTCGGCACGCTCATCACCGGTCCCATCTGGGCACACTTCGCCTGGGGACGCTACTGGGCGTGGGACCCGAAAGAAGTGTGGGCGCTTATCACGTGGATCGTCTATGCCGGCTATTTGCACGCCCGGGTGACGGCTGGTTGGAAGGGTCGTCGAGCTGCTTGGATTGGCCTGCTCGGCTTCCTTACCTTCCTTTTCAGTTACTACATCATCAACATTTTGTCGAGCGAACTCGGCATCAACAGTATGCATACTTACGCGAAGTAGGCATGACAGTGCAGCCTCGTGTCAGGCTGTTAGGTTGAAGTAGTGGGACTTTCTATCGAGGTATCTGGGCTGTCCAAAGCCTATGGTTCTCTCCAAGCAGTTGATAATGTCACGTTCGATGTAAAACCCGGTGAGTTTTTTGGATTGTTAGGCCCGAACGGTGCCGGAAAGACCACCACACTCGAAATGATCGAGGGTTTGCGTCAGCCTGATTCAGGCACGGTTCGGATCGACGGTAAAGACCCGTGGACTCGAGACCCAGATTTGCAAAAACGTATCGGCGTGCAACTGCAATCTTCGGCATTTTTCGAACGATTGACTGCGCGCGAACAATTGCAGACTTTCGCCAGTTTGTATAACGTTTCGGGCAGTCAAGCTGACGATTTGCTTGAGCAAGTTGGTTTGGCCGACAAAGCGAAAAGTCAGGTCGAAAAACTTTCAGGCGGTCAAGCGCAGCGGCTCTCGATCGCCTGTGCGCTTGTGCACGACCCTGAGGTGGTATTCCTCGACGAGCCAACCGCCGCACTTGATCCTCAGGCTAGACGGAATCTGTGGGATTTTTTGAGATCAATTAACCAGACTGGTCGGACTGTTGTGCTCACCACGCACTACATGGAAGAAGCCGAAGCCTTGTGTGATCGGGTAGCGATCATTGACCACGGTCGTTTGCTGGAACTTGATACGCCAACGGCTCTTGTGCGTGCGCTCGATGCGCCGACGCGGATTAAAGTTTCGCTCGAAGCGTTGACGGCCGAGCAAGCTGCTCGTATAGACCATGTGGAAGAAGTCGATGTCACGATCGACAGCATTGTGCTCACTACGCGTGCACCTGGCCGAGTGTTGTCCGCTTTGGCTGAGCAAGACGCGCTCGATGGTTTGAGTGTGTCTGGTGCAAATCTTGAAGACGTCTTTTTACGACACACCGGTCGGGAGTATCGCTCGTGAAACAACTTAATGCCCTCACTTTGGCGATGGTGCGAGGTTTTGTTCGCGATCGAATGACCCTGTTCTGGTCGGTTGTTTTTCCGTTAATGTTCCTTGTGGTCTTTGGCGGGCTGCTCACAGATCAAGCCACACCGAAACTTGATGTGGTTCAAGTGGGGTCGGTGGCTGTTCTCGATGCCATGCCTGACGAAGCGCTTAACGAAATCGAAAAGTCGATCGACATCACGATGTCTGATGATCTCGATACGGCCATTGAGGATGTACGCAAAGGCGATATTTCTGCTGTTATTACCGAAGAGGACAACACTCTCGTCGTGCATTATTCCCAAGCCGACCAGGTGAAAGCCGCACAGGTTCAAGGGATGATCGCAGGTATTGTCGACGTTGCGAATGCTGGTGTGGCCCAAGCGCCCGCAAAGTGGGATATGCGTGCTGAGCAAGTGGAAGACGAGTCGCTCACGGCGATCCAATACATCACGCCCGGCATGTTGGGTTGGGCCGTGGCGATGAGTGCCGTGTTTGGTGCTGCCGTGAACCTCGTGGCGTGGCGCAAGAGTGGCCTGCTGCGCCGCTTACGACTCACTCCGGTGCCGACATCTTCAGTGGTTTTAGCGCGTGTCGGCGTGAGTATGGCTGTTACCTTGGGGCAGACGGTGATCTTTATTGCCGTCGCTTATTTTGGTTTTGATCTGCAACTTACGGGCTGGTGGCCGCTGATTTTCCCGCTTATTTTGGTGGGTACTTTGGCGTTCCTGTCGATCGGTTTATTTGCTGGCGCGATCACCAAAACAGAAGAGGCAGCTGTCGGCTTGGCCAACTTTCTTGTCTTGCCGATGGCGTTCTTGTCTGGATCGTTCTTCCCACTAGACGGCGCACCTGATTGGTTGCAGACTGTCTCGAAAGCGTTGCCGCTGCGGCACCTCAATGACGGCATGCTTGACGTCATGGTGCGAGGAGAAGGCCCAGAAGCACTTGTCCTGCCGGTTATTGTTTTACTCGGTTTTGCTGCGGTTGTCACCGCGATTTCGATGCGCTTCTTCCGCTGGGACGCCTAAGGGTTTACAGTCCGCGCAGATAGTCCGGATCGTCATCTGGGCCTCGTGGGCCGGGCGGCGGTTGAGGATTGCCACGCAAAAATGGTGGCAGGCCTTGATGGAAAAACATCCAAAACAGTGGGCCAACGTAGGGCAGTAGCAGGATCACGATGAGCCACAGGAACTTCGGTAAAAAGCGAACCTGGTGTTTTGGAGTATTGATCACGTCAAAAAATGCGTAGACCAATAGCACTACGCCTAAGACAACGAGAAGCACGCGACCCATGTCTGAAGATTACCGCGTCAGCCATAAGCATTTAGGTGGAAGTCCCCGCGACCTTGGTCTCGCACTACGATATGGACTATGAAGGATTTCGCGTTCTATACCCTAGCCCGTCTGTTGGTGTTCCTCGCTTCGTTCGCGGTGCTGTGGGTGGTTGGTGGCTTCTTCTTCGAAGTGAACGAGATATTTTTCTTGTTAGTGCTGTTCTTCGCACTCGTGCTTTCCTCACTTATTTCGATCTTTACGCTCGCCCCCTTGCGTGACAAATTGGCACTTCGGATCCAGAATCGTGCAGAAAGACTGCATGAACGCATCGAGGAGTCCAAACGTGCCGAAGACGTCGACTGAACTGAGAGAGTGGATCGCTGAAGCGGTCCGCTGTGTTGAAGCAGACGCCAATCGCAGCGCGGACACTCATCTGCATCGCGTAGACATTCCTGTTTCCGCGGTTGATGTCTATTTGAAAGACGAATCGGTTCATCCCACCGGCAGCCTGAAACATCGGCTGGCTCGCTCACTGTTTTTGTACGCGTTATGTAATGGCTGGATCGGCCCTGAAACCACCATCGTTGAAGCTTCCAGCGGGTCGACTGCTGTTTCGGAAGCATACTTTGCCCGGCTTTTGAATTTGCCTTTTGTTGCGGTCATGCCTGAGGGAACGAGTGACGAAAAGATCGCCCTCATTGAGTGGTATGGCGGTCGCTGTCACTTTGTGGAGACTGCGCCAGAAATGTATCCAGAAGCGAAACGGATCGCCGCGCAGACGGGTGGCCATTACATGGACCAGTTCACTTATGCCGAACGGGCGACCGACTGGCGAGGTAATAACAACATCGCTGAATCTATTTTTCAACAGATGGAAGCTGAGCCGTATTCGATCCCTGATTGGATCGTGATGAGTGCTGGCACGGGCGGCACATCAGCCACGATCGGACGTTTTATTCGCTATCGCCGACACCACACGCGACTGCTCGTTGCGGATCCTGAAGGCTCGGCCTTTCTCGATGGCTGGCTGAGCGATTCTTCCGACGTTACGACGAATCAGCGGCCACGAATCGAGGGCATTGGTCGGCCACGAATCGAACCCAGCTTTGTGGGTGGTGTGGTTGACGATATGGTTCGTGTCCCAGACGCGGCGTCGATTGCTGCGATGCGATGGACGTCTGATCTTTTGGGTCGCTCAGTCGGGCCGTCTACGGGCACAAATATGTGGGCAGTCTTAGGCTTGGCTACTCAGATGGCCGAACACGGCGAAACCGGATCAATCGTGTCCTTGATTTGTGACGGGGGAGACCGCTATCAAAACACCTATTTCGACGACGACTGGGTGAAGACCTCGGGCTTTGACCTAACCCCTTGGCTGACTGCCCTCAACGAATTTACGGAAACCGGCCGACTCCCCACCTAACCACCCCGAGATTTGGGCGATTTGACCCCCGAATTCGCCGAATTTAGGGGGCAAATCGCCCAAATCTCGGGGGTTAGCCGGGTGGGTTAGGCGATGAACAGGCCCAGCGTAAGTCCTGCTGCGTAGAGCAGTTCTGCGCGGCCAGTGTTACCCAACACGGCGATGAGTTCAGCGCCTTCTGCCCCACTGAACACTGCGCGCGTAGAGCGGATAATCCACGGCAAGGCAACCAAGCCGAGTAGAGCCCACCACGTGGTCGGAATCAAAACAATAAGGCAGAGAATCGCCAGCAGGTTAAGCCCCGCGAACAAATATCGCGATTTCTTGTCGCCGAGCACAACTGCCAGAGTCCTCTTGCCGACAAGCTCGTCTTTGGCCCGATCGCGCAGATTGTTCGCTACCAAGATGACGCACGCCAAGGAGCCGATTCCCAGCGATCCGGCAACAGACGGGAGATTGACCGTACCTAATTGCACGTAGGTCGTCCCCAACACTGCGACCAGACCAAAGAACAAGAAGACGCTCACTTCGCCGAGCGCGCGATAGCCGTATGGGTTCGAGCCGCCGGTGTAACCCCACGCAGCCAAGAGCGCGGCGGCGCCGATGAGCAATAACCACCACGAACTCGTGATGACGAGTCCCAGCCCGAAAAGCGCACCCAGCCCCAAGAATCCGAAAGCGGCTAGCTTCACCTGCTTGGCGGGGACGAGGCCCGAGCCGACGAGCCGCAGCGGCCCAACCCGATCATCGTCACTGCCTTTAACGCCGTCGGAGTAGTCGTTTGCGTAATTTACGCCGATCTGGAGCGACAAAGACACACCGAGCGCGAGTAGAGATTTCCACCAGACCATGCCGTTATCGAAATAGGCGGCACCCGTGCCCACTAACACCGGCGCGATAGCTGCGGGTAGCGTGCGAGGGCGCGCGCCCTCAATCCATAGTCGCAATCCGGTTGGTGAAGTCACCTTAAGAGTGTGCCAGTCGTTTGACAGGCAAATGCCCACTAGGGTGAGGGTGTGTCTGCTCCCGAGTCTCGTGAACCCTCCTTGCGACCGGTTTCTGGATCGGCGCGTGACGTATGGGAGCTTGTCCAAGGGTGGCTTTCCGACAACGACGACGCAATCTTGATTCGCACCTCGGGTAGCACGGGCGAACCGAAAAATATCGAGCTGAGTAAGGCAGCAGTGCTCGCTTCGGCGAACGCCACGTTGGACTATCTCGGTGGACCAGGCCAATGGTTGATGGCATTGCCACCGAGCGGCATGGGCGGATTTCAGGTGCTGGTGCGGTCTGCCGTGGCAGGCATTGAACCCGTGTTCCTCGACGATTATCCCGATCTTGTGACTGCAGCCGAAGCCGTCCGGGAACTGGCCTCCGACCGTTCCTATCTTTCGCTGGTTCCTACCCAGATGCATCGCCTTGCTGAGTCGGGCCAGTTAGCGAGCCTTGCCATTTTCAACACGGTTCTGCTCGGCGGTGCAGCAACCTCGCGCACACTGTTGAACGCTGCTGCCGACGCAGGCGTACGTGTGGTTCGAACGTACGGCATGACCGAGACAGCTGGGGGATGCATTTACGACGGCGAACCGCTGGCGGGCGTCGATTTCCGAATTGAAACCGACGGACGAATTTCCCTCAAAGGACCAATGCTATTCATGGGTGCGCCTGAATGGTGGACAACGTCGGACCTCGGTCAGATCAACGACAGCGGCCGTCTCGACGTGCTCGGCCGTGCCGATCAGGTGGCAATCAGCGGCGGGCTCAATATTCCGCTTGGTGCTGTTGAAGCTGTGCTTTCTGAATTGCCACGGGTGAAACAACTTGTCGTGGTCGCGCGGCCTGATGAACAGTGGGGCCAGGTAGTGACTGCTTGCGTCAGCGGGGAGCTTGATCGTGAAACAGCGGCCGCGGCGCTGGAGGCCGCTGGACACCCGCGAACGTGGACGCCACGAGTCATCGAAACATATGAAACGTTTCCGCTATTGCCTGGTGGAAAAATTGACCGTCAAGTTCTCAGTTCGCCTTCACCCCCATGACCAACTGCCAACTGCGGTGAACTCTCGGTAGTCTCATCTCTGTGGACTTTCAAACCTTCTTGATCCCGCTTCGCACACCATTTCGTGGCATCACGAAGCGACAGGGCATGCTCACTCTTGGAGAAGCAGGGTGGGCAGAGTTCAGCCCTTTTCTTGATTACGATCACGTTGCTGCAGTCCCTTGGTTGCAGGCCACGCTAGAAGCAGCTAATCGTGGCTGGCCCGAACCGGTTCGCGATAGTGTCCCGGTCAACGGGATCGTGCCTGCTGTTGGTGGAGGCGATGAAGCCGTCGAACTCGCAAAGCAAAGCGACTGTCAGACGATCAAAGTGAAGGTCGCGCAAGAAGGTGAAACGCTTGCGCACGATGTGAGACGTGTCGCTGCAATTCGAGCCGCCTTGCCCGACTCCATTATTCGCGTGGATGCGAACGGCGCTTGGAAAGTCAGCGAAGCGATCAAAGCGATCCGAGAGCTCGATGATGCTGCCGGTGGACTCGAGTACGTAGAACAGCCTTGCGCCACGGTCGAGGAACTAGCTGAGGTGCGCGCCAAAGTACATGTTCCGATTGCGGCCGATGAATCGATTCGCCGCGTTTCTGATCCATTTCGAGTGCGTGATCTTAAAGCTGCCGATATCGCAGTGTTGAAAGTGGCACCGCTGGGTGGTGTGCGGGCTTGTCTTCGCATCGCAGAGCAAATCGATATGCCTGTGGTCGTGTCGAGCGCCGTTGAAACGTCGATCGGATTGGAGGCGAGCATTGCGCTTGCGGCCGCTCTGCCGGAACTTCCTTATGCATGCGGAATCGCGACCGGCCACCTGTTGAGCGCAGACGTGGTGACGAACCCGGTTCGACCCGTGAATGGCCAACTGCCGGTTACACGCAGTGAAGTCGATGCGGATGCTTTCGAGAAAGTTCGTGCGCCTGAAGACATTGACGGCCTTTGGCAGGCCCGTCTTGAACATGTGCAGGATCTGCTATGACGAGTTCTGCTAGCAGTGTGGCCCGACAGTTCGTCGAGGTCATGCTGGCACTTGGTGTACGAGAAGCAGTGCTGTCGCCAGGCTCTAGGTCGGGTCCTTTGGCGCTCGCACTTGCGGCCGCCGATGCACAAGGGTTGCTTCGGCTGCATGTTCGACTCGATGAGCGCGAGTCTGGTTTTTTGGCCTTAGGCCTTGCGAAAGCCAGCGGCTTGCCAGTACCTATCGTGACAACCTCTGGCACAGCTGCGGCGAATCTGCATCCGGCGGTTTTAGAGGCAGCACATGCGCGTATTCCGATCATCGCAGTCACCGCAGATAGGCCCGCGAGGTTACGTGGGACGGGAGCAAATCAAACCACGAACCAACTGGGCTTGTTGCCGCCACTCGTCACGCTTTCCACGCTTGCGGAGCTGCCAACGCAGATTGATGGGCCCATTCACCTCAACGTGGAACTCGATCAGCCGCTCATTGAGTCAGCCGAATGGGAGTTTGACGTTCCTCACTCGGTGAACGTGGGGAACCTGCGCGAGCAGCTGCAGGTTGATGTTGTTGCGAGTGGTTTACGTACGGTCGTCGTTGCGGGTGATAGCTCTCCGGCTGAGATTGGGGACCTTGCAGCGAAGGCCGGTTGGCCGATCTTGGCTGAACCCACCTCCGGTCTGCGCAGTGCTCCGACAGCCGTGGCGACCGGTCGATTATTGCTGGGTGTTCCGGCTTTGGCTGCTCAGATTGAGCGGGTGATCAGTATTGGTCATGCCACGATTTCTCGGCCGGTAACTGCTTTATTATCGCGCCAAGACATACCGATTCTGCATCTAGGAAGTGCTGATACTTTCCCGGTTCCGGCGGGAACCAATGTCACATTTCATCAGACACTTGACGCCGAGGCGGGTGCTCGCGACTGGCTCGATGAATGGCTTACTGCTGAAACGAAACTGCAGCCGGAAATCCCAGCCGATGAGGCTTTCCAACTTGCGCGTCTGCTCGCTGAGAACGTCCCCACAGACGCTGTTCTCACGCTTGGACCGTCTCAAGTTTTGCGCGATTGCGATCTCATGTTTCCCGCGAGACAACCTTTGCCGCGGGTTTTGTCGAACCGAGGTCTTGCTGGGATCGATGGAGTGCTCTCGACAGCCATTGGTGCGACTTTGGCAAGTAATAGTCAAGGCTTCGCGTTTGTTGGTGATCTGACTTTCCTGCATGGATCGAATGGACTGCTCATCGGCGCAGAAGAGCCGCGTCCCGATCTGACAATTGTGGTGCTCAACGATGACGGCGGCAGCATATTTGCTTCGCTCGAACAAGGTGCGCCAGAGTTTGCTGAACACTTTGAGCGGGTCTACGCCACGCCAGTGGGAGCGCGTATTGAGGACTTGTGCCGTGGCTTTAACGTTGCTTACGAGCGGGCGGATGTGAATGGACTGCCCGCCCTCTTGACCCGGCCGAAACCAGGCTTGTCTGTCGTTGAAGTTCGGCTTTCGCGAGCACATCGCCGTGACTTACACGCGGCGATCACGTCTTTGGCTTCCGAGCTTTTTTGACGTTTTCTTGTGAGCGGTCCAACCGCGGTCTAAATTGGGTGATAGACGCCACAGCTTTCCTGACTTTTCGTTGTTGGGAGTGCGCGCCAGCCTGTTTGAGGAGACAACGTCATGACTGCCACGATCGATAAACCTGCGAAGCGTTCTGCCAAGAAAGCCAAGACCTTCGATTCGACTAATCCCGCCACGGGTGACCTCGTTGGGACTCACCCGATCCACACGGATGAAGAGGTTCAGGCGGCCGTCGATCGAGCACGCGATGCCAGCGCCTGGTGGGAAGAGCTCGGTTTTGACGGACGTAAGGAATACCTCCAAGCTTGGCGGTCGCTCTTGGCTGAACGCCTGTCTGATCTGGCTGACCTCGTACATCGAGAGACGGGCAAGCCATACGCGGATGCCTTGCTCGAATGCGGTCTCGCGATTGACCACATTGCGTGGGCAGCGCGCAATGCGAAGAAAGTCCTCGGTCGCTCGCGAGTCAATCCAGGCTTGCTCATGACGAACCAACTCGCCTACGTCGAATACAAGCCCTACGGTGTTGTGGGTGTCATTGGGCCGTGGAACTACCCCGTGTTCACGCCGATGGGTTCTCTCACCTATGCCTTGGCGGCTGGTAACACAATTGTGTTTAAACCCAGCGAGTATTCCCCGACGGTGGGACAGTTCCTCGTCGATACCTTCAGCGAAGTAACGCACGGGCGGTCTGCTCTGGAACTCGTCACTGGTTTTGGAGAAACTGGCGCAGCTTTGGTGAAAGCAGGCGTCGACAAGGTTGCCTTTACAGGCTCCACCGCGACCGGTAAGAAGATCATGGCCGCCTGTGCTGAGACGCTCACCCCGGTGGTTATTGAAGCTGGCGGCAAGGATTCGATGATCGTCGACGAAGACGCCGATCTGGGTGAAGCAGCTGATGCGGCGCTGTGGTGTTCGATGTCGAATGCTGGCCAAACCTGTATCGGTACCGAACGTGTTTACGTTCACGAAAACGTGTTCGATCCGTTCATGAAGGAACTGCTTTCACGTGCCCGTCAACTTCGTCCGGGCTATGACGATGGCGGGCTTTATGGACCGGCCACCATGCCATCGCAGCTGGCAATCATCAAGAGTCACATTGACGATGCGATTGCCCGCGGTGGCAATGTGGTTCTTGGCGGTGCCGATGCTGTGGGCGAACGATATGTACAGCCCACGATTATCACGGATGTCCCTGAAGATTCGCTTGCCATCACGGAGGAAACTTTCGGACCTACGCTTGTGGTGAACCGCGTGGCAGATATGGATGAAGCCCTGCGGTTGACGAATGCCACACGTTACGGCTTGGCCGGTTCGGTCTTTGGAGGCAAGAATGCACTCGACATTGCTTCGAAGGTTCGTTCGGGTATGACGTCGGTGAACTCGGTGATTACCTTTGCGGCGATCCCAGGTTTGCCATTCGGCGGTGTGGGCGATTCGGGAATTGGTCGGATTCACGGTGCTGATGGCTTGCGTGAGTTCACCTATCCGAAGTCTTTGGTCAAGCAATACATGCCTGCGGCGCTTTCGCTCACGACCTTTAGCCGGTCGGCAAAATCGGAGCAGCTTTTCGAGAAGTTGATCAAGTCGCTTCATGGCGGCGTGACCAATATTTTCAAGCGCTGACATTCGTCTTTTTGGGGATGTCGTAGCCTCTTGGGGTGGACTTTTCTCGATATGTGGCTCTTGGTGATTCTTTCACCGAGGGGGTAGGCGACCCTGACGATCGGCTCCCGAATGGGGTCAGGGGTTGGGCGGATCGTTTCGCGGCTGAGATGAGCCGATTGAATCCAGAGTTCCATTATGCGAATCTCGCCATTCGTGGTCGTAAACTGCGGCCGATTCTTGCCGAGCAGTTGGCTCCTGCGCTGGTACTAAAACCGGACTTGGTGTCGATCTACGCGGGAGCGAACGACGTTTTGCGTCCTTCAGTAGATATCGATGCGTTGATGAGGGACTTGAAGTCGGGAATCGAGGTCTTGCGTTCAGCGGGAGTTCATGTGGTCATGTTCACGGCATTTGATCCGGGTGAATCCAAGATTTTTGGCATGATGCGTGGACGATTTGCCGTGTATTCGGAGTTTGTGCGTGAGATTGCTGAACGCTATGACGCCACCTTGATCGACTTTTGGCGCCTGCGTGATTATCGGGATCAGCGTATGTGGGATGTCGATCGTATGCACATGGCGTCGCCGGGGCATCAACGAATGGCGATGGCCGTGTTGGAGGCTTTGGGTGTTGGCCATAGCTTGGAACCACTTGTGTTACCCGAGTTGTCGACGCTCACCAAGAAGGAACAACGTGCCGAGAACTGGGCGTGGGCGAAAGGCTACGCCGGGCCTTGGGTGAAGCGGCGTCTCACCGGTGTTTCGAGTGGTGACAACCTCGACCCGCGCTGGCCTACCCTGACGCGCGACTTTTGGTCGGTTTCCACCCCAGATTCGGGGTGTGATGTCTCGGGTTAGTCCGGACGGTTTGTATGTCTGAGGTTAGTCCGGACG
>JBEBSZ010000030.1:0-25657 GCA_040394025.1 Aeromicrobium sp.
GTCGAACCATCTGTTGGTTCTGGTGCTTTTTGGATCCCACTTGTCGAACGTCTCATCGCAAGCGTTCAAGAGCATTCGATCCCGTGGAATCAGTTGCATGGCTGTCTTCGTGGATTTGATCTTCAACAAGAACACGTAGAGACCTGCCGTCGGCGATCAGTTCTACTGTTGACGGAGTCGGGATGTCCACAAGCTTTAGCCGAGACACTTGCCAACGGCTGGCTCACGCAGGGAGACTTTCTCCTCGATGAAGAAGACCTCGCAGCAGACTTCGTCATTGGCAATCCGCCCTATATTCGGTGGGACGATCTCGATCCGCACACGGCAGCCCTTTACCGCCACCTTTGGCCAACAATGCAGGGAAGGGTCGACATCTACGTTGGCTTCTTTGAACGAGGGCTGTCACTGCTGAAGACTGGCGGCCGACTGAGTTTCATTTGCGCCGACCGGTGGATGCACAACGCCTACGGTTCGGGGCTACGGTCGTTCGTTTCGCGACATTTCAGCGTTGAACTTGTGTGGCGCATGCACGATGTTGATGCCTTCGAATCAGAGGTCTCTGCATACCCAGCCATCGTGCAAATCTCTCATCGCACGCAGGGTGAAGTCATTGTTGCCGAATGCTCTGAGAACTTTGGGCCCGAAGATGCTGCCGTACTAACAGCTGCAGATTTTGGGGACTCGCTTCACAGTGAAAACGTCCAAGCTCACAGGCTGAGCCAATGGTTCTCAGGAGGCGAACTTTGGCCGTCCGGAAACCCAGATCGTATTGCGATCTTGGAACATCTCAACGCACACTTTCCCACGATTGAAGCTACCGGTGCCCGCATCGGCATTGGTATTGCGACAGGCGCTGACAAGGCCTACATCGTAGATCAAAGTACTGATGTAGAAGCCGATCGCAAACTCCCACTTATCGTGACCGACGATGTGCGGAGAGGAGAATTCACTTGGACTGGCAAAGTTTTACTGAACCCATGGGATTCAGAAGGCAAACTCATCAACCTAGACGACTATCCCAAGTTGGCGGCCGAATATGCGAAGCACCCCAAGCTCAAAGAGCGCTATGTCGCAAAAAAGTCACCGGCCGCTTGGTACAAGACAATCGATCGCGTTAATCCAGCCCTGATCGATCAGCCGAAGCTTCTTCTGCAGGACATGAAGTCCCAAATCACTCCGGTGTATGAAGGCGGTGGGCACTACCCCCATCACAATCTCTATACAGTGACCTCAACTAACTGGGACTTGAAAGTGCTCGGTGGACTGCTTTTGTCGTCAATCGCTCAAGCGTTTGTCGAAGCATACGGCGTCAAGATGCGTGGTGGCACTCTCCGATTCCAGAGCCAGTATCTACGAATGATCCGGGTCCCGAATCCCTCGTCTATTCCTGATGACGTCGCCAAGGAATTGGCCGAAGCATTTAATGACATGGATCGAGACCGAGCAACACGGGCAGCTACACGCGCCTACGGTCTTCCCGACGGGACGTTCTTGTCATGAGCACCTACGAAAATTTCGATAGTGCCGTTCGTGCATTTTGGGCGGGCCGAGATCTTCAAACTCAAAGGCAAATGGAGTCTGGCAATGTCGATGCAGGTACTCGCGGCGCAGTCACAGGCGGCAAACATCTGGCGCCTTTGGAAGCAGTCGTAGCCGATCTCTTTCAACCGCTCCGAGCAATAGGGGCAGACATCAGGACGGGATCTCGGTTAACGCTGCCGGGACACTACCGCCGCTCTAAAGACTGGGACCTGCTAGTTACGTACAAGGACGCTCTCGTCGCAGCAGTCGAATTCAAATCCCAAGTTGGCTCAATCGGAAATAACTTCAATAACCGCACAGAAGAAGCTCTCGGCAACGCGGTAGACGTGTGGAAAGCCTATGAAGAAGGTGCTTTCGGTGGCGTTCGCCCTTGGCTCGGATTTGTATTTGTCGTTGAGCATTCACAAGTATCTTCACGGATTTCAACCCGAGATCCCCAAACCGTCTTTCCATCCGATCCAATATTTTCGCAAACCTCGTATGTCGACCGTTACCGGATTCTTGCTCAGCGGCTCACACGGGAACGGCTCTACGATGCAACTTTGGTTCTCACGTCAAAACACGGTGAAGGTATCTTTGAAGAACCAGAGCCCGAAGTAAGCGTTGCAAATTTCACCGCCGCAATCGCGGGACGGATCGCTTACATCGAAGCGCTCAATCTCTAATTATTTTCCGCACCAAAATTCTAGAAGTCCCAATCAAAAAGATCTGTCAGGCTTTTACCGCCGCGTACCTCGACCCATGGCCACGGTTCAGCATTCACACGGTCTCGAAACGCCACCCGATACAAGATCGCGTCAAGGAACTGGATTCCATATTGAATCCAGTAGTTCAATCCCAGCCGGGGCGTCTTCGACCACGTAAGCAATCGGTAAACCGCGAGGGGAAGCACACAAACGAGCCACGAACCGACTGCAACCACGAGCACAATCCAGAGCAAGATGCCACGGATCACAAACAACTGCACTGAGCCCATCAGAATTCCGAGTACTTTGACCACTCTCATTCGGAATCACTCACTTCGCCGCTCGCTCGCCGACAAGGACCGCATCGTCATTGACTGCAAGATGACCTCAATTAGCCCTGCCATGTCACGCATCGGAATTTCCAATGCCAATAAATCTGACAGGACGCCCAAAGGGTCAGCCTCAAGCGGCTCATATGTGCAGAGTCCAAGCCCGAGTTTCTCCGAACGAGAGCGAGCCATCGCGGCAGCCAAGGTCACATCCTTCACGACGTAATCGGTCACCGCCTCGACACGAAAGGCAAGCTCATCTCCACGAACTTTTGCACCGCCAGACGCAACGGTATGAATACCTTTGCCCATGGCGTTGAGTAGCCCACCAATTCGTTCTAACACCAGTGGTTCTAGCGTTGCCCGACCGTCGGCATCAGCTTCTGCAAGCAGCGCACAAGCGGCCTCCACCTGACGCGCCAATGAAGAAACATCTGCATCCGGAAACCACATGATTCTTCTCCCTAAGTCAAGACATAGGGAACAATCTAGCCCTTCGGTCGGGAGAGGAAAGCCAACATAGCTTCGCGCGCACCTTCACTGTTGAACAAGCGAGCAGACAACTCAGCTAAAGCATCCGCCCGTTGATCGAGACGCGCGATGACATCGGCGTTCAACAAGGCTTTTGTCTCACGCAAGCCTTGAGGATGGGCCAACCGCAAATCAGCCAACACCGACTCGAGAGCAGCAGTAACCCCACTGTCGCCTACGACTCGCGTTACAAGACCCACCGCCGCAGCCTCCGCGGCACCAAAGGTCCGAGCTGTCAAGAACAGTTCACTCGCAGCACGTTCAGTCAAGCGCGTGAGTAAGCTGGCTGAAATCACGGCAGGCGCCAGACCCAATCGCACCTCAGTAAGTGCGAAGTTCACCGAATCCGCGGCCAGCACAATATCCGCGGCACCGACAATGCCTAACCCACCGGCACGAACCGGCCCCTCCAACACAACCACGACAGGTTTTGCGGCAGCCAAGATTCGGCGTTGAATGGCGATGAGAGCTTTAGTGCCCTCGCTCATCGAACCCCCAGCAGCCTCTGAAAGATCAGCGCCTGAGCAGAACACCCGATGTGCAGAACGAATCACAATCGCCAAAGCATCGGTATCCTCATTGGCCGTCGCCAAATGGGCCGTCAACTCAGTGACCAACTGCCGACTCAGAGCGTTGCGATTGTGTTCGCTATCGAGCGTAATGAAAGCAACCTGGTCGGTTACCTCAAGATGAACAAGTTCGCTCACAATGACTCCTATTCGAGGACGTGCATAATTTCTGAGTTAATCAGTATGACTTCGGTAAACCAAGTGAGAACTGAGCGACAAAGTTAAGCGCCATCTCTCGGCTCACCGGTGCGATCCTGCTCAACCGCGAAGACACAAGCGCTTGCGCAAGACCATACTCATTGCTCAAACCATTTCCACCATGAGTTTGAATCGCCTGATCGACAGCCAAGGAAGCGACTTCACCAGCGCTATATTTCGCCATATTCGCGGCTTCTCCTGCGCCCAACAGGTCACCGTCAGCGAGTAGTGCCGCAGCCTTCTGGGTCAATAGGCGAGTCATTTCTAACTCAATCTTGAGTTTCGCCAAAGGGTGAGAGATCGCTTGGTGAGTGCCGATCGGCTTGCCCCACACTTCGCGGTCCTTTGCATAGGAAACAGCCTTATTAATGGCCCAACGCGCCGTGCCCGTGCCCATCGATGCGGCCATAATGCGTTCGGGGTTCAGACCGGCAAACAGCAACTCCAGGCCGGAATCTTCACTGCCGATGAGCGCATCATGATCGACTCGCACATTGTCAAAAAACAGGGTGAACTGCTTTTCTGGCGAGGTGAGTGCCATATCGATTTCGTGGGCGACGAAGCCTTCAGCATTCGTTGGCACCATGAAGACAGCTGGTTTCAGTTTTCCAGTCTTGGCATCCTCAGTACGGCCGATCACAAGCACGTGACTGGCTTCATCAACACCCGAAATAAAGGTCTTGTTGCCATTGATAATCCATCCGTCTTCACTACGCGTGGCAACCGTCGAGAGATTATGCGAGTTAGATCCAGCATCGGCTTCAGTGATCGAGAAAGCGTAGGTAGCCGTTCCATCGGCAAGACCCGGCAACCAGCGATGTTTTTGCGCTTCGGTGCCGTACTGCGCAATGAGTGTGCCCACGATTGCTGGAGAAACAACCATCATGAGCAGCGGACAACCGCCAGCAGCCAGTTCTTCGCACACCGCCGCTAGATCACCGATTTCGCCGCCACCGCCACCATATTCCTCAGGTATTGACACACCCAAAAAACCGAGCTTGCCGGCTTCTGACCAGAGTTCAGTTGTTTTACGACCCGAAATTGCAGCGTCGTAAAAGTAGGACTCGCCATACTTCGAAGCCATCGCTGCGACAGACTGGCGGAGCGCAAGGCGCTCGGGGCTTTCAGTAAATGCGTGGCTCATACTTCAGTTCCTTCTTCAATAATGGCGATCACTGCGCCCGACTCAACTTGATTTCCGACGACGATGCGCAAACCGGAGACAATTCCGTCGCGCGGAGCACTCAACGTGTGTTGCATTTTCATGGCCTCCAATATGGCGATGGTGTCGCCCTTGCGGACCTGCTGCCCGTCGGTCACCGCCACATCAATCACGGATGCTGGCATTGGTGCCAACAAGGAGCCCTCGACGACGACGTCCGCAGGATCAACAAACATCGGAACAGGCGTGAAACTGTAGGTGCCGTTCGGTCCAGTCACGTCGACGTAGCCGTCGCCTACTGCGACTTCATACTGTTCGGTGACACCGTCGTGTTCGAGCACCACAGCATCGGGGGCGGCCTGCACCACAGTGACAGCGTCAGAGACGAGTCGACCGCGTTCATTGCGGTATTCGACGCGGAAACCACCTTCATACTCGCGCACTCTCGGTTGACTCGGCACATTTCGCCAAGCAGTGGAGATGCGATTAAGTACTCGCGAGCTCTGTGCAGCAACCGTCGCCTCGGCCAAAGCTCCAGCGATTGCAGCGCGCTCGATAGCAGCCTCATCACTCTTGGCGAACCATGTCGATTCGTTATCTTCCAACATGGACGTCCACAACTGTGCCTCGCGTACTTCGTCTGCCGCCAGAATCTGGCGCAACGCGGTGAGGTTCGTGATGAGTCCCGTGGCTACAGTCCGGCGCAGCACGTCGTCGAGTTTGCGGATCGCAGTTTCGCGGTCAGGAGCGTGAACGATAATTTTTGCGATCATGGCGTCGTAGTGAACACCGATCTCGCTACCTGATTCGATAGCCGAGTCCACGCGGACTCCCGGTTCAGCCGGAACGTCAAAGCGCCGCACCACGCCCGTTTGAGGTGCATAGTCGTTTGCTGGATCTTCGGCGTAAATGCGTACTTCAATCGCATGTCCTTCCGCCTCGGGCACCTCGCCAAATAGTGGCTTTCCTTCAGCAATAACAAGCTGCCAAGCCACCAGATCAATGCCGTGTACTTCTTCGGTAACGGGGTGCTCCACCTGTAAACGGGTGTTCATCTCAAGGAAGAACACGCGATCACCGTCAACAAGAAATTCGACCGTACCGGCACCGCGGTAACCGACAGCCTTCGCCGCTTCACGCGCAGCGATGTGCAGGGTCGTGCGTGCTTTTTCGGAAAGATTCGGTGCGGGCGCTTCCTCAACAACCTTCTGGTGACGGCGTTGAATCGAGCAGTCACGATCGCCCACCGCCCAGACTTGGCCATGAGTATCTGCGAGGATCTGAACCTCCACGTGACGTGCCTTCGGCAGATACGGTTCAACGAAAACCGTTCCGTCACCGAAAGCCGATTCAGCTTCAGATCTAGCCTTCGCAAGTTCAGTGTCAAGATCTTCAAGACGCTGAACGATCCGCATACCGCGACCGCCGCCGCCAGCTGAGGCCTTGACCAAAAGGGGCAGTTCGCCCGGCGTCACGCCGTCAAGATCCACGTCAAGGACCGGAACACCAGCAGATGCCATGATTTCTTTAGCCCGAATCTTCGAACCCATCGAGTCAATGGCGTCGGGCGAGGGTCCGATCCACGTCAGTCCGGCTGCCTCAACGTCGCGGGCAAAACCTGCATTTTCTGATAGGAATCCGTAGCCAGGGTGAATCGCGTCAGCACCCGTACGTTTCGCTGCCGCAATGATGAGGTCACCGCGCAGATAGGTTTCAGCTGGCGAATTACCCGGCAGGCGTACCGCGACATCGGCTTCGGCCACGAACGGCATATCCGTATCAGCATCCGAATACACGGCCACCGTGCGAATCCCGAGTTCACGGCAGGTGCGGAAGACTCGGCGAGCAATCTCGCCTCGATTTGCAACTAAAACTGAGGTGATCACAGGCGGAACACTCCATATCCTCGAGCGCCTTCAACTGGCGCAGTGTGAATTGCGGACAAGCAGATGCCCAGGATCGTGCGGGTATCGCGCGGATCAATCACACCATCGTCGTAACCCATACCGCTGGTGAAGAAGGCGAGCGATTGCTCTTCGATCTGTTGCTCGACATAGTCTTTGATGCCTTGAAATCCTTCGGCATCAAAGGGTTGACCCTTCGATTCGGCAGATTGGCGCGCCACAATTTCCATCACTCCAGCCAACTGCGCCGGCCCCATGACGGCACTCTTGGCGCCCACCCAACTGAACATGAACCGCGGATCGTAAGCACGACCGCTCATGCCATAGTGGCCTGCTCCGTAGGAGGCACCCATCACGATGGAAATATGCGGAACCTTGCTGTTCGAAACAGCGTTGATCATCTGCGCGCCGTGCTTGATGATTCCACCCTGTTCATATTCTGCGCCCACCATGTAGCCGGTGGTGTTGTGCAAGAACAACAAGGGCGTATCACTCTGGTTAGCTAACTGGATGAACTGAGCAGCCTTCTGTGCCTCTTGGCTGAAAAGAATGCCCTGCGCATTAGCCAATATCCCCATCGGGTAGCCGTGGATTTCGGCGAAACCGGTGACCAGACTCGACCCATAGAGCGGCTTAAACTCATCGAACTCAGAACCGTCGACGATGCGTGCAATCACCTCTCGTGGATCGAAGGGAATCTTGAGATCGTTCGGCATAATGCCCAACAGCTCTTCCTCATCAAAGACTGGTTCAGCAAAATCGGGCTTCGGCGCTGGGCCTTTCTTGCGCCAGTTGAGGCGGCGAATGATTTGACGCCCCAATCGAATAGCGTCACGTTCATCGACAGCAAGATAGTCGGCAAGGCCCGATGTCTTCGCATGCATACTGGCACCGCCAAGTGACTCGTCATCGGATTCCTCGCCGGTAGCCATCTTCACCAACGGTGGCCCGCCAAGGAAGACCTTTGCACCGCCATCAACCATGACAACGTAGTCACTCATGCCTGGGATATAGGCGCCGCCGGCGGTCGAATTACCGAAAACGAGTGCCACCGTAGGGCGGCGGTCTTCGCTGGCTTGGGTGATGTGCTTGAAGCTGGCACCACCCGGGATGAAGATATCTTTTTGGGTTGGCAGGTCTGCACCGCCTGATTCCACTAGGTTGATGCTGGGCAAACCATTCTTCGCGGCTATTTCGGCTGCACGGAAACCCTTCTTGACAGTGACGGGGTTGGATGATCCGCCTTTTACTGTCGGGTCGTTGGCAATGATCATGCATTCGACGCCCTCAACCACACCGATACCGGTGATGATCGAACCACCCACGTTGAAATCGGTTCCCCATCCGGCAAGCGCGCCAAGTTCAAGAAATGGGGTATCGGGATCAAGGAGCAGTTCGATACGTTCGCGAGCTGTCAGTTTTCCTCGGCTGTGGTGTCGATCGACGTATTTTTCGCCGCCGCCAGCGAGAGCTTTATCGAGCTGTTCAGAGAGAGCCTCGATCCCTTCAAGCATTGATTCTCGATTTTGGCTAAAGGCCGCCGATGTTGTGTCAACGGTCGTTTTGGCAGCGCTCATCGGGTGATACTCCTTAGTGATTCGCTGAGTTTTGTCATGTCGTGAGTTGTGTTTGGCATATCAGTACCCCAGCAACTTGGAAGCGAGATCCTTCATCACTTCGGTCGCTCCGCCGCCGATCCCCAGAATGCGTGCATCACGGTAGTGGCGATCAATTTCGGATTCACGCATGTATCCCATGCCACCAAAGATCTGAACGGCTTCGTTGACCACGAACTCGACAGCTTGTACGGCTTGATTCTTAGCAATCACGGCATCCAAAATGATGGCCGGATCTGTACGGTCTGCACCCTCGGCCCTTTCAATTGCCGTTCGGGTCAGTGTTCGAGCTGCCTCAGTTTCTCGATACATGTCGACGAGTTTGTGGCGAATCACTTGGCGGCCGATGAGCGGACGACCGAAAGTCTCGCGCTCGCGGGCATAGGCCACAGCGAGATCGAGTGCGCGCTGGCTGGTGGCGTAACCCTGCACCGCGATGCCGAGTCGTTCCGCAACGAACTGCTGCATGATCAGGTAGAAGCCGGTGTTCTCTGCACCCACGAGATTGGCCGCCGGAACGCGCACATTGTCGAAGGAGAGTTCGGCGGTGTCCGAGCAGTGCCAACCCATCTTCTGCAGCGAGCGGCCGACGGTGAATCCGGGCGTGTTCTTGTCCACGACGATCAGGCTGATGCCGCCGTGACCGGGCTCGCCGGTTCGCACTGCGGTGGTCACGAAGTCGGCACGCACGCCCGAGGTGATGAACGTTTTCGCACCGTTGATGACGTAGTGGTCACCGTCGCGAACTGCACGCGTGGTGATGCCGGCGACGTCAGATCCGCCGCCGGGCTCGGTGATGGCCAGCGAACCGATCATCTCGCCCGCGAGCGTGGGGCGCACATAGCGATCGATGAGGTCTTGATTGCCGCTATCGATGATGTGCGGCAGCGAGATCCCGTGGGTAAAGAGGCTGGCCAGCAGGCCCGAGGAGCCACCGGCTTGGATGATGGTTTCGGCGACGATGGAGGTGTCGAGCATATTGCCGCCGTCACCGCCGATGTCTTCGCTCCAGCCGATGCCGAGGAAACCAGCCTTGGCGGTGTCGCGATGAAGTTCGCGCGGCAGTTCGCCTGCATCTTCCCACTCGGCCATATGCGGCACGATGCGGTCAGCCGTGAACTGGGTGACGGCTTTGCGCAACGCTTCGCGCTCTGGAGTGTTCCATTCAGCCATGTACAAGATCCTTTTCAACATCAACGAGGCGGGCGCGCAGCCACTCACCCAGGGCCTTGGCCTGAGGGTCGTGGCGGGTGCCAGCAGCAACGCCGTCGCCGAGGATGCCCTCGATCACGATGTTGATGGCGCGCAGGCGCGGTAGGTAGGTCAGCGAAATTCCAAGCTCGGCAGCTTCGGGCATCAGTTCGCGAACCCGATCTGCGGTCAGTTCGGCGCACAGCCACGCCCAGGCGCGATCTGCCTGCGGATGGTCTGCACCGATCCACACGCCGATGTTCGCGTTACCGCCCTTATCGCCCGAGCGTGCGTGAACAATGCGGCCGAGTGGCGCTTTCACGATGGGCGAATCGCTCGGATCGAACGCTGGTGGCACGAAAGCCGGGCCGGCTGGACGAGCATCGATCGTTACGGTCGGGGCTTCGAGTAGTTCCACCGAATCGTCGGCGTGGTGCACGCGATGAGGCACCTCACTTTGCGGCATATAAGCAGCCGTGAAGATGCCGAACGGAGTACCAGCCTTCGGTGGCGCCGTCACGTGGAAACCGGGATAGGAAGCCAGCGCCGATTCGATGGCGGCGCTGGTGAACGGGCGGCCCACGAGTTCTGGGTTCGAGCTCTTGACCGAGCAGCGGTACAGCGCAGCGGCAGTAGCTTGAGTTTCCGGATCAGCCTTGTCGGTGCGCTGCAAGTCCCATTCGATGATCTCGGGTGGGTTCGCAGCTAGGCCGGCTTCCATTTGAGCCTTGATCCAAGCGGCCTTTTCTTCGATGTCGAGGCCGGTGAGTACGAACTCGACGACGTTCCGGAAACCGCCGAAAGTGTTAATGCCGACTTTGGTGGTGGACGGCGGTGGGGTTCCCTTCACGCCGCTGATCTGCACCCGATCGTCGCCGACCTGCTCGAGGCCCACGCTGTCGAGATGCAACACCACATCGGGGTTGAGATAACGCTCGTCCTGAATTTCGTACACGAGCTGAGCGGTGACGGTGTCCGTTGTGACGGCGCCGCCGGTGCCTTCGTGCTTGGTGATGACGCTCGATCCGTCGGCGGAGATCTCGGCGATCGGGAAGCCGAGCGGCTTGATGCGATCGAAGGAGAGGAAGCCGGAGAAGTTGCCGCCCGTGGCCTGAGTGCCACATTCGATGACGTGTCCGGCTGCAACCGCGCCGGCGAGTTGATCGAAATCGTCTCGCTGCCAGTTGAACGCGGAGATCGCAGGGCCAACTACGACCGAGGCGTCGGTCACGCGACCGGTCACCACGATCTCGGCTCCCTGATCGAGGGCACGGGCAATACCGAAGGCCCCGAGGTACGCGTTGGCAGCCAGCGCGTCCGGGCGGCCCAGATCAGCTGCACGCTCTCGCATGTCATCACCGTCGATGTAGGCAACGGGAACCGTGAGCCGCTGTTCGGTGGCGAGTTCGCGAATCGCACCCGCCAAGCCGGCCGGGTTGAGGCCGCCAGCGTTCACCACGATCTTGACGCCGCGGTCTTGGGCGAGCGCCAAGCCGTCTTTGAGTTGGCGCAAGAAGGTCTTAGCGTAACCAAGGTTCTCGTCTTTGAGCCGGTCTCGGCCCAAGATCAACATTGTCAGTTCAGCGAGGTAATCACCGGTGAGGTAATCCAGTTCGCCGCCTTCAAGCATCTCGACCAGAGCGCTCGAACGATCACCGTAATACCCAGAGCAGTTGCCGATTCTGATTGGCCTCATGTATTGAGTGTGCATCGGATTCAATTTACAGTCAAGGCTGACTGTAAATTATTTTGAAGAAATTACGTTGCAATTCATCGTCACTGCGCATCGAACCTAGCTTCACTCACCTTTTTGGGTTCACGCCTACCTAATAGGTGTTCTTGACTCCAACTTCCGACGGTCTCGTGGGAATCAGGAGGCGGGAGTGAGGGCACGACTAAAACCGCCCCGAAGGGCGGCCACCCCAACAGAATCCGAAGTGCGGGTCTACTCGCGTTCGACCAACCGTTTGGGATCGTTACCCGGCGTACCAGCAAAAGTTTGAGCAATATCCAGCCAATGATCGGCAATCTCACCTTCGGCTGCCACCTTCACATCATCACGATGCCGACGGCGCGTCGCTAGCAAGGCAAAATCCCAAGCATCACCGGTCACTCGCTGGTCAGAGTCCTCCGGACCCCACGTCCACAATTCACCTGAAGGGGACATGAGTTCGACTCGAGGTTGCACCTCGGGAGCCTTCTCGCCACGCATTGTGTGCGCGAAACCAAAAGTACGGATACCGAGGTGACACACGTGCTTGACGCGATCGCTTGGCACTTTCACCTTGCCGAGCGATTCCACCACATCGTGGCTGTGCGCCCAGGTTTCCATCAGACGCGCCGTCGCCATCGAAATCGGGCTCATCGGCGGACCATACCAAGGAACTTTCTCACCTGCAGGAACCTCGGCTAAAGCGCTACTCAGTGCTGCCCGCCCGGTGCGCCAACGGTCCAGCAATTCAGCTGCCGGAAGCTCAGCCAATTCAGCTGCCACGTCATCAATGAGCGTTGCTGCTCGATCAATGAATTCCATCATTTCAGCATTGAAGGCCTCAGCATCACGGACTGCCTTTAGTGACTGGCTATCAGTCCAATGCAAGTGTCCAATCTGGTGGCCGATCGTCCAGCCTTCTGGCGTAGTAACGATCGCCCACTGCTCTGGGCCCAAGGCAGAAACGACATCATCAAGCTCCTGCGATTCAGCCACCAAATCGGCCAGAACGTCATCTAAAGCAGTCATGAAAAATCCAATTCTTTATCAAGGGTTGTTGCCAAGGTGTCAAGAACGATGCGACGACGAGCACTGTCATCACTGAGCGCTTGGGCCAAGCCCAAGCCGCGCAAGAGATCTAAGGTCATTTGCACAAGCTGTCGATTTCGGCCAAGGGATTCATCGATATCGAGCAATAGGACAGCTGCCGCATGAGTGGCACGGCCCATCTCTCGCTCAAAATCAATCATTTGCGCACGCAATGCATCATCGGTCCGAGCAGCTACCCAAAGTTCTAGAGCCGCTTGGAATACCGATCCAGTGAACTGGTCCGAAAGCAGTTCTAGCACTTCACGCGTGCGCCGGTCCGAACCCAAGTTGGCCGCGTCAGCCATGAGGTCATCGCGACGCCTCGTAGACAAGTGTTTAATTGCCGCCGTCACAAGTTCGGCCTTATTCGGGAAGTGGTGCAATTGAGCACCCCGGCTAACACCCGCCCGACGACTCACTTCGTTTGTACTCGTGCCTGCCCAGCCAAGTTCGACCAATGAGTCAATAGTCGCCTCAAGCAGACGCTGCCGCATAACGCGAGTGCGTTCCTCTTGAGTAACGCGTTGTGGTGGCTGGGTCACGTGTTCAGTGTGACTTCAGAGGCATTTACAGTCAAGTCTGACTGTCCCTTGCCCCTAGTTTTTTTCCCAAGTCGGCACATACCGCTTGACAAAGGTGAGTGCGTCGCTCACAGCGACTTTCGCCTCCGGCACAAAACCGACTAGCAGCGTGAAGGCGTGAACTTGCTTTCGCCACACATGAAACTCAACCGGGACCTCTCGTTTGGCTAACCGCGTGGCGAAAGCTTCAGTCTCGGGGCGAAGCATCTCATTTTCACCAGCCAACAAGAATGTCGGCGAAGAAATGTAATCGACCGCGTTGAATGGATCGGCAAAGCCTTCAATAATGGCTCCATCAGGAAGCCAACGGCTCCTGATGTGTTTGACCCGTTTGAGCGGCAGATAGGCATCACTAATCGGGACGGCAATCTGAACCGCCTTGCGGTGATTGTCCATGTCGAGGCTCAGCATTGGTGAGAAACCAATAAGCGCCACCGGCGGAACGAGGCCCCGGCGGGTAGCGAGTTCCGCCACTTTAAACGTCAGATAGCCGCCTGCCGAATCACCAGCCACCACGATTCGATCTGGTGCGTCAACACTCTTGGTGAGGAATTCGTATGCAGCAATTGCATCCGAAACCGACTCCGCCAAATTTGCTACCGGCAACTGACGGTAGTCGACCGACACGACTGTGGCTCCGGTGCGACGAGCCATGAACTCCAGCAGTCGTCGGTACGAGTTCACACTTCCCGCGAAAAAGCCTCCGCCGTGGAAGTAAAGGATCGTTACGTTCGAGGTCGCTCCACCACGAGGTTGGATCATCTCACCCGGAACACCACCGAACTCCGAAACAACGGTGAGCATGTCTTTAGCTGGAGTAATGGGCTTGTCGAAGGCCTGCACCTTCTGCATCACCCGATCATTGAGCGGCAACCAACGCAGTGCGGGCTTCACAATCATTCGAGCTATTCGATCAATTCGATTAGCTTCACGCGAGGACTCGCCATGAGTGATTGCACCCTCGTGGAACACCTGGACCAAGTTCGGATCCGGATGTTCGACAGACTTCACGGTAGACACAGCCTTCAGTTTAGTGATCCGTGGTTAAAGCCAGATTCCTTGACGTGTTCTAGCCTTGGGGTGTGATTACTCTCGCGGATCTTCAGGTCAGCACTTTAGGCGAATGTCGTTTTGATTCACCCCTCGCCTCTTATGTGGCGGGCCGCGCCACAAACCGATATTTCGTCGCAGAGAACGATCGAGTTTTGCTCGACGACACGATCGATTTGGTTGAGGCACACGGTGATGTTCCACTTGATCAGATTCCTTCGTTTGAAACCGGAGGCCCGCGCGCCAAGCTGTTCTTCAACCCGGCCGAGACGAAAGTCGGCATTGTCACGTGCGGTGGCTTGTGTCCAGGGCTAAATGATGTGATTCGTGCGCTCGTGCTGGAACTCATTCACCATTACGGCGTTGATCAGATTACGGGTTTTCGGCACGGATACGCCGGCCTCGTCCCAGGCAAGGCCCCCGACCCATACACGCTTACCCCCGAGTTCGTTGACACCATCACTGATCGAGGTGGAACGATCCTTGGCACCTCTCGTGGGCCACAGGACGTACCAACAATGGTCGATACACTCGTTCACCGCGATATCGACATTTTGTTTGTCATCGGTGGCGACGGCTCCATGCGCGGTGTACATGAGCTCGCCGATGAAGTGGCGAGCCGGAATCTGAAGATTGCGATCGTCGGAATCCCTAAAACCATCGATAACGACATCCCGCTGATAGGCACGAGTTTCGGATTCCAAACCGCTTTCGCTCGAGCTGCCGAGGCAATCAAACAGGCGCGCGTCGAAGCCGAATCGACCATGGGTGGCGTTGGCATAGTCAAAGTCATGGGTCGCCACGCCGGATTCATTGCATGCTATTCGGCCCTTGCCAATCACGATGCAGATTTTGTGCTGATCCCTGAGGTGCCATTTGAGCTAACTGGTCCGACCGGATTGTTGACCCGGCTTCGCGAGCGTGTGGCTGAAGAAGGAAGCGCCGTGATCGTGCTGGCTGAAGGGGCTGGTCAAGAGCATTTACCGGATGTGGCAGCAACTGACGCGAGCGGCAACAAGAAACTTGCCGACTTCTCGCATTTTTTACGCGAACAGATCACTGCTGATTTTGCTGAAAATGATGAGCCGCTTGTCGTGCGTTATTTCGATCCTGGCTATCAGATTCGTTCCGGGACGGCTGATGCAGCAGACTCTGTCTATTGCACTCGACTAGCTCAAGCCGCCACCCATGCCGCTATGGCTGGACGAACGGACATGGTGGTTGGTCGTCCGCGTCACCGTTTCGTTCACATTCCGATCGAACCCGTGATCGCCATGACACACCAAGTAAATCCGACCGGCGACCTTTGGTTAAGCGTCTTGGAATCGATCCGGCATCCGATAGAAATCCTGTGACGTTGGCCCCGTGATTATTCATCCAACGGTTTCGCCGATAGCTTGTTCCTCGTGACGTACTAGGATAGGTACAACCGATGAACATCGTGTCCACATATTGAGACGACTCGGTCTTCTTGTGAAATCGTGGCAAGGTCGGATTCACACCGAGTTTTCTAGGAGAAACCCATGAGCGACAACTGGTCATTTGAGACTAAGCAGATCCACGCAGGCCAGGAGCCTGACCCGACCACGGGTGCCCGCGCGCTGCCGATCTACCAAACCACTTCTTACCAGTTCCGTGACACAGAACATGCCGCAAATCTCTTCGGCCTCGCTGAACCAGGCAATATTTATACGCGCATCATGAATCCGACCCAAGATGCCGTCGAACAGCGTCTAGCTGCCCTTGAAGGCGGCGTGGGTGCCCTCCTTGTAGCATCCGGACAGGCCGCCACAACTGGCGCTCTCACGAATGTTGCCGAGGCAGGCGACCACATCGTCGCTGGTTCGAGCCTGTACGGCGGCACCGACACACTGCTTCGCCACACATTCCCCAAGTTGGGTATCAACGTCACCTTCGTTGATGACCCCAACGATCCAGCCCAGTGGCGCGCTGCGGCTAAAGACAACACCAAGGTCTTCTTCGCAGAAACCATCGGTAATCCACGCGGTGACGTTCTCGACATCGAAGCCGTCGCAGAAGTCGCGCGCGAAATTGGCGTCCCACTCGTCGTCGACAACACCATCGGCACTCCTTGGGCCCTTAACCCACTTGCCCACGGCGCAAACACGGTCGTCCACTCAGCCACGAAGTACCTTGGCGGTCACGGCACCTCGATCGCTGGCGTCATCATCGACGGCGGCACATTCGACTACGCCGCGCATGGCGACAAGTTCCCCGGCTTCAACACCCCAGATGCGAGCTACCACGGACTCGTCTTCGCTGAAGCTCTCGGCCCAGCGGCATTCATCGCGAAACTCCGCGTTCAGTATCTACGCAATATTGGCCCAGCAGTCTCGCCATTCAACGCCTTCCTTATCGCTCAGGGTCTGGAGACCTTGAGTTTGCGTATCGAGCGTCACCTCGAAAACACACACAAGGTAGCCAACTGGCTCGAAGCACGTTCCGATGTCACATCAGTGAACTGGGCATCACTCGAATCAAGCAAGTACAAGGCTCTCGCCGACAAGTACACGCCGCGTGGCTCTGGCGCTGTTCTCACCTTCGAATTGCCTGGCGGCGTTGACGCAGGACGCGCCTTTATTGACGCGCTCGAATTGCACAGCCACGTTGCCAATATCGGTGATGTTCGCAGCCTCGCAATTCACCCAGCCTCCACCACCCACAGCCAAATGACTGCTGAAGAGCAAGCTGCTGCTGGTGTAACGCCGGGCTTGGTTCGCCTAGCCGTAGGCCTCGAAGGCATCGACGATATTCTCGCCGATCTGGAACTGGGATTCACTGCAGTCAAGTGACCGATAACCGCCAATACGCATCGCTCGGAAGCCTGTCCCTCGAATCGGGGGGCAGGCTTCCGAACGTCGTTTTGGCTTATGAAACCTGGGGTAATTTCACCGGCGACAACGCCGTACTCGTCGAGCACGCACTTACCGGTGACTCAACGATTGCGGGCGGCGAAGGCTGGTGGAGCAAAGTAGTCGGACCTAATCTAGGTATTGATACCACCAAACATTTCGTCGTAGCCGCCAACATTCTTGGCGGCTGTAGTGGTTCCACGGGCCCTGACAACCTCGACCCATTTCCTGCCATTACAGTTCGCGACCAAGTCGCAGCTGAAGCACTATTAGCCGATCACCTCGGAATTGACCGCTGGAAAGCCGTCATTGGCGGATCAGCCGGTGGAATGCGCGCACTCGAATGGGCAATCATGTATCCCGAACGCGTCGAGCGTCTCTTTACGCTTGCTGCTGGTCCGGTTGCCACGGCCGAACAAATCGCCTGGACCACAATTCAGAACGACATGATCCGTGTCGGCGGCCTAGAAGCAGGCTTAGATTTGGCTCGCCGTGTCGCTCACGTGACCTATCGCAGCGAATTCGAACTCGCCGAACGTTTCGGCCGAACAATTCAAGACGATGGCCGTTGGGCTGTTGAATCGTATTTACAGCATCACGGCAAGAAACTTGTTGGCCGTTTTAGCGCAAAAAGCTACCTGGTGCTTAACGATGCGATGAACAGCCACGATATTGGCCGCGGTCGAGGGGGCGTGGCAGCAGCCCTACGCACAATTACTGCACGAACGTTGGTCGTCGCGATCGATTCGGACCGCCTGTACTTACCAGCAGACCAGCAAATCATGGCGGACGAAATCCCGGGCTGCAAAGAGTTGAACATGATCAACTCTCCCTACGGGCATGACGGCTTCCTCATTGAGTTTGAGCAAGTCAACGCTTTCGCACGCGCAATTCTTGACGACTAAGCAACCCCGCACGAGTCCTGACGCAGTCGTTGCCGATTACACCATTTTGCGCACAATAGAGCGTGGTGCAACCTTGAGAATGCCACCGACCGGGACCCACGGCCAAGCTGGCACCGACGCCTCATCTACTTCTTTCAGAATGGCTTTCACCATGGCTTCTGTGCCAACTTCGGTACTGACAATAAGTGGGGACTGCTGCTCGGCCATATCGTTCATTTCGGACTCGATATAGCCCGGGTAGATAGTCGTCACTTTAATGTCGAGGCCTTTGCGTCCGACGAGATCCATCCGAATACCTTCTGCGAGATGAGCCACCATACGCTTCGTTGCCGCGTATGTTGCCATCGTCGAGGGCATACCGCGCATAGCTGAGACTGAGGAGATCATGACAAGGTGCCCGGCCTTGCGCTCGTAGAAATGTTCCATGGCTGCCTCGCATTGAGCAAGTGCCCCGAGTACGTTTGTCACAACGGTTTCGCTATTGGCTTTGAAACCCCCGGTTCCAATGCGCGCGCCTTTGCCAAGACCGGCGTTGACAATCACCCGATCAAGATGGCCATGTTCAGCAATCGCGGCGCTAAAGCCGGAAAAAACGCTGTCAGCATCGTCGACATCCATACGATGAGTAGTCACCGTAATTTCTGGGTAGGCGGCTTCGAGTTCCTGCTTAAGTTCCGCTAGTTTCTCGACTCGACGAGCCGTGAGTGCGAGGTTGTGGCCTTTTGCCGCCAATATCCTCGCCATTCCGGCGCCTAGTCCAGCACTCGCGCCACTAATCAACGTGTTTTTACGCATAGATTCTCTCCGTTATCTGAAGGTGACGAGATCTGACGGTAAGTGCGTGTGCTCGTTAAACGTCAACAACCGTGGACCTGTCGCTCCATTAATAATCGTGGTGACGCTGGCGTTGATAACCACATCGTTCAACGTCTGAAACATCGAATCATCTTTTGCCAATAAATGGGACATAATCATCGCAATTGGTCCACCTGACGTGAATACTGCGACACGCTGGCCCTTACCCGCTTGTTTCAATGCCGCTTCAAACGCGTTGAGGACTCGCTCCTTAAACAGCGCGTACGTCTCGTGAAATTCACCCTCGTTTCGGCGCCAGCGGCTGATGGCCTCATTCAGCAAGACTTGAAACGCCTTGGAGTCCTGCGACATTGCATTGGGGTCTAACGCCGTGGCAATTCCGATGTGGTCATATTCGTTCCAGCCAGCATCCACGTCATAACCATCACCCTCGACGATGTCGAGTGCGGCAATCGCCGTTTGTGCATGGCGCACCATCGATCCGGCAATTGCAGCGGTTGGCATCCATGCACCGGCTTCCCAAGAGTTTCCAAGTGCAATGGATTGCTTCTCACCCAGCGTCGAGAGTTGATCGTAATTCTCAGTACCAAAAGACGCTTGTCCATGTCGAACAAGATGTATTGAACCCATAAACAGAGCCTGTCACAGGCTCAACGTGACTTTACCGGTGGCTTCTCGGCGGTCTAGCAACTGCAAGGCCTCGGTCGCCTCGCTCAAGGCAAAGTTGGGTCCCAGCACAGGATCGAGTGCGCCGCTTTCCAGATATGGAAGCATCGCGCCAAATTGCTCTTGGAAACTGCCCGGATGGCCAATCTCAAAAGCCCCCCAACCCACACCGACGACAGAAATATTGTTCAAAAGGAGTCGATTGACGCGAACGGTCGGGATCTCACCGGCAGTGAACCCAATCACTAACATGCGGCCTTCGGCTTTGAGGCAACGCAATGAGTCAGTAAATCGGTCGCCACCAACGGGATCGACCACAAGATCGACACCACCCATCGCTAAGACCGCATCTTTGAAGCCGTCAGCGAGTACATATTCGTCAGCTCCAGCTGCGACCGCGATGTCGCCCTTTTCGGCAGTTGAGGTGACGGCGATGACTTTTCCTGCACCGAATGCTTTGGCGATTTGGATGGCCGAGGTGCCAATTCCACCTGAGGCTCCATGCACTAGGACAGATTCTCCAGCAGCGAGATTTCCACGGGTAACCAATGCGAAGTACGAGGTGCCGTAATTGAACATGAACGATGCACCCGCCTCGAAAGAGACGTTGTCTGGGAGTTTGAAGACACTGACGGCAGGCAGCGCAATGTATTCGGCAAAACCACCGCCCATCGAGATGCCAGCGACTCGGTCGCCTACGGCGAATCCCGAGTCGCTTGGAGCCTCCACCACAACGCCAGCAATTTCTGAGCCAGGAATGAAAGGGAGATCTGGCTTCACTTGATACAAGCCCCGCGTCTGGAGGAGTTCCGGGAACGCTACGCCAGCGGCCTTGACCTCAACCAAAACTTGGTCTTGAGCTTCGGGACGTGCAACGTCAACCACTTCAACATGTTCTGGACCATCAAGCCGTGTGATGTGAATCGCTTTCATGATCAGAGCCTAACCCATCGCCTAAGCAATCGCTTAGTAGATTTGCCACTGGCCCCAGTTACTCCTGAGTAGTAACCTATGTCCATGCCACACGGTGTGCACTTTCCGACGAATAACACGACTGCGACCTCCCGCAGCATCGTGGCGAAAGCTCTGCGCGCCGTCAATCCTGTCAAAGCACTCGAAGCCGATAACGAATCAGACTGGCGCTTAAGTTTCGGTGAATACTTCCGCTATATGGTCCAAGCCGGACTCGACGGCCCTAACACCGCACGAGCAATCGCGGCAGCTGGCCTAGACGCCGCCCACGATGAAATGCGCTTCAAGAAGCAGCGTCTCGCTGACTCGGTCACACACCCAATTCCTACCTTCAGGTTCGAAACCATCGAGATCCGTGGGCAGCAGGAGCCGATGCGTGGCATTGCTGTGCCATTCCGAGGAAAGTCGCTACAAGGCCAACGCCTTCTCGACCAATTGCGGTTATGGCGCGGCCGTGGCCAAATTACGTCTACGTTTGAAACTGCTGTGGAAGAAGTTCTCGACAATCCTGACTGGCTCCGTCTCGAAGGCGACACAATTGTCTTGTTGGGGGCGCTGGCCGAAACTGGGCCACTACGGAACCTATTAGCTTGGGGTGTCGATATTGTCGCTGTCGACCTACCAACACAGTTGGCCTCCCGACAGCTTGCCGGACTAGCAGAAGCCGGAGCTGGTCGTGTTCGCCTACCGATGCACCCGCAATCCAACAGCGACAATCCCTTGCCGGGTGCAGACCTTCGCGCCGATATCCCCGAGTTGGCGCAATGGCTAGCAAACATGAACGAGCGCCTTACTCTCGGTCACTACTACTACACCGACGGCGCTCCACATCTTCAAATTTCCCTCGCTGCTGACGCACTGAGCCTGATCGTGTCCGAAGAGAAACCCGATACCGGATTCGCATACTTATCGAGCCCCACATCGGCATATGCTGTCGGCGCCCACGAGATTGGTTTTTCTACTCGGGCATACGCGCAGGAGAAAACCTGGTGGCGAACACCAACGCGTTTTGTCAGTGGCGGTCGCTTACTACAACCTAACTACCCAGATGAGGCAGCATTCGGAATCTGTGACTCAAACATTCCACAGCAAGGCCCTTATTACGCTTTGGCCAAACAGATTCAGCGTTGGCGTGCAGCCATGTGGATCAAGGAAGGACGCACAACATCCATTAACGTGGCTCCCTTGACGTACACCAAGTCACTCACGTCCAGTAAGGCGCTGATGGCCGCCTGCACCGGAGCTACACGATTCGGTATTGAAGTCCTCGAGCCTGAAACCTCACAAGCGCTGATGGCAATTATGCTCGTTCACGATTTACGCGCAGGTCGCCGCAGACACCGCGATCCGTGGCGAGAGGAGCTTCACGGCGCGGCACACAATGGGCTCTGGACCTGCCCTTACAGCCCTCGTTCGGTATTAACTCTCGCGGCTGTGGCCGGCTTCGGGTCTGGTCCGAACCGCTAAGGACCGGACTCAGCGGCCCTGGAAATGTGCTTTTCGTTTCTCGGAGAAAGCCGCAACGCCTTCGACAAAATCAGCCGTTTGACCAAGCTCAGTCTGACCGATTGTTTCTCGCTTCAATGTTTCGCTCAATTGAGACAAGCTCGCAGCATTAACAGCTTGCTTTGTTGCGGCATAAGCGAGCGTCGGCCCGCTCGCGAACTTTTCGACAGTCTGGTCTACCAACGCTTGCCACTCTGATTCGGGAACGGCATGCGTAATCAAACCAATACGTTGTCCCTCGGTGTTGGGCAGACGTTCGCCTGAAAGCAAAAGCTGTAATGCGCGAGTACGGCCGATCGAAGCCGCAAGGAGTTCGTTTGCTGCACCATCTGGCATGAGCCCAACGTTGATGAAGGCTTGCAAGAAATAATCCGAATCTTTCGCGATCTGAACATCACAGGCGAGCGCTATCGAGCTTCCGATACCAGCCGCAAGTCCGTTAACGGCAGCGACGATGGGGAAGGGGGCTTGGGTCATCGTATGAATGAGTCGGTCCGCCGCTTCGAGAATTTCCGAGTTCGCTGCGCCCGGACGCATGACCGCGCCCGAACAGAATGCTCGTCCTTCGCCGGTGACAACCGCAACTCTGAGCCCTTCGGAGTTGTCAAACTCATCAGACATCCGGTTGATCATCTCGGTCGTAATCGAGTTGAGCCGCTCTGGCGCATTGATCTTGATTGTCAAGATTCCGTCAGCGCGATCAATAATTAGTTCAGTCATCGAGTCCTCCATTGCCCAGCCAAAGTTTGTAATACTGCAATTAAAGCCACGGGCTGATCCAGCATGATGTGATGTCCAGCTTCGAGTATCAGCGTAACTGGCGCACGACCACCCAACCGTTCTAGAACGTCGGTCGCAATGTCTGCGGTGGCCATCCCCCGCTCACCGCGAATTAAGGCAACCTCACAATTGACCTCGGCAACCTCATCAGGAGTCATATAACTACGCATAAAAATATCTCGGTCGAACTTCCAGCCCCAACCATCGTCGAACTCCTGCACGGACTGTTCAGCAATATTGCGCCGCACATATTCAAGTTGGTTGTCTTCTGTAGGGATAGTGCGAAAACGACTCACGAGACTGGCCCGATCTTCGGTCCGCCGGATTGGTCGTTCAGCCATTTTCTCTCGGAACCAAATGCGCGATTCGGCTGGCATATCGCGCACAGGAGAGTCAACGACGGCAATTCCGTGCAGTTCACTACCGAACTCTCGAGCCGCTGTCAGCGAGACGAAGCCCCCCATCGAATGACCGAATACGATGGGCTTTTCGGCTGACTCGGCTTGTGCCACAGCCTTCACCTGATCAGCCCAGTCCTCAAGTGAGTATTCAGGAAGGTGGTCACTATCTCCATGGCCCGCAAGATCAATAGCTGCCACTCGATGTTGATCAGCTAGGTGTGGGCCGATATGGTCCCACCAGCTCGAGTTCGCTGCTCCTCCATGCACCAGTACGATGAGCGGATCACCTTCGGTGCCCCACGCACGGTAGCGAATGCGCACTCCAGAAACATCAATTTCATGATGACTAGGTTTTTGTTCTAGGGCCCAGCTAAACCAGTGAGGCAGAGTTTCACTCATGCAGACCACCGTATTGCTTTATGCTCAGGAGCAGGAAGCCTGGGTGCAACTTTTTGCATTGACCGCCGACACTCTAGTCGGGCAGGATCGAAGACATTGACGAATGGAGTGCCCATGAACCTCGCACAATCAACTCTCATCATGTCCGGTGGAAGTCGCGGGATCGGTGAAGCAATCGCTATAAAAGCTGCCCGTGATGGAGCCAACATCGCTCTTCTCGCTAAGACCACAGAGCCCCATCCTGCACTTCCCGGCACGATCTATACGGCTGCCCAAGCAATTGAAGCTGCTGGTGGAAATGCACTGCCATTGGTAGGAGATATCCGTGACGACGAGTTTGTTGAGACGGCCGTCGCTCAGACTGCCGAACAATTCGGAGGCATCGATATTGTCGTGAACAACGCCAGCGCAATCGACCTGTCGCGCACCGAAGACGTCACGATGAAGAAGTACGATCTGATGACGCAGATCAATGCTCGTGGTGCATTCTTGCTGTCCAAACTGTGCATTCCACACCTGCGAAGGTCACCAAATCCGCATATCCTTACGCTCTCACCGCCGCTCCTGACCGACTCGAAATGGTTTGGCACTTTCACGGCCTACACCATCGCGAAGTACGGGATGAGTCTTGTCACGGCTGGCCTAGCCGAGGAGCTCCGTGCTGACGGTATTGCCGCCAATTCCCTGTGGCCACGGACTGCAATCGATACCGCCGCGGTCCGAAATGTTGTGGGCGCAGGACTTGAAAAGCACTCCCGCACTGTCGATATTATGGCTGACGCTGCATATTGGGTGATCACCCAAGAATCGACCCAAGTAACCGGCAATTTTTTTATCGACGACGATGTTCTCGAAGCAGCTGGCGTGACCGATTTTTCGGTCTATCTCAATGGTGGGGCAGACGCAGACTTGGCTTTAGATTTCTGGGTTGAGGCGAAAGGTGAGGTCGGCTCGAATCCCAGTTTGCGCCTCTAGCAGTAGTCAAGGCCCCGTTTGGCGCACTTGAATTGGTGTGCCCGCTTCGATCGTGCGACCAACGGTGCAATACGTCGAGTGAGATCGCTCTAACGCGCCGGGCATACGTTTCGTCATTTTCTCGCCGATATCGTCCTCGCCAAAGCGAACAGTGAAGATCACTTCAATGTCTTCCATCTGCGTACCGCCGTCTTCAGACTTCGTTTTGAGCGCATTGACCTGCACCTCAAAAACGTCCGGTTCTGCACGCTTTGTGAGAGCTTCAACCGTAATCGCGTTACAGCCACCAACCGCAGCCAGCAGTAGCTCGACCGGGGTGAAATCCATGTTTTGGCCTTCGCCGATCCGCAGCACACCACCTCGTTCATTGCGTATTTCGAACTCTTGCACACCCGTACGTCTAATACCGACGGAGCGATCTGCGTTTTCACTCATATATCGAGCGTACTCAAGGTCATATGGCTCGCCATCGTTTCCGACGACCGATCAGCTACGTTTCTTCTGCCTTCGAAAACGCGACCTGAAAGTTAATGCGCTCAGATCCTAGATCCGATGCCTCGAATGCATTCAAAATCGTTCTCCCGCACGATGCAGCACCCAATATATTGGGTGCTGCATTTCAGGCAGCCTTAAGCCACGAGCGGCTGTAGTTGAATATTTAAGAAAGCCCAATATATTGGGCTTTCTAAGAGGCAGCAGACGCCTCGACGACTAGCAATACAGAACGAAATTCCCCATGAACACGGCTAAAAACAGGCCGAATCCTGCGCAAACACGTCATTCACGCAGAGGCGAACTTCGCTCACCAAACTCGCAAGCGAAATACGACCTCGCCAACTAATCCAAGCAATAATTTTCTATTTCTCAGGAACAAGAGCCACAATGCCCCCTGTTGCACCGGTATAGATCGCACCATCTAGGCCGAGGTAAGTTGCCGCATAGTGATTGTTCACCATGGGACCCGAGCCAGATCGCACTCGCCACATAATCTCACCGGTATTGGCGTCGAGCGCTGTGAAATACCAAGCATCGATTCCCCAGATTGACTCGTCACGCGTGTAGCTGACGAGAACGCCCTCTGTGCTGCCTTTTGACACCACCGAGGGGATCCGCACCTCAGTGTTTTCCCACACGACCTCACAATGAGATCCGTCTTCAGCAATGTCGATCCGTGTCATGCCTGGCTCACTCGCCCGACCATTAGT
>JBEBSZ010000031.1:0-19640 GCA_040394025.1 Aeromicrobium sp.
ACAAGGCAGCTGGCGTCGTCGGTGAAGTCGTCGAGAATGTAGAAGGCGCTGCTGCGTCTTTGGCGGCTTCGGCTGGATTACTCAAGACTGATGCCAAGAAGCCTGCTGCTAAGGAAGCGCCAAAGGCCACTGAAAAGAAGGCCGCTGAGAAGAAGACTCCAGTTAAGAAGTCCGCAACGAAGAAGGCTGCTCCAGCTAAAAAGGCGCCGACGAAGACTGCCGCGAAGCCAGCTGCGAAGAAAACCACTGCTAAGAAGGCAACTCCAGCTAAGGCTGCGCCTGCTAAGAAGGCCGCAACGAAGAAGTCCGCTCCAACGAAGACTGCTGCGAAGCCTGCCGCTAAGAAAGCTGCTCCAGCGAAGACCGCTGCGAAGCCAGCTGCTAAAAAGGCAACCCCGGCAAAGGCTGCTCCTGCTAAGAAGGCTGCAGAAAAGAAGGCAGAAGCCCCTAAGCCTGCTGCTGATGGCGATAAGGCCTGAGCTAAGCAAACAACACTGTGAGGGTGGAAATCCGATGGGATTTCCACCCTCAGTCTGTTATGGCGTATTAAGGTCTCTTCGGATTCTGGCGGGGCAGCGTACTTCGGTACGGACTTCTCCGCGCTCACCCCTCCTGATTCCCACGAGACCGTCGGAAGTTGGAGTCAAGAACACCTATTAGGTACGCGTGAACCCAAAAAGGTGGGTGAAGCTTGGATTTGGGCGGATTCGAACGAACTCCGGCGGGATTGGACAACTACATCAGTCTGAGGAAACTGCAGTCGCCACGCGAACCGAATGCAAGCTTAGGAAAACGGGGCCAAAAGAGCTTAGGGACACTTCCCGCTATTCTCCCGAAGACCCCGCCCAAATCCGAAGATCCGTAGTAATAGCAGTTCGCCAGAATATGGCACCCACATTAAGGTCGAACTATGAGTCGCATTTTTGACACGAGTTTTGCCTCGGTTTACCCCCTGTATGTGGCCAAAGCCGAAAAGAAGGGGCGCACCCAGGCCGAAGTCGACGAGATCATTGCGTGGCTCACGGGATTCGATGCTGACGAACTCGCCTCTCACCTCGAGGCGCAGACGACCTTCACTGACTTCTTCGCCGAAGCCAGACTCAACCCAAACACCGAAATGATTACCGGCGTAGTGTGTGGCGTCCGTGTCGAAGACGTCGAAGATCCTCTGATGCAGAAGATTCGCTATCTCGATAAACTCATTGATGAACTAGCCCGAGGTAAAGCGATAGAGAAAATCCTGCGTAGTTGACGTGAGTTCCATGCTGGTGGTGTGATTAATCGCGCTGGCGTGACCGGGCAGCCCGTGAACGCTCGCTGGCGTCCAAGATGACCTTGCGAATCCGCACCGAAGCTGGCGTGATCTCGACGCATTCATCTTCGCGGCAGAACTCCAAGGACTGTTCTAAGGACAGTTTCTTCGGCGGAATCAACTTTTCGAAGTTATCTGCGGTTGACGACCGGACGTTGGATTGCTTCTTTTCTTTGGTGATATTTACATCCATGTCTTCGTCGCGCGAATTCTCGCCAACGATCATGCCCTCATAAACTTCCGTGGTCGGATCAATGAAGAGGGTGCCGCGTTCTTGCAGGTTAGTCATTGCATAAGCCGTAGCCGCGCCAGCCCGGTCGGCAACCAAGGAGCCGGAAGGGCGAGTGTTGATTTCACCAGCCCAAGAGGCATAGTTTTCGAACACGTGGTTGGCGATGCCGGTGCCGCGAGTTTCGGTGAGGAACTGAGTACGGAAACCAATCAAGCCACGGGCTGGCACGATGTATTCAAAACGTACCCAACCGGTTCCATGATTCGTCATTTGCTGTACTTGGCCTTTGCGTGCTGCCATGAGCTGAGTGATCGTGCCGAGATATTCCTCGGGCGCGTCTATCGTGAGGCGCTCGAAAGGTTCGTGAACTTTTCCATCCACCATCTTCGTCACTACTTGGGGCTTGCCGACAGTAAGTTCGAACCCTTCACGGCGCATCTGTTCGACCAGGATCGCAAGAGCGAGCTCACCGCGGCCCTGAACCTCCCACGCGTCGGGACGGTCGGTAGGCAACACACGCAAGGAGACATTGCCGACCAGTTCTGAATCCAACCGGTCCTTGACTAGACGAGCCGTAACCTTCGTGCCCTTTTCGCGTCCTGCCAAGGGGGAAGTGTTGGTGCCGATCGTCATCGAAATAGCTGGCTCGTCAACGGTGATCAACGGCAATGCGACGGGGTTCTCGACGTCGGCGAGAGTTTCGCCGATCATGATGTCAGGGATACCAGCGATGGCGACGATATCGCCGGGCCCAGCTGATTCTCCGGGAATACGGTCGAGTGCTTCGGTGATGAGAAGTTCAGAGATTTTGACCTGCTTCACTGAACCATCGGCACGCATCCAGGCGACCTGCTGGCCTTTGCGTAGTTCGCCTTCTTTGACGCGAACGAGAGCTAGACGTCCTAAGAAGGGTGATGAGTCGAGGTTTGTGACATGCGCCTGCAGTGGTGCGCCTTCGGTGTACTCCGGTGCTGGCACATGCTCGAGAATTGTCTGAAAGAGCGGCAACATCGAATCTTCGTCAGGAAGAGAGGCGTTCTCGGGTTGGGTGAGAGATGCCCGGCCAGCGCGTGCGGAAGCATAAACGACGGGAAAGTCGAGCGCGTCCTCTGAAGCATCCTCGGGCAGCAGATCCATGAAGAGGTCATAGGCTTCTTCGACCACTTCGGCGATCCGCGCATCTCCACGATCAACCTTGTTAACCACGAGAATGACCGGCATTTTGGCTTCGAGTGCTTTACGCAAAACGAAACGAGTCTGAGGAAGTGGACCCTCGGAGGCATCCACGAGCAGGACTACGGCATCGACCATCGATAGGCCGCGTTCAACCTCGCCACCAAAGTCGGCGTGACCGGGAGTGTCGATGATGTTGATGGTGACGCCGTCTTCGGCTCCTGGCCCGGTGTAACGCACAGCGGTGTTTTTTGCAAGGATCGTGATTCCCTTTTCGCGTTCCAGATCACCAGAGTCCATGACTCGTTCAGCGATCTCACGGTGTTCGTTAAAGGAACCCTGCTGTTTCAGCATGGCGTCGACCAAGGTGGTCTTTCCGTGGTCTACGTGGGCAACAATGGCGACATTTCTAATGTCAGAGCGAATCGGCACTCTATCTATTTTACGGCAGGACTCCTACGACGCCTTCAGCGGAATAGCCGAAAAACTGATTGGGCTCACGACAGAAAGATTCTGGGTCAGTTGTTGGGTCACTTGACGAGGAGTTGTAGTGTTGCGAGAGCGCCAACTTGCCTTGTGCGAGTGAGTTCGATAATCCCTATCCCTGTCGCGGGAATCGGCCCTGTGCGCACCATCTAGTGGCGAACGAAAGAAGCACCCTTATGAGTATTAGCGAAAATGCTGTGCCGAAAAATGAGCAGAAAATCGATGCTGCCGTTTTGAAGGTCGCCGGCGTTGTCGTCTTGGGTTCGATCATGTCGATTCTGGATATCACCGTCGTCAACGTCGCTTTACCTACCTTCCAAGTGGAACTCGATGCTCCCCAGTATTCGACAGTCGCTTGGACCGTTACGGGGTACACCTTGGCGCTTGCTGCGGTGATTCCGATGACCGGTTGGGCGGCCGACCGCTTCGGCACGAAACGGCTCTATATGCTCGCGCTCGGAGTCTTTACGGTTGGTTCAGTCTTGTGCGCCGCCGCATGGAACATTGAAAGTTTGATTGCGTTCCGAGTGCTTCAGGGCTTGGGCGGCGGTATGTTGATGCCTCTCGGTATGACGATCTTGACCAAGGCAGCAGGCCCTGAGCGCATGGGTCGGCTGATGGCCATCCTTGGTGTTCCGATGTTGCTCGGTCCGATCATGGGTCCCATTCTTGGTGGTTGGCTCATCGACAACGCCTCATGGCATTGGATCTTCCTCATTAATCTTCCGCTCGGTCTAGCCGCACTTGTTTATGCCTTGAAGGCTCTGCCAAGTGATTCAGTTGAACCGTCGGAGTCCTTCGACCTCATCGGCATGCTCATGATGTCGCCTGGTTTGGCGCTATTCCTCTACGGAGTTTCGTCGATTCCGGGTGCTGGTGGTATGGGTGATCCTGAGGTGTGGGGCACGATGCTTGCTGGTGCCCTTCTCGTCATTGGCTTCATCTTTTATAGCTTCAAACCCGAGCATCCCTTGCTCGATTTGCGCTTGTTTAAGAACTACGATCTTTCTATTTCAGTCTTGACTATGTTTATTTTTGCTGGAGCGTTCTTTGGTGGTCTACTCCTCGTCCCCACCTACTTCCAGCAGGTTGGTGGCGAGACTCCGATGAGTGCGGGCCTGATGATGGCACCTCAGGGCTTGGGCGCCATGCTCACGATGCCGCTTGCGGGTGTGCTCGTAGATCGTTTCCCCGTTGGACGCATCGTGCCTTTCGGTATGGCCATTATTTGTGCGGGCATGTTCGCTTTGACTGGTGTTGAGGCGGACACGTCAAACACTCAGATCATGGTGACCTTGTTTGTCTTAGGTCTCGGTATGGGTCTGACCATGATGCCGATTATGACGGCAGCACTTCGCACCTTAAAGACACACCAGGTGGCTCGCGGCTCGACATTGCTCAACATCATGCAACAAGTGGCTTCGTCTGTGGGTGTTGCGGTCATTTCTGTGGTTTTGACCAACGAAATGGAAAAGTCGAAAGCGATCAACGCTGCCCAAGCATTGGCGAAAGCCCAAGAGACAGGCGAACAGCCCAGTTTTGATGTGCTTGCTTTCGTTCAATCCCTAGGCGACAAGTTCCCAAGCGTCGTCATGGATGACATCGCTGGAGCCTTCTCGACGGCACTCACTGTCGCGTTCGCCATATGTCTCGTTGGTCTAGTGGTCAGCTTGTTTATGCCCAAGAAGCACAAGACAGCCGAGAGCGAAGACTCAGCACCGATCCTGATGCACTGAGATAATTCACTCGACAAATATGGGCCACAGTTCTGTATGTGGCCCATATTTGTTTAGCGTTTTGCGTTCTTGAGAGTGCCCGCGGTGCGCTGATCGGGATCTTCAATTAGACAGGTCATATCTCGGTCACCTAGATCCCATGACTCGGAAGTCGGGTAGAAGTAAACAAGATCAAGTGTTGAATCGTCATAGGAAATACCGACGAATGACGCGAATTTCTTCATACAAAACTCTTCGGTATCGGACCAGAGCGTTGACTCGGCTGGAAGTGATTTTGCTTCGATCTTCTTCCCGGCGAACACTTCATAATCATGCGGTTCGTCACAAGGAAGTGCTGGCAAAGTCTCGAACACTGTTGACTCATCTGAGTTGATCGAACCGAAGTCGCCGTAGCAGTCACCAACCTGCATATCCATGACGCTGGCGTTCTCATTGGCTTCGACGACGTTACCGTCATCATCGCGTTTTGTTTCGGTCGGAAGCGAACAGCCACTAAGGAAAATACCGCCGAGCAGGGCGGCTGTCAGGAAAGTTCTGA
The DNA here is from genome assembly GCA_040394025.1 of Aeromicrobium sp. GTDB lineage: Bacteria > Actinomycetota > Actinomycetes > Propionibacteriales > Nocardioidaceae > Aeromicrobium. The sequence continues at coordinate 5,478 of JBEBSZ010000031.1, forward strand.
GGGACGTCATAGCGGTATCCTACAGATCCAAAGGATCCTAAGGGTCATCTTGCGGTGAGCGCGCCACTTTCCAATTGCTGGCTTGCGCGCGCGGCCGCACGACCATCAAGTCGACATTGACATGCTCGGGCCGGGTAGCGATCCATTGCACGGCATCGGCGATGTCTTCCGCAAGCAAGGGTGCGTCGACTCCGGCATAGACGGCATCTGCACGATGCTGATCGCCGGCGAAGCGGTTGAGTGAGAACTCTTCGGTCTGCACCATTCCCGGTGCGATTTCGCTGATCCGTACGGGTTGTCCGTTGAGTTCCAGCCGGAGTGTTTCCGTGATGGCTTTGAGCCCATGTTTGGCTGCGGTGTAGCCGCCTCCGCCTTCGTAGGTGGAGTGACCGGCGGTCGAGCCGATCATGATGATCGTGCCTGCGCCCGAGTTGACTAACTTAGGCGTAAAGGCTTGGGTCATTGCGACGGTACCCAGTACATTGAGTTCATACATCTGTCGCCAACTGTCGATATTGGCGTCCAATACGGGCGCTAGATCGAAGGCTCCACCAGCATTATTGACCAGCAGGTCCAGCTTTGGTCCGACGGTGTTGGCTGCTCGTGAGATATCTGCCGAATGGGTGATATCGCACGCTACAGCAGTACCGCCGATCTCATTGGCTAAGCGAACGATCCGATCTTCGCGCCTAGCAAGGCAGTAAACATGAAAGCCTTGCGCGGCGAGTGCGCGTGCGCTGGCGGCACCGATACCGCTGCTCGCGCCTGTAACGACTGCGGTCTTCATAGGTACAGCGTGCCAGAATGGAAGTCATGGTGAAACGCCAGACACGACGTGTAGCGATGCTTTCCGCACACACATCTCCGCTCGAACAGCCAGGCTCAGGTGATGCCGGTGGTATGAACGTGTACGTGTTGGAGCTTTCTCGACGGTTAGCTCGTCAAGGCATCGAGGTCGAGATTTTCACGCGCGCCACGTCGCGCCATCAACCGGTCATTGAAGATGTCGAGCCGGGTGTGCGTGTTCACAACGTTGCAGCTGGACCTTTCGAAGGCCTGACTAAAGACGAATTGCCAACTCAGTTGTGTTCGTTTGTGCGAGACATCCTTTTGGAGGAGGCTTTGCGCGATCCGGGGCATTTCGATGTGATTCACTCGCATTATTGGCTATCGGGGCAGGTCGGAACGGTTCTGCGTGATCGCTGGAACGTCCCGCTTGTGCACACCATGCACACGATGGCCAAGGTGAAGAACTCGGCACTGGCTATCGGCGATACGCCAGAACCACGAGGTCGTGAGCGCGGTGAACAGGAAATAGTGCGGTTGGCGGACCGACTGATTGCCAATACTGCTGATGAGCAGAGCGAACTCATTGACCTATATCAGGCGGATCCAGCGAAGATCAGGGTCGTTCATCCGGGGGTTGACCTATCGGTTTTTGAACGGACCCGCGATGTTGAAGAACCGCCGCTTGTTCTGTTTGCTGGTCGGATTCAACCGCTCAAATCGCCAGACACATTGTTGCGGGCTTCTGCCTTGCTTGGGGATGTTGCTCACCGCATTGCCATTGTGGGTGGAGTGTCGGGAACTGGCATGGCGCGGCCAACGGCGATGGCCGAATTGGCTAGTGAACTAGGCATTGCTGATCGAGTGGATTTCTATCCAGCAGTGTCACAAGCTGAGCTTGCCGATTGGTATTCGCGGGCGTCAGTGGTGTGCGTGCCGTCATATAACGAGTCGTTCGGTTTGGTCGCTATTGAAGCGCAAGCCTGTGGCACGCCGGTGGTGGCGTCGCGTGTAGGTGGGTTAGCGACAGCTGTCGTTGACGGAGTGACGGGGACTCTTGTCGACGGTCATGATCCGGCAGATTTCGCAGCCGCGTTGCGGCCCTATTTGGTGGATGCAGAGATTCGGACGGCCGCGGGAGGTAAGGCGATAGAACATGCAGCCGCGTTCGGCTGGAATACAACGGCGAAGAAAACCATTGAGGTGTATGAGGAAGCTTGGCAGGAGTTCACATGACCGTGCAAGACCGCATCGTTGAGTCCCTAGAGGCCAATGAGTTGAACTACGCCCGTTTCGGTGACGATGTATTTGAAGTGGACCTGCCGGGTACGCGAAAATTAAAAACGACGTGTCGGCTTGAGGTCGGTAAACATGCGCTCGGAATCCACGCGTTTGTAGCACGCAACCCCGATGAAAATCATCAGGCCGTATACCGCTGGATGCTGGAAAAAAACCTCAAAATGTATGCAGTCGCGTTTGCTGTGGACTCGGCGGGTGACATTTATCTTGATGGACGCCTACCTCTTGAGGCGGTCACCGTAGTCGAAATGGATAGGATTTTGGGTTCGGTGTTGCAATACGCAGACGAGTCTTTCAACGTGATTCTTGACCTTGGTTTTGCGAGTTCCATACGTAAAGAATGGGAATGGCGAGTAGAACGCGGCGAATCGACTGCCAACCTTGAAGCTTTTAAACACTTACGACCAGGAGGATGACCATGGACGCGCTCGTCTTTGGTGATTTCACCGATGTTGATTCCTATCTCGGCGCAGTGCGGTTCGAGCGAGCCGTTGCTTTGCATTCGCTCCTCACCGGTGAGGCTATCCAAATCCAATACCGGGCAATGACGCCAGCAGAGTCAACGCCAGCCGACGAAGCGGTCAAAGCGGCCAAAGTTACTGGGATCGACCTCAACGTCGACGAGATTGTGCCAACAGACACGATGGATGCTTGGCGCCTTGCCACGTGGGCGAGTGGTTACGGTGCAGAGGCTCAACGTGAGTTCGTTCACCAGTTGTGGAAGGCGCATTTTCTTGAAGGAGCCGATCTAGGTGATCCTTTGGTGTTGACCGGACGCGCGGCCTTAGCTGGCTTGGATCTTGGTTTGGCTGAAGAAATTCTCGCTGAGGTGGAGTTCCTCGGTGAGGTCATTCAGCAGCGTGAGACGGCTCAGTCCTTAGGTGCGGCTGTTGCCCCATTTATTGTGGTTGATGGTGTGCACACCATTACCGGCTTGCAGTCGCAAGATCAATACGTTGCTGCCTTGCGGTCCATGAAGGAAACAGCTAGCTGATTGCGCGGCGAGTTTTGCTGTGTTTCGGCCGCATCGCGCGCTTTGGCTTGAAGATGTGAAACTCTTTGGTCTCGTTTGTTTCATCAGTACCTAGTTGTGTGGATTGTTTATGCGGCTGCGTGATTTTTCATTAGGTTGGTTTGCGTATATATCAAACGGGTGGGGATTGTCTTTTGGCCGAAGGTGAAAGTCGTGAGCCGTGGGGGCCATGTCTTGCTCTTGACACGTTAAGGGGTGAGTCGTGAAACTACGACACTTGCAAAACTTTACTCTCAGATTTGGTACCCAGCGGGGGGTGGTGAAAATTGGCTTCGGTGCCGTGATGCTCGCGTTAGTGTTCTCGCTTGCGGGATTCGGTCCGGCGCAGGCGCAACCCGACGAGGTACCTGTTGATGCATCTGGTGTTGTGGCGGCACAAATTGATCTTGGTGATTTTGAGTCAGCGGTTGAGGCATTTGACTCTGGCGATGCTGAGGCCGCTGCAGAACTCGCTGCTATTGTCGCTCCTCAAACGGGGGTAGATTTTGATGATTCTGAGCTTGTGAGTCTGTCGTCTGACGGCGAACTTGTGCTTGAAGACGAGACTGGTTTGAGCATGGGTCTTAGTTTTAAGGGATCGACTGTGGCTCCGGAGATCGTTGGCGGAGCCGCCGTCGCTACCGGGGTAGACACCGATCTTGACGTGGTTTCACGCGCCACGAGCGACGGTGCTCAAATAGTGGCGGTTCTGGGCAGTAAGGACGCCCCGAATGAGATTCCATTCAACCTAGACCTACCAGCCGGGGCAACCCTTGCGCCGCAAGCAGACGGATCGATCCTGATAGTTGTTCCGGTTGAAGACGAACGAGCTGAGGCGGCAATCCCAGAGGTCCTGCTAGACAATGTTTCAGCTGAAGGCCAGTCGGGGGAGTTGACTGACGAACAGATCGAACTGATCGCAGCGATCCCAGAGATTAAGACCGAAGAGGTTATCCAGAGCCAACCCATTGCCGAAATTGAATCACCGTGGGCAGTTGATGCTGATGGGAATCCCATCGAGACTCACTTCGAACTTGACGGTGATGCTCTCACTCAAGTCATTGAAATCAACGGGGAGACAGTGTTTCCCGTCGTCGCCGATCCCACCGTAACGGCATCTGTCTGGCAAATCGGTACTTGTGTAGGAGCAATCGGATATTTGCTTGTCAGCACTTATCTTTCGGCAGCAAAAATCCTAAAGATTAAGAAATATATTAAGTCTGCTGGTGGGGTCAAAACGGCAGTTCAGAAAATGATGAAATCTTACGAGAAATACAAAAAGGCGGTAAAGAAGGCTAAAGCCAAGAATAAGAAACCGCCAAAACTTCGCGACTTTATGTCGAAAGATTTGAGAAATACCAGTGCTGCGCTTGGCGCTTTGGTAAGTGAAATACTCGCGATAAATAGCGTTCGGAAGGCGTGTTTTGAATGGTAGGCGCATTGGCAGGCGTACTTTTAATTCTATTCGTTGGGCTTGTGGTGGTTCCTTGTTTGTGGATTACAACCATCGAGATATTTTCGATCAGACGAGACGAACCTCAACCGGACGTCGAGTGGCGTTGGCGAATAGTCGGCGCGGTTGTGGCGTTTGCTTTTCTCATCAGTATCCGATTTTTGACGAATGGGCAGTATGACGCTGGACTGACGGGACCTACTTTTCTTGCTTCATATTCATTCGTCGGCGCGATACTCGCCGACCGAGTCCGCTGGATAGTTCTGTACAAACGCCTTAAGTCAAGCAAATCAACTTAGGACCTCGGGTAAATAGGGCACCGAAGTATTGAGGGCAGCCGGACCACCATCGGTGGTCCGGCAGTCGCTGCTCGTGGACTGAGCCGAACGAAAACGGGCATCCGCTTGGGAAACCCAACCTGACGCCAAGAATAAAGTGTGGGTTTGACTCCGGGCGGTGGACACTCTCGAATAGCAAGGCAAATACGGTAATTGCATTCGCCAATGGAACGGTCGGTATAGCCACAATTACCGCTGCACCCTGTGGCGGGGCAATCGCCGGTGCGATTCCCTGTGGAATTGGATACGCAGTGATTGCTGGTGTGGCGGGCTTAGGGTCAGGCGTTTTCACTTACTGCAACGGTAAAGGTAAGGGCATTACGCTTAAGTACCGTTATATTGGGGGGTCTTGTGCCACAAGATAAAGACTGGCGTTATTCCGTGACAAAATTCGGATGGCTCGCGATCCCAGCGTGGCTCATGATCGTTTTGGTATTGCCGACACCGTCGAATGAATTTGTCAGATACTCCACGTGGTTATTGCCGATCTTTGGGGTGGTTGCCATCATTGCGGCGTTTAAGAGTTGGAAAGCCCAACCTGACGCCAAGAAAAAAGGCGAAGGCAACGATAACGGTTAATCAATCACCCGTTAGTTATTCGGGTTGCAACACCGTGATTTGGAGAAACGAACTTTTCGGGATCGCTTCTTCGGAGTGCCGAACCACTCTGTTTTCTAAAAGTTTGCTTGTAGGCGGTCCCATTTTGGTGACCGTCTACAAGCAAACTGAGGGGACCATCATTTGAGGCCGCCCCGCTGGACGATGTTTTAGCCAGTTAGCAATGTACGTGTCGACCGCGTGACTAAGGCAGCGTGGCGGGGCAGTGATTAGTTGAGTTTGCCTTCGCTTGCGTCCTTTGACAGCGCAGGGCGGTCAATCTTCGCATTGTGTCGGCGGTCTACAGGCAACTTATTGATGAAGCGCACGTCCACGATTCCTCTAGTGGAGTCGTACTTCAAGGCCAACTCTTGGATCTCGGTACGGACGGCGGACTGACGCTCGCGGGCATCGGCGTTGAGTTCGATAACCACGGCGGGACGCTTGCTGCCGTCACGTTCCGTGACAGCGATGAGAGCACTGCGATGCACATTTGGGTGTGTGTTGAAGACGGGTTCACACTTCAAAGCGAAGAAGGTCTTGTCGTTGGTCACCACTCGGTGCGAAACACGTCCGCCCACCCAAAGACGATTTTTATCGTCGAGATAGCCGGTGTCACCGAGACGGTGCCATAGCGTGTCGCCGTCGGGGATCTTATTTTCGGCCATGGCTTTCTCGGACTTGTAGTAGCCGTCGCTGATGTGTGGGCTCCGGACGATCACTTCACCGATTTCACCTCGGGGACGTTCTTTCACATCGGCAATTGAAGCAATGGGTCCGTCTTCGATCTCGATGATTTTGACGTCAATCCCGGCCAGTGCGTAGCCAACACAGACGCCAGCTCCGGTTTCACTAAGTGGCCACGTTTCGTTGACCACTGTGGTGCCATCAATTTCGGCTACCGGCAAAGCTTCGGTAGCGCCGTAGTTGGAGTAAAGCTCGCCGTTGGGAAGCATCTTTTTGGTCGCGGCGTATAACGGCCCTTGGATTTCGGCACCACCTGAAACGATGCGGCGAATCGTGGGCAAAGTGATCCTTTTGGGGTTACCAAATGCGGTCAGGTTTTCCAGCAATGCTGGAGATGCGAACATCGAGGCTACGTTGTTCTCGTTGATGACGTTGATGAGTTTTGCTGGGTCGGCGTCTCCGGGGCCCTTTGTGGCGAAGTTCATTGGGGGGACCACCACAGTGCCACCGTGGCTTAGCCCGATAATCCAGAAGATCGGGAACGTCGGCATATCGATGACGGGGCCGTAAGAGTCGAGTTTCCACTGATCACGTACGCCCGCGGTTAACTGAGTGAGGTTTCGTTGCGACATGATCGTCGGTTTTGGATTACCGGTGCTACCTGTGGTGAACGCAATGACGGCAATATCGTCGGGGCTAACGTCCATCGGTTCTGGTGTTTCGGGTACCGGGCGTTCCAGGGAGCGCAGTGTGGTGAAGCCGGGCGCAGATTCTGGGCCGACGAGGATCTTGTTCTTAACGGTGCCCTTGCCCCATCCGAAAATCTTCTGCGCTAAGAAAGCTTCAGGTGTCCCGAAAAAGACCTCCGGGCCGACGCTTTTCAAGCAAACGGCAACCTTCTTCAGCCCGTGACTGTGAGGTTCGATGCCGACCATGATCGCGCCAATGCGCCAGAGCGCGAGGGAAAGCACCATGGCGTCTTCACCTGGCGGGACCATGAAGGAGCACAGAGTTCCCTTCTTAATGCCATATTCACGCAAGCCGATTGCTGTTGCTTCGGCTCGGTCGCTCAGCGTTTTGAAGTTTGTTGTTGAAATTTTGTCGGAACCAAGAAGTGAACTTTTGACGTGCACTAACGCAATGCGTTCAGGATCCTCTTGCGCGATCTTTCGAATGCGGTCAGGCAGATCGTAGGTCGTGTTGAGAGATTCGGTCATGAGGCTTTCTTCCTGTTCTTTGCTGTGGTTTCTAGCAAGAGTTGGCGGATGCGTGCGGTAACAGCTTCGGGGTTTTCCAACATCGGTAGATGTCCGCATCCTTCAAGCACGTCGACGCGGTCCGTGTTGAGAAGTTCGGGAAGGTAGCTGGAACGAGTGCGATTGAGCACCCGATTTTTGTCTCCCCAGATCACCAAGGTGGAGATGTGCTGTGGCGTGCGAGTGCTGTCCATGCCGCCATAAGCATTCATGTCGTCAAGCACGTCAATGAGTGCTGGCAGTTGGTCTGCCCTGGTTTGACATGCAAGGAGCTCGGGATCGTGGTGTAGGCCTTTGGCGATGCCTTGAGGTCCGAGTTGGAATCGCAATACGAGAGGTGCGATAAACCGAGGTAACCGGATGTGGCGCGATAGTGCGCGCATGACTTTTGTGGGCAGCGGAATGTAGCGCTTCATCGTATGGAGAAAGCCGATCTGACCGCCGGTGAAAGTGAGTTCCGTGAGTGGATTAATGGCTACAATGCCCGAGACATGCTCAGGATGTTGACGAGCTAAGCCGGAGGCAATGTTTGTGCCCATACAGTTACCCACGACAAGTGCTGGTGTGGCGTCTTCTTCTTCAATGAGAGCGGTTACGATCTCGACCAGATCGGCAAGTTCGGGTGCGACGGTGGGCTGCGGAGAGTTCCCGAAACCCGGCAGATCGAGTGTGATTACTCTGCAGTCTTGTGCGAGATCTGCTGCTTGATGTCGCCAGATCGTGGAGGAGGTGCCGCCGTTGTGCAGCATGAGTACGGTGGGCCCACTACCTTCGTCGGTGTAGGCGATTGTGAGCGACTTGTGGTGGAAGGTTTTCATCTGAACTCTTCAGTTTCGATGGCGCTTGGACAATATCCCCGAGTAGTGTACGAGTCAGTCTATCACCGCAGTATGTGGCGTGTATCGCTTTTTGAAAACCTACAACACGTCGTTATTCAAACCGGACAAGTTCGCAGTCGGAAAATGACTACACTGTGATGAATGGTGGTCGAACCGACAATTGAAGAGCGCGCCTTACCTCGGGGCCCGCACCAATTATCCCGCGAAGAAGTCGAAGAGTCCCAACGCGACCGACTGCTGTGGGCAATCACGGAGGCCGTGGCGGAGAAAGGTTACATCGCCACGACCGTAACTGACGTCATCTCGCGAGCAAAGGTTTCACGAACCACGTTCTATCAACTTTTTCACGACAAACTCGATTGTTTCCTTGCGGCTAATCGGGTGGCATCTGGAATTCTCGTCGACTTCTTGGGTCAACACATCAAGAACATCGATGAACAAAAAGGCCTCACTACGCAAGAGCGATTTGAACTCTTGATTTCGAGTTACCTCGATTCAGTCACAGAGTTGGCGGAGTTTTCGCGCGTGTACCTCGTTGAGGTGTATGCGGCCGGAGCTGAAGCGGTGGCATTACGCCAAGAGCTGCTCGGAAATTTCGTTTCGCTCGTGACAGCGTCCGGATGGGGAGTCGACGACGGCTACTTCACGCAAAAGGAACTCGAAGCGCTGGCGCTCGTCATGGTTTCGGCATTGAGTTTGCACGCGACAAACGCGCTTGCGGTTAACAAGCTTGAAAGCACAGAAACGATCAAAGAATCAGCGTTTATGACGATCGATATGCTGCTTAACCGAAAATCTTAACGACAGGTCTCGTGGGCTTTGAGCCTCTCGCCTGCTTGCAGACTTCAGCACATTAGGCTGAGCACATGAGCACACTGGTCCTTCTGCGTCATGGTCATAGCGAATGGAACGCACGCAATCTCTTCACCGGTTGGGTTGATGTTGACCTCAACGCGCAAGGTGTCGAAGAAGCAAATCGCGCTCCCAAACTTTTAGCGGAGGCGGGTATTTTGCCCGACGTGTCCCACACATCGCTATTGCGGCGCGCGATTCGTACCTCAGAGATAGTGCTCAATGGTGTTGACCGTCATTGGATTCCAGTCAAGCGGACTTGGCGTTTGAACGAACGTCATTACGGTGCACTGCAAGGCAAAGACAAGAAAGCCACACTTGAAGAGTTCGGTGAAGAACAGTTCATGACCTGGCGTCGCTCCTACGCGGTTCCGCCACCGCCGCTTTCGGACGATGATGAGTTCAGTCAAGCCAACGATGCTCGTTATGTGGATTTACCGGACGAGTTGTTGCCACGCACCGAATGCCTATCTGACGTGCTCGATCGCATGCTCCCTTACTGGTACGACCAGATTGTCCCTGATTTGCGTGCTGGAAAGACCGTGCTCGTGACGGCTCATGGCAACTCCTTGCGGGCTTTGGTGAAGCATCTCGACAACATCGATGAAGACACCATCGTCGGCGTCAATATTCCAACGGGTATTCCTTTGGTGTACGAGCTTGATGACAATCTTCGTCCGACTGTGCCCGGTGGTCAGTACCTCGATGCCGATGCTGCCGCTGCCGCGATTGCTGCAGTGGCTAACCAGGGTCGTTAAGCAGTTTTGCCTTTTGGCAACATCGCGGAACTGGTATCACTTTGGTATCATTTTACATGCCTATGACATTACGGCTCACGCCTGAGCAGGATGAAATGCTTGAAAGTCTTGCTCGTGATCTGGGTGTGAGTAAACACGAAGCAGTAAAACGAGCAATTGTTGAATCCGTTACTGCTCGTGCACACAAGCTCTCTGTGTCTGAGGCGTCCTCGCGTGCCCGTGCACAATACAGCGATTTGTTAGCTCGGCTCGGCAAGTGACGAACTTTCTGACTCTCGAAGATCTGATTGATTTAGTAGACGATTTGCAGGTTGGGCCCGTCCGAGATTTTGGTCTACTTGATTCGGCAGCTTCACGACCGCAGACCGTGCTATTTGGGCGAGAAGTTTATCCGACAATCGATGAAAAAGCTGCTGTCATGTTGGAATCGATTCTCAAGAATCATGCTCTCGTCGACGGAAACGAGCACCTTGGTTGGCTTGCTATCGCGGTGTTTTATGACATTAGCGGCCTCGGTCTTTTCATGAGTGATGACGAAGCATATGACATGGTCATTGCTCTCGCATCGAGCAATATTTCTCACGAAGAAGTGGCCAAGAAACTGCAGTCGTGGCAGAAAAGCTCAATGTAGCGATAAAACCTTATAGAAACGGTCTAGAGTCCAACATCGGCAGTTTTTGTGCACGTTTTACGATTAAGCGAACTTGTAGCCTAAGCCTCGGATCGTGGTGAGGACTTTTGGTTCGGCTGGATCGGCCTCGATCTTGCTACGCAAGCGTTTGATATGTACGTCGAGCGTTTTCGTATCGCCGACATAATCGGCGCCCCATACCCGATCGATGAGCTGCTCACGAGTGAGCGCACGGCCGGGGTTGCGGAGGAAATACTCGAGTAGCTCGAACTCTTTAAGTGGCAGAAGAATCTCTGTGCCGTTCAAGGTGACATGGTGACGGTCGACGTCCATGCGGATTCCAGCAGCTTCGAGACTAGGCTCCGCGGCATCGACGTCGCTACCGCCCCGGCGCAGCACGGCCCGGATCCGCGCAATGAGTTCGCGCGGTGAATAAGGTTTGGTGACATAGTCATCCGCGCCGAGTTCAAGACCAACGACCTTGTCCACTTCAGTGTCTTTCGCGCTCACCATGATGATCGGTACGGTTGACGTTTGCCGGATCGAACGGCAGACCTCCACGCCGGACAATCCCGGCAACATGAGGTCCAGCAGAATGATGTCGAACGTGTTGCGCGCAAATTCATTGAGTGCCTCGGGTCCGGTTTCGGCGATGGTGACGTCGAAGCCGTCTTTCTGCAGCACGTAGGAGAGCGCCTCGCTGTAACTCGTCTCATCTTCAACTAACAAGATCTTGGTCATATACATCTCCTTCATCCGTGTCCCACGCAGGCAATGTGAGGGTGAATGTCGAACCGATGCCAGGTTCGCTCCACAGGTCAATCGTGCCGCCATGACTGGCCGCTACGTGCTTTACGATCGATAAGCCGAGTCCGGTTCCTCCAGTGGTTCGGGCTCTGGCTGGGTCAACGCGATAGAAGCGTTCAAATACCCGGTTGAGATCGACTGCTTCGATTCCAATCCCGCTATCGGTGACCACGACGGAAGCGTTCTCGCCCTCTCGCCTGACCGCGACAGCGACACGCCCGCCTTCGGAACTGTAGGTGACCGCATTCTCTACGAGGTTGCTCACGGCGGATAGCAGTTGCATGCGATTTCCGAAGGCGAAGACCGCTTCGTCAGCTGACATCGAAAGTGCGATGTCTTTGGCTTGGGCATCAGTTTCGGAGCGTTCGATTGCCTCGGCTGCAAGCGTATTGAGAGACACTGCAGCGCGATCTGCTATTACTTCATCGTCTTGGATTCGTGATAGGTCAATGATCTGTTGGATTAAATGGGTGAGGCGCGCGCTTTCGGTTTGTATGCGTGAAGCAAAATGCTCCACGGCTTGAGGGTCGTCGCTTGCCTCTCGTACGGCTTCGGCCAAGAGGTTGATCGCACCGATTGGGGTCTTGAGTTCGTGGCTCGAATTTGCCACGAAGTCACGACGTAAAGTTTCGATGCGTCGTTCTTGGGTTCGGTCGTCAACGAGTACCAAAATCAATCCTGACGATAAGGGAGCTACCCTCGCGGAAACATGAGCAGGTGAGCGACGTCGCCGATTAATGGTGAAGGATTCTTGGCGCACGATGCCGTCGCTGACTACGGCATCGATTAGATCTTGCAGTTCTTTATTGCGTAATCGATCGTCGTGAATGAGTCCGAGTTCGTGTGCTGGTGCTGATGCTTGCACTACTTGGCCATCAGGGGTGAGCAGCACCGCTGAAGAGCGCAATGCCGCAAGCACAGCTGACGTATCGGCGCTGACAATAGGCTCTTCGTGGGGTATTGGTTTTGTTTGTTGCCGCTCGGAAAACCGCCACACAAAGGTCACAAGTGCACCAATCACAATGCCGATGATGAGGGCGACTTCAGCGGGGAGTGTCACAGGATCAGCCTAGGGGCAGGTTCACTGTTTTTACCAATATGAGTGGAGTTCTAGGCAAGCTTTCACGCGGTGTTCACTCGACGTTAACTCAAGGTTGCCGGCCGTTCACCGTGCTGCTTTACGGTTCAAAATATGCGTGATCAGTTCTATGACCAACTTGACCTCATCCAACAACAACTTGTCGAGGTGACAACGGACCTTCGCTCGATTCTTGCTGACGCGACCGATGCCTTGCTCGGTATTGATCTAACCAAAGCCGAGACAGTTATCGCTCGTGAAGCTGACTACGTGGACCGGCTCGAGGACATCGAAGATCGAGCTCTTGTCTTGCTAGCGACCCAGCAGCCAGTGGCGTCGGACTTGCGTCAATTGATGGCAAGCGTACGTATTGTCGCTGATTTAAAACGTGCTGGACATCATGCGGTGCACATCGCCAAGGTGGCGCGTCGCCGGATGCCAACCGCAGCTGTACCGGCTTCGGTTGAACCGATGATCCTGCAGATGTCTGCCATTGCAGACACGATGATTAAGAAGAGCGCAAAGTTCATTGCGAAACAGGATCCGGAAGCAGCGGTTGAACTTGACTTGATTGATGACCAGATGGATGCGCTGCACAAGGACCTTTACCGCACGCTTTTGCGTCCTGGAGCAGAATTCGAGATTGAAGAAGCCGTTGATCTGGCCTTGCTTGGCCGCTACTACGAGCGTGTTGCTGATCATGCGGTGAACCTCGCTCGCCGTGTGGTTTATCAGGTGACCGGCGAACGTGTCACGCTGTCCTGAGTGCGTTCACATCAAGAACGGTGCTTGGTCTCGTGGCACCAACTTTGTGCTTTCATGCCATGATCCAGTCGAGAAAACGTAAAAGACTTTGTCAATGTCGTCGATCATGATGACACTTTTCGCCCATCTTTGGAACTCTCGCCCATCCTCAGCTTGAGAAGGCCGACTTCTTTGCAGACCAAAATGGGTGCAGTTGTATCGCGCAATGACGTTCTTACTGCCGTACTGTTCTTTCACAACCATTGGAGCTTGTAAAGGGTGTGGCCAGATGGATTCATTGACTGAGAATAGTGGCGCAAAAGAGCGAGAGTCGGCGCCGACGCTGGCGCAGGTGCGCCCGACGAGATTCCTCGCTGCGCTATTGGCCGGTTTGTTCATTCCATGGACACTTATCGCCCTCTACCTTGAATACGATGAAAGCTATCTAGCTGGCCTAGCTCCGAATCTCTTTGGTGCAGGCGCGGGAGTGCTCTCAGGGTTCGGTTTGGTGCTTGTGATCGCATCTATCTGGACGTCCGGCCGGGCAACTCAAATTCTCATCGCGTTGGGAGCAACCGTCTCCTTTCTCGCATCAGCATTTCTCATCTGGTTCTGTCTAGGGCAGATGATGATGAGATGGGGCTGGCGCGTTATTGAGGAAGGGCTCCTCCCAGATAGCAATGAACACGTCGTCCTCGCATCTGTCATCTTCTTTGTGGCACTGGCGCTGTCGGTTATGTGGTACCTAATTGTGCTGGTAAGGATAGGAAAATTGATCGACGCCGACTAGCGTTCCAAGATCATTCGGTCAGATACAAGAATCGTTCTTCGGCTTCTGGCGGGGTGTGGTCACATAGGTGTGCCTGTTTCCCCGGCCCGCTGTGTCCTCCTGATTCCCACGAGACCGTCAAAAGTGTGACTCAACAACACCTATTAGCTATGCGTGAACCCAAAAACGTGGGTGAAGTTCGGTTTTTGGACGGATTCGAGCGAGCCCCGCTGAAATCCGAAGAGGCACAAAAATGT
>JBEBSZ010000032.1:0-17553 GCA_040394025.1 Aeromicrobium sp.
GTACGAGACGTTTACGCCATTGAACTTCGACGGTGACTACTCGAATCCAACCAAGCCGACCACGCCGAAGCCAGAGAAGCCGAAGGCTGGCGCAGGTAGCTTGTCATGGGCTATTTCCTCCGGTTGGATCAGCTACGTCAACAACAACGTCTCTGACGGAAAAGTATCGACCTCGGGTGGTGTGAAGCGCTCTGGGAGCGACTTCATCTTCGGACAGAAGTCGACCACCGCAAAACCGCCGTCGGCAGTTGGCACAACGACCTACCGTGGTTCGGTCAACGTGTACGGTCACTCAGGCGTGATGAACGTGACGATTAACGAGCCTGCGATTCGGGTTATCAACGATAGTCGGGCTGAGCTGACTGCGAGCGTGGCAGGCAAGGGTCGAATTCACATCGCGAACCTGAATCTTGCAGCAGCGACGAAGAGCGCAAATACCGGAACGGTTAAATACACGGGCGTGCCAGTGACCCTGACAGCACGGGGTGCTAGCGATGTATTTGAAGACTTCTATCCAGCAGGTAAGAGTTTGGATCGTTTGTCCTTCACAATCGGTGCAAATGCTAAGGCAAGTAACGAGTCAAGTTCATCGACCTCGGCTGCGGCAGCTAAAGACTGGACCCCTCCGGCCGAGCCGCCAGCGACCGAAGGTCTGGACGTTTCCGAAGATGAAGTCAAGGTCGGGCAGACCATCACTGCTACGGCCGGAGGATTTGTGCCCGGAGAGAAGAACATTAAGGTCGTCGTTTACTCCGAGCCCATCATCCTGTCCCAAGACGTGCAAGCCGATGCAAACGGACGAGCGAGTTGGACGGGCCAGATTCCTGGTTTGGAACCCGGAGAGCACACCTTGACCTTCCAAGGATCGACGAACGTCGGCGCTGTTATCACAGTTGTCGGGGACGAGATTGTTGGTAAGTGTGAGGTGACGGACGCTACCTTAAAGTGGGGATTCAAAGAACAGTTCCGTTCCTACGTTTCTGGCATGATCGCCCGGGGTGATTGGGAAGCATATGACGGCGCTCAGTATGAAACACCTGAGTTCATTTGGCCGAGCGGCGACGGCAGTGTCGACACCAAACAAGGGCAGATCAACTTCAACGGCTCCGTTGACTTCAACGGACACAGTGGGGCACTCGATATGACAATTGATGATCCAAAGATCATTTTTGAGGGTTCAGATAATGCCACGTTGGTGCTCGATTACGCGGCAAGTGATATCTCTGAAGCCATCGCAGGCAAGGGCGTTAAGACAGCATCTCCGCAGACACCATTCGTCAGCATGGAGTTGAGCGCAGCTAAGCGAACCGTTGACGGCAACACTGTGACTTTGGCGAATATTCCAACCAGACTCCTTGGTCCAGGTGCCGCATTGCTTACCCAATATGGCGAAGGCGAACGCTTCGATGACGCGACTTTGGTCTACACCTTGGCTGAAGGCTGTGATCCAGAAGCAGCTGTTTCTGAAAAGGCCACAACGTCGATCTCGAAGAAGGTCTTGCCGGCAAAGGGCGGAGTGCCAGTCTTCTGGATCGCAGGTGGGACCATTGCTGCGCTGTTGGCGTTAATCGCGGGTATCATGTGGGCTATTCGCCGACGGATGGTCCGTGCGTGACGTCAAAAAAACGCACACTACTCGCTTTCGTTGTCGCAGCCTTTATGGTTGCGACAACGTCGGCGTGTATGGGAGGTGGCAGCAAAAGTGAGGCGGGTACGCCTACTGCTAGCGCCACCCCGCTTGCGGAACTTCCCATAGTTGATGATCCGCGGACACTCATCGGCCCAAATACGGCGGCTTTGGTCGATCGCCACATCGAAAAAATCGACGCGACTGCTGATCCTGTCTTGCCGGTCACAACCACCTCCTATGACAAGAATGGTGAAACTAAAATCACCATTACCGACACTTCCAGAATCGTTGCTTTCGACCTTGCCGGTTCGATTTCATCGACCATTTGGGGTCTCGGCCTAGGCGATCAACTTGTCGGCCGAGACGTGGCAGCTGATTTCCCCGGCGCAGACGAGTTGCCGGTGGTCACGAAAGACGGCCATTCCATTTCCATCGAATCGGTCATAGATTTGCGTCCCACAGTGGTCATTACTGACGGAACGATTGGGCCCATTGACGTTGTCGAACAACTTCGTGATGTCGGCATTCCTGTCGTGTTCGTGAAAAATGAGGCGAGTTTTGCCGGTGCAGCCGAGTTGGCAAAGCAGGTATCTGTCGCACTCGGTGTGCCTGATCTAGGCAACGACCTCGCTAAACGAATCGCCACTGAAGTCGACGAGATGAAAGCTGAAGTTGCGAGATTCGTCCCTGAAGATGAGTCCAAAAGGCTGCGAATGGTGTTCCTGTACATCCGCGGAAACTCGGGCGTCTATTATTTATTTGGCACCGAATCCGGTGCAGACGATCTAATCGACGCATTGGGCGGTATTGACGTGGCAAGCGACATGGGCTGGAAAGGCATGCGACCCATGACTGACGAGGCACTCGTCAAGGCCCGCCCCGACCTCATTTTGACGATGACTCACGGTTTGGAGTCAACAGATGGGGTAACAGGACTCATTGATGCAAAGCCAGCAATCGCGTTAACCGAAGCTGGCAAAAATACCCGCATCATCGATATGGCGGATGGCGACGTGTTGTCGTTTGGTCCGCGTTCTGCACGTGTTGTCGAGGCTCTGGCGAGAGCGGTGTATTCGCCAGGAAAGAGCTCATAATCGATGGCTGCCCCAGTGGCCGTCCGCCATCGACGCCGCTTTACCGTTCTGGTCGTAATAATTCTGTTGACTCTGCTGGGCGCGATCGCGTCAGCGATGGCCGGTCAGCTTGCGGCTTCAGGGACAGATGTTCTAGGTAGTTTCCTGCACGGCATCGGGATTAACACCGGGTGGCGGCCGACAGACGAACTCGTTGAACAAACCTTGCTGCAAATCCGTTTTCCACGCGTCGCTATGAGTCTCTTAGTAGGCGCTTCTTTGGCAATTGCGGGCGCAGTCATGCAGTCCATCTTTGGAAACCCGTTGGCAGAGCCAGGTGTCGTGGGTGTGTCGTCTGGTGCTGCGCTCGGTGCTGCGCTCGCTATCGCCATTGGTATGACGACATTCGGTGCCTGGTCTATTGCGGTAATGGCTTTTCTCGGCGGTTTCTTGTCGACAATTTTGGTTTATTCGACAGCCCGTTCCGAGGGCCGTACCGAAGTCGTGACTCTGTTACTTACCGGTATCGCAATCAATGCTTTTGCCGGTGCAGGCCTAGCCTTGATGATGTTCTCAGGCGGCGCCGCAGCCCGGGAACAAATCGTGTTCTGGCAATTGGGTTCGATCAATGGTTCGCGATGGAGCGAAGTGGCGATCGTTGTGATTGTCACCGTGCCAGCGATCCTGTGGGTGAGCTTGATGGCTAGGCGTTACGACGTCTTATCACTCGGCGAGCGTTCGGCTGCCCACCTAGGTCTCAACGTTGAGCGCTTGCGGATCGTCTCGATCGTTCTCGTTGCATTGTTGACGGCAGCGGGTGTTGCTTTTGTGGGCATTATCGCCTTCGTCGGCTTGGTTGTTCCTCATGTCATTCGTATGCTGCTGGGGCCAAGCCATGTGTGGCTATTGCCACTTTCGGCGCTCGCGGGCGCTTTGCTCCTCGTGTGGGCAGATCTTTGTGCGCGCATCATTATCGATGGATCGGACTTACCGATCGGTTTGCTCACTTCGCTTATCGGCGGCCCGTTCTTTTTCTACCTTGTGCGTAGTGCTCGGTCGAGAGCAGGTGGTTGGGCATGAGCGACCATCGC
Source organism: Aeromicrobium sp. (assembly GCA_040394025.1). Lineage (GTDB taxonomy): Bacteria > Actinomycetota > Actinomycetes > Propionibacteriales > Nocardioidaceae > Aeromicrobium. Next base: position 3,795 of record JBEBSZ010000032.1, read on the forward strand.
GCGCCCGCGTACCGACTACGAAATGTGAGTTGCGAACGAGGATCGCAGTGTGTGCTCGACGACGTGTCGCTCGACGTGAACTACGGTCAGATTTTGGCTTTGGTAGGACCCAACGGTGCAGGTAAATCCACGCTTCTGGCGATGATGTCTGGTGATCTCGCACCGAGCAGCGGCACAGTCGAACTTAACGGTGCACCTCTTGATTCTTACTCAGCAAAAGAACTTGCTCGACAGCGCTCAGTGTTATTGCAAGCAAATATGGTGAGCTTCGCGTTCACTGTTCACGACGTGGTGTTAATGGGACGCACCCCGTGGGCGAAAACAAGTGACGAAGATACCGATGAATGGCTTACGAGTCAGGCGATGCAAGACGCTGACGTTGAACATCTCGCGTCTCGCAGTTTCCAAGCGTTATCCGGTGGCGAGAAAGCGCGAAGTTCTTTGGCTCGCGTCCTAGCGCAAGACACTCCGATCGTGCTCCTAGATGAGCCAACAGCGTCGCTTGACTTACGTCACCAAGAAGACGTCATGGTGGTGGCTAGGCGTTTGGCTAATAGTGGTCACGCCGTTGTCGTCGTATTGCACGACTTATCGTTAGCGGGAGCTTGGGCGGATGAGGTAGTGATTCTCTCGAACGGGATGTTGGCTCACCAAGGCACGCCCGAAGCCGTCATTACCGAAGCGACAGTGAAATCCGTGTATGGCATCGATGTGCATGTTCTTCGTGATCCCAATGATCGTTTGATCGTCGTGCCGAAACGGGCCTGATGCGTGTGCGCTAACTCAAAATGACACCGCGTCATATCGGTGCAGCGCTGCATGGCAAAATGGCTTGAGAATCGTTTGAAATATCGAGGAGACTCATGACTGCCGTTCTTGCCGACACCGGACTCGCTGCCCGCATGCGTGCCGGCTCCCAAGCAGAGCACACCGAAGCTGAATCCTCGGCTTTTATGGAAGCTCTGCTGAAAGGTGAAGTTAATGAACGCGGTTATGCCGACTATCTTGCAGCTTTACGCCCCATTTATGCAGCACTTGAAATAGTCGGTGAGCAGTTGGCCGATCACCCTGTCGTCGGCTCGATGATCGATTCCGGTCTCGATCGACTTGCAGCTATCGATGCAGACATTGCCGTTTGGTCACCTGAAGCCCAGCCGGTATTCGAAAGCGAGGCCGTTGAGGCATACGCCGCTCGAATTCACGAGACCAAGGACAATCCGCTCTTATATGTGGCGCACCACTACACCCGCTACCTCGGGGATCTTTCGGGTGGTCAAGCCATCGGCGCTTTGCTTGGTCGAGCATTTGGTATTACCGATGGCTCGGGTCTTTCGATGTACCGTTTTGATGCGATCGAAAAGCCCAAGCCATATAAAGATGGATACCGAGATCGTTTGGATGCCCTTGCCGTGACTGAATCTGAGGGTGAACTCATCGTTGATGAAGTTCGAGTTGCATTTGGTATGAACAGTGCCGTCTTTATCGAATTGGGTCGAAACCTCGAACAGTATCGCCGTTGACGCTGTTTAAGATGCTTGGCCCGCAGCATGGGAGAGAATAGGCCTGTGACTCATGTTGTGATTGTTGGCGGTGGACCGGGCGGATACGAAGCAGCGTTGGTGGCTAGCCGGCTAGGTGCTGAGGTTACTGTCATCGAACGCGATGGTTGGGGCGGTACAACAGTCCTGACAGACTGCGTGCCGAGTAAGACCCTGATCGCCACCTCCGAGCTTCTCACCGAAGTCAGCACGGCAAGTGAACTTGGGGTTCAAGTTCCTAAAGCTATCCGAGCAGATCTTGCCGCAGTTAATTCACGAGTGCTAACGCTCGCTCAAGCACAGTCAGACGATATTGCTGAACGACTCACCAGCGCAGGTGTCACGCTCATTCGGGGGACCGCTCGAATCGAGACGCCCAAGCGACTTTTAGTCACGACCAGCTCGGAAGAATTCGAGATCAATGCTGACGCAATTTTGATCGCAACCGGAGCTGCCCCGCGCACCTTGCCACAAGCGCAACCTGACGGGGAGCGGATTCTGACATGGGAACAGATTTACGACCTTCAAGAAGCACCAGAACATCTCATTGTTGTTGGTTCGGGTGTCACAGGTGCCGAGTTCGCGAGTGCCTACAGCACGATGGGCATCGACGTGACGCTTGTGTCGAGCCGAGACCGGGTGCTGCCCGGTGAAGACAGCGACGCCGCCACCCTCATTGAAGAAGTTTTCAGGCGCCAAGGCATGACGGTGCTGGGCAACTCACGAATGGAATCAGTGACCCGCGAAGGTGACGAGGTCATCGTGCAACTCACTGACGGCAGGACGGTGACGGGCTCACATTGTTTGCTGGCTCTTGGGTCAATTCCCAACACGGCCGAAATAGGTCTCGAAGACATTGGCGTGCAACTCGACGATGGTGGATTTGTTGTTGTGGACAAGGTCTCGCGTACCTCCGTCCCGGGCATCTATGCGGCTGGTGATTGCACTGGCGTCTTCATGTTGGCATCCGTTGCCGCGCAGCAGGGCCGGATTGCTATCGCGCATCTCTTAGGTGATGCCGTCAACCCGCTCAATCTCGAAGTGGTGGCGAGCAACATTTTCACCTCGCCGGAGATCGCCACCGTCGGTTTGACCGAGCAGCAGATTGAAGAACGAGGCTTCTTGGTTGATGTTGCGATGTTGCCGCTGACGGCAAATGCTCGCGCCAAGATGCAGGGCATCCACGATGGTTTTGTCAAGCTGTACGCACGACAGGGAGTGGGCACGATCGTGGGCGGAGTTGTGGTCGGACCGCACGCCAGTGAGCTCATTCATCCCATCGCACTCGCAGTGACAACGTCACTGACGGCAGACCAGTTTGCCGAGACGTTCACTGTCTACCCTTCCCTCTCGGGTTCAATAGGCGAAGCAGCGCGACACCTTCACCGTCACTTATGAGACGCATGGGGCGTGTAATTACACCAATGTAGTTCCGCAGGTCATCCGTTAAATGCTGGAAACTGGCCCAAATGTGTGATGGAATCACCGTGGCTAGAAAACAAACCACCTAGTAATATCCGCCAAAGAATGGACTTCCCCCATGCATTCTCGGCTCCTCAGACGGATCAGCCGTACGTTCATCGCCGTTGCGATGATTGGCTTTGCCTTTTCCCCTGCCACCGCGAGCGCAGCTGGGGAAGAATTTGTCTTCGCGACGAATGACCTCGCAGCATCGAACGCCACGGTTCTTGAAGGCAGCGAAACCCTCTCTCCGCAAGATGTACCGGAAGAAGCACTGCCAGCATCCGTTGCGGCAGAGGCAACTGAAGTTCAAGTTGAAGAATCTGGTGACGGTGAACTGGGACGACGCGACGTTGATCCTTTCCGGATGGTCGGTGTTACGTGGGCTGAGGACCCTGACGTTGCCGATGTTCAAGTGAAGATCCAAGTTCGGACGAATGGGGAATGGTCCGAATGGCTTGACTTACCAATTAACGATATTGAGATCGGGCGGCCAGGCACCGAGCCAATGTGGCTTGATGAACCGGGTGACGGCGTCGCCGTGCAGATTGAGGCTGGTCAAGGCACACCTAACGATGTGCAAGTGAGCACCATCGACCCCGATGCCAACCCAGAAGCTGATACGAACGCCACAACCCAGTCCGCGAGTTTTGCTCCCGCAACTATCAGCACAACTGAGATGGAAGAAACGAACGCTGTGGTGTCGGCTAGTGTCAGCCAGCCGACTATTATCACGCGTGCTGGATGGGGAGCCAGCAACGGGCTGTGGGGCACGAGCCAGTGCAAGGCACCTGCAGTGCAGTCGAAGGCACTCGGTGTTGTCCTGCACCACACAGCTGGCTCGAACACGGCCAAGAAAGCAGATTCGCAGTCGATCATTAAGGGCTATCAGACTTACCATGTTCAAGGACACGGCTGGTGCGACATCGGATACGCCTTCCTCATCGACCGTTGGGGTCAAATCTTTGAAGGACGTAAAGGTGGCATCACCAAGCAGGTGACTGGCGCACATGCGGGTGTGACATCGGTGAACAAGGATGCCACCGGCATCGCCATGATGGGCAACTTCGATGTGGCCGAACCACCCGCTGCGATGAAGGACGCCACCGTGCGACTCGCTGCATGGCGCATGTCACTGTTTGGCAATAATCCCAAGGGCACCTACACGAGTGGTGGCAAGAGCTACAAGGTTCTTAATGGTCACCGAGATGTTAAAGCAACTGCCTGTCCGGGTAGGTACGGATATCGCTGGCTCAATGAGAGCGGTGGCATGCGCGATCGGGTCGCGGCTCTCGTGGCAAGCGGTACGCAACCTCCAAGCACGCCGACTGCGCTCAAAGCCACGAACATCAGTTCGCTCACTGCTGACTTTTCTTGGAGCGCCGACTCTGCTGCCGCCCGCTACAAGATTTGGTGGCGACCAGTAGACGAGCCTGCCGCTCGTATTGCTTACTCCACGACGCCGACCTTTACGGTCACTGGACTCAAGCCGAGACAAGAAGCGATCATTGGTGTCGCTTCGGAGAATGCGGCTGGAGACATCAGCTTGCGCACGCCGATGTTGAGTTTCCGGGCAGCGCCAGAACAAGCCAGCGGACTTAAAGCCACAAGCATCTCAACCTCGGCAGCATCGTTCTCATGGGATGCCAAGCCGGGCGCAGTGAAATACAAGATCTGGTGGCGCCCTGTTAACGAGGCCGCCGCCCGCATCCTCTACACCGATAAGACGAGTTACACCGTATCTGGACTAGCCGCAGGCACGGAGGCAATCTTTGGTGTCGCGGCCGTGGACTCGAATGATTCGGTCGGTTTGCGCACGCCGATGTTGAGTTTCACGACCACGAGCACGGCTCCGAGTCAAGTCTCAGGTCTTAAAGCCACAGAACTCAAAACCGACTCGGCTTCCTTCTCGTGGAACGCTGTTTCTGGTGCGGTGAAGTACAAGATTTGGTGGCGCCCGGTTGATGATCCGAAAGCCCGGATCGTGTACTCGACCACGCCTAATTTCACTGTGAAGGGCCTAGACCCGAGTACGAGCGCCATTTTTGGTGTCGCTGCAGTAGACGCAAATGACCTCATTGGCTTGCGTTCGCCCATGCTCAATTTCAAGACCGCAGCACCAGCACCCGCCAAGGTGGGTGGCTTGAAAACGACCAAGGTCGATAGCAACTCGGCCACCTTCACCTGGACTGCTGTGCCTGGCGCAGTTCAATACAAGATTTGGTGGCGTCCGGTTGATGACCCGAAAGCCCGGATCGTCTATTCAACATCGCCAACGTACACAGTCACGGGTCTTAAAGCCGACACGCAAGCAATCTTTGGTGCTGCAGCAATCGACTCTAAGGGAGTCATCGGCCTGCGGTCCGATATGTTGACGTTTAAGACCTCTAAAGCCGCATCGAGTGCTATTCCGGCTCAAGTCTCAGGCCTGAAAGCAGACAACGTCACCGCTAATTCAGCGGACTTCACCTGGAGTACGGTGCCCGGCGCGGTGCGATACAAGATCTGGTGGCGTCCGGTCAATGACCCAGTAGCTCGCATCGATTACACGACCGGCACTACCTATTCCCTCACCAGTCTCGACTCGAGTCAGGACTTGATCTTCGGGGTTGCAGCTGAGAATGATGAAGGCGAGTTCGGGCTTCGTTCCCCGATGCTTGACTTCCGTACACTTCCGACACAGGTTGCGGGAATGAAACTCACCTCGGTGACGTCGACCTCGGCAGCTTTTTCGTGGGCTGGGGTTCCAAGCGCCAAACAATACAAGATTTGGTGGCGTCCAGTCGACGACCCCAAGGTCCGAATTATTTACTCCGCGACGCCGAACTACGTCATCACTGGGCTGCCAGCAAATATGGAGGCTATTTTCGGTGCCGCAGCAATCGACGATAAGGATCTCATTGGTTTGCGGTCACCCATGCTGACCTTCCGCACTTCTCCAGCGACAGCAGTAACGACGCCAGCGCGTGTTGAAGGTGTCACAGCAACCGCAGTTGCCGCGACGACCGCCTCTTTCTCTTGGACCCCGGTTGCCGGAGCAGTGAAGTACAAGATCTGGTGGCGCCCAGTAAATGACCCGAAGGCAAGGATCGTCTACTCAAATACCCCGAATTACACCGTGACGGGCATTGAACCAAGCACTCCAGCAATCTTTGGTGTCGCTGCAGTCAATGCAGCCGATGTTATTGGTTTACGTTCGCCCATGCTCGACTTCAAGACGGATTCGCTGCCACCCGTGAAAGTGACTGGCGTTTCGGTTGCCAGTGTGTCCTCAACTTCGGCCTCGTTTACGTGGACTGCCGTGCCTGGTGCGGTGAAGTACAAGATCTGGTGGCGACCGGTAAATGACCCCGCCGCGCGTATCGTGTATTCGACGAAACCCAGCATTACCGTTACGGGCATCAAAGCAAACACGGAAGCGATCTTCGGTGCCGCAGCGATCAACGCTCAAGACGAAATCGGCTTGCGTTCCGATATGGTCACTTTCACCACGACAAGTTCGGGACCGACGCTCAAGAACAGCATCACGGTGCCGTCCAGCGGAAACATCACGATCAAAGGCCACGGCTATGGCCACGGCATCGGCATGAGCCAGCACGGCGCCCAGGGTGCGGCTCGTCAGGGCGTGAAGTACGACAAGATCCTGAGCCATTATTATCCGGGTACCACACTGGGTACTAAGACCGGAAATATTCGAGTGCAGCTCACGAAGGTTACGAACTCGGAAGTTAAAGTCGTCGCCGTGAGTGGGCTTAAGTTTCGTAAGCTTTCAGACAACTCAGTCATCACCTTGCCAACATCTCTCAATGGTGGCACGGTCACGCATTGGAATATCGTTCCGAGGTCAAGTGACAAGAAGCAATCGACATTGCGATACAAGGTCGGTTCCACTTGGCGCGACCACTCACACTTCACTGGCGCGGCTCAGTTTGAGGGTGCTTCGATTACCGAGATCTATCATCCAGACGGATCGAAGCATAAGTACCGTGGTGCATTGCGATCGGTGCCCAAGAGCAGTGGCTCTACCGCCCGTTGGGCAGTAAACGTGCTAAGTATTGAGCATTACACCAAGGGCGTTGTCGCTCGGGAGATGCCATCGGGCTGGCACTCTGAGGCGCTCAAGGCGCAGTCGGTGGCTGCTCGCACTTATGGAGCGCGCGCGATTACGTCGAGCGGAACCTACGATATCTGCGACACCACTTCTTGTCAGGTGTATGGCGGGGTCGCGGCGGAGACATCGAATACCAACACGGCAGTCGACGGCACTAAGAGCAAGGTGCTGATGTACCAAGGTGGTTTGGCGTTCACGCAGTTCTCCAGCTCATCGGGTGGTTGGACTAACAAGGGTTCACAGCCGTACCTTAAGCCGGTACGTGACGACTGGGACAACTTCAGTGGAAATAGTGTTCACAACTGGACGTTGACCATCAAGGCTTCCACCATTCAAAAGAAACACACCAGTATCGGTACTTTGCAGAGCATGACCATCACGAAACGTAATGGTTATGGAAATGGCGGCGGTCGCGTCACATCGATTACACTCAAGGGCAGCAAGGGTTCAAAGACCATCTCTGGCGTCGATGCGCGATGGGATTTCGGCATGCGGTCAGACTGGTTTGGTTTCTAAAACTTTGACATGATGAAGGAATGAATCCCATCGTTAAATCAATCACGATCGCGGCAGTTGCGAACGCTGCATCACTTGCTCTCGCGGCAGTCATTTTCTCGGGGTTCACTGTATCGCTGCCGTGGTACTTCGTCGCGGTGGTGTTGTTTACGAGTCTTGTCGTTGTCCTTAAAGAGATTGTGTCGACACTGATGCCTTCACTAATTCGGGTTTCGACCATTGCTGGCGGTTTGATTCTGACTGCGGCAGGTTTAGCGCTAACCGACCTGATCGTTCCAACTGCCCACTTCAATATCACCGGTTGGGGCACGTGGCTTGGCGTGACCGTGATCGTGTGGGCCGCAGGTGTGGCTTATGGAGAAGTGGATACAAAAGCTCCGGCCAAGGTTTCCAGCCCCCGCGCCTGATCCCCAACTTTTGGTGGTTTTGACCCCCGATTTCACGGAAAACAGGGCGCAAACCCACCAAAAGTTGGGGATTTCGGCTTAGGCGTCTTTTAGGTCACAGACTACGGCACCGGCGCCGACGGTCGCACCGATTTCTACGTCGAGCCCGGTAACGATGCCTGCTTTGTGGGCGTTGATGGGCTGTTCCATCTTCATCGCTTCAATGACGACAATCTGGTCACCTTCAGCGACTTCTTGTCCCTCTTCGACAGCGATCTTGACGACAGTGCCCTGCATCGGGCTGACCAGCGAATCTCCGCTAGCAGCAGCGCCGGCAGCCTTTCCAGCTTTGCGCTTTGGCTTCTTTCCGCCGCTGTTTACAGCTGCACCTGCACCTAGCCCAGCAGGCAGGACGACTTCGACGCGCTGACCTGCAACTTCAACCGTGACGCGTTCGCGTTCTTCTGGTTCGTCGACATCTGCCGTAGCACCCGCATAAGGCTCAAGCTGATTGTCGTAATCCGTTTCGATCCACGTGGTGTAGACGTCGAAGGAACCATTCGCAGCGTTATAGGCGGGATCGTCTAGAACACTTTGATGGAACGGGATAACGGTCGGCATACCGTCGACTGTGAACTCTGCGAGTGCACGGCGCGAACGTTCGATCGCTTGCTCACGGCTGGCACCAGTCACAATGAGTTTGGCAACGAGTGAGTCAAAGGCGCCAGGAATGGTCTCACCTTTGACGTAACCGGTATCGACACGAACGCCAGGTCCGCTCGGCGGATCCCATTCCAGCAGGGTTCCGGGGGCTGGCAAGAAGCCACGTCCGCCGTCTTCGGCGTTGATACGGAACTCGATTGAGTGGCCGCGAATCTCGGGATCGGTGTAGCCAAGTTCTTCGCCTGCTGCGATACGGAACATTTCGCGGACGAGGTCGATACCGGTCACTTCTTCGGAGACGGGGTGTTCGACCTGCAAGCGGGTGTTGACTTCGAGGAAGCTAATCGTGCCGTCGCGGGCGACGAGGAATTCACAGGTACCAGCACCGACATAACCGGCTTCGGTCAAGATTGCCTTGCTTGATGAGTAGAGGCGCTCGATCTGGTCATCGGTGAGGAACGGGGCTGGCGCCTCTTCTACCAACTTCTGGTGACGACGCTGCAAAGAGCAGTCGCGGGTTGACACGACGACAACATTGCCGTGCGAGTCTGCCAAGCACTGAGTTTCAACGTGACGAGGCTTATCGAGGAACTTCTCGACCAGACATTCACCGCGGCCGAAAGCTGAAACTGCTTCGCGCACAGCTGATTCGTAAAGTTCGGGTATTTCTTCGATCGTTTTGGCGACTTTGAGGCCGCGTCCACCGCCACCGAAGACAGCTTTGATGGCAACAGGCAAGCCGTGTTCTTGAGCAAATGCGACTACTTCGTCGGCGTTCTCAACAGGGTCCTTCAAACCGGGCGCGAGCGGGGCACCAGCCGAAAGAGCAATCTGCTTGGCTTTGGCTTTGTCGCCGAGGGCTTCGATTGCTGACGGCGGTGGACCGATCCAGATCAATCCGGCGTCGATGACAGCCTGCGCGAATTGAGCGTTCTCTGCGAGGAATCCGTAGCCCGGGTGGACCGAGTCAGCACCACTGCGTTCCGCGACGGCAAGAATCTTGTCGATGTCGAGGTAGGAGTCTGCGGGCGTGGTGCCTTCGAGTGAATAAGCCTCGTCGGCCAGCCGCACGAAGAGTGCGTCTCGATCAGCTTCGGCATAGACGGCGACGCTTCCGATGCCAGAATCCTTGGCGGCGCGTACGACACGTACGGCAATTTCGCCACGATTGGCAATCAGAACCTTCTTAAGAGGCTTGCTCACGGGACCTGTTCTCCTCGATGTAGACAGCGTTTTGATTCTAGGGCAGGGCAATTGAGAGGCTCATCTCACCCTGAGAGTAGGTCGTAGTTGTGGATAGTTTGCTTGGACGACGACGAGATCATGCACAGTGTTCGTTATGACAAGACTCTGGGGATTCTTGAAACTGATTGCAAGGCATCAAATGATGTTATGCTGTCAAAATGAGGACAACGGTGACCCTCGATCCCGATGTGGAGGAAATCGTGCGTAGCCGCATGCGGGCCCGGCATGTTTCGTTTAAGCAGGCGCTCAATGATTTGATTCGCGAAGGTGCGGACGGGGCCGAGGATTATTCGTTTACCACTCCCTCGCGCCCGATGGGATTAAAGATCGATGTGACTAAAGCGAATCACATTGCTGCAAAGCTTGATGACGAGGAAACTAGCCGAAAGATAGCAACCGGCTCGTGAAACTCGTCGATACCAATGTTCTGCTTTACGCTGTTGACGAGCAATCGGATCGGCACGAAGCTGCAAAGGGCTGGTTGGATTCCGCACTTTCTGGACAGATCTCCGTGGGTTTCTCTTGGCAGGTGCTTTTGGGGTTCGTGCGGATCTCAACTCATTCGAGTCTTTTCGCTTCTCCCTTTTCCCTAGGCGAGGCCATGGACTGTGTTGATCTGTGGCTGGGGGCGCGTTCTGCTCATTTACTGCATCCGGGAGTTAGGCATTCCTACATGCTGAGGGAACTCTTGGACGAGGTTGGTCATGGGGGAGCTCTTGTCTCGGATGCGCACCTGGCTGCCCTCGCGAAGGAGCACAAAGCGACTGTCGTGACCTTCGACAGTGACTTCGCGCGTTTTCCCGGCCTGCGCTGGGAGATGCCTTGGTCCGCGGATACGCATTAATGCGAGACAGGAATAGGGGAGCAGTCCGGAATGAGTCCGGAATAAGAACTGCGTGCGACCACCGTATTCGGCAGCCGCACGCAATCTTGGTTGTTACATGCTTTGCTTAGACGATCGAGCACTTCTTGAGTTCGACTCCGAGTGATCCGCCGTCAGCAAGCTCCTGCTTTCTCAGCACCATGTTTGGCTTGATCCTTGGTGAATCCTTCGCCATGAGAAGAACTGAGTTGTTCGATTAGTCCGCTGCACGAGAAGCCAGACATGTCGAGGTAGTTTTCGGCTGATTTTACGGCTTGCTCATTCCAGTCAACATTAAGGCTGTCAACCGCTATTGTCGCGTCCTTTTTGTCGTAGCCATCGCCGTAGTCAGAAGACAATTGTTCAATAAGGCCATTGCGCGAAAAGGCCATCACGTTCAAGTAGTCCTCAGCGGAACGGACAGCGTTTTGTTGCTGTTTTGTGAGTTTGGGTCCGCTGTCTTTGGTTTCTTTCGTTTCCTCTTTTTGGGCCTCAGTCTTCTTGGGAGCGGGACTGGTTTCTGAGGTCTTTGACGATGCAGTTTCGGATGTTTTCTCATCGCTTCCGCCAGTGAGGTTCACGATGATCAGGATCGCGACGATCGCAAGCGGAATGATAAAACGCTTCTTCTTGAACCAGGGCCGTTGCGCCTTCGCGTATGCCTTTGCAGCTTTTGCATCAGCCTTTGGGTTTCCGCTTGGTTGCCAACCATCAGGCGGTGGGTTAGTCATGAAAACTCCTAAATCGACAGTAACGGCGCTAAATATACTCATATATCAGTAGTAATAGAACTGAACTGATCTGGAATAGTCCTGAATGAGGGGCTTGGCTAGACCTGATGGATCATCTCACTTCAGAATTTCTTACGCTGATCGGCCGAAACTTGCGTGCTGAACGAGTGAGATCGGGCCTTACTCAAGAGGAGTTGGCCCACAAGGTCGATGCGTCGACCACCCAGATTGCCCGAATGGAGCGAGGCGAAACCGATACTGGGATATCCAAATATGTGCTCGTGATGAAAGCCATTGGAGTGTCCCCAGTAGCGCTGTTTCTAGGTCTCAATAAATAGCGGTTCACATTGAGGTTAACGCTTGCTAACCTTAGGGCATGTCGTTTTCTTTGTCGCCCGAACATGAGGCGTTCCGCCGTGTCGTTCGTGATTTCGCCAGCACCCGCATCGCCCCGCATATCGCCGAATGGGACAAGCAACACCACTTCCCAGTTGACGTGATCAAGGACATGGGCGAGCTCGGACTTTTTGGTCTGACTGCTCCCGAAGAGTTTGGCGGCAGTGGCGGTGACTTCACCAGCCTGTGCGTGGCCATCGAAGAGATCAGTCGCGTGGATCAGGCCATGGGCATCACACTCGAAGCGGGCGTCGGTCTCGGCATCAATCCGATCCTCACCTACGGCTCCCAGGAACAAAAAGAACAGTGGCTGCCGGACCTCGTCGCCGGTCAGAAGCTTGCAGGATTCGGACTCACCGAACCGGGCGGGGGCTCGGACGCTGGAGCCACCGCAACGCGCGCCGAAGTGCGCGACGGCGAATGGGTAATTAATGGTGCGAAGCAGTTCATCACCAACTCAGGCAGCGACATCACGTCCGTGGTGACAGCAACCGCTTGCACTGGAACCCGTGAGAATGGCACGCCAGAAATCAGCGCGATCATGATCCCTTCGGGCACTCCCGGTTTCACCGTTGAGCCCGGTTACGACAAGCTCGGCTGGAACTGCAGCGACACTCATGGTCTCACTTTCGACAACGTGCGGGTGCCAGAAGCGAACTTGCTGGGTGAGCGCGGACGCGGTTATGCCCAGTTCCTCGCAACACTCGATGATGGTCGCGTAGCCATTGCTGCCGTAGCAGTGGGCTGCATCCAAGCGTGCCTCGACATGAGCGTGGAGTACGCGCTGGAACGCACAAGTTTTGGCAAGCCCATCGGTGCGAAACAGGGTCTCGCCTTCCAGATCGCGGACCTCGAAGTAAAGGCCAAAGCAGCTCGAGCACTCACCTACCAAGCCGCAGCCATGAAGGATGCGGGCGCGCCGGTGAAAGAGTTCAAGCAGGCAGCCTCGGTGGCGAAACTGTATTCCTCGGAAGCTGCAGTCGACGCCACCCGTATTGCCACGCAAGTCTTTGGTGGCAACGGTTTCATGGAGGAATACCCGGTCGCGCGCTTCTATCGAGATGCCAAGATCCTCGAAATCGGAGAAGGAACCAGCGAAATCCAGAGAATGTTGATCGCTCGCGGGCTCGGCCTGCCCGTCGAGTAGCGCTCAGCCTCCTATCCTGAAACTGCGAGGAAAGGGGCTCCAATGAATACTCGAAGAATCGTCATGATTGTGGCGGGCGTCGTTTTCGCCGCCCTCATCGCTGCGATTGCCTATGTGCTGTTGAAAGACCGCGATGGTGAGGACGAGGTCAACATCACCAGTTTTGAACAGTGCGTTGCCGCTGGCTTCGACGTGAGTGAGACTGAACCGCCTACCTGTCAAACGGACATTGGTGAAACGTTTACGGGCGCTTCCACCGAGCCACCTGAAGATCCGACCGATGAAGCGATCTCCACTGAGGTGGCTTCCGCCAAGGGCATCATCGTTTCGGTGGATTCGCCTCTCGTAGGTGAGGTGATTTCCAGCCCACTCGCCATCACCGGTTCAGTTCCTGGCTCGTGGTCGTTCGAAGCGAGTTTCGGCATCGAGCTTCTCGATGGAAACGGCGAGCAGGTTGCCGAGAGTTACGCAGTTATCGACGGTGAGTGGATGACCGAAGACATGGTGGTGTTCGAAGCCAGCATCGAGTTCACCGCACCAAGCACGGCCACGGGCACACTCGTCTTACACAAGGCGAACCCCTCAGACGACCGGAGCCGGGACGACCGTGTGGAGATCCCGATTCGGTTCACCGAGTAACGCGGACAACTCTTCGTCTCACGGACAGGTGGTTTAACTTCCCGCTGTGAGTCGACGTCGGCCG
>JBEBSZ010000033.1:0-17227 GCA_040394025.1 Aeromicrobium sp.
ACCCCTGTTTTCGCTAAAATCCGGGTTCAAACCGACCAAAAGTTGGGTTTGGGCTGGATGCTTTGATCATGGTGCGAACCACGTCACCAAATACGTTCATATCGACCTTGGGATCAAGTGATCTCAATGCGCCTAAACCGATGCCAACGCTTAACAAAGCAGCGGCTGTCCGGTCGGCATATTCTTGGCCACGCAAATTGAACTTCTGTGAAATGTCGACGACCAGCAAGCGTACGAGTTCTGTGATTTCTCGGTGGCGAGCAACGAGTTCATTAGCCACCCAAGAATTTTTTCCCGCGACGGCGGCAAACTCAAACTCCAAGCCGGTCCAACGCGAGTCGACCAATTCGTCTTGCGCCCACTCCACGAAGAGGTTCAGCTGCGAGTCGAGATTGCCTTCGCCGGAGAAAATCTTGGCAACTCCTCGAACTTTTTCGCGGTGGATACTATCAAGTACTTCGAGACATAATTCTTCTTTGCCTTCAAAATTGGAATAGACGGCGCCCTTGGAATATCCCGCTTCGATAGCGACTTTATCGAGTGACGTCGCTGCGTAACCGAGATCGAGGAACATGATCCTAGCTTGTTCGATGAGTCGTTCTCTGGTTTCGGCTTGACGCTCAGCACGCGAGACTTTGGTGGCGGCGTGGTCACCTTTGCCTTGATTCACCACAGACTCCGATCTATTTCAGATACCGATGGTATCTGAAATTAAGATACGGATCAAGCCCAAAACTTCTGGCCAAGATAGTGGCCTACACGAGCTCATTCACCCACCAACTGATAAACCTAGTTCATGGTCTCAGATGCGATGTGGCACGCCCTCGACGATATCCACTGTGTGGTCTATCACCAAAAAAATCACAAAAATTTCTATTCCGAAATCGGTCTCGACCATCCTTGGCAAAGTTACTTCGCTAGCCGTTCAGCTGCTCTTGGATCAGCGTCAGCCGAACTTGTCACTGCAACGTTCTTTGGATTTTCCCCAACACTCATTGCACGCTACGTTCCCACCGTTTGGGACATTGTTACACCCGAAACTATCCTCAAGGCCCGATCTGACATCGCTCAAGAAGCGCTGGCGCATCTTGGCACCGAAGTAACGGCGGTAGCCGATTCCCTCATCACGGCCCTGAGCGGACTGACTCTCGCCGGGGCAAGCCTCACAGCCGCCCACATGACGCTCCCGATATCTCACGATCCTGTGCTTAAACTCTGGCACGCGGCCACAGTCCTGCGCGAGTACCGCGGTGATCGCCATTGGGCGGTGCTGACGGCCGCCGGGCTTAACGGCGCCACCGCCAATGCGCTCGCTATCGCGACGGGCCGATATGGGCCACAGCAACAAAAAGTCTCCGGTTGGCGAGATCCAGAGTGGTCGCAAGCGTTTGTCGATTTAGAAAAACGTGGCTGGGTTGATAGCAATCGCCAAGCCACCGAAGCTGGTATCGCTGCCCGGAATCAACTCGAAGACGCCACCAGTCGAGTAACAATGGCTGGCCTCGATGACGAAGCCACCGCCCGACTGGTCTCGACAGAAGCTCAGGTCCTTAATATCGCTTCAGCTCTCGCCGCATGAAGAAGATTCGAGACGCAGAGAACTCCTCGGTCGCACTTGATGCATGGCGACTGGCGCTTGGGACTTTCACCACCATTCCCACCAGCCCGCCGCACCAAATTGACAAACAGCGCGCGGGTCTGTCGCTCATCTTTGCTCCTTTCGCTTTTAGCTTGTGGGCCATTGGCGTCGGATTGATCCTTTGGGTGGGAGCCGAATGGGGGCTAGCATCGCTCCCTTTGGCGACTCTCGGTGTCGCCATGCTCGTCTTTGGTAATCGAGCTTTTCATCTTGATGGACTCGCTGACACGGTCGATGCGCTCGCTTCTTCCTATGATCGCGAACGGTCGTTGGATGTCGCCCGGCTCGGCAATGTGGGGCCAGCCGGAGTTGGGGCAATCGTGCTCGTGCTCGTGCTACAAATCACCGCTGGGGCGGTGTTGCTTGAATACAGTTACGGCGCATGGGCATTCGCAGCGCTTGCCTGTCTTTCCCGTTTTGCTTGTACCAGCGGAGCAACCCGCGGTGTCAAAGCAGCGCGCGCTGATGGCCTGGGGGCAACAATGGCCGAGAGTGTGCCCTGGTGGGCAACGTTTACCGTCTGGCTTGGCGTCATCCTCACCGTCTGGACCATCGGATATACGCTCGGCATCACAGGGCCACAAACGGTTCTTGGGGCACTTGCGGCAGGAACCTGCGTCGCACTTTTGGTGAGGAAATGCATTGAACGCCTTGGCGGAATTATTGGCGACGCTTTTGGTGCGTCAATCGAAATAATGTTCGCGGTTTTATTGTTGGGCTTCGCGTTTTAACAGCGTCTCGGCTACAGCACCAGCACGCGCCCAGCCACCACGAGATGAACTTCGTCGCATTCTGCCGCCCACAACTGGTTCACGGTTCCCAGCAGATCGCGAAAGACTCGCCCCGAGACATGCTCTGGAACCACAGACCAGCCCACCTCGTTAGTGACAGTGATGACATCCTGGTTCACGACTCGTAACGCTTGCAGCGTGGCCTCAACCGATGCATCGAACTCACTTCGCCAATGACTGACCGGACGCTCCCAGCCGTCAAGCCGATCGATGAGAGCCGTAACCCACGTGCCTAGACAGTCGATCAAAACCGGACCAGTCACGTCAGTCAGAGCATTCTCAAGATGCACAGTTTCAGTGGTGCGCCAATTCGCGGGTCGGCGCTCACGATGACTGCGCACTCGGTTGGCCCAGTCTGGATCAAGATTGGCGTCTGGGATTGGCCCCGGCGCAATGTAGTCGACCGCGTCATGGGGCGATAGCAGCGATTCGGCATGCCGGGACTTGCCCGATCGCACGCCACCTGTCACGAGAACTTTCATGGGACACCGCCTCTCTCGTATTAGTCTGCGTGACGTGCAGACGGTGTGTCGTCGCTTTCGAACTGTGTCGCGGTTTCGGGCACTGACACATACCGCGCTCGACGAGCGGCCCGACGCAAGGTCGTCAAGACGGCCGGGCCCAAGAGCAGAATCATGACGGTGTTGGTTATCGCGCGGCCCGTATCCCAGCCCCACAGTGATGTGAGCACCGTAAAGACAAGAAAGCGCTGGAGGTTCTCCAGTGGCGGATCGCCGGGCACCATCGACAACGAATCTGTCTGTCCAGGAATCGCAATGCCGAGCGTAAATGGCCACGAGGTGAAGTTCATGATCAGACCGAAAGCGTAGGCCGCAATAATGCCGTATGCGACCAACATGAAAATTTCTGCTTTGCCTCGTGGCTTCTTGGGTAACAGGCCTGCCCCCATGCCGATCCAGGCACAGCACAACATTTGAAATGGCAACCAGGGCCCGACACCCGATGTCAACAACGCGGACGCAAACAGACTCGTGCAGCCGAGCACGAAACCAAAGCCAGCTCCAAAGACGCGGCCGCCCAGAATCAACAGGAAGAACACCATCTCGATGCCGGCGGTACCCGCGCCGATAGGCCGCAATGCCGCATTGATTGCGGTAAGGACGCCCAACATAGCTAAGGCTTTGGAATCCATTCCACCTTCAGACATTTCAGCTAAAACAACAAGCACGACTATCGGTAGTAGCAGGATGAAGATATAGGGCTGGTCAACACGACTTTGACCTTCGGCTGGCGTGAAAAACAAGGGCCACATCAACATGATGAGTCCCGCAAGTGAAGCTGTGCTGAGCACCAAAACGGAACGAAGGCTTAACGTAATTGCTGGGCGTTCACTCATCGGAAACTCCCAGCGCTAAGGCATCTCGCACCTCGTCAACCGTGAGCCAGGACAAACCCAGAATCTTGGACACTTGTGGCGCAAATGCAGGTGACTCGGCGAGCACTGTGGCTTTCGGGCCCAGAGAAACGATTTCACCGTCAGCCATCACCACGACACGGTCAGCCACCTGTGCCACGAATTCGACGTCATGAGTCGAGAGCATGATCGTATGTTCGCGGCTCGCGAGATCCTTCACGATCTGCGCTAGAGCCCGTTTCGCTGGGTAATCGAGTCCACGCGTCGGTTCATCTAAAAGGATGATGTCAGGTTCGGCCGTGAGAACAATCGCCAATACCAGAGACAAACGCTGGCCTTCAGATAAATCACGCGGATGTTGCGCTGGATCAATACCCGGCGCAAGTCGGTCAAGAATCGACCGTGCCGTACCGGCTAGCGCACCTGCTTGTTCATCGGCGGCAGCACACTCGTCTCGGACTGTCTCTAGGTACAACAAATCAGCGGCAGTTTGCGGCACTAGACCGACGAGCATGCGTGCCTCATCAGCGGTCACGTTCATGGGGTCTTGCCCCGACACGTCCACGAGTCCGCTGTGTCGCTTCCCAGTACCTTGCAATGCCCACATGAGTGAAGATTTGCCGCAGCCATTACGCCCCATTAGGGCCAGAACTTCACCTCGGAAAAGGTCAAGATCGACGTTGTTGACCGCGATCTTCGAGCCGTACGTTACCGAAATTCCTTTCGCACTCAATGAAATGTCCGGCGCTCCCGAATTTTCAGTTTGTGGCTTGTGCCGCGACGGCAGTTCAAAATCTCGCGCATGTTTGCGCGCATCTCGCACTGACAACGGCAGCGGATGCCAATGAGCGAGGCGGCCCAGTTCCACAATCGGTGGCGCAACAGGCGCATCGAGCAGGATCTCGCTTGGTTCTCCAATGCGTACTCGGCCCCGATCAACGACCACAATTCGATCGACAAACGGAACGACGCGCTCCATCCGGTGCTCCGCAACCACGACGGTTAACGCCAGATCCTGTGCAAGTCGAGAAATCGTGGCAAGCACCTCTTCAGCAGCGATGGGGTCGAGCGCCGAGGTCGGCTCGTCCAACACCAACAAACGCGGATGCGTGGTGAGCACAGCACCAATAGCGACTCGCTGCTGCTGACCACCCGACAGCGTGCGCAAGGCCCGCCGCCGGAGCGGAGCTATCCCCAAAAGATCGAGAGTTTCTTCGACTCTTCGCCGCATGGTCTGCGGATCGAGCCCGAGTTGTTCCATCCCATAGGCGAGTTCTTCTTCGACCGTGCTTCCGACAAAACTCGCTAGCGGGTCTTGGGGCACAAAACCAACATAATCAGCGAGTTCCCGGGGCGGAGTGCCGATGATTGACTTCTGGTCAAGTCGCACATCCCCAAGGAGCGTACCTCCTGAAAAGTGAGGGACCAAGCCATTGAACATCCCCAGCAAGGTGGACTTGCCCGATCCCGTGCGGCCAGAAACCAGCACCACCTCACCCTCGTGAAATTGAACGTTCACATCACGCAAGACTGGCTCTGAACCGTCCTCATACCAGAACGAGATGTGGTTGAGTTCGACGATAGTCATTCGACCTCCAGAGTGTCTTCATCTCGTAAAGCTGGCGGAGTCGCGAACGCGGGAATCACGCCAATGAAGGGGATGACGAGAAGTATCGGCACAAGTTCTGGCCAGCCCGTAAGTGACGGGTACACCGCATCGAGATGCTGACTTGCCACGAGTTTCATCACCACCGCGACGGTAACTCCACTGAGCACAGCAATGAACTCACCGGACTGCCATGCGATAGGCCGATAGCGTGTCCGCTTAACGCGCTTGCCAGCCGCACGCATCCCCCAAGCTGCAAGGAGTAGGCCAAGAATCATCATCGGCCACGAAAGTTGGCTCGGTGCTGTTGCATCGAGAAAGGCATAACTGCCCACGGCCAGTGCGATGAGCGCCGCAATCATAATCGCACCGGTTATCCATCGATCCTTTTTCGCAACAGAACCTGCTCGGCCATATCCACGCGAGTCCATACTTGCTGCCAGTACAAGGGAACGTTCCAGTGCGTCTTCAAGAACCGGCACCACAATACGTTGAATTCCACGAACCCCTTTCGCAGGTTCTCCACGCAATCGTCGAGCCTTACGCACTCGTTTTACGCTGTCTGCAAGTTGCGGAAATACCGACAATGCAACAACGATCGCAGTACCAACTTCATACAGTGCGGGTGGAATTGAGGCCAAGAGTTGGCGTGGATTTGCGAGTGAGTTCGCGGCACCCACACAAATGATGATTGCTGCTAAACGCATGCCGTCGTACAGCCCCGAGAGGATCGCTCCGAGAGTGACGTCACCCAGCAGCTGAATCCCACGCGCAACCTCAGGCAGAGGGATTTCAGGCAGCGAGAACAACACCAGATCGTCAGTTCCCATGCTTCCGCCAAAGATAATCCGGAAGACCACGCGGATCACCACGATAATCAAGCCGAACCACAAATAAAAGGAAAATGAGATAGCCCAAGGGGCGTCACTACGCCGATATTCCACTACCAGCGCGGCGACGGCGACGATCATGAGCAATACCCATGGGTTCATCGTCATGGCCGCAGACGCTGCCAAACCGATGGCCCAGATCCACCACGCCACAGGATGTAGTTCGCGTGGCAGCCGAGCCCTAGTGTGTGAGGGCTGGCGAACGGTGGTGTCGGTTGGGGCCATCGGTTTTGCTTCGAATCTCGCTAGCGCCTACGCCAAGCTCTCCAACCGAGAAGACCAGCAGCGCCAATTATCAAAGCAATAGCAGCGAAGGTCCAGAGTCCGGGTCCACCATCGTCGTCCGCCGTGGTCGAGGCTAGGACGGTTTCGTCCGCGGCCCTATCGGCGTCACCAGACTCAACAGAGTTGGGTAACTGCTCAGCGTCGCCTGGGTCTTGCGCAGTCTTCTGAGCTGGATTCTTCGACGCTTGCGAGGTTGGGGTCGCCGAGGGGCCTGCCGTGGCCGAAAGACTTGTTTGGGAAGCCGAGGGCTTGGCACTGGGTTTAGTGCTCGGTTTAGCGCTTGGCTTTTTCGTGGGTTGCGGCTTGGGAGCCGGTGCTGGCTTTGGGCCAACCGGGGTTCCGCTCGGGGCAGTGCGGGTGTTCGAGTTTTGGAACTTCAGACCAATCCATCCGCCCTCGCCAACGCTGAGCGAGGTCAGACCGGTTTGGGAATAGGCCCAGCCTCCGCCTTTACCGTTGGCGTGGAACAGGCCCCAGTAGGAGTCAAGTTCCCAGCATTTGTTGATTGCTGGCTTTCCATTGATCTGGCATAGCGTTCCGGCTTGGCCGCGCACTGATGTGACGGAATAGCCAGCGCTTTGCAGATTGACCCATGCGCTCTTTCCAGCACCGCCAGGGACGCATGTCTTGCCGTTTAAGCCTTCACCCTGAACGACAACCGTCACGCCTTTGCCGTACTCACAGGCAGCGGCTTGGGCTGGTGCCCCCACCCAGATCAGGGTGAGGGCTACCAGTCCAGCTCCGACGGCGTTCGCTAGTAAGCGCCGCACCTTGCTTCGTATCTGCATGAGTTAGGCCCGACGACGTCGCGCGTAAAGCGCGGCTCCCCCGCCAGCAGCAGCGAGGAGAAGTCCGGCTGCGATGAGACCCGGCCTTGCATCTTGGTCAGTCCGGTCGAGGTTTGCGGCATTCGCATCTACATCAGCATCGTCATCCGTAGCATCGTCGTCACCATCATCGCCAGAGCCGCCATTCGACGCTGCCGCAATCGTGATCGGGCTTGTGAAGACGCCACTATCTGAGATCAGGCTCAGCGTGTAATTGCCTGGGGTGCCTGGGGCCGTTGCCGTATGCGAAATTGTGCCATCGGAGCCAGCAGTTTCTGTGCCCAAAACAGCAAACTTGAAACCAGCAAAACTCATTCCAGCTGCAGCGCCGTTCAGGCTGAGATCAATCGTGACTGCTTCACCTTCGGGATAACCCGAGGCCTCGATGAGAAATTCTTCACCCGCAGTAACTGTGCTTTGAACGTCGATAACGATTTCTGGCTCAACTGGAGCATCGCTCGCGCCGAGCCAAGCAAGTGCTGCTTGTGCCGTGGCACGAGTCCATTGATCGCGAGCATCACTCGGAATAGCGCCAGCACCCACCGCTTGGTCATATGTCTGCTTGTTAAAGGCGATAGCTCCAGCTTCAGCACTCAACACGCCAGTCGATTTAGCGAACACTGTGCGGATCCAGTCGACGGCGTTATCTGCCGCCTCTTCTTCACCGGTATTGCGAAGGGCCCAAGCCGCCAGACCTGTCGTGTTGCTGTTGATCCCGTCGCCGGCACCGAACGATCCGTCACTTGCTTGGGCGTTCTTGAGCGAAGTTACGGCTGACGCTATTGCTGCGTCGAGCGTCGCACCGTCAACGACACTCGCGGCTTTAGCCTCTTGTAAAGCCGCAATCGTGTATGCGGTGGTGTCGTGCCCCGATTCACAATTGCTGGCATTGAGATTCGTTGGGAATCCACCGTCAGCACATTGCTTACTCAGGACGTAGTTAACTGCTTCATCTGCGAGATCCGAGCCGGTGGCAACGAGTGCTCGCGCGATCCACGCTTGGCCGACTCCGTTGGAGTAATCACCCCAGTCGGAAACGTCTTTACCTCGACCAATCTCTGCGCCCTCGATTTCGATGACCGATTCTAGGCGCTCAATAAGGTTGATGCCATTCACATTGGTGACATTGGTGCCAACCGAATCTAGAGCGAAAGTGAGCTTGCCAGTCGCACCAGCGTAGGTGCTGCCCTCATCGCCGAAGGCTTCACCGGAGATGTACGCCTGAGGATCAGCAGAGAGGCCAGAAAGAAGCGCGTTCACGGCACTAGCTTGCCCACCAAGTGCGTCAAGAGTCAGGAGAGTGTCTGCGCTCAATCCGTAATCTGGACCGAATTCGGTGTGCAGAAGCCCATCGGATTGAACTTGATCTGCCAGCCAGCCAGCTGACACGGCGGCTTCGCTACTGTCTGCCATAGCAGGGCTCGCAGCCAAAGTCAGAAAAGGCAGGGTAAAAGCGGCCAGCCCAGCGGCCACAAATCGATTGACTTTCATGATGTCCTTCCTGCTGCGTACAGGAAGTTCGATCCTCGCAAGGATCTCGTTCACTGCATTCCACGACAGCATTGTTCGAGGTTGAAATCCTTGGCAGAGTTTTCCGGCTTTTCGCGGATGCGATTTACGGTTGCGGGTCAGCGCCGGAATTGCACCGGCTTCCCTCTTTCCAAGGACGTGTGAGCCTAAGTGTAGTTGCTCGCGGCCGATCACCTCGTGTCGCGTCCACTTCCTCAGAACTACGGGAGCCCATGGCTCTATCTTTTGCTCAGGCTTCTGTCGTGCCCCAGTCTTCATTCGCTTTTCGGATGATCTTGAGTAATTCGTATGCCTCGTCTTGTTGTTCAACCGTGAGTGCGTCGAGCCCAAAGTTGAGTTCGGTGAGTGCGTCCGTCGCGGCGTCTAAGACTTTCTTGCCCGTGGGTGTGAGCGAAGCAAGCACTCTTCGGCGGTCGTCGGCATCATGTTCACGATTGACGAACCCCTGCTTAGCCAGCCGATCCACCAAGCTCGTGACCGATGTGGGGTGAACCATGAGCCGTTCACCAATTTTCGAGAGCGGTAACTTTCCGCTCGTGCTGAAGGACAGCAAACGGAGCACTTCATAGCGCGAAAAAGTGATGTCGTGTGGTTTGAGCACCGCATCGAACTGCGATAGCAGGACTTGCTGCACGCGCATGACCGACGTAGCGAATCGCATGGCGCTGGCCTCGCCGATGTGTTCCGCCCATAGTTCGCCTGCTCGCTCAATGGGATCAAAATCTAGGCCCGGCATGCCTACACAGTAGCCATGCTCAGTACGAAGATTCGGTAGTGGACCACCAGATGTCAAAAATACTTGGATGTCCTACTATTGGATTACCGAGTGCTTTAGGAGCAACATGTCCACCCTGCATAAACCCATGCACCCCATTCGATTCGTCACCGCATCGAGTCTGTTCGACGGGCACGACGCAAGCATCAACATCATGCGACGCATCCTGCAATCCCAAGGCGCCGAAGTGATCCACCTCGGACACAACCGTTCTGTCGCCGAAGTCGCTGATGCAGCCATCGAAGAAGACGTGCAAGGAATTGCCGTCAGCTCCTACCAAGGTGGCCATGTCGAATACTTCACCTATCTCGTCGAATTACTCGCTGAACGCGGTGCTGGCCACATCAAGGTGTACGGCGGAGGCGGCGGTGTCATCGTGCCCGAAGAAATTGAAACACTGGCAGCTGCCGGCGTCCGAATTTTCTCACCGGAAGATGGCCAACAACTCGGGCTGCCCGGAATGCTGAACACACTTATCGCGGATTGCGACACTGACCCGCTCGACGCCGGGCCCGTACAACTCGACAATCTCCTTGCGGGAGATCACGGAGCGATCGCGCGTGCCGTCACCGCAGCCGAACTTGGCCGACTCGATGCACACCTCCTGAAAGAAATTGACGCTGCAGCATCCCGCTCAGATGCTCCAGTTCTCGGAATCACGGGCACCGGCGGTTCGGGCAAAAGCTCCCTCACCGATGAACTCGTCCGCCGCCTGCGCATTGACCACCAAGACAAACTCAGCGTGGCCGTCGTAGCCATTGACCCCACCCGACGCAAGGGCGGAGGCGCACTGCTTGGCGACCGGATTCGCCAAAACAGTCTCGACGGTGACCGAATCTATTTCCGTTCCCTAGCTACTCGTGGCGACCGCGAGGTTCCACCGGGAATCGACAATATCGTTTCGGTACTCAAAGCCGCTGGACACGATCTGATCATCATCGAAACACCAGGCATTGGCCAAGGCGACGCAGGCATCTTGCCGCACGTCGACCATTCCCTATACGTCATGACGCCCGAGTTTGGTGCCGCCAGCCAACTCGAAAAGATCGATATGCTCGACTTCGCCGATGTCGTCGCCATCAACAAGTTCGAACGCCGCGGCGCCAAGGATGCCCTGCGTGATGTTGGCCGTCAGCTCGTACGAAACCGTGAAGCATTTGGCAAGTCTCCCGCTGATATGCCAGTCTTCGGCACCAGCGCAGCACATTTCAACGACGATGGAGTCACAGCGCTCTATCAGGAGTTGCGTGATTTGCTTGGACTCGAAGCCGGAGTGCTTCCCCGAGTTGATGTACGCCATTCGAGCGAAGAAAACCACATCATTCCACCGAACCGGGTGCGGTACCTCTCCGAAATCGCCGAGACAGTTCGCGAGTTCCACGCCGAAACCGAAAAGCTCGCCGATGCTGCTGACAGACTTCAGCACTTTGACGCGGTCATCGCCGAACTCGGTGACGACCACCACGTCGGCACACTAGCTGCCGAAGCGCGTGACGCTCTGCCCGCCGAGATCCGCAAACAATTCGATGAATGGCCCCAGATCGTCGAGTCATACTCGGGCGATGAGCAGGTCGTGAAAGTCCGCGACAAAGAACTCCGCTTCGATTTGGTGCGTGAGACGCTATCGGGCAACCAGGTGCGCCGCGTGAGCCTTCCCAAGTATCGCTCCCACGGCGACCTGTTGCGTTATTGGCGGCGCGAGAATCTACCTGGCTACTTCCCGTACACCGCTGGTGTTTTTACGTTTAAACGCGATAATGAAGACCCCGCCCGCATGTTTGCTGGTGAGGGCGACCCAGCACGCACCAACCGCCGCTTTAAGCTCTTAAGCGAAGGGCAACCGGCCACCCGACTCTCAACAGCATTCGACTCCGTCACGCTCTATGGCCGCGACCCTGACTTGCGCCCAGACATCTACGGCAAAGTCGGCACGTCAGGTGTTTCTGTTGCGACTCTCGACGATATGAAAGCGCTGTATGACGGATTTGATCTCGTCGATCCCAGCACCTCAGTATCAATGACGATCAACGGCCCTGCCCCGACCGTGCTGGCGTTCTTCCTCAATACGGTGATCGATCAGCAAGTCGACGCCTTCCGTGAACGTGAGGGCCGCCAGCCAAACGAAAGCGAATACGACGACCTACGTAGTTACGCTCTTAAGAACGTGCGCGGCACTGTCCAGGCCGACATCCTCAAAGAAGACCAAGGCCAAAACACCTGCTTGTTCTCGACTGAGTTTTCACTCCGCATGATGGGTGACATTCAAGAGTGGTTTATTGAACAAGGTGTCCGGAACTTCTATTCGGTTTCTATCTCCGGCTATCACATTGCTGAGGCCGGAGCGAACCCCATCAGCCAGCTCGCATTTACTCTCTCGAACGGGTTCACCTATGTGGAGTCATACCTCGCGCGAGGTATGGACATCAACGATTTCGCTCCCAACCTGTCGTTCTTCTTCTCCAACGGCATGGACCCCGAATACTCAGTCCTTGGCCGAGTGGCCCGACGAATTTGGGCCATTGCGATGCGTGAAAAATACGGTGCCAACGAACGCAGCCAGAAGCTGAAATACCACGTCCAGACCTCGGGCCGCTCGTTACATGCGCAAGAGATGGCGTTCAACGACATTCGCACCACGCTACAAGCACTCATCGCGATCTATGACAACGCGAACAGTCTGCACACCAACGCCTACGACGAGGCAGTCACCACGCCGACCGATGAATCGGTGCGGCGCGCGCTGGCGATCCAAATGATCATCAACCGCGAGTGGGGCATGGCAATGAATGAAAACCCCAACCAGGGATCGTTCATTATCGACGAACTCACTGATCTCGTAGAAGCCGCAGTCTTGCGTGAGTTCGACGCTATTAGCGAACGCGGCGGCGTACTCGGTGCGATGGAAACTGGCTATCAGCGTGGGCGAATTCAAGACGAATCGCTGCTCTACGAACACCGCAAACATGACGGCAGCTTGCCGATCATTGGTGTCAACACCTTCCGCGCCCCGAAGTCTGAAGAAATAGCACCTAAGGTGGAACTCGCCCGGGCGACAGAAGAAGAGAAACAGTCGCAACTGGACCGAGTCGATACCTTCAAGATCGACCATCGCCAAGAAGCTGAAGCCGCGCTCACACGCCTAAAAGATGCTGCTGTGTCCGGCAAGAATGTCTTCGCTGTCTTAGTGGACGCCGCCCGCGTGTGCTCGCTCAAACAGGTGACCGAGGCATTCTTTGAGGTGGGCGGCCAGTATCGCCGAAACGTGTGATGAGTTCCTTACTCCTTCGCGAACGTCTCGGCGCAGATGGAGAAATACTCGTTCTCACGCTGAACCGACCCGAACGACAAAATGCGATCACTCAGGAGCTCGCCGAAGAGCTCGATCGCGCAATGCAGTTTCTGGAAACCGAGCCGGGCATGCGGGTCGGCATCCTGACTGGAGCCGACAACGTCTTTTCCGCTGGCACTGACTTAGCCTCAACCGCAAGCCCAGCCACGCCTCAAGGCGGGCCGTATGGTTTTGTTAGACGCCAACGCAGCCGCCCGCTCATTGCGGCAGTGGAGAGTTTTGCCCTCGGTGGCGGTTGTGAAATGGCGATGGCATGCGACCTTGTCATCGCCGCAAGAAACGCTTCCTTCGGTCTACCGGAGACCTTAGTTGGGCTGGTAGCAAACTGCGGCGCTCTCTTTCGCGGTCCACAGCAGTTGACGCCAAAGGTCGCAACTGAATTGTTGTTGACCGGCCGACGCCTGCCAGCACAGCGGGCCTACGACCTAGGATTTGTCAATCGTTTGTCTGAGCCGGGTGAGTCGCTTCAGACCTCGCTCGATCTTGCTTACGACATCATCGCTGCGAGCCCGAATGCGACCTCAGCATCATTGCAAGCGATCAACGAAGCACAACGACTTGCTGAAGCGCCACTCTGGGAATTAACTGAAACAGCGGACGGTAAAGCACATGACTCTCCTGATCGAATTGAAGGAATTACGGCCTTCTTTGAGAAAAGACCACCCACGTGGAGCTAACGCTTTTCAAAACAACAGTTCCTCTCTAAACGCCTACAGTGAACATGAGAGAGTTCTCATCGTTCACTCACTTTGGCTTCATCTGCACGGCGCATTCTGAATGTAAGAACAAAGCTTCGATTCAGGAGAATCATTATGTTATTCAATTTCAAAACTGCGATCATTGCCACCGCAACGGCTGTAGTGCTCGGAATCGTCGGCGTTGGCGCAATGGCGTCTGCCGATACGGAAAAAGCCAAGCGTGAAGATCATGATTCAGAAGTCGTCACCACTATCGATGAAGATCCAGATGGCGATCCAAACGATCCGAGGGCGAATCGCATCGACCAAGATTCCGACAGTGTAAACACGGTCGTATCAAACAACACTCGTGTTTCGAAACCATCGGTTCGCAGCACAGTTTCCAAGCAAAGCAAGCCAAGCGTGAAATCCGTTAAAAGCAAGGCATCAAAGCCAAGCGTGAAGTCCGCGCCAAGCAAAAAGTCAGTAGCAAGTAAGCCGTCTGCACCAAGCAAGGCCTCTAAGCCCAGCGCTCCATCGACCAACACCAACTGATTGATGGACGGTTTCACAAAGGTCTCTGACCTAGGCGGTGGCATTCATTATGAGGTGTCACTCGCCCACGACCACCACCGGCGCACGCTGGTGGTGGTCAAGGCTTTGCGGCCAGAGTTCGTGAATGACCCGGATGCTCGATCCGGATTTGATCGCGAACTCGAACTGCTTGCCAACGTTACGCATCCAAATATCGTGCGCCTCTTAGCATTCGACGATGAAGCGGAACAGCCATTCTTAGTTTTGGAGTACCTTGACGGGCCCACGCTTTCACAGCATATTTCTCGCCATGGCCAGCTCGAAGCTCACCAGTTCGTTTCCACCGCTGTGGAAATCACATCGGCAATCGCCTACCTCCACGATGAGGGTTATGTGCATCTCGATGTCAAGCCGAGCAATGTCATCATGGGTGCGCCAGCGAAACTCATAGATTTGAGTTTGGCGATGACCATCGACGAAGCAGCCGAACTCGACAGCCCGGTGGGCACTGATGAATACATGGCGCCCGAACAATGCAAACCAGGTGAGCTGGGTGTCATTGGTCCGGCAAGTGACGTTTGGGCGATTGGCGCATCGTTATTTCGCGCCGCTGCCGGTCGCCGCGCCTGGCCACAAGGTGGCCATCCACAACTGACAACTCCCCCACGGGCCATGCCAGATTTTGTGCCGCAGGCGATTCAAGACATCATCGCCGAAACGCTGCAGCCAGATCCCCTAAAGCGACCTAGCCCTGACGAACTGTTGGATCGCTTCGAGACATTGCTTGACGATTTGCCTAAGGCACGACTCGCCGGTTTTAAAGTCCGGCTCTGAACCCTAGGCCTGACCAAGGCACAACACAGGGGCAAGGTCAGTCGACCCGATAACCCAAACCACGAACTGTCGTGATGAAGTCAGATCCCAGTTTTTTGCGCAAATAACGCACATAAACGTCGACGATATTGGAGTTTGGATCGAAGTCGTATCCCCACACCCGACTCAACAATTGTTCGCGAGACAGCACCCGTCCTTGATTACTCATCAACACTTCGGCCAGCGTGAACTCCCGGGCGGAGAGTTCCACTTCGATTCCACCACGATAGGCCGAACGACGACGCAGATCTAAACGCACACCACCCACCACATACTCAAGAGTTTCACTCGGAGCCGCAGCTTGAGCCAGCCGCAACCGCACTCGGGCCAATAACTCTGCAAAAGAGAACGGTTTCGACATGTAATCGATGGCTCCGCCTTCGAGCCCAGCCACGATGTCAGAGGCGGAATCGCGTGCTGACAATACGATGACTTTTACCTCTGGTCGGTCTTGTCCTAAACGTTCAAGTACATCAAAACCATTCATGCCGGGAAGACCAATATCAAGGATGACGAGGTCGAAATCGCCGGTGACAGCGTAATCAAGTCCAGAGATACCGTCAGCGACGACCGTGACGGTAAATCCCTCAGCCTTCAGTCCTTTCGATACGAAAGCCGCGATCCGTTCTTCGTCTTCGACCACCAAAATGCTGCTCACGTCGTTTCTCCTGCATCGATTCGGAACCGGAAGGTTGAGCCTCGAACACCCTCGACCGCTGGATCCAGTGCCAACTGACCACCATGGGCTGCGGCTATCGCTGACACGATCGTAAGCCCTAGACCAAAGCCTTCGGATTCAGAATCGGCTTGGCCAAAGCGTTCAAAAATCACGTCTCGCTTGGATTCATCCACGCCGCTGCCAGTGTCGCGGACCCAGAATTCAATCTCTGTCCCGATGCGTTTCGCACCTAAGGCGATGACGTCCTGCCGGTCCGTATGCTTCACAGCGTTGTCGACCAGTTGTACTAACGCTTGAATGATTCTTTGCTCATCGAGTTGTGCCGTCTCGTCGAGACCTTCGTCGATTGCCCATTGTCTCTCATGGAGCGGTGCCATCCGATCGAGCACGGATTGCAGTAGCCCACCGACCTCGACTGCCTCTCGTTTCACGAAATCACGGCGATCCGTCTTTGCGAGAATCAGCAAATCTGAAACAAGACGACCCATCCGGTCGATTTCCTCCGTAACAATGGCTCGAGTTGCTTGGGCGTCTTCCGGGTCGGTCGGATCAAGTAACTCGATATGGCCTCGAATAATCGTCAATGGGGTGCGCAGTTCATGAGCTGCATCGTCGAGCATGTCTTTCTGTGCACGCATTGCGGCCTCGATTCGATCGAGCATCGTGTTAAAGGTCAACTGCAAGTCGGCCAGATCGTCCTTGCCAGTGATGACGATGCGATCACCGAGGGTGCCTTCAGACACCTTCTTCGCCGTATCACTCAACTGCCGCAATGGAGCCAATGCGCGCGCCGCAATCAAGTTCGACAAGCTGACGACAACCATGAGTGAAATAGCTGCCAACAGCCCGAAGGTGATCATCAATTCACGTAATTCCGCCCGGGCCAAGCCTGTGTCGACAGTAACGACAAGGGCCGCCCTTTGATCGTCGGCGTGTATCGGAAGGATCCCAATTCGGTAGTGAGTGCCGCCAGCAGAAAAGTCAAAAACCCCGCCGGAGTTGATACGTTTACGCACCTCGACGGGAAAGTTTCCATCCGCCTGCAAGGTGCTCGCATCTGGACCGACAAAAGCAATTGTGTCGTCTGATTTAAATGCCCACAAGACTGAACCATGAGGCGGAAAACTGCTTTCCAGATACGACGTGAGTCTCGTATCGACCGTTTCCTCAGGCGAATATTTCCTGAAACCCGCCATTTCATTGGCTATCGAACTTTCGACTGCGGCATCCACTCGGCGAGATTCAATGAGATAGACAGTGAAGCCGGTGACAACTAGAGCGGTCGCAACGAGAAGCGCGACCGCGAAACTGATACGTTGCTGAACCGTGAGGTTTGGCAGCCTCATGGCTCAGTCATCGTCATCATCATCGTCATCATCATCGTCATCATCATCGTC
>JBEBSZ010000034.1:0-16830 GCA_040394025.1 Aeromicrobium sp.
AGTTTCGCTTCGACACCATCGATATTGCCAACAAGTTTCGCCTCAACACTTTCAATCTTGGCGTCAAGCCTCGCACCTAGATCATCGATCTTAGAATCTAGCCGTGATCCAAGTCGATCAATTTTTGAATCGAGTCTCGCTTCAACACCATCGATCTTGGTATCGAGCTTGTCGAACTTGCGCGATGTCATCGCAAAGTTCGCCACCAGCGCAGCAAGAATGGCCGCAAACGCAGCCCAACTCTGTAAATCCACCAAGTCCACCCCTTTATTGTGCCCCAGAAATTACCCGTAAGCCACAACTCTCCTCAACCACTAAGCCACTGAAAAGAGGTCAAACTGCATCTGTGGACAACTCTGTATATGACCCGCACAGTGGATAAACAGCCGTTTTCACTTAATCATCGTCTTCGAATACATACTCATGAAACGCAGCAATGAAATCTAACCTCCATCAAATATCAATCGCTTCAATCACTTCGCAGAGACTTTCGCGGGTGTTGACTTCTCCTGGCCGCACCGCCGACGACCCGCTCGACGCATCCCCAGTGGATTCGCAAATGCTTCAGCATCGAGAATGTGAAGCATGGATGAAGCGACGGTAGACGCCCTGCTTGGCAACGAAGGTCGCGAACTCCTAGCCCTTATCTCAGCTCGCGCCAAAACCAGCAGTGACCTCGCGCTTGGCACAGAACTACGCAAGCAGTACTCACCTGAACTCGTCGCTGCTGCGATGAACCAGCACCACCTCCGGGTCAAGGCCACAGCAAAATTTGGCGAACTCGCCCAAAAGATGTGGTTCACGCCTGACGCCCTCGAACAGTCCACCCGACTCAGTGTCGCGAAACACCGTGCGGCCCGGCTCATCGCTCTCAACGTGACAAACATCGTCGACCTCGGCTGCGGAATCGGCGGCGACCTGATCGCCTGCGCCCACGCTGGAATCAAAGTTCGCGGAATTGACCTCGACCCGGTCCGCGTACGACTCGCAAATGCGAACCTCGACGCACTGGGTCTGACAGGAAAAGTCACAGTGGGCGACGCCCTCACCACCGAAGTTGGCACCAATGAAGTCGCATTCATCGACCCGGCCCGACGCGATCAGCGCGGCCGCATCTTCTCCCTCAAAGGATTACAGCCTCCTTGGGATCTTGTGACGAACCTACTCACCGGCCAAAGCATCGCAAAGGTGATGCCTGGCATAGCCCACACAGACATTCCCAATGGCGTGGAAGCCGAGTGGGTGAGCGATCACGGCGCACTCGTAGAAGCCAGCCTCTGGGGCGCTGGATTCGGATCAACAGCACGGCACCGAGCCACCGTGCTGCCATCCAAAGCCACGCTCATCAACCGCGACGCCATTGCCCAGATCAGCCCTGCCGAAGATTTCCTCGTCGAGCCGGACGACGCGGTAATTCGCGCCGGGCTCGTCGCCGAACTTGCCGAAGATATTGACGGCCACCTCCTCGACCCTAAAATCGCCTGGATCACCACGAACAAAGAACCCACGCCCGAGCACGGTCACCTCGGCACGTGGTTCCGCATCATCGATGAAGTCCCTTTCCACAGCAAAGCGCTCAAAGCAGAACTTCAAGCCCGCGATATTGGCACGCTTACCGTGAAAAAACGCGGAGTCGACATCGTGCCGGAAAAGCTCATCGCCCAACTCAAACTCAAAGGCAGCCAGACCGGCACTCTAATCATGACGCGTGTCGACAATGTCGGCACTGCATTTCTGGTCGACCCGCTGCCACACCTTCGTCATAGCAGTCGTTGAGCGGTACGGTCAGATTATGCACGGCTTTCTCGACCTCAACATCGATATGGGTGAATCACTCGAGGGTTGGCAACACGGCAGTGACCGCCAACTTCTCGCGGTAGCCACCAGTGTCAATGTGTGCACGGGTGCTTACGCCGGCACCACCCGGCTCATCACGGAAACCGTCGAAGAAGCCGTCACACATCGCATACGGATCGGCGCCCAAGTGGGCTACCGAGATCGTGAAGGATTCGGGCGCCGTCCGCAAGAAATCAGCACCCGTGATCTACATCAAGAAATAGCCGAACAACTCGACGCTCTCACCTCAATCACAGCAAATGTTGGCGGCGAAATCTCCTACGTCAAACCGCACGGCGCTCTCTACCACCGGGTGCACCACGATCCGGCCCAAGCAGAAGGACTGCTGTCTGCAATCCAAGAACACAACCCCAGACTCGCTGTCATGGGAATGCCACAGGCACTCACCCTCGACCTCGCGCGCACTTTCGGACTCCACACCATCACAGAAGGCTTCGCAGATCGCGGCTACACCGAAGCAGGCCTCCTCATCTCCCGTGACCAGCCCGGCGCTCTGATCGGCACCGCTGAACTCGCTGCTGATCAAGCCTTACGTCTCGCACATTCAGTCGAATCTCTGTGTGTACACAGCGACAGCCCCGGCGCACTAGACCTGATCACGCATGTGCGAGAAGCCCTCGAAGCGAACGACATCACTGTTGGTTACCGAACATGAAAGTCCTGCCCAGCGGCGATAAAGCCGTACTCGTTGAATTCTCGGAGGCACTTGAAGCGCGGATCTGGGCCGAACGCCTCGTTGAGCATCTGCCGGTTACCTTGGGCGCGACCACCGTGCTAGTACACGCGCCTCGAAGCGCAGTGCAGCCACTTTTGACGGCTCTGAGCAAGTCAAGCAACCCCCACACTCCGGCGCATCAGGGCCAAGCACACACCATCACCGTTCACTACGATGGCCCTGATTTACATCGAGTCGCCGGGATCACTGGTATGTCTCCCGACCAGGTCATCACTGCTCATACCTCTTGCCGTCTCACCGTAGGTTTCGCAGGATTCGCCCCCGGGTTCGCCTACCTTATTGACGGCGATCCACGACTACAGGTTCCGCGTCTGGATGTGCCGCGCCCCCATGTAGCTGCCGGATCAGTCGCACTCGCAGGGGCTTTTAGCGGCATTTACCCACGTGAGTCTGCTGGCGGCTGGCTCATTATTGGTCGCACCAAAGAGTGGCTTTGGGATACCGAACGTGAGCGACCGGCACGGTTGCGGCCAGGTGACACGGTGCATTTCGAGGCCATCTGATGAGTATCCGTATTGTCGAGTCGACCGGCTTAACGCTCCTGCAAGATTCGGGGAGATTCGGTATGAGCGCTTTGGGAGTAGGGCCGAGTGGCGTCTTCGACCGGCGCGCATTCCAACAAGCAAATCTACTTCTCGGCAACGACGAGAACGCTGCCGTTATCGAACACTGCGGCGGGACACTAAAGCTCACCGCTACTCGCGATCATGCCATCACCATCACTGGAGCACTCGGTCCGCTTGCCATTGACGCCCAACCTATCGAGGCGGGCAGGGTGGTCCAGTTGGCGCAAGGAAGCACCCTCACGATCAAACCTCCGATAGTCGGGTTACGTTATCTCGTTGCAGTTGCAGGCGGTTTCAATGCTGAACTCGTACTCGGCAGTCGCTCACGCGATACGCTCGCCCATCTTGGCCCCGAACCACTCCAAACTGGCAGCACACTTAATGTTGGTTTCTCTACAGTTGCCGCATGGGCTGGCTCGATAACTCCGCTCCTACCGACGGGTGAATTTCGCCTACGAGTTGTACTTGGTCCGCGCGACGACTGGTTCACTGCCACAGCAATCGAACAGTTACTCACCACCGTTTGGGAAGTCGATCCACTGTCTGGTCGAGTAGGAATTCGACTCAACGGACCTAACTTAGAACGCTGCCAAACTCAAGAACTGCTCAGTGAAGGCGTGGTACGCGGCAGCATTCAAGTAACGAACAATGGCATGCCGATCATTCTTGGACCAGATCATCCGGTGACCGGCGGATATCCGGTCATCGGAGTGATCACAGATTCCGATACAGACCTTTTAGCTCACGTGCGCCCCGGCGACACCATTTCACTCTCGCGTCACCTTCTCTAGAGCCAGTTCTTGAAGTAGAACCCCTGACATGTCAGGCTCTTTCTATGAGCACACTGCAAAAGTTGTCCCTTCGTCTGACTATTACCGCTTTCGCCTTAGCTGCAATCATCGGCATTGGTGCACTTCTGCTTGGCGATTTCGGTGATTTACAGGCACGCATTTTGCTCACCACGGTATCGATCGGTCTGGCCTCCCTCGCAATGATGTGTTACCTAGCGCCTAAACAGAAACTTTTCATCCAGCTAGGCATCATCGGCGCGATTGCTGCGATCGTCACGCTCGCGGCCGCACTTTTCCTGATCTGGGCAGACTACGTCTGGAATGATTTCATCGCCTACGACCTCATCTTCAAATACTTCGCTGTGATGTTGACAGTATCGGCCACGATCGCCCAAATTTGCCTACTCGCTGCAATGGTTCCAGCCGCTAAGGCATTCACGTCTCTGCTTTTCCGCACAACCATCTTGGCGACAATCATTTTGGCAGCCATGATCATCACCATCATTTTGAGCGAACCCTTCGAGACAGAGTGGTTCCTGCGCACTTTAGGTGTGGTAGCCATCATTGACGCTTTCGGCACCGTGACGCTCATTGCTATCCGGCTATTCACTGGTTCACCCACGAGCGAAAAAGCCACTATCAATGCGTACACCCAGCGACTCATCACGGAGGCAGCCGCCGATCGTGGGGTCAGCCCCCAGCACATCTTGGATGAGGCCATTAACACCTACGTCACCAATGCAACCGAAGCCTCGAAAGCCCCGCCGCGCCCCGAGTAGTGCTGCACTCAACATTTGGGCGGTTTGGCCCCCGAATTTTCGAATTTCAGGGGCCAAACCGCCCAAATGTTGGAAGAGGTGGGGTCAGACTGCGGCGACGATTTGGGAGACCGGCAAGCCTGAGTCTACTGCCAGTTCGAGGGAGCTGGGCTCGATTCCTCGGCGCACAACTTCGGCGCCCAAAGCCGCCACCATCGCGCCATTGTCAGTACACAAAGCGCGCGCTGGAATCCGCATCTCGATGCCAGCCGCTGCAGTACGTTCTTCCAAAAACTCACGCAGGCGACCATTAGCTGCAACGCCGCCGCCGATCACTAACCGCGGGGTTTCAAAATGCAGACAAGCATCCACGGCCTTACGACTCAACACGTCACATACAGCATCTTGGAAGGATGCAGCAATATCTGGAACATTTAACTCCCGACCAGCGGCCTGCTCACGTTGCACATGCCGAGCAACGGCACTCTTCAACCCGGAGAAAGAAAAGTCCCAACGATAGCGTTCGATGTCTTTCGCATGGGTGAGTGCCCGCGGGAAATTGATTGCCTTCGGGTTTCCTTCTTTCGCAAGACGGTCAATATGTGGCCCACCCGGGTACGGCAAACCAAGCAAACGTGCGACCTTATCGAAAGCCTCCCCTGCAGCATCATCAATCGTGCCGCCAAGCAAGGTGATTTCAGTGGCAATATCATCAACTTTTAAGAGTTCTGTATGTCCGCCACTCACCAACAGCGCAATCATTGGTTCAGAAAATCGGCCATGTTCCAACTGGTCGACTGCCACATGTGCAGCTAAATGGTTGACGCCGTAGAGCGGCTTATTGTGCGCGAAGGCGAGCGTTTTTGCGGCAGCCACACCCACGAGTAATGCACCCGTCAGACCTGGGCCACTCGTTACGGCAATGGCATCAACATCCGCCATTGAATACCCGGCTTCGCTAAGCGCACGTTCCAATGTCGGCACAATTGCTTCTAAGTGAGCTCGGCTCGCAACTTCAGGAACCACGCCACCAAACCGCACATGTTCATCGACACTCGAAGCCACCGAATGTCCCAGTAGTTGCGTGCCCCGGACCAGAGCCACACCCGTCTCATCACAGGAGGACTCGATTCCTAAAACCAGTGGTTCCGTCACGCTGTCTATTCTCGCAGTCCTAAAAAACTCGCTCCCGAGTCGGCCCTGCTTCCGATACGGTACAACCGTCCTAGCTTGGTCCACAAACGAAACAAAACCCGAAAATATGTGACGTGCGCCACCTTTTGCTCCCTTGGGCTGAGATAGTTCTTCTATGTCGGAACGACTTTCAAGGCGCATTCACATCAGCTACGGCATGGGCAGTGTCGCAACCGGCGCATTCGCGACCGTGCCCGGTCTCTTACTCCTCCCCTACCTCACTGACACTATTGGCATCGGTGCAGCCATCGCTGCAATCATCGTGTTCATCCCAAAGTTTTGGGACGTGATCCTCAACCCGATCGCTGGGCGGATCAGTGACCGCCACCATTCACCACGCGGCCGCCGTCGCCCTTTCCTCATCTGGTCTGGGCTGGCACTCGCAGTGTTCTTTGCGCTGCTCTTCGCAGGCCCTACCGACTCAAAACTCATTGGTGCGGTTTGGGTCATACTCGCCTTTATTGCCTGCGCCAGTGCCTTTGCTTTCTTCCAAGTGCCCTTCGTATCAATGCCGGCCGAAATGACCAATGACTACGAAGAACGCACCAAACTCATGACGTGGCGAGTCGCACTACTGGCCCTCGCCATTCTCGTCTCAGGCGGACTTTCCCCCATGATCGTGAACGCTTTCGGCGGCGAAGCCACCGTCAACGGCTATCGCCTCATGGGTCTTTTCGTTGCTGCGCTACTCGTCATCGGCACACTCTTTGCCTACTTCGGCACCGCTGGAGCACCCGAACTTGGTATCGAACCTGCGGGCGGCAGCCTCACAGACCAACTACGAATCGTCGGTCAGTCACGTGAGTTCCGCATGTTGCTCGGCACATTCATTGTCCAAGCACTCGCTGTGAGCGCCGTACTTGCAGGTGTCGCCTATGTAGCGAAAGACCTGCTCAATAACCCCGGAGCCGCAACTCCACTTTTCGTGGCATTTGTCGGCCCCGCCATCATCGTGACGCCACTATGGGAACGCTATGCCCGAACCCGCAGCAAACGAGCTGGCTATTTCATGTCCTCAGGCTTCTTAATCGCTGGGATGCTGCTACTCACCGTACTGTTTGTTGGCCCATCCCCATTGGTTTATGTAGCCGCCGCGATCATTGGTATCGGGTATGCCGGAATTCAATCGTTCCCGCTCGCCATGCTGCCCGATGTTGCTGCATACGACGCGAAGGTATCTGGTGAAAACAGGGTGGGAGTTTTCACTGGCATCTGGACGGCCGGCGAGACCGCAGGCTTCGCCATGGGACCTGGCCTCTTTGCGCTCATCTTGGCAATCGGTGGCTACACCTCGACTACCGCCTCTGAGTCGGTATTCCAAAGCGATTCTGCGCTCATCGCTATGACGATCGGTTTTTCACTCGTTCCCGCCGCACTCGTAGCCGTGAGCTTGTTTTTCCTCAGCCGATATAACCTCGACCAAACACTTGTAGGAGACCGTGATGCCTGAACGGATCATTAACGAACTTGAAGCTTTACGCGCCGGAGATTTACCTACCCACGGCGGCCGGACCTTGGCCTACGTCTATGACTCCGGCCTCTCTGACGTTGATCGGCTTGGCGTTGAGGCGCTCACCATGTTCTCGTCAGCAAACGGCCTAGATCCAACCGCTTTTCCGAGCTTATTAACGATGGAAAAGTACCTCGTTGCTTTCGCCAAAGACTTGTTTCATTCACCAGATACCGCAGTAGGCTCAGTGACCTCAGGTGGCACCGAATCCATCCTGCTTGCGGTACAAAGCGCCCGCGATGCACACCCCGAAATCCTACGTCCCGCAATGGTTCTTCCCACCACAATCCATGCAGCTTTCCATAAAGCAGCCCACTACTTCGGGGTTGAACGCATTATGGTCGACGTCGATCCCAGCACCCGCAAGGCTCGTCCCGAGGCCATGCGCGAAGCATTGGAAGCCAATCGAGATCGCGTTGTGCTGATGGCAGCATCCACGCCCTCTTATGCTCACGGTGTCATTGACCCTATTGGCGAACTCGGCGCAATTGCGTTAGCAGCAGGCGTGCGATTCCATGTCGATGCCTGCATTGGCGGCTGGGTGCTGCCCTTCAGCGAACGGGCGCTTCAACCTTGGGATTTTGCCGTGGATGGTGTGACGAGTCTTTCCGCCGATCTACACAAATACGCTTACACACCAAAGGGTGTCTCGCTTCTTTTGCATCGCACACCCGAACTACGTAAATCGCAGTTCTTTGCCAGCGCAGATTGGCCTGGTTACACCATGCTCAACGCGACCACCCAATCCACCAAATCAGGTGGCCCGCTGGCAGCAGCCTATGCCGTTGTTAAGTATCTGGGTGTCGAGGGATACACCAAACTCACTGAGCGCACTTTTGATGGAGTAGACCAGCTCTTGGCAGGCCTGAATCAGATTGAACACTTACGTTTGTCGGCAGATCCTGATTCAACATTGATCGCAGTCGAGGCAGACGAGACGTGTGACGTATTTACGATCAGCGACTTGATGCTGGACCGAGGATGGTACGTGCAGCCACAAATGTCATTCGGCGAGATGCCTCCATCAATTCACCTAACGATGTGTGCCGCAACGACAGATCACATCGACGAGTTCCTGACTGCTTTCGGCCAAGCCACTGCTGAGGCCGTCGCTGCTGGACCGATCACCATTCCGGACGATCTTGCTGCGGCCGCCCAAGCAATAGACCCGACGACTCTGAACGATGAGGCATTCGACGGTTTACTGGCACTAGCTGGGCTTGGCGGCGAGGGTGGCGAAGTATCAGCACCAGAACGAATGGCTCCAGTCAACGCCCTACTGAATATCGCACCACCCGCATTACGCGAGGCGTTGCTGATTGCCTTCCTCGACCGGCTTTCTAGATAACTCTGTCCGCACGCAACATCATGTACTCACGTAATTCAGGGGGGGTGTTTGTCAAACGACCGGCGCTAGTACACCAAGGTCGGGATGACTAGCTCCAGTGCGTTACTATTTTCCACCGTGCATCGCCAGAAATAGATTCACAGTCTTTCGTCATCGGTTCTAGATCTCGAACATCCTCATCCACCACTGCGCCACCTAGCAATACCTTGCTACCAACTTCGGCTCGAATATTTCTCGCTTCATCGTAAATAATGCTTCCGGTAAGATTTGTTGTCGTATTCTGCGGCCAGATGATGAAGGTTCTCAGATTTTCCGAGTCGTCCTTCTCATTTTCCAACCAAAAACATGCCGTATCTCCGACGATGTCCGCCCTCAATATTCCTTCGGTCCCCAAGGGGCGCGAGAAACCAGAAGAATCAGGTACCGAAAGCACGTTTGGTGAACCAGCTGCACCACCACGTTCACCTGATTCTTCGCTCCGGCTTGAATCAGGTGAGCAACCTGTGATCATCAAAGCCAAAATCACCACCAACGCACCGAGTCTCGTCATGAACATATCTACACCGCCTAAAAATGAACCTAAATTAGAAGCTTTTGAATGACACATGCACAAAATGGAAGGCAATCCGCATGAATTCCCCTCAACGTCAGCACTCCCAGTGTCCTACTACGGCAATGTGTATACATCTACATTTAAGTGATTCGAGATAGTCGTCCAAGCATGCCAGTAGACCACTGTCCCCCACGATTCTCCGCCAACGATGGTTCCTCGTGCGGAGGCCCTTTGATTCGAAGGGTTCCTGTAATACACGGGGCCACCACTGTCCCCCTTAACGACTAAGTGGTCTCCATTGCGGGTGCCCTTAACTAGACCCGTAGTGCAACCAAAGGAATCACACATCGTATTGCTGTAGGAAATAATTTCGACATTGCATTTTGATTTTGTTATTGCACCGGACAAACAAACTTTCGAGCTTACAGTCCCGTTGGCGGCGCTTACGATTCGACGTTCGTCATAGTCATCACCGCCATCGGTCTCAATCCATGTCTGGTAACTAGAATTTTTCAGTCGCGCCATGTCACGCGCAGGAAAATTTGCCTTGCCAGCAAGATTGCCAACAAAATTTGTCGCGTACCATGCACTTCCGTTCGCGCCACAATGACCAGCGGTCAAGCTGTATACGGTTCCAGTGGTCTTTCCTTTAACAGAAAAGCCATTCGTGCAAAGTTCTCCGCTGAAATGAGACATTCGTAACCCACCTCTGTGAGGCGATGAACTGTTTGTTCTGGAAAGCCTTTCTGGCGGGCTTCCTTTTCTATTAACCGAAATAGCTGGACTCAGCTGCTGAAGCCTCGAAACATCAGCATCCGTAGCCGCGTCACCGACCGAAACTTCGATCATTTGAGTTGAAGAATTGAGACCCACCGAATATGAAAGGGGCTTCCCATTTTTCCAATCGCCTTGGACTGCTTTTTCATAAGCATCAATGAGTTCTTGCCCTGAGCGTTCTGATTGAGTAAAAGTTAAGAGTTCGACAACTTCAGGAGTGGCATTGGCTGTAGCAGTCCGGCGTACGTCATTGAGGTCCGCATCTGATCCCACGAACACGATATAACCTGCTTCTGGGCTTCCGGTGATACCAACTATTCCGTTATAGAGATGTGGAGGAGCTCCCGTATCAGCAGTATCGCCAATATCATCAATGGCGAGCAACTCCATGATCAAATCCGAAGCCAATTCATTTGCAAAAGCAGTGCTTTGTTGATCCGTCGTATCAAATTCGAACTGCGTTGATAACGAAATATCATTAGGATCCAAAGACACTCTTGCAGTGTCAGTTGCCCAAGCGGTAGAGACATACACAGCGCCACCTGCGATGAGCACTATCGTGCCAAAGGCCGTGAGAACCGAACCACGTAACCCTGACGAGTACTTTGTTCCCATTATTGGAAGATACCAATGATTTCCAACGAATAACCTAGATCACACAAACTCCGAATGGGCACGAACCGGATTGTCACCAAATCTCGACGCCCTGTTAAACATCGCATTCCTCGACCGCCTCTCGCGCTAATCCTTACTTGCCAGCACCGGCGGACTGTTCATGATCATCCAAATAACACTTTTTTGGGTTCAACAACACCAATTAGCTGTCATTGAACCCAAAAGAAGACGGTCTCGTGGGAATCAGGTGACTACGGGGTCTTGTTCTGCTCGGCTTCCTTAGCGGCCCTCTTCGCCGCGCGTTCCGCCAACTCTTCTTGATCGAGACGCTTGGCTTCTTCTGGAGTGGGCGCAGCACCACCAAAAGACGCAGGTGCCCACCACTGACCTTCAGGGCTAATCGGATACTCATTGATCGCATCTGCAAGCAGACCCTGCAAACGTTCCTTCAACACAGCCGTCTCTGCCACCGGATCGTCGCCTGTCACAGCAACAGACTCACCGACATAGAGCGAAATATTCTTACCGCGCCCCCACATATCAGAAGGGTGATCCTTCGTTTTGAGCAACTGAGTCCCCCAAACGACCATCGGAACCAGCGGCACACCAGCCTCCGCCGCCACCCGAACAGCGCCAGTCTTGAGTTCCTTGATCTCCATTGAACGACTAATCGTCGCCTCCGGGAAGATCCCTACGATCTCACCAGACCGCGTGTAATCAACGGCATCACGCAACGACTGTTCGCCAGCCGAGCGGTCCACCGAAATATGATGATAAGAACGCATGAGCGGACCCGAAATCGGGTGTTCGAACGCATCCTTCTTCGCCATGAACCGCACGAGGCGTTTGGACGGTTGAGCAGCAAGCCCATTAAAAATGAAATCCACATAACCAATGTGGTTCGATGCGAGAACA
The DNA here is from genome assembly GCA_040394025.1 of Aeromicrobium sp. Taxonomy (GTDB): domain Bacteria; phylum Actinomycetota; class Actinomycetes; order Propionibacteriales; family Nocardioidaceae; genus Aeromicrobium. Next base: position 11,621 of record JBEBSZ010000034.1, read on the forward strand.
GCACCACCAGTTCGGGGAATATGTTCCGCACCCTTGACTTGGAACTTCATACCCAAAAGTTTGAACAGCGTCTTCGCTGTCAGGATCGTTGGAGGATACGTGATATCGCGCATATGTTTACGGTAGTCGATTCGCTAGGTCAGAACAGGAAAACAAGGAGGTCAACTTGTGGGTTGCGTCGCAGAGCTCCTACGCCAATAACGCACCGCAAAGAAGGCCACGACGACAGCAACAATAAGCACAATCGTCACCCACGTTGGCCCGGCGATCACCGCCAAGATCGCGCCCAAACCAGCCGTCAACCACAACGTCGCCCACAGCGCAGCTCCAGGAATCAGGCCCAAAAGGTAGCGGCGCATCGGCATAAGCATCATGCCGGCACTGAAATTGATTACTGACTGCACACCGACAGTCAAGAAACTCAACATGACCGCTATTGGGCCCCACTTGTTGATGTAATCAATCGCTTTCGAGGTCGACTCTTCCGACTTCTTGTTCCGCATGAATCCTGCAGCAACCGCACGACCAAGTCCATACGTCGCACTCGCCCGCAAAAACACGATGCAATACAGGGCCAGCCAACCCCAGTGGAGCGGCCATTCCCGAATCGTTTCAAACATGTCAGTTCACACTGACCTTCCCTAATTGGCGGCTCAGGATTTCGGCATTGCGACCCGTGCCGTAATAGTCAGCCCGTTGGCTGAGAAAAACAAAACCCAACGAATCATAGAGCGCTTTCGCCGCAACGTTGTCGCTTTCGACCTCTAAGAAAACTGCCTGAGCACCTGCTTCACCAGCCCGCTCCAAAGCATGTTTCAACAGTCGTGTGGCCAATCCAGTACCGCGGAGCTCTGGAATGACGGCGATACGCAAGAGTTCGGCATCATCACCTGCCAACATCACGACAGCGCAAGCAATGATCCGAGCATCAACCTCAATGACGTCCACAAAGTGCGACCCAGCAAGTTCTGCTGACCAGATCTTTTCAGACCATGCCTCTTCGTTGAAGCACTCTCGTTCCAAGGTGAGGAGCGCTGTCAGATCTGCCAATTCGGCGTGACGAATCATCAGATTGGCACCTGCACCTGCGGAACGGCATCTGGTCGACGTAAATACAGTGGCTCTAACGGGAGCTTCTCGGCCATACCCGCCACGACGAGTTCGGCCATATCGCTGGCCTTAGGCTGCAATGGGCCCTCGCGATAATCCAATTGATCGGAATAAAGCAAACCGCCGTGACCGACAACCGGTAACCCGAATTTAGCTACCTCGACTGCGCGTGCAACTGCGGCATCACTCGTGCGACGACCTTGAGCATCAAAACGCGCCCAATAGATTTCTTTTCGGCGAGCGTCAGTGGCCACAATGATGTCTTGTCCTAGGTTCAGGACTCGCTGGGCAGCAAAACCTAAGGGGTCGAGTGAGCAAACACCGTGTGCGGAAATACCGAGCGTGTGGCTCAACGTCAATGCCGTCACAACCCCCACCCGCAGACCCGTGTACGGTCCCGGTCCGACACCGACGGCAACATCAGTGAGATCATCTGGTTTGCGTCCGACTTCCGCCAATACTCGTGCGATTGTTGGCATGAGTTTTTCGCCGTGGCTCATTGCGCCGGTCTCATCATGCGCAGCCAAAACCTCGGATCCGTCGTGAAGTGCAACGGAAACTGAATGGGTGGCAGTATCTAGCGCAAGCAGAAGCACGCCTTCAAGTGTACGCACTTAGGGTCCACTAAGTCACGTGCGATGAAGGTGAGCCTAAGTTCCAAGAATTCTCGACCGCAACGGCACGTTTATCCACCGTGGTCCGCGTGGACGAATCGATATAACACGCATTTCATCAGACTCAATCCCACACATGACACCCTGAGGGTCAGATTCCGCCGCTGATCGCACGTCGATCGTAATGGAAAGCCACGAGTCTGAAAGTTGCTCTGCCATCCCTTCGCCCCACTCCACGACCGTGACAGCCGAATCGAGCGAAGAATCCAAATCCAAGTCGTCAAGTTCCGCAGCCCCACCAAGACGATAGGCGTCAACGTGTACGAGATTGGGGCCCGAACCGAGGTTGGGGTGTTCTCGCGAGATAACGAAGGTGGGAGAAGTAACCGGACCACGCACACCAAGAGCGTCACCAAGACCTTGGGTAAATGTCGTCTTGCCAGCGCCAAGGTCTCCGGTCAGAACGAGTACGTCTCCGGCGCAAACAAGGTCCGCGACCTTCGCTGCAAGCTCACGCATCGCATCCGCATCGGGCACCTCGCGAGCCAACCACAAGGTCTTAGCCATCTCGATCGTTGGACCATTATGACTAATCGGCACATATCGGAGCCTGTTCCAAAAACGGATGTTCTCCGGAAGTTCCTCACGCACGTGAAGCCAGATACCGTCTTTGCCGCGGTCCTCCGCAATGTCTTCAGCCACACCCACCATCGCTGTCGCGGTACCCCGCACTCGACCGACAGGATCGACCGAAACTCGCCGCAATCCAAGCAAACCTGGTCGACTCTCATCGAACAACATCGCTCCCACAACCCGGCCTCGCCGCAATGCCATCAAACCGCCGGAGGTCTCAAGAACGGCCGCAACGGTTTCGACAGTTTCATCAGTCGCAGTTGAAGGCGGATCTAACACCGGTCGTGCCCGGAAGGCACGATGGATCACATCAACCACTTCTGCCGCCCGCGAAGGGTCAGCCTCGATGACATCAAACTCTGAAACCCTCATGAGAACGGCTCCAAGGCTTTGAGAATTGCTGCGTTCACTTGCTGAGGAGCTTCAAACATCAGCATATGGCCCGCTCCACGAACTGTAATAAACTCAGCATCAGGCAAAGCAGTGTGTAATCGCTTGCTGTGTGAAAGCGGCGTCATCAGATCACGAGATCCACATAAGATTGTGGTCGAAATTTGTTTAAGCGGTTCTATGTCTTTCACGACATCGAGGCCCGCAATCAGAGAATAAAAGTCCACCACCACGCGTGAAGGAGCACGCATAATCATTTCATTCGTCAGATCGATGGCAGTGGGACTCGCATGAGGGCCAACACCCCAACGCTTGATTATCGAATAGCTATTAAATTCCCGACCCCAATCGAGAATCGGCGAAATCCGGCGAACAATCGGCGCGATAGAACGCAACGCAGGGCTGGAGTTCCTTAAGCCACCGTAACTCGTGGAGATGAGTACGGTGGCAACGATCCGATCACCAAATAGTTTCGGCGAAGTACCCGCGAGCCGTTGGATTGTCATACCACCCATAGAGTGACCCACTAAAACGACGGGACCACCGGGTGCCAGTTCTTCTATGACTCGGGCAAGATCATCGGCTAGGTCATCGATCGTGCAGCGGTCAAGCAAGGCCTTACCTGACCGGCCGTGCGAACGAAGATCCATGAAAACGAGCCGCGCTTTGCCGCGCAAAGCAAGGCGCTGGAAATGCCAAGTGTCCATATCGCACATCCAGCCGTGCACGAACACCACCGTTGGAATCGGGCCAGGATCAACTTCAACATTGATAGCCACACCGTCTTCGGCGATAACGTCGGTTGAAAAGCCACGGACCGAACCGAACGGCTCAATGTCTTGACGCAGAGCTATCCGTCGATCTTGGAAAGAGTTCTTCAAAACCGTAGCGGCCACACCGGTTGCCACAAAAGCACCGGCAGTGACTGCCAATCGTTCGACCGTTTTTCTCATCAATGTCCTCGCACAACCCTCGTCCAGCGGCCGGTCATTCTGGTGACCACCTCATAGCCGATCGTGTGAGAAGCCTGTGCCCATACTTCGGCAGTTGGTTCGCCAGTTGTTCCTTGGCCAAAGATAGTGACCCAATCGCCCGGTCTAGCGTCGAGGTTCCCCAAATCAACAACAAACTGGTCCATACAGATAGTGCCGCGGATAGGAACCGATTGGCCCGCGACCCCTACCCAGCCGCCTGGAGAGGCAGCTCGAGAGATGCCGTCACCATATCCGACAGGTACCAAACCCAAGCTAGTGTCTTCCGAGGCCGTCCAGCGCCAGCCGTAGGATACCGAATCCCCTGCCTTGATGTTCTTCACATGTACCAACCGTGCTCTGGCTGTCATCACCGGCACGAGGCCCGCTATCGGAACCTGTGGATCAGGGTTAACGCCGTAGGTGGCGATGCCCACCCGGACGAGATCACGATGCATACTCGGCCTCGTCACGGTCGCAGCCGAATTCGCGATATGGATCCACTCGGGTTGCAAGCCGTGTTCAGCCGCCATAGCAATTGCCTCGTCGAACGCCGCCTCTTGGCTATCGTTCGCCAGATGATCCGGTTGGTCTGCCGCCGCCAAGTGCGACCACAATCCCACGACCTCGATCTTTCCGGCATGCTGCGCTTTCGCGGCTTGAGTGAAAATATCAGCCCATTGGCTCCGTGGCACACCGTTACGATTGAGGCCAGTGTCGACCTTGATGTGAACCCGTGCCTTTTCACCAGACGCGATGATTTCAGCCAACTGTGTCGAACTCGAAGCCGCGACATCAATGCCGCCCGAGATCAACTGCGTATAAGGCGCGCCCGGTGATGCAAGCCAGCAAAACAACGGGCCGCTGTCTCCCGCCGCACGCAAGCTAAGTGCCTCAGCCGGGGTGGCTACTCCCAGCCACCCGACGCCCACCTCTCGCGCAGCACGCGCACAATCAATCATGCCGTGGCCATAGGCATTCGCTTTCACGATCGCCATCACATCTGCGCCTGAAGCCAGCCGGGTCATCACCTCAAGATTGTTTCTATAGGAATCCAGATCGATACATAATTCGGCTTGATTCATGAACGGCCCCCCAGAAGAAATCGAGCCAGCGTTGACGCCAAACCGGACGCAACACCACTCGCCGTGATCGGTCCGCCAGGATTCACCTGCTCGGCTGCCACGCCATGTACCAGTGCAGCTACAGAGCCCGCATCAAAAGAATCTAACCCTGCCGCCATAAGTGCTCCAGCAAATCCGGCCAAAACATCGCCCGCCCCGGCAGTAGCTAACCACGGCGTACCCGAATGGTTCACTCGCAAACGGCCATCAGCACTGACGATGAGCGTGCGTGGTCCTTTGAGGAGAACAGTCGCTTGCCACCGCTCTGCCGCGTGTTTTGCGAAACGCAGCGGTTCGGCTTCGATCTGATCCCGTTCGACGCCCAACATGGTAGCGAGTTCGCCCGCATGTGGAGTCAAGAGAACATC
>JBEBSZ010000035.1:0-16240 GCA_040394025.1 Aeromicrobium sp.
GGCGTCCGCGTTTTTCGCTTCCACAGTCCGTCGCCCATCCTGCTCGGGCGCTCCCCTTAGTGTTTGGTGCGGTCATTCTGATAGGAACCGGACTGTTGATGCTGCCGGTTATGCGGGCGGGCGAGTATGCGCCGACGTTTATGCAGGCTTTCTTTACGTCGACGAGCGCCGTTACTGTAACCGGACTTACAAACGTTGATATCAATACTTATTGGTCGCTACCGGGGCACATCGTTATTTTGCTGCTCGTTGAAATTGGTGGAATCGGAATCATTGGCATGGCCACCGTGATGGCGACGTTTATTGGCGGTGGCATGGGCATACGCACTCGTCTAGCAGCACAGCTGGACTTGCATGTGGCGAATATTGGTGACGTGGCTCCACTGTTCAAACGTATTGCCATCACCATGGTGACCTTCCAAGGAATCACCGCGATCTACCTGACTTTTCGCTATCACAACGGTTATTTTGAGAATTGGGGCGACGCTGCCTGGCACGGCCTATTTGATTCAGTTATGGCCTTCAACAACGCTGGCTTTTCGCTCCACGAAGATAGCCTGGCGCGCTATGCGGGAGACTTCCTCGTTATCGTGCCCTTATCGATGGTCGTGTTTTTTGGTGCCGTTGGCTTCCCGGTGTTAGCGGAGCTGTATTCACATTGGCGCACTCCATCACGCTGGACAATTCATACCCGCTTAACTGTTTTCGGTTCCATTGGCTTGGTGCTGGTAGGAATGGCTGCCTTTCTTATTTTCGAGTGGAACAATCCAGGGACACTTGCTGGGCAAGGCTGGTGGTCGAGGTTCGTGACGTCGATTGAAGCCAGCGTGATGCCGCGTTCTGGCGGTTTGGCCAGTTTCGATTGGGCACTCGTAAGCGGCGAGACTCAAAACTTCACCAGCATTCTCATGTTTATTGGTGGTGGAAGTGCGAGTACGGCCGGTGGCATCAAAGTGACGACGTTCTTGTTGCTCGGTTTCGTCATCTTGGCCGAATTGCGCGGTGACCCTGAGGTGAGGATCGGTGTGCGCTCAGTTGGTGCTGCCACGATTCGGACCGCTCTCAGCATCGCGTTGATTGCGGTTGCTCTCGTCACCTTCGGCACGCTCGGCCTGATGATGGCGACAGATTCTAATTACAGCGACGCTCTTTTTGAGGTCTGTTCCGCTTTCGGCACGGTCGGCTTGTCTACCGGGCTCACGGCGCAAGCTGGCACTGGCGGATTACTAGTGTTAATTCTCTTGATGTTTGTAGGCCGAGTCGGTACCGTCACGGCAGCGTCGACATTCTTATTACGAAGGAAGCAGCAGCGATACCACCTGCCCGAGGAAAGGCCGATCATTGGCTAAAAATGAAAAACCCAATAATGCGCCCGTCCTCGTCGTCGGACTAGGGCGGTTTGGTTCATCGGTGGCTCACTCCCTTATTCGTTTGGGACATGATGTCCTTGCCGTCGATGAAGACATTGCGCTCGTTCAGCGGTACGCCAGTGATTTCACCCATGTGCTTGCTGCTGATACGACCGATACCGAGGCTTTGCGTCAAATAGGTGCTGAACAGTTCTCGCATGCTGTTGTCGGTATAGGCACGGATATTGAAGCCAGCGTGCTGACTGTCTTGAGCTTGGTTGAGCTTGGAGTCACCGAAGTCTGGGCCAAAGCGATCAATCCGAAACATGCGCGGATTCTCGAACGAGTCGGAGCTACGCATGTGGTGCGTCCTGAATCGGCGATGGGTGAACGAGTCGCGCATATGGTCACGGGAGCCATGATCGACTACATCGAGTTTGATGATGGCTTCTCGATTGCCCGTACGCGTGCCCCCAAGATTTCACACGATCAGACTCTCGCCGAATCTCAATTGCGAGCCAAATATGGCATTACTGTCGTAGGTGTGAAGCGGCGTGGCGACGACTTCACTTATGCGATCCCAGAGACATTTATTTCCGCTTCCGACGAGTTGATTGTTTCAGGTCCGACTCGCAAGGTCGAAGTGTTCTGTGCGCTTTCGAATGCTTGAATCACGCTTTTAGGCGTCTTGGGTGAACTCAGCGCACCACACGGTACGCCTGCTCGCTAATCTTGATCGGTGACCAACCCGACTCATGATTACCGCTATACCAGCGAACTAGCTGGTCGAATTGAAACCTCTTGGCAAGACCGCTGGGAGGAAGCTGGCACGTTCCGAGCCCCTAACCCGGTGGGCGATTTGGCTCAAGCTGATGGCGACAGAGTGCGCAAAGCTGATGGGTCGAAGTACTTCATCATGGATATGTTCCCCTACCCTTCGGGCGCGGGTCTTCACGTCGGCCACCCTTTGGGTTACATCGCGACGGATGTCATGGGCCGTTATCGCCGGATGTTAGGCGACAACGTTCTGCATGCATTGGGTTATGACGCTTTCGGTTTGCCTGCTGAGATCTACGCGATCCAGACCGGGCGCCATCCGCGGGATACTACCGTCGAGAACATTGCCAATATGCGTCGCCAGCTACGCCGGCTTGGTTTGGCTCATGACGATCGACGTTCTTTTGCCACGATTGATCCCGATTTCGTGCGTTGGACTCAGTGGATTTTCTTGCAGATCTTCAATTCTTGGTACGACGACGAGGCCAAGAAAGCACGTCCGATCAGTGAACTCATCGAAAAGCTCGGCACGGATGATCCGGCTGTTATTGACGAGTACCGCTTGGCCTATATCAGCGAATCGCCGGTGAACTGGTGTCCCGGTTTGGGCACCGTTCTGGCGAATGAGGAAGTAACGGCCGAAGGGCGCAGCGAGCGCGGTAACTTCCCGGTCTTCCGCCGGAACCTGAAACAGTGGCATATGCGCATTACGGCATATGCGGATCGTCTGATCGATGATCTTGACCGGGTCGATTGGCCTGAAGCAGTCAAAATCATGCAGCGCAACTGGATCGGTCGTTCCCATGGTGCGCAGTTGAGTTTTGCTTCGCCTGCTGGCGATATTGAGGTCTTCACCACACGACCTGACACGCTCTTTGGCGCCACGTTCATGGTGCTCAGCCCCGAACACCCACTCGTCCCAGCCTTAACCACGGCCGAACAGGCTGATGCGGTTACCGCTTATCAAACACAGGCGGCTGCGAAAACTGAACTTGAACGTCAAGACGACAAAAGCAAGTCGGGCGTCTTTACCGGAAGCACTGCGACAAATCCTGTCAACGGTGCAGAAGTCCCCGTGTTCGTTGCCGATTATGTGCTGATGGGATATGGCACGGGTGCTATTATGGCCGTTCCTTCCGGTGACCAGCGAGACTTTGAGTTCGCAATCGAATATGGCTTGCCGATCATTCCGACCGTAGATGAACAGGTCGGTCTCGATAAGGCCTATGCCGGCGAAGGCGTCATCATCAACTCCGACAACACTGACGTCTTTGGTGATGCTGGTGTGAGCCTCAATGGCTTGTCTGTTGAGGCAGCCAAAAACACCATCATTGCATGGTTGGAGAAGCAAGGTCGAGGCACCGGGAAGACCACCTACCGCCTGCGCGACTGGCTGTTTAGTCGTCAACGGTATTGGGGAGAGCCTTTCCCAATCGTGTACGACGAATCCGGCCACCCGATTGCGCTGCCTGATGAGATGTTGCCGGTGGAACTGCCAGAGGTCCCCGACTTCTCCCCGCGTACTTTCGAATCTGACGATGTGACGAGCGAGCCTGAACCCCCACTGTCACGCAATGAAGATTGGGTCAATGTCGAACTCGACCTCGGTGATGGTCCCAAGATGTATCGCCGTGAGACGAACACGATGCCGAATTGGGCTGGTTCATCGTGGTACGAGATTCGCTACACAGACCCGAACAACCGTGAAAAACTTGCCGATCCGGTGAACGAGAACTACTGGCTTGGCCCGAAATCTCCGGGCGAGGCTGGCGGTGTTGATCTGTATATCGGCGGTATGGAACACGCAGTCTTGCATCTGCTGTACGCCCGGTTCTGGCATAAGGTGCTCTTTGATTTGGGACATGTGTCGAGCGAAGAGCCCTTCCAGAAACTGTTCAACCAAGGCTACATTCAGGCCTACGCTTATACCGATTCGCGAGGTGCCTACGTCGACGCTGACAAGGTAGTCGAAGAACCAGACGGAACGTTCACCTGTGCTGGTGAGCCAGTCAACCGTGAATACGGAAAAATGGGCAAGAGCCTCAAAAATGTGGTCACGCCCGACGAAATGTATGAGACCTATGGTGCCGACACCTTCCGGGTGTACGAGATGTCGATGGGTCCATTGGATGTTTCGCGGCCTTGGGAAACTCGAGCGGTTGTCGGTTCGCAACGATTCTTGCAGCGTGTGTGGCGCCTCGTCGTTGATGAAGAAACCGGTGCCAATCACGTCTTGGGCGACGCTGCTGATCCGGCCACCTTGTCGTTGCTTCACACGACAATTGCTGATGTTCGGACAGAAATGGAAGCCATGCGCTTCAATACGGCAATTGCCCGATTGATCGAGTTGACAAACCATGTGACGAAGGAATCGATTTCTGCGCGCGAAGTTATCGAGCCGCTTGTATTGATGTTGGCTCCATTTGCGCCCCACCTTGCTGAAGAACTGTGGGAGCGTTTAGGTAAGACTTCATCCTTGGCATTCGAGCCTTATCCTGTGTCGAATCCTGACTTGGTGATTCAAGAGTCCATCACCTGCGTGGTCCAGGTTCTCGGCAAAGTCCGTGGCCGTCTCGAAGTTTCGCCCGATATTGGCGACGAAGAGCTCACCGCTTTGGCTTTGGCTGATGCAAATGTGGTCCGCGCAATTGATGGCCGCGACGTGCGTAAGGTCATTGTCAAGGCTCCGAAGCTCGTGAGCATCGTCGTCTGAAACCGAACATAGGAACTGACTATGACCATCGCAATCGTTACCGACTCAACGTCATCGTTGAGTGCCGCTGATGCCGAGAAACTGGGTATTCATGTGGTGCCAGTCAGTGTGGTCATCGGTGCGAAGGTGTACACCGAAGGTGTTGATGTCACTGCGGACATGATTGCTGAGGCTTTGGTTTCTTTCTTGCCGGTGAGTACGTCGAGGCCCTCGGCTGAGACTTTCGAGGCTGTGTATCGGAGTTTATTGGTTTCGGGGGTAACCGAAATTGTGTCGATTCACATAAGTTCTAAACTTTCGGGCACCTTGGAATCAGCTCAGTTGGCTGCGAGCCGCATGTCGGCTCCGGTGCATGTTATCGATAGCCTTCAGGTCGGTTTGGGCACTGGTTACGCTGCGGGTCGAGCTGCGCGTGCCGCATTGGCTGGAAAATCAGTCGACGAGGTCATCGCCGCAGCGAAGAACGAAGGCGCGGTCTCTGACGTGCTCGTATACGTCCACACCTTGGAGTATCTACGTCGAGGCGGTCGGATTGGCAACGCCGCTGCATTTATCGGTGCGGCACTTGCAGTAAAGCCGATCTTGACTTTGGTTGATGGCGAAGTTGCACCGTTGGAGAAAGTTCGGACCAAAACAAAAGCATTGAATCGTCTTGTTGCCCTGACTGTCGAAAAAGGAAAACTCATCGATGGGGAGTTCGATATCGGAGTGCAGCATTTGGGTGCCTTGGAGGCCGCAGCTTCGGTAGCAGAACGATTAGCCCAAGAACTCGATCAGGACTCGGTGCCCATTGATGAAGTGGGTGCTTCGTTGGGAGCCCACCTCGGCCCAGGAATGATTGGGGTGACGATCGCGGCGCGATAATGCACCAGCCGATCAACAGTCAAAACCCCTTTCGCGCCTTTGCTAGTTTTCCGGTTGCTCACATTTCTTGAGCTCTGATTCGGCGAGTGGTTCACCTGAGGGAGTGACATAGGTGACCCAAAGGACAACGTCGTCATCGCCCTCATTTCGGCCCTCGTGAACGTAACCGGGGCCTTCAACGAGCGAATCACCCGCGCGATACTCGTGGACGCCGTCGGGATATATCGGTGCGTAATGGGTAAGCGTTCCGGCTTTGACGACGCCGATGAGATTGCCGTAGTGGCAGTGTTTTCCCGTCGACAGCCCCGGTGGGATTGTGATCTCACGAAAGTTCACTTGCATTGGCCCGGCGACTTCTAAGTCGAGGTTGGCGTCTTGGCTGCCTTCGGCAATCTCGTTAACGAGAAGTGCGGGTGCTTGCTCCTCGGCAGTCGAACACGCGCTGAAGGCAACGACTGCCACGAGGAAAACTATTGTCTTTGTTTGCCAGGGCATGGCATTTCGCAAGCGGACTTTGCTCATGATCATTCGACATCACCATCTCAACTTGGTGCTCACTAAGGTTAAAGCACGGCAGTTTACTCGTGCGGCTTAGTGAGCACCAAGTTCATGATGGCATTGGCTTATGTGTTTCCGATTTGCTTATCGGCGGCATCGCGGGCGCTATCGATCTTGTCGTGGTGCTCCTTTGGCGCGACCTTTTTTGCGAGGTCAGCAGCACCATCGAGCACCTTATCGCTAATTTCTTCAGCCTTGCTGTCTTTGAGCGCATCCGAAATTTTGTCCTTATTTTCTTCGAACGCCTTTTTGCCTTTGTTTACTAGGTCGTCGAGTCCCATAGCGTCTCCTCTTGTGTGCTTCATCTATTGCCGTGTTAGCTACTGCTCTTGGCAGTCTAAAAGCTGTTCCGGCTGCCTGCATAGTGACTTTGACGTGAAGCTTTGGAGAACATCTGGTGGTTGTTCAAACTATCCACATTCCGGTTTCCTTGGCGTTCGTGCTGGCTATTTTGATTTAACCTCTCGACATGCCTGCCAATGATTTTGAAGAGACGCGCGCCGAGATTGCGCGCCGAAGACTTGCTGAATTGGCGGCTACGTTTAACGCTTCTTTGCCGGAGTATTCGGGTGATGAAAACGAAAACGATGAGACCGAAGATTCATCGCCAAGAAAAGCCTCCTTGCTTAGCCGCCTGCACTTAAAGTTTCTCGCGGTAGTTGCTGCCGTGTCACTGCTGCTCCTTGCGTGGTGGTTGCTCTCTGGCGGATCAGACCAATCGTCGGTGCTGACGGTAGCTCAGACCGCAGATGCATCTTCTTCTGCGTCAGAGAAGCACTTAACGGTTGCGATGGAGCCAGAAACACTCATTGTTCATGTTGTCGGGAAAGTGAATCATCCCGGAATCGTCACGGTTCCGGCCGGTGGACGAGTCCATGATGCGATTGAAGCAGCTGGCGGACTCAAGGGGAGGGTTGAGCTTGCTGAACTCAACCTGGCGCGTCCCCTAACCGATGGCGAGCAGGTCCGGGTGGGGTTACCGGAGCCCCTCGAACCAAATCAGCTGACTAGCGATGAAACAGGGACAGGTAGCGGTACTAGCGGCAAGATCAATGTCAATGCTGCTTCACAGAGTGAACTTGAAACCTTGCCAGGTGTCGGTCCGGTGACAGCACAAGCGATCATCGACTGGCGGCAAAAAAATGGAAAGTTTCGGGTAATAGAAGATCTGCTAGATGTTCGCGGGATTGGTGAAGCCACGCTTGACCGACTCCGGGCTCACGTCACGCTCTGATAAGTGCCACGTCAACACGATCTTCGAATGCTCCCGGCCGCCATTGGCTCGTGGCTAGCTGTTGTAGTAGCAATCAGAGGTGAGGCGCTCGCAGTTTTGCTGTTCACCGGCTGCCTCGTGGTTTTGGTCGGGCTGTTCTGGTCAAGAGCCCCATGGTTGGCACTTTCGCTAATCGCGGTAGCGACAGTGCTGGCGGGCTTAGCTTTGCGGTTAACGGTTCTTGAAGCGACGCCTTGGAGCACGTGGATCGATGCGCGAGAACGGGTCGAGGTTGAGGCCCAACTAATCGCCGACGCCAAGCGTATCGAGGGCGTGAGCAACAGCGTCTATATGCGAATCCGAATAAACGAGGTCGTGGTTGACGAACAACATTTTCGGGTTCGCGCTCGGGCGACAGCCTTTGTTCAGGAGACCGGTGACGTGCCTGTTATGGGCGATCGTGTGCGGATACGAGCACGACTATCGGATCCCAATGCGTTACGAGACGTTGCGTCATTGCAGGTGTTGGAGATGGGACAGAGCCAGCCAGCTAAGAAGTGGTGGCAAGGAGCCGAAACAGTACGAAATGCGATTCGCGACGCACAGTCCGGCCGAAGCGACCAAGCCGCAGCGCTTGTGCCGGCACTTGTCATGGGCGATGAGTCTGGACTCAATGCCATGACGAAACATGATTTTCGCCGCTCGGGGCTAACTCATCTATTGGCGGTCTCGGGAGCGAACCTCACGATCATCCTTGTGGTCGTGCTTGGTCTCTTACGAGTAGTCGGCTTTCGCCGCTCGCTCGTGTGGGCGGGTTTGGTGGTGACGATTGCATTCGTCCTGATTGCGAGACCTGAACCGAGCGTGCAACGGGCTGCCCTCATGGGGGTGGTTGCGGTGCTTGGGCTAGGCCGTGCGCGGTCTGCTGCGGGACTACGTGCTCTTTCGTGGTCCGTTGTGATGCTCTTAATGATCGATCCCTGGTTGGCGGTGGATTTCGGTTTCTCACTGTCGGTCTTGGCCACGGGTGGCATCATTCTGCTGGCGAATCCTTTGGCTGAACGCTTTGAGCAATGGATGCCGTCATGGTGCGCACTGGCGTTGGCTGTGCCGCTTGCGGCCCAATTATCATGTCTGCCAGTAGTAGCGGCACTTACCGGAGAAGTGTCATTGGTTTCGCTGCTGGCAAATATTCTTGCTGCTCCGGTAGTGGCACCGGCAACGGTCTTTGGTTTGACGGCAGGACTTCTAGAGTTGCTGTGGTCCCCACTTGCTATTCCCTTTGCGTGGGGTGGCTGGCTGGCAGCCAGTTGGATTGTGCAGGTGAGTCTCTGGTCTGCGGGAACATCGGGTGCTGCAATCTCGTGGATTGCTCACCCCCTATGGCTGGCACCAGTCGCGGCTCTCTTGGTGTGGTTGCTCTTTCGTTGGGGGAGCAATGCAGGAACCATGCTTATCGTTGCCATTGTGATGGTCCTTCTCGTTATCCGGCCATTTCAGGCTTCTTGGCTGTCGGAGTCTGCTGTGCTGGTGGCCTGCGATGTGGGTCAGGGCGATAGTTTTGTGATTCCGCTGGATAAGCACGCCGCGATCGTCATCGATGTGGGTGAACAGCCGCAAGATGTTCATCGTTGTCTGAACGATCTTGGGATCCGTGAGGTTCCCCTGTTGGTTCTCACGCATTCGGATGCGGACCACGTAGGCGGACTGACAGGCCTATCTCCCCGAAGAGATGTGGATTTAATACTAGTTGGCCCGTCGGGGGCTGGAAACGTCCAGGCAGACACTCGTCTCGCACTTGAGGGTGATGTATTTGAGGTCGCTGGTGCGCGTATCGAAGTGTTGTGGCCACGAACGGCTGATGCAGACATTCCTCCGAATGATGCGAGCCTCGTGCTGCGGATTGAATATCGCCACGTGTCCATGCTGTTCTTGGGCGATATTAGCGCCGAGGTTTCGCGTCGGCTCTCGCATCAGATTGACGCCGTTGACATTGTGAAGGTCGCGCATCATGGCAGCGGTGACATGTGGCCGGATCTTTACGATGTGGCAGAACCAGATGTTGCGGTGATCGGAGTAGGTAAAGCAAACCGACATGGTCATCCGCATCCTGATGTGATCGATGCATTGGCCGCGCGCTCAATTTTGACCGGCCGCACGGATGAATTAGGCACGTTCGCTGTGGTCTCGACAGGTGAAGGATTCGAGCTCGTGCCGCAAAGCTGAAACGGATGGCCGGACACTTCCTAGCCAGTTCGCTACAGCATCGTCAGTTGGAGTGACTATCCTCAAGAGCGTGGCGAGCCCTTTTGGACGAATTCTGCTGATCACCGGTAGCGCGGAGTATCTACGCGAGCAAACGCGAACTAAAGCGATCGCGAGCGTGATAGCTGCCGACCCCGAAACAAACGTCGTGGAAAGTGTGGCCGGGGGAGTCAGCGGCGCGGAACTGGTGGCAATGACGGGTCCGTCGTTGTTCAGCGATACGAGTGTCATAGTCGTCAGCGAACTGGAAAATCTCGCTGATGATGCGGCTAGTGTTTTACTTGATTTTGCTGCGGAGCCTTCAGACGATATCGCCATGATTTTGATTCATTCTGGTGGGCAAAAAGGTAGTGGACTGCTGAGAAAACTGCGCAGTAATCGCAGTGTCGATGAGGTTGAAACCAAAGCCCCGAAATATGACAACGAGTTCGCGACCTGGGTGCGAACAATCGCGCGCGAGCGCGGACATCTAATGGATGATTCTGCCGCCACAGCATTGGTTTTGGCGCTTGGTAAAGACTTGCGTGCATTAGCAGCTGCCGTCGATCAACTGAGTTTGGCGGTTGCTGAAGGTCAAGCGTTCAGTAAGGACTTGGTGGCGCAGTACTTTGGCGGTCGGGCTGAAGTGAAGAGTTTCGAAATCTCGGATGCAGCATTCATGGGCAATATTTCAGGGGCATTAGAGAAAGTACGTTGGGCCTTGGAGAACAAGGTTTCACCGGTCTATGTGGTTGCCGGTTTTGCGTCAGGTGTCCGAAGTCTTTCTGCGGTAGCAACTGCCGGAACCTCCATGTCAGACGGTGACATCGCGAAATCACATGGAATGCCGCCTTTTAAGGTGAAGTCCTTGCGTTCCCAGTTGCGGGGCTGGTCGCACAATGGCCTCGCGCAAGCTATCAGTGTTATTGCTCAGGCCGATACGGATGTAAAGGGCGGAGCGGCCGAGCCAGCCTGGGTGCTAGAGCGCCTAGTGATCGACATCGCAAAAGCCCGCGAACTCCACTAGCCTCACAAGATTTGGGCGGTTTGGTCCCCGAAAATCGTGATTTCGGGGACCAAACCGCCCAAATCTCGAGGTGGTGGGGGGAATGGAAAAGGGCGCCCACCTTAATGGTGGACGCCCTTCACGTTGGGGGAGCTCAGAGAGCTGCGGCCTTCTTCGCAATGGCCGACTTGCGGTTAGCAGCTTGGTTCTTGTGAATGACCTTCTTCGAAGCAGCCTTGTCGAGCTTCTTCGAAGCTTCTTTGGCCAGTTCTTGTGCCTTATCAACGTCGCCAGCTTCGACTGCTTCGTCGAAACGACGGACTGAGGTCCTGAGCGCCGAACGGACTGACTTATTACGCTCGCGCGCAGCCTCGTTCTGGCGGTTGCGCTTGATTTGCGACTTGATATTCGCCACGGGGCAAACCTGTTCTCTCGTTGGTTCAATGGTGCGAACCGAAGGGCTCGCGAGTCTGGAGTGCGGATTGACCCGAAATAGATCAACACACGCAATCAACAATCTTAGCAGTTCATATTCGTGAAGCCCAAATCAGGGGATCACGCATCAGATAAGCACTCGTGTCGCGTTTCGATTGATGTCTTTACGGCAGAATCACGGTATGGTCTGTCAGTAATGGTAGTGAACTTTCCTGCCAGCACGCTGACATTGGAGATAAGAATGCAGTTTCAGGGCAAACGCTTCGTCTTGGGTTCGACAATTTTAGGTCTCGTTTTTGCCGTGGCGGCATGCGGGAACCTAGCTGATAAAGCAATCGAGACAGCGATTGAGAAGAGCGCCGATTCTGATGTCGATATTGATCTGAACAGTAAAGATGGCAATCTGACGTTCAAGACTGACGACGGGGAAATGTCGTTTAACACCGGAGGGGACCTGCCGAAAGACCTGCCAAAGGAAATTCCACTTCCGAAGGTCGGCACACTCGCCGGGTCTACCACCATGCCTGGCATGTGGGCGCTTCAATATACGGGCGTCTCTAAGAGTGATTTCGAGGCAATGAAAAGTAAATTGGAAGCTGCGGGCGCGAATTCAGAGTTCGAGTCTTCGATGGGGGAACTCGAACAAGCCACCTTTAGTTTGAACGATTACATGATTCAAGTGCTCTGGGTGCAAGGCAGTGACAAAAGTGACCACGGCCTGAACTACACCATCAGCGCCAAAGACAACTGAGTAGCTGAGCTAGCCGCTGATTTTGCGCAGAGAGAACTATCTCGCGTATTTCAGCATTATTAGATGATGAACCTCAGTAATATATGGCTCCGGTAAGGGTGCAGTACGGCTGTGCCCGTAATCGCATCGGAGCTCAGCATGACCTACTTCAGCACGTCTTCGAAAATCGGGGCAATCATGCTTACCATGGTGCTGTTTTTCTCCGGCTGTGGAGATACCAACGATGATTCGGGCAAACTGGCCGATTCAAACTCATCGGCTACACCTAAGGCATCTGACTCGGGTGCTGATAGTGCTGGTCCAGAGCAAACGTCCAGCCCAAGTGCGTCCCCGACAAGAAAAAACTCAAGCCAAAAGTCACCCAACTCAAAAGATGAGATTCCTGAGGATTCCTTTGTCACCAAGAGCACGCTGCCTAAGGGATTCCCAAAAGAACTACCCTTGCCAACCCAAGGCAAGTTGAAGGCGGCGACAGCTACGCCTGACGGCTGGACGTTGGAATATAGCGGGATTAACGCCACGGACTACGGCAAGCTGCAGCGTCGGATCACCGAAGCAGGTGGAGTTCTCTCGTTTGAATCGCCGTCGAATGAACTGAAGCACGCAATGTACGAGATGCCGAACTATTCCGTGCAGCTGCTGTGGATTGCAGGCGCATCAAACAGCGATGCTTCGCTGGGCTACGTCGTTACTAAGAACTCTTGAGTCTTATGTTTTGAGGTCTAGCCTGAGCAGGCCTTCGGGCAATGCGCAAGCTGGTCAGTACTGAACGGGAGGCGGTCTCACGTCCTTAGGTGTGAGCGGTTGTCAGCGTTTGCGTCAGCGTCGTGCTGATTTCACGGGCAAGAACACTTTTTGTTGTTGCCCAAATGGCCGAAAGCAGCTTGAGGCTTATCGTAAAACTGTGAAATAACTATTTGGGTGAACATTTGTTCTCTCAAATTATTTGAATAATTCCTTGTGAACCCTCAATAATGTAAATTTGAGAGAACACGCGTTCTCTGAAATGCGAATTGAGGCTCTCCGAGGGGATTTCGTCGTATGTTACGAACTGTGCCGATTGTGCGGTCGTTTCTCGGTCGCGAGTTGTGCCCTGTGACGTGTCTCAAACCGTTCCCTTTTGGCTTGGTCACCTCGTGTGCTGGCCGCTGATGAATTGAGTAGAGCATGACAATCGATACAACCGCTTCGACCACACAGCCATTTCTATCGCGTCTCTCCCGCGAGCCGTATGCGATGACTTTTGCCGGACAGGCTTCGCCTTGGTCTGAGGTTTGGGAAGACCTTGTGGTGAGCGCAAACGTGTCGGATCCGGCAATGAAACTCCTTGACGACTCGAATGCTGTGCTCGGGGCGGTTCGGATGGAACTCGCCGCCCGAGGCGTTTCAGATCTTCCCTTCACGCCACAAGGATTAGAGCGAACCCCGGTGGCTTTAGCGCCTTGGTCGCCTGAGTTATCGGTGCCTGGAATCCTTCTTACTCAATTCGCAACATTTCTTGCGCTCGCCGCTGACGGACTTGATACGCGTATTACGCCGCCGACCGCGATTGCGGGTCACTCCCAAGGCGGCCTAGCTGATCACCTGCATCGGGCGTGGACATTGCGCGATAGCGAAGCAATGGCGCGCATTTTTGCCATTGCCCGCCTGATTGGTGCTGCTGCAGGGAAAGTCGTACGTCAGCAGGGCTTGGGCCGTCGCGGTGAGAGTACCCCCATGCTGACGGTCAAGAATCTTCCTCGTACAGCCATTTCCGCCATCGTGGACGGACTGAACAATTTAGAACACCCCGTCACCATCGGGGTGAGGAACGAGTTCGCGACGTTTGTATTGTCGGGATCCCCGCGTGACCTGTCACTCGTCGCGCAGGCAATCGAGAGTCAAGCCACGTCAAGTGAACGGTCTGAAGCCAACGGCATCACGCCAGTCGTTTGCGAATTCCTTGACGTGGGCGCACCTTTCCATTCCGTGCTGATGGAACCAGCCGTGGAACTGGTAGTGGCCTGGGCCAAGGCGTGTGGAATAGACGCGGCTCACGCTGAACAGCTCGCCCGCTTGGTCTTGACCGATGACCTAGATTGGCCCGCTGCAGTTTCGACGCTGACTACGAGCGGCGCACGATGGGTTCTTGATTGCGGTCCAGGCCTCGCCATCGCCCGCCTCACCGGAGACATTCTCGAGGGCTCAGGTGTCACCATTGCCCCTGTTGGTACGCACGTTGACCGTGAAAAGTTAACGGTCCCGGGCTATGAGCCACCAGCGGCCCACGACTGGTCGCATTATCTGCCGGGCCTCGTACGCCTCCCTGACGGTCAGACCGTACTTGACACATCGTTCTCACGACTGACCGGACGTTCGCCCGTGCTGCTTGCAGGCATGACCCCGACGACGGTTGACCCCGAAATAGTTTCCGCCGCCGCTAATGCCGGATTTTGGGCAGAATTGGCAGGCGGAGGACAAGTCACTGAAGAAGTGTGGGAAACAAATCTCGCTACTTTACGAGAGCAGTTAGAACCAGGTGTCACAGCCACCTTCAACTCAATGTATCTGGATCGCTACCTATGGAATCTGCAATTCGGAAGCCAACGCATTGTTTCGAAATCACGTTTGTCAGGTGCCCCATTAGATGGAGTTATCGTCTCGGCCGGGGTGCCTGAACTTGAAGAATCACTGGAGCTCATTCAGCGTTTACGCAGTGAAGGATTCCCCTATATTGCATTCAAGCCAGGTACGGTGCAACAAATTTTGCGCACGGTCGAGATTGCTCGCTCGGCTCCAGATACTACTGTCGTCGCCCACGTAGAGGATGGCCATTCTGGTGGTCATCACTCGTGGGAAGACCTCGATCAATTGCTCTTGCAGACGTATCCACAACTGCGGGCGACGCCGAATCTTGTGCTGTGTGTGGGTGGAGGCATCGGTACACCTGAACGTGCAGCGGATTACTTGACCGGCCAATGGGCTGCACGCTATGGACGTAGCCCTATGCCGGTCGATGGCATCCTCGTCGGCACTGCAGCGATGACGGCCAAAGAAGCCCGAACCACAGCTGAAGTCAAGCAGGTGTTGCTCGAAACACGGGGCGTGGATTCGCATGACGAGCAGGGTGGCTGGATTTCACCGGGCGAGGTTCGGGGCGGTATGACCTCCGGCCTGTCGCATCTGCGCGCTGATATGCACGAAGTTGATAATTCGGCTGCCGCTGCTGCTCGGTTGATTGCCGAGATCGGAAACGATGCCGCCGCTGTTTTGGCACGTAAAGATGAGGTAGTCGCAGCACTGTCTCGTACTGCTCGCCCGTACTTTGGTGACCTTGAGCAGATGACCTACGCGCAATGGGTGCGTCGTTTTGCTGACCTGTGTTTCCCGTGGACAGACCCGACCTGGGTCAATCGATTTCACGACCTTCTGCAACGCGTGGAAGCCCGGCTATCGCCTATTGACCACGGGAATGTGGTCACGATCTTCCCTGAGGTTGCTGCTGCAGAAGATGCACACGCAGCCGCTGAACGAGTCATTGCTGCCTATCCGATGGCTGAGTCCACTCGGGTAACCGCCATCGATTCGGCTTGGTTCCCTGCCCTGTGCCGCAGCCATCCGAAACCGATGCCCTTTGTTCCAGTCCTCGACGACGACCTCTTGACCTGGTGGGGACAAGACGGTCTCTGGCAGGCGCAGGATGACCGCTATCCGGCAGATGCGGTGCGTATCGTGCCCGGGCCAGTATCTGTGGCCGGCATTGATCGGATTGATGAACCTATCGCAGAACTCCTCACCCGTTTTGAGACTGCTGCTGTGGTGCGACTCGAAGAAGAGGGGGTCCAAACGCACGCTGCCTACGCGCGTTTGGGTGCCCTCGAACCTGCTCGAAACAGTCAAGATTTTTTGCGAACTGTGCCGCATCTGATGTGGACTGGGCACCTGATCGCGAACCCAGCAGCGAGACTGGACGCAGAGCGGGTGGAGTTCCGTGACGTTCTGACTGCCGACGGCGGTACCGGCATTGACATGGTCATTCACCTCGACACCTACTGGGACCGCGATGCAAACGGTGCGGAAAACTTCGCCGTTCGACAGCTCGTGTTCCCGTTGCTGCTTCCGTCCACCACGAACCTTGGCGGCGTGCCGGTTATCGATGAGGCTCGCCTGCCCGAGGCGATGCGGGCACTCTTGACCGCCACTGCGGGCATTGGCTCCACCTCGATTTCGGGCGATGAACTACACGCTCTGCCTGAGATGGAACCCTCAGAACTGTCCGATTTCGGTCAAGCCCGCCACACATTTACGCTCTCCTCTGCTTTGGGTGCCGCGCATGCTGAGGTCACGGGGG
>JBEBSZ010000036.1:0-15599 GCA_040394025.1 Aeromicrobium sp.
GGAGAAGGCCGCCCCGAAGGACGGCCGCCCCGCCAGAATCCGGTGAGCAGAGATTGTCGGCACTATGAGATCCGAGATTGTCGGCACTAACTGATGAGGACAGCGTTCTCCTGTCGGGCGATGTTCTCGATGTCTTGTCTGGAGCCGTTGCGGACGATCACAAGAGAGCCACCACCGACGACTGCGTTGAGGAGGTGTTTTGCGTCTGCCACTAGGTCGTTGTTCTCGATCAGGATGCGATCAGAACGCCCACTCTTTGTCTGACTTAGGGCTTGGCTGTGACTGACTTTTTCGCCGTCCACATCCCAAGCGAGATCTGTCCCAGTAGGCACGTCGAAAGGTTCGAAATGGTCGGAGTGGCTGAGCACGTCGACGCCAATATCAACAAATCCTGCTGGAGCTTGGGCAAAGCGCATGCCGAAAGGAGCGAGTGCTGAAGCAAGTTTGATGTCTTCTCCGGCCTCGAGCTCGGGGCCAGTCAAGCCAATCTCAGCATCGTGGTCAGCGATGACGACCCCGGTGTTCCAGCAGGAGAGCAGCCATACATAGCGCAACCAATGCCCAGGGAGTGCTAACCGGAGCCTCGTGCCAATGTTGACATCGAGATCGTCGACGAGGAAATTTGAAACTTTAGCGATCCAGTTGCCCATGGTGATTCCGCTGAGTTCGGTGCGTTCACCGCTAGCGGAATCGTAGAACGTGACTAAAGGGTCGGGTGTGAGCGGAGTGATTCCGGCGAGTGTGTCAGTCATCTCAATCAGCATAACTAGTGCCGGATTCATGCCGACACGCCGAAGGAACTCACAAAATTTTGCTTTTGACTTGACGTAGGGGTGTCCGAGCGACTGTAATTACATGCATGTCATTCGTTGGTTGGATTGAGGGCGACGACCCAGAGTTGATGTGGCAGGAGCGCTCACTTTGTGCGCAAACTGATCCAGAGTCCTTCTTCCCTGAAAAGGGTGGCTCGACCAGAGAAGCGAAGAAAATTTGCCAATCGTGCCCAGTCAAGTCGGAGTGCCTTGAGTACGCGCTTGCTCATGATGAACGTTTCGGTATTTGGGGCGGGATGTCTGAGCGCGAGCGCCGCAAGCTGAAGAAGCGTGCTTGACGCTTCTGGTCGCCAGCGTGTTCTGGTGATCATCTAGGCTTGCCGCTATGGAGGATGAATATCTCGATGCCGAACCACTCTGGCTAGAAAACCCTCCACGAGTCGTAGCCATTGTTGTCGCGCATCGTGCAGAACGCTGGCTACCCACAGTCCTTGAATCCCACGCAAGATTAGATTTTTTGCCCGATGCATGGCGCATCGTCCACGATGAAACTGACAGTGCAACGACCGACATTGTTAATGAACATTTCGAATCATCGCAACGAGTCGTGGTGCCACAGGGACTGGGATTCGGCGCCAAAGTCGCTGCGGCTATTGAGCAAGCTCCACCTGCCGACTGGTACTGGTTACTCCACGACGACGTCATTGTTGAACCGGGGTCGCTGTCGGGACTGTTGAATGAAGCGACATTGTCTGAAGACCTTGGTGCGGTCGGTCCGAAAGTCCGAGAATGGCCGTCATTACGTCGTTTATTGGAAGTTGGCCAAACGATTACCGGTACCGGACACCGCGAACTGGGGTTGGAGCCAGGCGAACCCGATGCTGGTCAATTCGATCGCCCGCGAGACGTGTTGGCCGTCGGTACAGCTGGGATCTTGATCCGAGCCGAAGCTTGGCAAGAAATAGGCGGTTTCGATCCAAACTTGCCGCTTTTTGGTGACGATATTGATTTCGGTTGGCGATTAAATCGAGCTGGGTGGCGAGTCCGCACAGCACCCGAATCTGTCGTTTTCCATGCCGAAGCGAGCCGAAGTTTACGTCGAAACAGACGGGGCGGAGTTCGTCCTCGAGTTGGCGAAAGGCGCTCGGCGGGTCTCTATAGTGTGCTAGTCAACGAAAATGCGGCCCGCGTACCGCTGATCGCACTCCGATTGATATTCGGTTGTCTCATTCGTGCTCTTGGTTTTGTCATCGCAAAAGACTTTCGCGCATTCCAGCGTGAAATCGCAGCTTTGCTAACCGTTTTCGGTTCGCCGCGCAAGCTGTGGCGGGCGAGAGCCGCTCGAAAACCACATATTAAGCGCAGTAACTCTGAGCTGAAAGAGCTCCGGCCGGGTTTCTTGCACCCCTATTTGCACGGCGTGGATGTGGCACGCGCCAGTATTACGAACTACATTCGCCCGGAAGAAGAACCATTTATGGGCGGTCGAGCTATTGGGGGAGGACTCGACGAACGAGATTTACTTATCCCCGAACAGCCTGTACCGATGTGGCGGCGTTGGCCGTGGTTGACGGTCGTTGTCGCACTGTTCATTTCAGCTTTGGTGGCGAGTCGTTCACTGCCACCGGGTGATGTTTACAGTTCGGTTTTACTTGCCGCCCCAGATCGGGTTACCGACTGGTGGATGTTGATTGTTGGTCGTTCGCACGATATCGGTGTCGGCAGTGTTGACTGGCCGACGACGGCCGTCATTCCGATGGCCCTGCTTGCGATGCCGGTGTGGTTCAAGCCGGGAATTGCCATTTGGGCGGTGCTTGTCTTCTCGGTACCGCTCGCGGCTGTGACTGCCCACCGTTTTGGTCGCCAGCTAACCGATGATCGACTCCCGCGCATGCTGTGGGCAATGTCTTATGGCCTACTGGTCGCCACTTCAGGCGCGGTCGCAGGCGGACGAATCGGCACGGTTGTCGCACTCATCGTATTTCCCGTGATCGCTAGTTCCTTGTGGCGCCTAGTGGAAGAACCGAACTGGGTCAAAGTCGCTCAAAGCGCCTTCGTTATTGCTTTGGCGGCAGCCTTTGCGCCCATCGCCTGGTGGATCTGCCTACCGATCATTGTGGTTTTGGCGTTGCGCTGGCCCTCGGTGAGGCTCAGTTTGGCTGCGGTCCTTGGCCTTTCGCTGGTTCTACTTGGGCCAACCGTGGTCACGCGAGTGTTTGCCGGTGCAAAAGTGTGGTGGGAGGCAGGAGCTCCGAGTGACGTGAACCCATCGGTACTCGGTGCGGTTTTTGGGCTTGGTGGTGCAGCCGGTCAGGCTCCGTGGTGGCTTATGCTGCCCGTCTTGCTGCTTGGATTGCTTGCCTTGATTCCGCGAGAGACCCGTTGGGCAGTGACTGTTGCATGGATTTTTTCTGTTGTCATGTTGTCGTTTGCGCTCGTGGCTACGGCAGTGAAATTTACGCCATCAGCAGATATAGCTGAAGTGTCGGCCTGGGCCGGTGTGCCTGCAGTCTTGTGGCTGATGGGACTCTTGACCGCTGCGCTCTTCGCGGCTCCAGCGGTACGAATGCGGCGCTACCGCCAGTATGCGAAAGCCGCTTTGGTCATCATGTGTTTGTTCCCTGTCGTAGGTCTCGGCTGGTTCTTGGGACGAGGTGTCGCTGACCCGCTCGTATCGACACCACCGCCAGCGATTCCCCAGTATTTGTCTGATGCCAGCGTGACGACCATGGTGCTGACCGGAAATCTTGAGGACGGTATCGAAGCCCGTGTTGTGAACGATCTGGACGGAGTGTTTGGTACCGAGGGAATGGGACCGAACCGGCAACGCACGAAAGATCTGCAAAGAACGGTTGAGTCACTACTGTCTAGGCCGTCGGTTCGTGACACTGAGCATTTGGCTGACATTGGAATTGGGGCCGTCTATTCACCTGACGCTGATCCCAATACCGAACGACGTATTGACGCCGTACCGGGCCTTGCTCCAGCAGGCACAGACAGCGCCGAATCCCGAGTGTGGACAGTCACTGGACAAGTCAACCAAGAACCTGCGGATAAGGCCTCAATTGCTCGGCCAATAATTGGCGGTATTTGGCTCTTGCTGTGGTTCGGTATCAGCGTGATGTCTTTGCCGTTCACCCACACTGTGACGGAGGTGGAAGAACAATGAATCGACTTCCCAAACTCGGTTCGCGTAAACGTGGTGACGAGAAAAGCCGACAGTCGAAGGCGAAACTCACTTGGCGTTCAGGCCTGTGGCTACCTGTGATTGCTGTAATCCTCATTTTGTTGGCTTTGATTCCTGGTGAATCGACACCCGATCTGACGGTAGGCGAATCACGAGAAATACCGACGAATGTGGCCACCTTCGCCTGTCCGGTACAAAAAGGCGCTGAGGTTACAGCTGGCCAGGTCAAAGCAGGTACGAGTGCGGACGCTAAGGCGGTACCGGAAGCGGACGTTTCTGATGTGTGGACTCAAGCCGACCAATGGCGAACGGCTAAACCTTCGGCGGGTGCGCTCGTCATCTCCCAAGAGGGTGAGGGCTCGGGCCCGGTCGGTTACGTGGCCGGAAGTGCGCGGAAAAATTTGGGTGGCGGCCAACTGTTTTCTCG
Organism: Aeromicrobium sp.; assembly: GCA_040394025.1. GTDB lineage: Bacteria > Actinomycetota > Actinomycetes > Propionibacteriales > Nocardioidaceae > Aeromicrobium. The sequence continues at coordinate 4,388 of JBEBSZ010000036.1, forward strand.
ATGCCCAGGGCTATTGGATGAGGGTTGGTTTGTTGGATTGGCCGACCAGGGTAAAAGCGTCATTCAACTCGCGAACCTTGGCGATTCCTTGGCTGTCGTTGATATCTATTGGTGGTCAACCCTAGGCCGAGTTGAAGGCGATCACTCGATGGGAATTGTCATTGACCCGGGCAAGACGACGACTGTCGCGATTGGCGATAACGTGCCGGGTGAAGAGGTTGTCGGTGCGCGGATCGTGCGACGGCGTCAGCAAGTGTCTGCGGTGGCGCTGAGCGCCAATAAGGCCGGTCAAGGTACAGAGTTTGCACTTCCACAGGCTGAACTTGATGACAAACTCGTCCTTGCTGGATTCCCGACGAAAGGCACAGCCACTGTTTCTCTCCTCAATCCTCATGACGAGACTGTGCGAGTCAAGATCCAAGGGATCCGGGCTGGCGGAACTTTCGATATCCAAGGCCTTGAGGATGTGGCTGTGAAACCTCAAACCACCTTGCGGGTTGACGTCCCAGAGAAAGCAAAACTAGGTGGACAGGCAATTCAATTGACCTCTGAGAGGGAAATCGCGGCGATCGCCACGGTGCAAACGGCCAAAGATTTTGCGATTGTTGGACCTGCGGAGTGGTTGCGTCATCCAACGGCTGTGCCGACCAGTCTCGCCGGACAGAAGGTTCAATTGACGCTTGTGGCACCGAAAGAGTCCGTCTCAATTGTGGTTGAAGGTGTGGACTCACATATGAAAGTCGTGTCAACCAAAAATATTTCGGTACCCGCAGGTTCAAGCATGGTTGTTGATCTGCACAAGGAACTCGGTGATTCTGTGGCCGCGGTCGTGACAGCAGACGGTGAAGCGTATGCCGGTGCTTGGACTAGAAAGGGCGACCAGATCGCCAGCACGCCTTTGTACGGCGCTCCTGTGTCGGCGCGGGTACCGGCCGTCGCCGTGCATTAACGTCGAACGTCAGAGTTCGTCGAGTAAATCGTCTGGGTGAGTGCCGAGAACTTCGGCAACTCGGTGAGACAAGACCTCCCAAACCAGTGCCAAAACCTCGGCGTCTGATTGTGCTCTTTGGGTGATGGGCAGGCGATAAACCACGATCGTGTGCGTCGACCCGCGACTGGTCAGAATGCTCGCCGGGACAGTGTCGTCCCATGAATCGGGTAATAGCGGGGCGGACTCCACAGCTACTTCGATGTGTGCGCCGGCGGTCTTGATGGCGGCAGACATCGAATTGAGTGCAGCGAGCACGTAACTGTTGAATTCCTGAGCCCGATCAGTATCGGCAGGAACTCGGCGAGGCGAGAGGGGGCCCGGTAAAGACAGCGGGCCACGCATTCCACGATCACGTCGATCACGGGAGCGACCCGTTCGTACCCCGTAGATGGGAACGTTCTGGTGGCTCATACGGTGAGCCTACGTGTCCGCGCAGCCTCTCAGGGTTAGCCTCGCCACGTGGGCATGCAGCGTCGTTGTTCAAGGGTTGGTTGCGCAGAAGGCGCCGTCGCGACTTTGACCTATGTCTACCAAGATCAGGTCGCGGTATTGGGTCCGTTGGCAACCTATGCGGAACCGCACACTTATGATCTGTGTCCGAGTCACGCAGAAAGGCTCTCTGCGCCTCAAGGATGGAATATTGTGCGCCTTGCGCCACGTTTTGAGGAGCCAGAACCGAGCCAAGATGATCTTTTGGCTTTGGCTGATGCCGTTCGTGAAGCTGGCCGGGCGGCCCCGAATGAAGCAACAGATTCTGGCCCGTCGCTGAGACTTGTGCCAGACGATCCGACTACGGTAGTTCCATGAATCTTGATCCAGGTTTACTCGAGATCCTCGTCTGCCCGCAGTGTCGTTCGGGTCTGTTCCTTGATACCGATGCTGAGGAACTGGTGTGCAATGGCTGCCAGCTTGCTTATCCAATTCGTCGGAACATCCCGGTCATGTTGGTTGATGAGGCTCGCTCTTTGAGCGAAGGTACCTAAGTTGGCAACGTCGGGCGGCACGAAAGCTGTCGTTGCTGCACTATTGGCGAACACGGGTATTGCCATTACTAAATTTGGCGCTTTTTTGTTGACGGGCTTTTCGTCAATGCTCGCTGAGTCCATCCACTCGGTTGCTGATGCTGGTAATCAGGCGCTATTGCTTGTGGGTGGTAAGCGATCACAACGGCATGCCACGCCAGAACACCCCTTCGGTTTTGGTCGAGATCGCTACATTTATGCCTTTATCGTGGCGATCGTCCTGTTCAGTTTGGGCGGCTTATTCTCGCTGTACGAGGCGTATCACAAGTTCCATGAGATCCAAGCCGGTCATGGAATGGACGTATTCGACAGCAAATGGCGGCTCGTTCCCGTTGTCGTTTTAGTGATAGCCATTGTGCTGGAGTCACTGTCTTTCCGCACGGCAATCATTGAGGGCAACAAGGACCGCGGCGAGCGGGGCTGGTGGGAGTATGTACGGTCAGCAAAGGCGCCAGAATTACCTGTGATTTTGCTTGAGGATTTGGCTGCGCTTTTGGGGCTTGTCTTTGCGCTCGTGGCCGTCAGTCTGACTCTCATCACTGAGAATCCATTATTTGACGTTTTCGGCACGGCACTCATTGGTGTGTTGCTTGTGGCAGTGGCGGTAGTTCTAGCGATCGAGATCAAGAGTTTGCTCATTGGTGAGGCGGCTGCGCCAGAAGTAAATGACTTGCTTTACGCTGCTTTGGCTAATACAGACGGCGTGGATCGTGTTATTCATATGAAAACGCTGCACACGGCGCCTGAAGAACTGCTCGTAGCGGTGAAGATCGGAATTGATGGCACGGACACAGGACTTGAGATAGCTCACATCATTGATCGGGCCGAGCATGCGATGCGTGAAGCGGTGCCGATGGCAGAGCAGGTTTTCATTGAGCCTGACCTGTTTCGGGGCGACTATCGGCCACAGCGAGATGGGATAAAACAGCAGTAGTTCTGTCTGGTGTAGCGCTTGTGGCAGATGGGGCGCATGTTTTCGATCCCGTTAGACAAACCTTGCATCCCTTTCCACTAGGCTACTGCTTGATACACATGGAAAATACGACCCATTCCCCAGAGCATCGGGCCGCCGCGCCAGCCGAGTTGTACGATGCGCTTTCAGCGCTCGCTGCGGCCGTTGCCAGTGTGCCATTTGAGTTGGAAATTCCCGGGGTTGGAGAAGCTAGGACTGCGCAACGAGTCGTCACCGACCAGTTGTCCGATTACGTTTTACCTCGCTTGGAAAACCTTGAAGCGCCGCTGCTTGTCGTTGTGGGCGGCTCAACTGGTGCTGGCAAGTCAACACTCGTGAATTCCATTGTGGGCAAACGCGTGACTGAAACGGGTGTCCTACGGCCCACGACCCGCACCCCGGTTTTGGTGCATCATCCGGCCGACACCGAGTGGTTCACCAAGGGGTCACTCCTGCCGGACTTGGTTCGTACCGGCTCGAACAGTCGCCGAGCGAACACTGTTCGTCAGGTTGCGAGCTCACGGCTTTGGCCCGGTCTTGCCATCCTTGACGCGCCCGACTTTGACTCAATTGATGAAGCGAACCGGGAAATGTCTGAACAGCTTTTGGCGGCTGCCGACTTGTGGTTGTTTGTCACTTCAGCAGCTCGCTATGCAGATAATGTGCCTTGGGAACACTTGCGGCAAGCCGCGAGCAGAAGTGCTTCGATCGCTGTCGTGCTTGACCGGACTTCGCCCGAAGCAATGCGTCAGGTGCGCCGCCACCTGGCGCAAATGCTCACGGAACAAGGTTTATCGAATGTTGCCTTGTTCTCGGTGCCTGAATCCGAACCAAATGCTCAGGGCGTGTTGCCAGCAGCAGACGTGGCACAGATTGTCATGTGGTTGCGACAGATGGCCGCAGATTCAGACGCTCGTCGCGACATCGTGCTCTCAACGCTCCAAGGTGCCATCACGCACGATATTGACGCAGCGCGGCGCCTAGCTGGCGACTTGGATCGGCAAATTGCCGCAGCGGACTTGCTGTTTGAAGATGTGCGCCGTGTTTATGCCGAAAGCCTGGACGCCGTCTTAGATCAGGCGACTGACGGCACTATGCTCCGTGGCGAAGTCTTGGCTCGTTGGCAAGAATTCGTTGGCTCCGGTGAGATTTTCCGCAGCTTGGAAGCGAAAGTCGGCAATCTACGAGATCGACTCTTCGTGAAACGCAAGAGCACGGTTGAAGCAGAGGATGTCGAAACTGCAGCCACCACTGGCTTACATTTACTTATCTTGGATCAAGCCGAACGGGCAGCTGAGGCGGCGGCAAGAGCGTGGGCGAGCGAGAAACCCGGACACATGTTGCTGGAGGCCAATCCGGGCTTGGATCGGGCTTCGCGCGATGTGCGAATTCGTGCCGAGCGAATTGCACGTGAATGGCGTGAAGCCGTTTTCGACTTGGTTAGCCAAGAAGGTGCGGGCAAGCGAACCAAAGCCAAAGTTATGTCCTATGGCGTTAATGCCACGGGTGTCGCGCTCATGGTGGTGGTTTTTGCTGGAACGGCGGGGCTTACTGGTGCCGAACTTGGCATCGCCGGTGGCACCGCTTTGGCGGGACAAAAACTGCTCGAAGCGGTATTTGGTGATCAAGCCATGCGCGAATTAGCTAAGGCAGCAAGCGACGATTTGCGGAAGCGTGTTTCAGATTTGTTTGAAGATGAAGCCTTACGGTACATGGATCTCCTGCCGGATCCACAAGAGCTTCGGCAAGCTGCCTGGGAAATCGACCGTGCAATTGAAGAATTGGATGAAGGCCCGTCAACATCGGAGACTTTGGCATGACAGACCTTGACCAACGCTTGGGCGCTCTTGAGCAGTCAATCACGGCTGCACGCGATCGGCTCGAAGCTGATGTCCTGTATGAATCGAGCAAGGTTTTTGAGCACGCGAACGAGCGACTGCGACTCGCGCCAGACCATACGGTCGTCGTTCTTGCTGGCTCGACCGGTTCAGGCAAATCGTCTTTGTTTAATGCAATTTCGGGTCTCGAATTGGCGAGTGTGGGCTATTTGCGACCCACAACCGCCGAGGCTCTGGCTTGTGCCTGGGGTCCAGGTGGCGCGACAGAATTGCTCGACTGGATTGGAGTGCAGCGCAGGAATCAGATTTCTCGTCGCAGTCACCTCGATCTCACCGACCGCCATACGGATTTTGAAGGGCTTGTTCTTGTCGACTTGCCTGACCACGACTCAGTCATGTTGGACAACAAACTTGTCGTAGATCGCGTGGTTGCTCACGCAGACTTGTTTATCTGGGTGTTAGATCCGCAAAAGTATGCGGACGCGGCAATTCACGAGCAGTATCTCGAACCACTGTCGACGCATCGTGAAACTACCTTGGTTGTCCTCAACCAGATTGATCGCCTTAACACGCAAGATCAAGAAATCGCGCTCGCAGACTTACGCCGTGTACTGGATAGTGAAGGCCTTTATGAGGTGCCCATCTTGGCCACCTCAACGGTGACCGGGCAAGGACTCGTTGAACTGCGTCGTGAAATTCGCGCCCGGATTTCCTCAAAAGAAACTGCGACAGCGCGTCTCGTCGGTGATGTTCGGGCTGCGGCCAGTAATCTCATTGCCGCTGGTGGTGACCAGGTGGCACCGGGCGTTCAACCGGGTCATCGTGAAAAGCTCGTCGAGATTTTTGACGTGTGCATCGGTGTTGACCAGATGGCTGATGCGGTCGAAGATTCGATGTTGCGTCGAGCAGCCGTGGCAACTGATTGGCCGATCATTGGCTGGGTCGGTCGATTGCGTCGAGATCCACTCAAGGCGATCGGCCTAGGTCGTTCGGTGCGTGATGTTTTAGCTCCAGACATGCCCATGACCCCATCGGTCCAGCGTTCACGAGCCGAACTGGCTTTACGTGAAGTTGCTGAATCGTCAGTGGTCGGATTAGCTCGCCCTTGGCGGTCGGCGATCCTCGATAAAGTGACGGGTATCAGTGCACGTGATGTGATTGATGACCTCGACCGGGCGATTGCTGACGTCGATCCGGACGTCGATCGGCGCCGCTGGTGGTGGGGTCTATTCTCGGTGCTCCAGTGGTTCGCGCTCCTTGCCACCGTTGCTGGTGTGCTGCTCTTCGCATTGGCTTTCTTTCCTGATGTCATTCCGGGGCAAAAGGATCTCTTTCCGGCACCTCGAGGGGTCCGACTCGACGTGTGGCTTATCGCCGGTGGACTGTTATTGGCATTGGCCTTAACTGTCAGCGCACGTTTCTTTGGTGCCGTTTCTGCACACCGAACGGCCGTGAAGTTTGAGAAACGATTACGCGAAGCCGTCACCAAGGTGACTGACACCGTCGTTTTGGCGCGTCTGCAAAATGAACTGGACCGTTATGAGCGTTACCGTAACGGAGTGCGCACAGCTGCCTACTGATGGGGCGATGTTGTGCCGGGGCCGATAAGGTTGGGCACATCATGGCTGATTACGTTCTTACTTTGCGAAATGTCCGAAAAGCACACGGCGAAAAAGTCGTTTTGGACAATGTCTCACTTTCTTTCCTGCATGGCGCCAAGATTGGTGTTGTCGGACCAAACGGTATGGGCAAGTCGACCTTGCTCAAACTCATGGCAGGTCTTGACCAAGCAAATAATGGCGACATTATTCGTGACTCGGAGGCCACTGTTGGCATGTTGCAACAGGAGCCTCCGCTTACCGAGGGCAAGACTGTCTTAGAAAATGTCGAAGAGGCCGTCGCCGAGATCAAAGGCAAGATGCAGCGGCTTGAAGACGCCTATGCCGAGATGGCAGAACCGGATGCTGACTACGATGCCCTTGGCGCAGAAACAGGCGAACTGCAGAACTATCTAGACTCGGTTGGCGCTTGGGACATTGACTCCAAACTAGAACAGGCAATGGATGCATTGCGTTGCCCGCCATCAGATGTCCTCGTCGATAATCTTTCCGGCGGTGAGCGTCGTCGCGTCGCTCTCTGTAAGTTGTTGCTCGAACAGCCAGATCTCCTCTTACTTGATGAGCCGACTAACCATTTGGATGCAGAGAGTGTGCAGTGGCTTGAAGGTCACCTTAAGACGTATCCGGGCGCAGTTTTGGCTGTGACTCACGACCGCTACTTCCTCGACAACGTCGCTGAATGGATCGCCGAGGTGGATCGCGGCAGCATTCACGGCTATGAGGGCAACTATTCGACCTACCTCGAAACCAAGCGTGAGCGTTTGAAAGTCGAGGGCCAGAAAGACGCTAAGCGCGCCAAGATGCTCGAGAAAGAACTCGAATGGGTTCGCTCGAACGCGAAGGGCCGCCAAGCTAAGAGCAAGGCTCGCTTAGCTCGATACGAAGAACTCGCAGCTGAAGCTGAAAAAGCCCGCAAGATTGATACGAGCGATATCAATATCCCGGCAGGCCCTCGACTGGGTGATGTGGTGCTTAATGCTAAGAATCTGACCAAGGGATTTGAAGGCCGGGTTCTGTGGGATGACGTCTCTTTCTCGCTTCCACGTGCTGGCATTGTTGGTGTAATCGGCCCAAACGGTGTCGGTAAAACGACCTTGTTCCGGATGATCACTGGCGGCGAGACACCTGACTCCGGAACGCTCGACGTGGGCCAAACGGTTCAGATCAGTTATGCCGATCAGACTCGTGCCAATATCGATCCCAATAAGAACGTGTGGGAAGTGGTCTCCGATGGCTTGGACTTCATCAAGGTTGCCAATTTTGAAATGAACAGCCGTGCTTATGTGGCCTCTTTTGGGTTCAAGGGTCCAGATCAGCAGAAGAAGGCTGGTGTACTGTCTGGCGGCGAGCGAAACCGGTTGAACCTTGCTCTCACGCTCAAGCAGGGTGGAAACTTGCTCCTGCTTGACGAACCGACAAACGACCTTGATGTGGAAACGCTTTCATCTCTGGAAGACGCATTGCTCGATTTCCCGGGTTGTGTCGTGGTTACCTCGCACGACCGCTGGTTCCTAGACCGGATCGCCACCCACATTTTGGCGTGGGAAGGCACGGAAGAAAAGCCGGCGCAGTGGTTCTGGTTCGAAGGCAACTTCGCCGCTTACGAGGCAAACAAGGTGGAACGCCTCGGGCCAGAGGCGGCGCGCCCTCACCGGGTGACGCACCGCCGTCTGACTCGTGACTGAGTCGATGGACGACTAGGCCGTACCGCAATTTGCACAGAAGGGCGAGCCGACTCTGCGAGTTTCGTGACAGTGTGAGCATTCTGCTGCCACGGCCCGACCGCAGCCTTCGCAATGTGGTTGGTCTGGTCTCACGGGGAAGGCACAGAAGGGACACTCGCCCTTGCGGACTCGGGTACGTCCGACGCGTTTGGCCAAATAGCGTTGGAGCAAGGCGAAAGCGCCCACTGTCGCCGCTATGCCCAAAAGCGAGAGCACGATCGGGCCGAGTTCAAGGATGTCGAAGTAATCGGTGATGTAGTCGACCAGGAACGTGAAAGCCATAATCGTGGCGCTTGCCGTGATGGCGAACCCGATGGGTAGATAGCGGGATTCTCGTGCGCGCAGTCGTTGTGTCCACAAGAGCGAACCCAAGAGCATCCCGGCGATGAAAAGCAATCGAAGTCCAGCAACTAGCCAGTGGCGCCATGAGGTGTTTGCATCTTGGGCTTGTTTCTCGTGGGCATCGTAAATAACTTGTGCTTTGGCCTCGGCTTGATCCATTTCTTGCTTAGCGACGGCGAGTTGTTCCTTGCTTTCGGCTGCGATGGATTGTGCATCGCGATAGGCCTGCTCAAGAGCCTCGGATTCCTCGCCACGGTCGACAGCCAAATTCAAGTCTGCTCGAGCTTGGTTGAGTTGATTCGTGTTTTCTGCGTGGATTTCACTGATTGAGTAGAACTCTTGAGATGCGATGTCTGCTTGATCAATGACTTTTTGTTCTTGGGCCGAATAGCTGTAGGACGTTTCAGGGCCGAGCCAATCGTAGGTCTTCCAATAGAGCCAGCCGCTGCCGATAAGGACGAAGGCGGCAAGGACGACGGCGAGAAATTTTTCGCTTCTTGTTGCTGTGATGTCTTCGGTTTCAACGCGAGTAGACATAAGTTCTCCTGTTCGGTTGCGCAGTGGTTAGCGCTCAAAGGTGCGGGGACGAGTGCGGGGACGAGTGCGGGGACGAGTGCGGGGACGGAAGGTGATCTCGAGGTTTGAGTCGAGCGCTTCTGCCATGGCCAAGAGGGTGTCTACTCGTGGCGGGCGCTTCGCTGATTCGAAACGGGCGATGGCTGGTTGCGTAGTGCCACAAAGCTCAGCCAACTCTTTTTGGGAGAGGTTAAGTTCTGCACGACGATCAATCACCTGCTTCGCAATGGTGGAGTAAAACTCCTGTTCACGTGGACTGTTCACATGTGTAGATTATAACATTTATGCAATATTGTCTATCGCATAAATGTTATATTTCAAAGTTTCTGGAACGGGCTGTTATTTCAGGAAAAATTAGAATGTCTTGCCGTCGAGTTTGTCGCGAACTCGGTCCATGATCCGTCCAAGGACTTGAAATTCTTCGTCAGTTGCCGATGCCACGAGATAGTCGTGCACGCCGGTCACATGGGTGTGGGCAGCAAGTGCCAGGCGCTCAAAACCCTCGTCGGTGAGTACGGCGGTGACGCCACGGCCGTCGCTATCGCATTGAATGCGAGCGACGAAGCCTTCTTTTTCGAGGCGTCGAATTGTGTGTGTGGTGCGACTGCGGGAGTGGGAAATCGCTTCAGCTAGATCAGCCATTCGGATGGCGCGGTCGGGTGATTCTGATAGCCGTACGAGGATCTCGTATTCAGAGAGCGAAATGTCGTGGTTGCTTCGCAAGTCTCGGTCCAGTTGGTCCAAAAGGACTGTCGTTCCACCGAGGAACGAGCGCCAAATCACCTGCTGGTCGATGCGCAACCACGGTGTTTCCCGGCTGTCTTGCTCGGCTGTTTCGCTCATGTGATTCAGTTTACAATATTTTGAAGTTGATTGAAAGTTCAACTATATGTTAGTCTTTGGGTACAGGCTTAAAAATGCAAAACAATGAGGAGCAATCGCATGAGCAATATCACCGCAGGCACTTGGCAGTTGGACCCGACTCACACCGAGATCGGATTCACTGTCCGTCACATTATGAGCAAGGTGCGCGGCAAGTTTGAGACTTTTGAAGGCACACTGGTTACGGCCGAAGACATCACGAATTCCACCGTGTCAGTTTCGGTTGACTTGGCCTCGATCAATACGGGTACTGCAGATCGTGACGATCACTTGCGCTCCGGAGACTTCTTCAACGTTGAAGCAAATCCGAAAATGACGTTCAACACGACTGCTGTGGTTCGCAAATCGGATTCTGATTTCGTGGTGACCGGCGACTTGACCATCAAGGATGTCACTAAGTCAGTTGACCTCGCTGTTGAGTTCCTTGGCGAAGGCAAGGACCCTTGGGGCGGAACTCGCGTGGGCGTTGAAGCTACCACCGTTATTAGCCGTAAAGAATGGGGCATTGACTTCAACATCCCGCTCGAAGGTGACAAAGTCATGATCGGCGACAAGATCAGCATCCAGATTAACGCAGAAGCTGTGCTTCAGGCCTGATCGATGTGCCGGGCCTCCGCGTGGAGGCGTTGCAAGCACAAAGTGGTCCTCGCCGGTTCGTCCGGTGGGGGCCACTTTGTTGGCTCTTGGGATTCTGATGGGGCGGCCGTCCTTCGGTGCGGCCCTCGTTGTGTTCCCTCCCGCCCCCTGATTCCCACGAGACCGTCGGAAGTGTGAGTCAAGAACACCTATTAGGTATGCGTGAATCCAAAACCGTGGGTGAAGCTACGTTCCACGTGAGTTTTCAACACGCTGGGGCGTGTCAACAAATAAGTACGCGCAGGGCCAGGCGCAGTTGGTCGCTGAGTTCGTCTGCGGTGCGAGCAGTGCGTTTGAAATACACCGTTTCGCGATTTGCCCCATGGTGGGTCACCCAATCCAACTCGACGCTATCAACGGCCAAGGTGACGATTTGGGCAGCAAGGATATCTTCATATTCCGTGCTGAATATGCGTGAAATTGACACGCGTAGTTCTTCTTCGTGAGCTCGGTTGATGTGGCTCAAGTTTCGGGCCATAAAGCCGGGATTCAACTGAAGCGATGGATCACTAAAGGCACTTTTTGAAATGGGAATCTGTTGTTCATGGCGTTCGAGTGTGATGCCTTCGGGTAGCAGTATGAGACATTCGCGCGTTTCACCGCAGCAGTAGCAGCGCTCGGTATCGATCC
>JBEBSZ010000037.1:0-14656 GCA_040394025.1 Aeromicrobium sp.
CGGCTGTTAGTTGTTCAGCGGCGCCGAGTTCGGCGTAAGTGTCGCGGACGGTGGCAATCAAACCGGCAGGCCCACAAACCCAAGTTGGGGTCCAGGCAGGATCGATGCCCAATGTTTTGAGGTGGTCGAGTGTGAAACGTCCAGTGAGTTGGGCGTTTGCGGCGGGTACCCGGGTGTAAATCCTCGTCATACGAACGCCCGGCTTCCGGGCGAGTTCGTCCAGTTCAGTACTGAACATCTCATCATCGCGTGAGCGCGCGTAATGGATGAAATCGATCGTGCCCTGGTGGCCAGCATCTGTGAGCGTACGCAGCATGCTCATGACGGGCGTGATACCAGAACCGCCACTGATGAGAGCAATGTGAGCTGGAATGACTTCAGGTAGAACGAAGTCGCCTTGGGCGGGGGAGAGATAAACAATCGTTCCGGTCTTGAGGTTGCCGCTATGTAAGTGTTGGGAAACGAATCCGTCGGGGTGTGCCTTGACCGAAACCGTAAACGTGCCGTCGGTGTTTTTGGCGGAACTTGATACTGAGAACACGCGGATGCGGCGGGTACCGTTGACTTCGACCCCGAACTCTACGTGCTGACCCGGTGTGAATCCTGCCCAAGCCCCATTTGGTTTGAGGCGTACTGTGCTCGCGGCTCCGGTTTCGGTGATGACTTCGACAACACGGGCTCGCACGGCCTCCACAGTGAGCATCGGATGGACGTATTCCAAGTACTCGTCAGGAGTGCGTGGGGACGTCAGTCGGGCCACTGGTCGTGAGGCCAGCGCGCGGCGGATTATGCCCATGTGTCTCCAAATGATATTTGCTCGTGCAATGAATTCGAGTGAACACCTGTTCACTAAACTTTGACACGACTCTGTCAAATCCGCAAGTTTCTCGCAGCGTGTTTCAAAACACGCGTTCACTGAAATGTGAGATCGTGTTCCGCGTAGGCTTATCTCATGTCAACGATGGCCGCTTCGGCGCGGCAGCAACAGAAGGAACGCACTCGCGAAGCCTTATTGAACGCTGCTTTGGAGTTGAGCCTCGACAAGGGTTTTGCCCAAGTGAGTTTGCGTCAGGTCAGCCAAGCCGCCGGGGTAGTGCCCTCAGCGTTTTATCGGCATTTTGAAAGCATGGATGATCTTGGCTTAGCGCTTGTTGAGCGCTGCTTTGCCACCTTGCGAGCCATGATTCGTGATGCGCAGCGCGATCCGGAGGTCTTCGATCACATCATTGACGCATCGGCAGAAATCTTGGTTGCCACAGTCAAAGGAAGCAAGGCAGATTTCGCTTTTGTCAGTCGAGAACGCATGACCGGCTCCGAACCTGTGCGTGAAGCGATCAAACATGAACTTGATCTTTTCGTTTCCGAACTCGCTGTCGTTTTGGCGAGGCTGCCCAACATCGAATCATGGAGTAGCGACGACGTCCACATGTTGGCGCGCTTGTTCGTACGCAATATGCAGGCGAACGCCGAACTCGTGGCGGACCTTCCCGAAGGACGCTCGGATTTAGAAGAGCAGATCCGCGATCATGCGCGCCGCGAAATGTTGCTTATTGTGCTTGGCTTCAAAGAATGGCGCAGCACCTAAAAAATTTGCTTGCCACTTTCAACGTGACACTGAGTTTCGATGTACTAGTTCGGAAAGTGCGTCTTGCATTGCCAACTCCACGCGAGCAGCAAAAATCTCGGCATCCTCGCCCGGCTCTGCCCGCATGGCCGGTAGCACGCGTGTTGTCAGCTTTGCAGGCAACGGTAAGTGCGGAGCAAAGCCGACCAAGCCAATATTGAAGCCCCAAGGCACGGAAATCGTCGCCGGAATTGCTTTGAGCCGAAGTAGACGGTCTAATTTCAAGGCCTTAGCTAGAGCACGTCCGTCAGATAACGAAAGAATCGTATTTCCAGCGCCAGCAGTCACGATTGGTACAAGTGGTACCCCCGTATCGATTGCGAGCTGAGCAAATCCTGTACGCCCATCAAAAACGATTCGATGGCGATCGTGGAAGGGCTTGAATCCGTCGACATCTCCGCCCGGCATCACCAGGGCGTGGTGTCCAGTCGCAAACGATTCGACCGCAGACTCTTCGCTTGCGGGTTTCGCGCCGTACCGTTCAAGAAGTTTGCCGATGCCGATGGTCCAAGCCAATTCGTGTGCCAGCAAAGTGACGGGTGCTTTGATACCAAGTTTGTCGAATACGCCAAGCGCCGTATAAATATTGAGGTCGAAAGCACTGCCATAGCCATGATGGGAAACGAAGAGCGTCGGTTCGGTGGGTGCAATAAGTTCGCCTTCGACCGTCCAGCGGTGGTAATGGCGCAGATACTGAACGATGGTGCGTTTGCCGACAATGCCTTCCCACGGCCATCTCTCGCGCATTGATACCTCCAAGTAGATCTGCAGGAAACAATCTAATGCGATGGGGATCTTTCCCGATATTGGCGTGACACCTAGCGGGGTCGCTTGGCCAGTCTGCTATTCCGGCATACTCAAAGAGCCATCCCGCTGCCTCACAAAAATGGATCAGGAGCCGTAGTGCCTCAGGTTGCCTCACTATCAGATTCAGTGCGTCAAGCCGCAATCGAACGTCTTGCTGCATTAGCGACTCCACCCGGCGCTTTGGGCCGTTTGGGAGACATCGCAGTGTGGGTGGCTTCACGCCAAGGCGTCGTGCCACCGATGCCTTTAGACAACATCCGGCTCGTCATTTTTGCCGGCGATCACGGGGTGGCCCAACATGGAGTTTCGGCATTTCCTTCGGCGATTACTGGCGCTATGGTGCGGACCTTCCTCATGGGTAAAGCTGGAGTTTCTGCTCTAGCCCAGGTCCACGATGTTGCTGTACGTGTGCTCGATCTGGGTGTTGATGAAGACTTTTCTGATCTCGATGAGTCGGTGCGCACTCAACTGACCGCATATAAAGTGCGGCGCAGCAGTGGAGTTCTACATCGTGAAGATGCACTCAGTAGTGAAGAGTTCGAGCGCGCCTATGCTGCTGGTGTCGAGGTTGCACATCAAGAAATCGCTGCAGGTGCTCAGCTGCTCATGAGTGGAGACATGGGTATCGGCAATACAACGCCAGCTGCCACGATGATCGCTGCGACGTTAGGACTTGCCGGTGCTGATGTTGCGGGTCGAGGTACGGGCATTGATGACGACGGGTTAAAAGTCAAAATCGACGTTATTGATCAGGCGCTTGCTCGCATTGGTGAGCGCGCGAATGATCCGCGCGAGGTTCTCATGTCCGTGTCGAGCGCGGATCTTGCCGCCACGACTGCCTACTTGGTGACAGCGGCCGAAGCCGGGATTCCGGTCGTGCTTGACGGTCTCATGAGCGTTGCATGTGCGATTGTGGCGAACCGGATTGCTTCAGGTGCAGCGGGCTGGTTCATCGCCGGACATCGATCCACCGAACCGGCTCAAGGCCTTGCGTTAGCAGAACTTGGTTTGGAACCGCTACTTGATTTAGAGATGCGACTCGGCGAAGGCTCAGGTGCCGTTGCTGCCGTTCCGGTATTGCGAAGCGCGGTTGCCGTCTTGCGCGAGGTGGCCTTGTTGTCTGACTTGGGTGTGTGATTTCTGTATGGTGAGCCGTTGGTGAGTGGCCAGTAGCTGGACACGGACAGACGGCGAAACCCAGAATTCGGCACAATAGCGTTATGTTCGGACTTTCAGATGAAACGCTGATGCAGAATGCTGATTCCATCGTGCCGGCAGGTTCTGTCGTGTTACTTGGTGGCGGTCCGGGAGATCCCGAACTCATCACGCTCGCAGGTTTGAAGGCACTTGCCGTTGCTGATGTGGTGCTCATTGATCATTTGGCTCCCCAAGAATTACATCGTGAATTTGGCCCGCACGTCGAAATCATCGACGTGGCCAAGCACCCGCGCGGGAAGGCGGTCGCTCAGTCTCATATCAATGATCTGATGGTCGATCGTGCCAAACGTGGAAAGCGTGTCGTGCGTTTCAAAGGGGGCGAAGGGTTCGTTTTCGGTCGTGGTTACGAAGAGGTCGTCGCATTGCAAGAGTCAGGAATCTCTGTGCGCGTGATTCCGGGTTTGACCTCGCCGGTGGCGGTGCCGGTTTTGGCAGGAATACCGATTACGGCGCGCGGACTGCTCCACGATTTCACGGTTGTGTCTGGGCATGTACCACCATCGGACCCGAGCACCTTGGTTAATTGGGAAGCACTGGCCAAGATGACAGGAACTCTTATCTTCCTGATGGCTGTTCACAATATGTCCGCGATTTCGGCGACCTTAATTGATTTGGGTAAACCAGCTGAAACTCCGCTGGCGATTGTGGTGGAAGGATCTTTGCCATCAGAACGGACGATCCGTACCACTTTGGGTGAAGTGGCAACTGTAATTGAGCGTGAAAGTGTAAGCGCTCCAGCGATTTTCGTGATCGGAGCAGTCGCCGCACTTGGGGCCGCCTAATTCGGATGACTATGACCGTCTCAAACACGCGTGGTGAGTAACCACGTGAGGTAGGCACAGTACGCCAAAACAAAGAGTGCCCCTTCGATGCGATTGATCCTGCGACTGGTGAGAAAAACAGGAACGCACACAAGCGATACGAGTGCGATGAGGCCCAGATCAATTCGAATAGTTTCCGGCACGGGCATATCGCCTGGGACCACGATCGTGGTGGCCGCCAGTACAAAAGCGATGTTGTAGACGCTGGAACCAATGAGGTTGCCGATAGCGATATCGCGGGTGCCTCGGAATGTTGAGACGAGCGTTGTGACGAGTTCAGGCGCCGAGGTGCCTATTGCGACGATCGTTAGGCCAATCACAACATCGCTGATGCCAAAAGATGTAGCAATCGAGACTGAGCCTTGGACGAGCAGATCGGCTCCCCAGACGATCACCATCAAACTCAGCAGCAACAAACCAGCGTCCTTCAACGCTGAACGTGGTGCTGCGGGTGTTTCATCGGTTTGCGATTCGAGAAACGGAATTTCTGCGCTCGAATGACCTTCGCGCCGCCCGATCAACACAACACCTACGGTGTACACCACGCCCAAGAACAGCAAAATCCAGGCATGTCCTGTACTCAGCACGCCATTTCGTCCCATGAAGTAAACCGCGAGTGCCACAATCGCCATGACAGGCAAGTCGAACATTAGGGTGCGACGAGCGATGACGATTGGCACGATTAAGGCGCTCAAGCCCATGATCAGCAGAATGTTCACTAAATTAGTGCCGACAATATTTCCGACCGCTAGCCCAGGGTTACCTCTGGCAGCCCCATCGATGCCGACTGCGAGTTCAGGCATGCTCGTTCCGATCGCCACGACAGTCAGACCAATCGTGATAGGCGAGATACCTAAACGTGAGGCTAAGTGCGTACCGCTGCGAACCAGTACCTCTGCTCCGAAAATGAGCACGACAAGTCCGCTGATGATCATTAATCCGGCAGTAAAAATGATGCCTCGCTTAGATAGAAAAAGCGGACGAAACCGCGTGTGAAACCCTAGCGTTGAGGTTAAAAGAATCGTTGCAGACATTGCTGCTTTTCAGACAGTGAAATATTTGCAGATGCTGCAACTTTGCGATTCCAACGAAATTCATGTCCACTTAGCCTGTTTCGCGTGGCATACTTGGCGAGGATTTGATACCTAAGTGAACGTGGCAATATCGCCCAGAAGGATAAATTGTGACCTCGAAGGGGAAACCCAACACGGCCACCAAAAGCCCTGAGCCGAATGCAAGCGCCACGGTTTCACAACAATCGCGCAGTGGGCCTCGTGCGCGAGGCGGAGGTGTTCTGGCGGCCACGCGAGGCAGCCGAAACGGAGCTCTAGACGGACTACGTGGTCTGGCAGTTATTGCGGTCATGGCTTATCACGTCGTGCCGGATCCCTTTACTGGCGGCTGGCTCGGCGTCGATATCTTCTTTGTCCTTTCCGGCTTCCTGATTTGTGCCATGTTGCTCCGTGAACATGGACGCAATGACTCGATCGATTACAAGCGATTTTTGATTCGTCGAGCTCGACGACTTATGCCCGGTTTGATCCTGATGCTCGTGGCTATTTTGAGTGCCGCGATGGTCTACGAGACGGCTGGTCGTCGTAAGGATGTCGCGATCGACGTGCTGTCGTCGTTGTTCCAAGTGTCGAACTGGCGTCTGATCCTGGCGAATGAGTCGTATTTCGCTCAAGTGTCTGTTCCTTCACCGATTCGACACACGTGGTCGTTAGGCGTGCAGGAACAGTTCTATTTCATCTTCCCGCTCATCTTGATTTTCTTGTTCCGTAAAGCACGTAACTGGAATACCTTAATCGTGGTGTTCACGATTGTCGGCGCCGTCTCATTCTGGCAGATGCTGAACCTGTATGTGCCAGCAATGGATCCAAGCCGGGTGTACTTCGGTACTGACACTCGACTTTACGAGCTTCTTATTGGCGTGTTAGGCGCGATTCTCTTGCATCGTCGGACCTTGCGGGCTGCTAGTGGCCCATCACCGGGTCCGCGCGGCTGGAACCGCCAGATGGAGCAACTCATTGGCTGGCTTGGTTTGGGCTCGTTGGTGCTCATCGTGTTTTGGATGTTCACGGTCAATGAGTTTTCACCGTGGCTTTTCCAAGGTGGCCTAGCGCTCATTGCAGTCTTAACTCTGTTGATTATTCTTGCGGCGACGTCTCCTCTGCAAAATGTGTTGACCAAGCTGTTAGCAAACAAGCCACTCATGGTGGTTGGTGATCAGTCTTATTCGCTATACATTTGGCACTGGCCGATCATCATTTATTTGGTCTGGATATTGCCGAACGAGTCGGAGTTGACTCGCCAGATTGCGGCGGTCGTGTTGACAATCGTCATTTCGACGTTGAGTCACCGCCTCGTCGAACGGCCAATCCACCAGCGTGGACTCAAGGACTATGTGCGTGGCCTCCCGAAGTTTGGGCCACTCATCGCGGTTGTAGGACTTGTATCGGTTTTGGTGGGCTCTGCACTGTTGTATGTCACCGACGGGCGCGCCGGGGATCAGAGTATTGTCGTGCGACTGCCAGCAGACGGACTTTATGGCACCTCGCGTGATGACTTGCGCCCAGATATCACTCGCCAGACCGTCGTCATGGTTGGTGCATCTACAGTCATTGGCTTAATGGAGCGAGGCGACGTTGAGAAGACACCAGATCTTTACACCTATTCGGCAGCGTCACTAGGTTGTACGACCTACGAGCGGCGTGAACTTCGAGCAGAAGGTGAACGTCCAGATACGGAGGAGTGCGTCCAGTTCCGTCAGCGGTGGACGGAAGCGATTGCGAAACGTAATTCGCCTGTCGTGGTCCTGTTTTTGCACACGCGACTGTTCTCGGACTTCATTGACGATAACGATCAGACGGTCAGCCCCGGAGAACCTGGTCACGACGAGATCCTGCGCGGAATACTTGACGAGTTCAAGAAAGAATCGCTCGCTAACGGCGCGGGCAAGGTCGCGGTCGTCAATATGGCTTGTCACGACAGGGTCGATTTCGGAACTTCGCCATCAGTTACGCGTTCTAATGACATCGAATTGACGAAACACATCAATGATGTCGTCGACGAATGGGCCAAAGGTGCGGGCGCCGCAGTTTTCGACCAGTACTCACTACTGTGTGAAGACGATAAGTATTACGACGGTATCAACGGCGTGCCACTTTATGATGATGGTCTTCACTTCAGTGTCAAAAGCGCACCACTCATTTGGCAGTGGATTGCATATGAAATCCGTCAGTTAGAGGGATCGTCCCAAGACTAAAACCACCTAGGACGATGTACGTTTCACGCGCTTCGAATGTGTCCTAGGCGTCAGTCGGTTTTGGCTGCGCCTGCTTCTCGCGGGATCGCTTTCCCCACACGAGACTGAGAATTACCCAGAGTGGCAGAGACGGTTTGAGAATGAAGGTCGTCGTAAACGCTAGCGCGGCCACAGCATCGAGGGCGTAAAGCGGAATCAGTACGGCCAGATGCCATACCCAGAGCAGTACCCAAAACCAGGTCATTTTTACGTGGGTTCCGTAGCGGAGTGGGTTATCAAACCAAGCGGCTTGCTCACGCTTGAGCCTGTGTCCGATGATTCCGGTAATTGGTCGCTTGAACATGAGGCTCGCTACGGTCACCAGTAATCCGGCCGCGTTCGCAAACAGACTCGTGACAAAGAACGATCGACCTTCGCCCACCACGAGCGCGATGAGGGCACTCAAACAAACCGCAAAGACGCCTAACAACACGGCAACTCGTGGTTCGCCACGCTTGTAGCGAAGTACGGCGAGTCCAAGTGCCATTACGAGAGCGAAGGCCGATCCAAGTGCGATCGAATGAAAGTGATAGCCCGCAAAGAACAGCAAGAACGGCAGCCCGCCATCGATCCCATGCCGGATCGACATTCGTTCGTGGCTCATAACACTTGATCTTGCCTCAAAGAAGCGGTGTCTCGTGGTGCTTTGTAAGCAAAGACGGCAGGCATTCCATTATGACCGAATTATTACCATTGTTGACGCACGTCTTCGGCCCAACCAAGCACGTTGATGATCTGCACCGGCGTGCCTGAGTCATCGGTCATGGTTCCGTTCCAGTGACCGAAACACTGGTGGCCACTAGTAGACAAAACCTTGAGATCCATCTGCGATTCCTTGACATGGAATGGGGTAAACGTGAGATCAACGCGTGCACCGCTAACGCGCCACGTGTCAAGCCAGTTGTTTGTGTCGTAGTCCCAGACGAGTTCTTCGCTGATCTTGTGTAGGCGTCCGTCGATAAGAAGTGAGTTCTCGACTGAGCCGGTTCCGTTTGTCCATTTGCCGCCCACTTGAACACCAACAACGTGCCCGTTGCTGTGCCCAGAGCCGGCTCCCCAGTTCCAATGCACGCGGTGTGGCCAGCGACCGCGGCCATGATCGAGAGTTGCCCACGAGTCACCAGCGGGAATCTCATGAATTACCTCGTCAATCTTGACGGTTCCGGTGGCTGGACGTGCGACATCTTTGACTGTGTACTGGAAGAGACGATCCGTCCACGGTACGACAACTCCGAGACGCTCGTGACCCGCCGGCAGCTCCGCGAGGATATCGATGTCGAGGCGTGGGCCGGTAGCACGCAAACGAGTTCCTGCCGGTTCCTCATCGATCGAGATTGATATTTTTCCGACCTTGACACGAGAAGGTCCCGCTTCGAGCGTCCCTGGAAGTGAAACACCTTTGCCGAGTGGGCTAATCGCGTTGTATCCGATTTCTTCGCCCGTACTGCGATCAAAAACCCAAATCTCGTTGACACCCGCGTAATCGATATCGGAGGCCACGAGAGCGATGATGTGTTTCGGTGTCGTGACAGCCCAGTATTCCCAGCGTTTGTTACGACCACGGCCCACTTTTCCTTTGCCGATGTGGTCTGTGTTGATGAGGGTGTTTCGAGTCCAGCCAACTGCGTGCGGGTTGAGCCTGCCGTCGGGGCGGGTGAGCGGAATTGGTTCAGTGATTTCGCGTTCTTCAACTTGGAACGCAGCGACGTTCTCGCCGACGGCCCGAGCAAGCCGGTCTTGCAATCGTTTGTTGGACGCGAGGACTTTGTCTGTGTCGACTTTGATGACTTTTCGGTCGTAGGTGATCAGACCGTTCGTTTCCTGCTCGACATCGCTTAGTTGCGTGTGAACGAACGCGGCCAGTCCGTCATCGATGGCAGGTCCGATTTCGGTGTTCTGCAAATCGAGATAGGCGAGTTCATAGGCAGTTTGTTCGTTGAATTTGCGGTACCCAAACTCTTTGTTGGTCCACACGTGGCCGGGAACTCGATATGAATAGCCGCCATATTCTGATAGCACGGCAGCACGCGGATCATGCGCGTCAGCTTCTGACAGCCTGTAGCGGCGGAAGTAAATATGGCGGCTGACCATATCGCCAGCGAACTGGTCGTGCCAACCGCTTGCATGATCGATAAGCCGTGAGGGGTCGAGTTCGCGTACTCGGTCTGCGGTTTCGCGAGCGTCGAATTGGCCCCAACCTTCGTTAAATGGCACCCATACGGCGATGCTCGGCACGGAACGTAAGAGTTCGATCGTGTCGTCGAGTTCTTGTAGGAACTCTTCGCGTCCGGCTGTATCTTGCCGTCCAAATAGGCGATGGCGCGAATCGTCGAGCCGTAGTCCGGTGAAAACGGGTGTGGTGATGATGGCGGGATTGTAGGTGCGGCCACCGTTGACCATGTCTTGCCAAACAAGCATGCCCAAACGATCGCAGTGGTGGTACCAGCGCAACGGCTCGATCTTGATGTGTTTGCGCAGCATGGTGAAACCCAAATCTTTGGCGGTTTGGATATCGAAAATCAAGGCTTCATCGGACGGGGCGGTATAGAGTCCATCAGGCCAATAGCCTTGATCGAGCAGACCTGCATGGAGATAGGGCTCGCCGTTCAGGAGAAGCCGAGTCCGACCGTTCGCATCGCGTTTCATACCAAAGGAGCGCATGCCCACATAACTGGTGACCTGATCGGCGCCGAGTGTGACGTGCACGTCGTACAGGAATGGGTTTTCAGGAGACCACAGGCGGACCTCAGAACCTAAACTGATGCGGGTTGGTGTGTTTGCTTGAATCTGGGCGCGAGCAACCTCAGTTGCCTCAGCAACGATGACGACCTCGGCTGTTTCCGCGCTCGCGGTCGCGGTGCGGATGGTGATGTCGACAGCGCCAGCCTCGAGGTCTGGCGTCAAAACGAGTTGGTCGATCCAGGTACTCGGCACGGATTCCAGCCAGACCGTTTGCCAGATGCCCGATTGGGCCGTGTACCAAATCCCGCCCGGCTTGAGCGATTGTTTGCCACGACTGCGCCACGATTGATCCGTGACGTCGCGAACTCGCACAATGAGCTCATTGTCGCCGGATGTCAGAGTATCGGTGATATCGAGCGTGAACGGCAAGTAGCCACCCTGATGCCCGCCCACTTGTGTGCCATTGACCCAAACGCGACAGTCTTGATCAACCGCACCAAAGTGCAACAGCACACGATCTTGCTGAAACCCTCCGGGTAGTGAGAATGTTCGTCGGTACCAGAGCACCTCGTCTGGTTGTAGTGCTCGGTTGACTCCAGACAGTGGCGCTTCGGGGGAGAAAGGCACGAGAATCGGGCCTTCCCATTGGGCCGGTGCTGAACTCTGTGTGGCAGCTGTAAATGCGTAATCCCACGTACCGTTGAGATTGAGGTAGGAATCACGAACTAACTGAGGCCGTGGATATTCCTGCAACACATTGTTTGGGTCGAGGTTTTCACCCCAAGTGGTCATCATGATGTGGGCTCCACGCTATTGATTTCGGGTTCGGTAGTTTTCTCAGGTTCGCTGCGACCTAATGCTAGTGCTGGGAACACGATAAGCAAGACCACCAAAGCGGCGGCAGGGAAGATCCATGGGGTAGGTACTTGTTTGACCACGCCCAGATCGATGAAGGTTTCATTTGCGCCGCTAATCACGGCGGCACCGATGAACGGACCTACGACCATGGGGATCAGAATGGCAAAGATCATGCGTAACCCTTGCACTTGGCCGGCGCGATCTATCGGTGTGAGATTACGGACGGTGGCTGAGATGCTCGCGACTCCGAGCATGAACCCAGACATGACGACGATGCCGGCAAAAATGACGGGCAGCATGCCTCGGGCGGGGAACATGGCGATCAGGCCGAGAATATAGATTCCGGTGATCGGCAAGATCGCATTGACGGGGCCGACTCGGTCGAGCACGCGGCCGCCGAGGATAGCGATGACCGCAGCACCGATAAGCACGGATGCTAAAACGATCGCGTAACCCTCGATATTGAGGTAACGCTGTACGTAAATGATCAGGTATGGCAAAAACACTTGGGTGCTTGTGCCGAGAGCTGCCCAGGCGAGCAGCGCGGTGTAGAGGCGCGGATGTTTGCGCATGGTCGATGGTTTAAGCCCGTGGACAACCGATGAGAGGTAACTGCCGCTGGGGCGTGGATGTTGCGGTTCGCGCAAAGAAAACAGGGCGATCACGCCAATGACTGTTGTTACGCCACCGACGACTGAAAAGAATGCCAACCAGTGTCCGCCGCGAGTGAGAGGATCGAGCGCACCGAACACAATCAACATGGCCATGAGCGGCAAAGTGGCGAGCACGCTGTCCACTTTCGCGCGGTTCCCTGAGGTGGTGGAGTCGGTGACCCAAGCGTTGAATGCGGCGTCGTTCGCAGTTGAGCCCAGAATGCTCATTAAACAGTCGAGGGCCACGATGGCGATGATTGCGACCATCACGGCATCAAAGGCGGGAAGGATTGCGGCAGCGATTTCGAGGTCAACGAGACCAAAGGCAGCCGTGCAGAGTCCCCACAAGATGTAGCCGATCGCGATAAACTCGCGTCTGCGTCCCACTCTGTCTGAGGCCGCCCCAGCAAGCAGGGTTGCGACCGTAGCTGCGAGAGCACTCGTCGATACGAGTACCGCCAAAACTGTAGGTGAGTCTGTGATTGTTTCGTAAACGAACAAGTTCAGATACATGTTTTCGACGGTCCACGCCAGTTGGCCCGCGAGTCCCAAAACGATGACCCACGCCCAGAGGCGGCCGCCGACACGACTGTCAGGCATGACCTGACCTTAGTGGCTGGGGGTGCTCAGAGAGTAGAGGTCAGTCAGCTTTTCGGGATTTAGCTTTCACCCGTTTCTCGGCGGCCAGGTCCGGGCTCGGCCACGAGCAGGAGGCTGTCTTGGTAGTCATCGCCCGCAGTGATCCGAGTGAGTCGGCGGAGTTTGAAAGTATCTACCTCCTTGTCCCAGACTGCTTGTGGGTCGATCGCGTGATACCCAAGGAATGTGTCATCGACGGAACACACCGAACCCACCCACGTCATGTCGGGCCAGCGCCGCTCTAGGTGAAAAGACAGCAGTGCGAATTGCTCGCCGAGTTGCCGGAGCAGTTCGCGCGTGTCATCGAGGTTCACATCGAGGCTCGGCGGCGGCCAGTCGCCGCGCGTTTCCAACACACGCCGACTTATCGAGTCTTCGGGACCTCTTGTGAAGACACTGCTGATGTACTTGATTCTTAGGAGTTCGAAACCGTTAGGCACCCGCCCGTCCGTTTGAGTGGCCACGACAACCCACTCATTGCCGATCGCGACTACATAGCCACTGATCGTGTCAGCCTCATCGAGCCGCCGTTCGATCTTGGTGAACAGGTGATCTTCGAGCGAGTGCTTCAAGTCTTCACGTATTCGCTCGCGACGAGAGGCATTCGATGATTCAGACATGGGTCAACCATAGGGTGAGGCTTGGGTGTTTAGGTTCAGCCCGCGAGGAGCGGAACTCCTTGGGTCAAATTCTCCGCAGGACTGTTGGCTTAGATTTCTGGAGTTTAGTTGCTTTTCTGGTCAGGTTCCCATTCCGGTGGCGGGTCGGCAATCAACTGAAGGCTGGCATGGTATTCGTTTCCAACGACGAGGCGAGTGAGTTTACGAAGTTTGAGCCACCACATGTCATCGTCCCACTGGGCCTCGGCGTCGAGTTCGAAGTATCCCACCCATCCATCGTCTATCTTGAAAAGTTTGCCAACAAAAAACATGCCGGGGAAACGCTTCTCCGTGTGAAATGACATGAGCGGATATTGGTAGCCAAGTTGTTGCAGCAGTGTCGGCGTATCGTCAAGATCTATATCTAAGGAGGGCGGCGGCCATGCTTGTCGGGCTTCCATAATGCGGCGTTCGGTTGTTGTTGAAGATTCGTCGACTACCACCGAGGTGATGTACCGGATGCGAAGAATCTCGAAACCATCTGGAACTCTGCCCAGCGTTTGCACGGCTAATGCGACCCATTCGGTTCCCAAGCCCACCACGAAGCCATCGATGAATTCGGAAGAACTGTGACGCCGTGAAATCTTGACGTAATCGGTGTTGTCCATCGCCGACTGCAATGTGCTGCGGATAGCGCGCTTGCGCTTCGAGTTCCGAATTCTGGACATGGCCCCAACCTACTGCTTCTGTGTTCTTCGCAGTGTCGGAAATGGCTTGCCACACAATCCTCGGTAGAGACCAGGTACCCGCATTCTCAGCCTCTAGCGGTGAAATTTTGACGTGTATTAGGTGGCCAGAAATGACCATCTATGGGAACGAAAAGGATGGTTCTGCATATTTCAGATTGGATGCGTCGGAGGTATTGGTAGCGTGGAAAAATTGATTGCTCAACAACAGCTACCTATCGATCTTTGGCTACGTCAGGCTAAGTAACTACGGAGGTCCCGACTTATGGCTACATTCCGTCACCGGATTGCGCTCATTCTCTCAGTATTCATGCTGTCTACTCTGTTCACCGGAGCAGTATCCATCGCCCCCGCAGACGCTGCCGCAAAACCGTCGTGGACGAAAAACTGCAAGAACCTAAACAAGAAATACAAGCATGGTGTGGGCAAGAAGAACGCAAAGGACAAGACCAAAGGTAAGCCCGTCAAGAACTTTAAAAAATCTGACAAGCTATACAAGACAGCCATGAAGCACAACAAAGGTCTCGATCGAGACAAAGACGGTATCGCTTGCGAAAAGCGATAACTGTTCTGTACATGTCTGCCGGTTGATAGGCCCGATATCGTGCGGTGACAACCGAAGACACACCGGTTTTGCCATAGTCTGAAGTGGTTCTGGCTTTAGTTTGGATTCACTTTGGGAGTATGTATGTCGGTTGACCG
>JBEBSZ010000038.1:0-13146 GCA_040394025.1 Aeromicrobium sp.
CCCTATGTCATTCCAAACTTCCGCGTCAGCGCCCACGTCCGGCTGACACACAAGACGCCGGCTGGAACCTACCGTTCACCAGGTCGTTACGAAGGCACCTTCGCCCGCGAACGTTTGGTCGACAAGATTGCCGCTGAACTCGGACTAAGCCGTGAGCAGGTCCGACGACGAAACTTCATCGATGTCGTCGACATGCCCTACGAACGCCCCATCGAAGCTATGGGCACGCACATGGTCCACGATTCGGGCGACTATGCCTTGCTCTTCGATCGCATGAGTGCCCGCTTCGATTTCCCCGCAATTCGCAAAGAGGTTGCAGCCCGTCGCGCTAACGGCGAAACCATAGGTTTCGGTTACGGATATTTCGTCGAAAAGAGCGGAATCGGTCCGGTTGAAGGTGCGAGAGTTTCTGTCGATATTGCCGGAAAGGTCACCTTGACCTGCGGCGCCTCCTCGGTTGGGCAAGGTGTCGACACAGTGCTGGCTCAAATTGCTGCCGAAGCACTCGACGTGCCCCACGACTCCGTGCGTGTGGTTCGAGGTCGCACCGACCAATTCCAGTTCGGGCGTGGCGCGTTCGCCACCCGACTTTCAGTGATGGCCGGTTCAGCTGCGGCCAACGCTGCCGAGAATCTTCGCGATAAGGCCTTCCGCGTGGCCGCGCACCATTTCAAGGTGAGCGTTGAAGAGCTGGAAATTAGAGACGGGATCGTGCGGGTAACGGCAGACCCGGATAAAGCCCTCACTCTTGGTGAGATCGCTCAGCGCTTGGATCCGGTTCGAGCTCTCGAACTCAAAGAAGAACCTGGCCTCAACGCTGACGGCTGGTTCAGCAGCGACCATATGACCTATCCCTACGGACTGCACGCTGCCGTGGTCAAGATTGACGAGGCGACCGGCGGACTCACGATTGAACGATTCATTGTGGGATACGACGTCGGACGGGCGCTCAACCCGATGTTGGTCGAGGGACAGATCGTCGGGGGTGTGGCCCAAGGTCTCGGTGGTGCGGTCTACGAAGAGTTCCTCTACGCAGAAGACGGCACCCCGTTGTGCACGACGTTTATGGACTATCTCATTCCCACCATGGCCGAAGTGCCTGATGTCGAAGTCCTCCTGACAGAAGATGCACCGAGCCCCATCAACCCCCTAGGTGTGAAGGGCGCCGGAGAAGGTGGCACGACCGCCGTTGCAGCTGCAATTTCATCTGCCGTCGATGACGCACTTCAGATGCCCGGGGCTATCACCTCGGTGCCCATTCGTCCGCATCAATTACGCACATTGATTGCACTCAAAAAATCGACGCCTGCCAAAGGATCGAGAAGAAAACGTACCACCACTAAGAAGGAGAAGAAATAATGCGAATCGTAGATTTGACACATCCCTGGGGACTCCACACACCAGGCTGGGTCGGCTATCCAGGTGGAAAGCTCTACTACACCCAGAACCTGCAGACGAATCAGATCGTTTCGCAGAAAATCGAGACCTCACTGCACAGTGGTACTCACCTCGACGGACCTATGCACGGTACCGATGGTGGCCTCGATATGGCATCCCTGCCATTGACGAAGCTCATCCACCCCGGTGCAATCGTCGATGTGTCCGATGAAGTGTCTGACTGGGGGCTTATTGAGCCAGAACACATCACGTCGAAAGTGGAAGTGAAAAAGGGCGACATCCTCATCATTCACACCGGATTCCACAAGTACTACCAAGGCGAATCACAACAAGATCTCGTGCGCTACTTCACCATGCACCCCGGTGGCAGTGTTCGACTTGCTCGTTGGATGGCCGAAATGGAAATCCGCTGGTGGGGCATTGACGCAGGTTCAGGCGACCACCCAATGAACACGACAATTCGTAACATGCGACCAGACTTGCTCAAGAAGTTCGAAGAGCACGTCGGCATGCCTTACCTCGAATTCTTTGGTGGCGAATACGAATACACCCACCACATGTCGGGCCGTGAAATCAGTTCCGATATTTTCCCCATGCACCACCTCGCCTTCCAAGACGGCTGCATTCACGCCGAAAACGTCGGCGGCGACATCGATCAGGTGCTCAACCAGCGTGCCATCATCGGCGCATTCCCGTGGAAGATCGAGGGCGGCGAAGCTTGCCCATGCCGCATTATGGCGTTCTTCGATGTCGGTGAAGATGAGGTCATTGAAGGCCTTGCTGGTTTCCAAGGAAACTGACCCCATCAAGGAGATACAAGCATGTTGCTTAAAAACGAATTTTCGGTAGACACCGGAATTGAGGAAACTTGGGCTTTGCTCACGGACCTTGAACGTATCGCGCCTTGCATGCCGGGTGCGTCGCTCCAAGGTCGTGAAGGTGAAGATTACTTGGGAAGCGTCAAGATCAAAGTTGGACCCATTGGCGCCGCATTCTCGGGTAAAGCTCGTTTCACCCACAAAGACGATGCTGCGAAGACTGCTGTGATTTCTGCTGCTGGCAAAGACCCTAAGGGTCAAGCCGCTGCGAACGCTCAGATCCACGCTCGCCTCGAGTCGGAATCCGACACTCGCACTAAGGTCATCATCGACACCGAACTAGATATTTCGGGCCGCATGGCTCAGTTCGGTCGAGGCGCTATCGCCGACGTCAGCAACCGTCTGATCGGACAGTTCACCGACAACCTCAGCCAGGAAATCGCCAACAGTGGGCAAGCTGCACCACAGGCTCAGCCGACAGCCGCAGCACCAACCGCGAATGCCGGAGCCAGCCAGGCAGCGCCACCGCCTCCGCAATACACCGCGCCATCAGCCGTACCTGCGGGCGACGCCAGCTTGGATGCATTCGCCTTGGTCATGCCCATGATCAAAGAACGCTACGGACAAGCAATCATCGGCGGCGTCATTGGCGCAATCATTAGTTGGATTATTTGGGGAAGGAAAGTCAAATGAGACTTCGCAAACTGACACCAGCAGATCTAGATGCAGATCAAAAGGTCGTCTACGACAGTATCGCCGGCGGTGATCGCGCTAAGGGAAAACAGCATTTCCCACTGGCTGACGAAGACGGTGCGCTCAACGGACCGTTCGGCGTCATGTTGCACGCACCACTCGTTGGTTTACCGCTGCAGGATCTCGGATCGGCAATCCGGTTTCGGACCGAACTCACCGATCGCGTTCGCGAGATTGCGATTCTTCAGGTAGCGCAAGCCACCGGTAGCGAGTTCGAATGGTGGGCGCACGAGAAAATCGCTCGTGCAGTAGGTATCACGGATGAAGAACTCACTCAGATTTCCTTGGGCAGCTTCCAAGGAATCGACGATAACGAACAGGCTTGCTACGAAATTTGTGCGAACTTGCTCAGTTCAAGCGTCGTCACTGATGAAGAGTTCGAGAAGGCATCCGCCGTGTTGAGCGACCGCACACTCGTTGAGTTGTCCGTGTTGGTGGGCTACTACCGCACGCTGGCTCAAACGATGGCGTTGTTCGACGTCGGCGTACCAGCAGAGTAATGAGAAGAGCCGACATAATCGGCTCAAAGAAGAGGAAGTGAATGATGTTTAAAGCGATTGTGGCTAACGGAACCGGTGGCATTGACGTACTCAGCCTGAAAGAACTCGAACGCTCGGCACTTGGTGAAGGCGAAGTTCGGGTCGAGGTGAAATTTGCCGGAGTTAACTTCTGGGATGTCATGCAACGCAAAGGCATCGTTCCTATCGGCGATGCGTCGATTCCTGGCGTCGAAGGCGTCGGCGTCATCACTGAAGTTGGTGCCGACGTGCCTGCTGAGCGGGTGGGCGAACGGGTTGTCTGGAGCAAGAACAATTCGAGTTATGCCTCGGAAGTTGTTGGTCCGGCATGGTCGTTTGTTGCCGTTCCCGACGGGCTCAGCGATGAAGACGCAGCCCGAGTTCTGATGCAAGGTGTCACGGCACAATACCTCGCCGAAAGCACGTGGCCTCTCGACAGCGGATCGATCGCAGTAGTTCAGGCCGCTGCTGGCGGTGTCGGGTCTCTGCTGACGCAGTTCCTCAATGCTCGCGGTGCACGTGTCATCGGAGTTGTTTCACGCGAAGAGAAGGCAGCGGCTGCAAAAGAAGCAGGTGCTGACGATGTCGTCGTCATGAGTGACTCCTTCGTTGATGACGTCAAGGCTCTCGCTCCAGACGGTGTCGATGTCGTGTTTGATGCCAACGGAGGCGCAGAAGCTCTGTGGGGAGTCGATGTACTTCGGGCTCGCGGCGCGCTCGTGCTTTACGGTGCTGCCAACGGACCGACTCCAGAATTCGATCTCGGTCGGCTCGGAGCGGGCTCTCTATACGTCACTCGCACTGCAGGGCGCGACTACGCACAGACTCCCGAGGAGTGGCGTTTGCGTGCAGACGATGTGTTAAGTCGGGCAGCAGCCGGCAGCCTCAAGGCACTCGCGGGTGGAGTGTGGTCACTCGAGGAAGCAGCCGAGGCGCACACATTTCTCGAGAGCCGTAAGAGCACTGGAAAATTGTTGCTCAAGGTTTGACCTTCACGGGGTCAATCTGACGGTGGCACTGGCTTCGGCCAGTGTCGCCGTTTTCTTTTTGCTCACGGCGTTTGCAGCGCTTGACTCAATACATGTGCATGCTTGAGTAACAATTCGCCCAGTTCCAGCCGCCGTTTAACGTCAAAGCGGGACTCGACGCCTGTCAGCGACAGCGCCCAGCGTGGAGAGCCATTGGCGTCAAACACTGCGGCTGCCATCCCCCAGCTGCCCGGAACGATAAGTCCTGGATTTGTCGCATATCCGTCTTTGCGCGTCAGGCGAATGCGTTTCCACAACTCTCGGTCTGAATGTTCTTTCCCATAAGTCGCTTCAAGATCAGTTCGACGCAAATGTTCGGCGATCTCAGAGTCTGGCAGATGAGACAGCAGCGCCAATCCCGCCGATGCGACGCCTAAAGGGAAACGGATTCCCTCGTAGAGCACGTGCGATCGCAGCGGGAATGCCCCGTCTTCACGAACTAGGCACACGCTTTCTGAGCCGCGACGCATAGAAAAGAAGGCACTTTCTCCGCTGCTTTCTGCCAAAGCGTGCACAATTTCACGAACCTTGTCAGTAACGTCATAGCGAACGGCTGCAGCTGTCCCGAGTACGTACAGTTCAGGTCCGAGATGCCACAAACCGGTGATACGTTCACGTTCTGTTAAGCCTCGTTCTGCTAGCGAAGTCAGTAGCCGGTGAACGGTCGGTCTCGCAATGCCTGCCTCGCTTGCTAACTCAGTCGTAGACGAACCTTGAGGTTCAGCATCTGCCAGTACCCGCAGTAGAACAGCCACTCGGCTAATCACAGAATCGCGTGCTTCAACCATGCCTCAAGGCTACGCGTCCATTCAGTGAACGAAAAATGCGATGTGAGTCCGCTGCCTGAACAACATAAATAGAACGGCCTTTATTCGCTTGTCTTAGCAGCCAAATCATGGTTGTTTGGTAACAGTTGGTCCAGTCTGTGAACGCATGGAGGTACACGGTGAAAGTCATCACGAATGTGGCCGAGGCCTTAGAACCGGTTCTCAAGGACGGTATGACGATTGCCGTCGGAGGTTTCGGTTTGTGCGGCATTCCGTCCGAACTTATTGAGGTCGTCCGTGACGTAGGAGTCTCAGACTTGACTCTCGTTTCAAACAACATGGGCATCGACGGAAAGGGTCTAGGGATTCTGCTTGAAAACCATCAGGTGAGTAAAGTGATCGCCTCATACGTCGGAGAAAACAAGCTCTTTGGCCAGCAATATCTCAATGGCGAGCTCGAAGTCGAGTTCAACCCCCAGGGCACGCTTGCGGAGCGACTCCGCGCGGGCGGCTCAGGTATCCCGGCCTTTTACACTCGCACGGGTGTTGGCACGGTAGTCGCCGAAGGCAAGCCCACTGCCGTATTCGATGGCGTGACCTACGTACAAGAACGCGCAATCGTGGCAGACCTTGCCTTGGTTCATGCGTTCGACGGTGATCGTCACGGAAACTTGCGTTATCGTTTGGCTGCTCGCAACTTCAATCCACTCGCAGCGATGAGTGGTCGCGTCACATTCGCCTCAGTGGAAAATCTCCACGAGGCACTCGACCCTGAAACTGTTCATACCCCAGGCGTCTTTGTTACATCGGTGGTTCACATTCCTGACCACATTAAAGACATAGAACAGCGCACTACTCGTACTCGTGAGGAGAATGCATCATGACGTGGACTCGTGACGAAATGGCAGCTATTGCTGCCCGAGAACTGAATGACGGCGACTACGTTAATCTCGGCATCGGAATACCCACACTCGTGGCAAACCACATTCCCGATGGCGTCGAGGTGACCTTGCAATCCGAGAACGGCATTCTCAAGATGGGGCCTTTTCCTTACGAGGGCGAAGAAGATCCTGATCTCATTAATGCCGGTAAACAGACGGTGACAATCGGTGAGGGTGGCTCGTTCTTCGACTCAGCTCAGTCATTTGCCATGATCCGCGGCGGCAAAGTTGACCTTGCCATTTTGGGTGCGCTTCAAGTCGCGGCAAATGGCGACCTCGCAAACTGGGCCGTGCCTGGCGCAATGGTGAAAGGCATGGGTGGCGCAATGGATTTAGTTGCAGGAACTCGGAAAATCATCGTGCTGACTGACCACAATGCCAAGGACGGCTCAGCAAAGATTGTTGAGGAGTGCACGCTGCCATTGACTGGGCTTGGCGTAGTCAACCTCATTATCACTGACCGGGCCGTTTTTGAGGTGTCCGAAAGTGGACTCGTACTCAAAGAAACTGCGCCTGGCCAAGACATGGATGAACTCGTGGAACTCACGGGGGCACCCTTCACAGTGGCGGAACCTCCTGCCGCCTAAAACTGTTTGGGCCCACAGGCCGAGACAGCAAGAAGCCTCCACGTGACTCGTGGAGGCTTCTGTTTTGCCAGCCCTCATGCGGTCGCCAGTTACACCGAGGACGACGAGTCGAGATCGCTGAGTGTCTTGAGGAGTTTTTTAAGCAGGAGAGCAAGTTGCACTTGTTCATCGTTACTCAGACCTGCAAGCATGAGCTCTTCGTTAGCGAAGTGTGGCACCACGATCGCATCAATTGCTTCTTTTCCTTGCTCGGTGAGCACGACATGAACTTTGCGTGAATCATTCTCATCGGCCACACGAATGACATGTCCACTATCAACGAGGCGGTCAACTCGCTGGGTAATCCCGCCAGGCGTGACGAAACCGGACTTGGCCAGCTCATTAACCGTCATTTGATAGCGGGCACCTGCTGTGCGTAAGCGCACGAGGATGTCGAAGGTGGCCATGTTGAAACCGTGCTCGGCCATAATTCGCCCTGCGGACTTGTGGTATCTCATGTAGGCCTGATGGAGCCGACCTAAAATGGCGAGCGGTTCGGCATTGAGATCTGGTTTTTCTATGTCCCAGCGGGCTATGAGCAAGTCAATGAGATCTGGATCGTCTCCCTTAAAACGAGCCCGCTCGTGTTGTTCGTCGATTGACACCGTTTCTCCTCATTACTTCGCGAAGCCGTTCGGCCGAGCCTTCACTGCTCGAAGAATATTTCACGCTGATCGATGACTTGAATACTGTCGAGATCGAACAATGTCATTGAAATCTAATTTCAACCTTGTCTAGATTAATTTCAATCTGGCAAAAATTATTTGGCAAAAACTCTTGTGATCGCCATCACAACGTGTTAATTTCACTTTAGAGTTAAAAGACATTCTTTTCAATTCCATTGCATTAACGCATCTTTGTGCGCGATCTGAAAGGCCCCTTCAATGCGAATCAGAAACAAGATCCTCCCGGCGATCGCAGCCGGTTTGATGGCAATCAGTTTGACTGCCTGCGTAAGTGAGTCCGATTCGGACAAAGCCGGAGACGGCACCAAGGTTGGCTTCGTCTACGTCTCCCCCATCCAAGGCTCGGGATGGACCCAAGCTTGGGATGAAGCACGCGTCGCCCTCGAAGATGACCTCGGCGCGAATACCAGCGCTGTTGAACCTATTCCCGAGACAGCCGACTCAGTCGGTGTTCTTCAGAACCTCATCGATCAGGGCAACAAAGTTATCTTCGCAACCGCTTTCGGTTACCAGCCGTTCGTCGCTCAGGTTGCCGAAAAGAACGAGGACGTGACCTTCGTCGTCATCGGTCCTTGGGCACAAGAAGAAGAACCACCAGCCAACGTTTCAGTCGTCGCCAACGACAGCTGGGCCGTTCGCTATGCACTCGGCGTTCTGGCAGCCAAAACGACAGAATCCAACACCATTGGTTTCGTCGCTGCCAATCCCATTCCAAGTGTTGTCGCAAGTGTGAACGCCTTCGCGCTCGGCGCACAATCGGTTAACCCCGATATCGAAACCCGCGTCGTCTTCACCGGCACGTGGTACGACCCAGCTCGCGCAACCCAAGCAGCACAAACCCTGGCAAACGCTGGTGCTGACGTCATCACGCAGTACGAAGACTCAACCGGCATGCTCCTTGGTGCTGAGACCGCTGGCGTCTGGGGAATAGGTTCCGAAGTGGACTCCAGCGCAATCCTTCCCGAGACCTACCTTTCGGGCTCAGTCAACGACTGGCGCGACTTCGCAAAGTCCATCGTCCAATCCGTTGAAGACGGCAGCTACGAGCAAGTGATCGAAGTGGGAACGATCGAATCGGGCATGGCTAAGATCGGCACGTTCGCAAGCGCCGTTCCAGCAGATGTCGCCACCGAAGTCGAGCGCGTTATGGCTGGACTCGCAGACGGCTCGATCGTTCCGTTTACCGGCCCGATCAAGTCCAACGCTGGCAAAGTAATGCTCCCCGAAGGTGAGACCTGGGCAGACAGCAACACCGTCTTCGCCAACCAGGGCTTCCTCGTCGAGGGCGTTATCGGTTCCATCCCTAACTGACGGCAGACGATGACCACTATTGATTCACGTCACCCCACAGTGGACCCGGCCGGAGAAGCCAATGTGCTTCTCCGGGCCGTGGGGCTGACTAAAACCTTCGGCTCAAAAGTGGCCGTGGATAACGTCGACTTGACCCTACGGGCTGGCGAAATCCATGCCCTACTTGGCGAAAACGGCGCCGGTAAATCCACCGTAATTTCGATGCTAAGCGGCCAATATCGCGTCGACTCAGGTGACATCGAGATCCACGGAAATCACGTCCGACTAAGCGGCCCAAAAGATAGCCTCAAACAGGGTGTTGGCGTGGTGTATCAAGACTTTCGCCTCGTCAATGACTTCAGCGTTTTAGACAATCTCGTGCTTGGGACTGGGTCCAGTCCCAGCCGGGCCGCTTGGAACAAAGCCCTCGAGGTAATGGAACCACTCGGGTTTGCCTTACCTCGCGACGCGAAAGTCAGTGCCCTCACGGTCGGGGAAAAACAGCAACTCGAGATCCTCAAGCTGTTGTATCGCGGTGCTGACATCCTGATCTTGGACGAACCCACGGCAGTCCTCACGCCACAACAGTCGACAAGCCTCTTCCAAGCACTTCGCATTCTGGCTGACGGCGGAAAAGCCATCATGTTCGTCTCACATAAACTTCGCGAAGTATCCGATGTGGCAGACCACATCACCGTTTTGCGCGGTGGCCGGATGGTATTGACCCAACCGGCCGAACGCGCTCAACCCGATGAACTCGCCACCATGATGTTGGGTGAAGATCTCGGTCGGGAGAAATCAGTCGAATCTGGGAATGTGCGTGAGAACGTTCTCGAACTTCGAGAGATTTGCACTGAACCGGGTCGGCGCTCTTCTCTTCGCGATATTAACTTCAGCGTTCGTCGCGGCGAGATCGTCGGTGTCGCGGGTGTTAGCGGCAACGGTCAAACTGACCTTGCTGAAGTCATCGCACACACGCGTACGCCGGTCAGCGGAGACTTGTCTTTCAGCGGTTCAACCATCTCGTACGTACCTGAAGACCGTCTCGCAGATGGACTCGTCGGTCGGATGACGATCGCCGAAAACCTTGCTCTCCGTTCTTACAAGGACCGCGATTACCATCGTTCTTTCTTCGTCTCTCGACGAACCATGGCAGAACAAGCGCATCCACTCATCCACGCTTTCGGCATTCCCGCACAGCCTTACGTCACAGCTGGAGAGCTCTCTGGCGGCGGCCAACAGCGCACTATCTTGGCTCGCGAATTGAGCTCTGATCCTGACTTGCTGGTCATCAGCCAACCCACCCGCGGACTCGATGTTGCTTCTGCGCGGTCGATCCACGCCGAGATCGTGCGCGTGCGCGACAAGGGTTGTGGCGTGTTGTTAGTGAGTGAGGATCTTGACGAAATTTTGAAGTTGGCGGATCGAGTCATCGTCATGGTTAATGGTCGCGCCGTCGCGGAATTTGATCGCTCATCAGCCAACCGGATGGAGATTGGTCGCTATATGACTGATGCCCAAACGGAGGAAGCTCATGCGCGAATTGAAGCCGAACGTGGCGCTGACGAGCCCGACACCAACTCCAAGCAAGGAGCTTGACTGTGAGTTTTCAAATCCGTCGTCTAGCTAAGGCGTCACCGAAGGTGTTGGCGGTCGGCAGCGTGCTTGCTGTCGTGGCAGCACTTCTCGTGGCAGCCGTCATACTGGTCATTTCGGGTAACTCCGTTTATGACTCGTTCTATGCGATGTATGCCGCTTCCTTCGGTAGCCCCACCGGCTGGAAAGCCATTCTGACCAGAACTGCGCCTCTCGCCCTAACCGCACTCGCAGTGACCACCGCTCTGCGTATGCAGTTATGGAACATCGGCGGCGAAGGTCAGCTCCTCATGGGTGCGACGGGCGCTACAGGTGCAGCCCTCGCGCTACCGAACTTGCCAATGATTCCACTCATGTTGGTGATGATTGTGGCCGCTATGGTTTCTGCCGCTGCCTGGACCATGATCGCCGCGATCCCTCGTGCATTCATTGGAGTCAATGAAATTGTCGTGACGCTGTTCTTAAACTACGTCGCCGTTCGCGTGGTGAGCTTGTTAGTGCTCGGTGCTTGGCGCGATCCCGGTGCCGTGGGTTTTGCCTATT
This sequence comes from Aeromicrobium sp., assembly GCA_040394025.1. Taxonomy (GTDB): domain Bacteria; phylum Actinomycetota; class Actinomycetes; order Propionibacteriales; family Nocardioidaceae; genus Aeromicrobium. The sequence goes on from JBEBSZ010000038.1 coordinate 10,965, forward strand.
CGAAGAAGATTCCCAGCCAAGTGGTGGTCGGAACAATCCCCGGTCTAGGCGTTTCTTGGTCGCTTGTCGGCGTGCTCATTATCGCTTTCTTGCTGTGGTTAGCACTGGACAAATCTAAATGGGGCTTTGGCATCGACATCGCTGGCGGCAATCCGAAACTGTCGAAATATTTAGGTTTCTCCCATCCCACCCGAGTCATCACCATAATGGCAATTTCCGGTGCGTTGGCAGGTCTTGCCGGCCTCATCCAACTCACCTCCTCGACATCTCGGCTCCAGCCAGATCTAGCAGCCGGCTACGGATACACCGGAATCTTGGTGGCGTTCTTAGCTGGTCGGCGCATTCCCATGGTTCTCATCGTGTCGGTGTTATTTGCCGGCCTCACCCAAGGAGGCATCGCGCTGCAGAGCGAGGGGGTGCCAAGTGCAATCGCGAATGTCATCCAAGCGTTGGTGATCTTCTTCGTTCTTGTGGTTCACTTCCTAGCCCAGTACCGAATCGTCAAGACCCAAAGCGACGACGATGGATCGCCAGTTGACACGGCTCCAGAACCTGCGCCACAACCACTGACGACGAACACTGCTGTAGGTAAGGACTGACCATGGATTTCATTGCACAAGCTCTTGCAGTTGCGGTCGTCCTCTCGGCACCGCTCCTGCTGGCAGGACTCGGTGAACTCATCGCTGAACGCTCCGGCGTTTTAAACCTCGGACTCGAGGGCGTCATGCTCGTGGGTGCCGCATCCGCAGCAGTCGTTGCCGTACACACACAGAATCTCGTGGGCGCTTTTGTTGTCGGTCTTCTTGCCGGCGCGCTGATGGGAACTCTCCATGCTTTCTTTGCCGTTGGACTCAAGGCAAACCAGATCGTTGCTGGTTTAACCTTGGCGATTTTCGGTGCGGGACTGTCGTCATTTATCGGCAACAATGTCTCTGGCACACCAATTTCCGCGAGACTATCGACGATCCGTATTCCGGTCTTGGCAGACATCCCCGTCATCGGCGAGGCCTTCTTTAATCGCGATATTGTCGTGTATTTGGCCATCTTGGCGCTACCTGCGGCTGGCTACTTCCTTTCTCGCACAAGAGCCGGTGCGGCAGTGCGGGCCTGTGGCTCCTCGCCTGCAGCTGCCGATGCTGCCGGCTTGCCGGTCAGTACCATCCGTTGGGCCGCCACCATTTTCGGTGGATCTTTAGCAGGCTTGGGCGGCGCCTATATTTCGGTCGCCTATGCACGCATTTGGTCTGACAACCTCACAGCGGGCCGTGGTTGGATTGCCCTTGCGTTGGTCATCTTCGCGGTGTGGCGCCCTTGGGCGTTGTTGCCCGGTGCCATCGTGTTTGGTTTCGTCGACGCAACGAACTTCCAATTGCAGACCCGCGGAGTCGACATCAGTGCAGATTGGCTCGGCATGATGCCTTATGTCGTGACTATCGTCGTATTGATTGTCATCGGCTACCGCCAGTATCGATCGGGTAGTTCGGGCGGTCCGGCTGCGTTGTCTGAACCCTATTCACGAGAAGCCAGAGTGTGACGTGTTTGAATCACCGCTTCGGATCGCGGCGGTACAGGCAGCTCCGGTCTTTCTTGATCGCGAGGCAAGCATCGAAAAGGCCGTCGCCCTCATCGAGGAGGCTAGCGCTGAGGGCGTTCACTTCATCGGATTCCCCGAGGGTTTCCTTCCTGGTCATCCAGGTTGGGTCGAGTTTCAACCGTTTGATGCTCGCGCACAAGATCTAGGACGCCGACTATTTCTTGAGTCAGTCGTGCCGTCGCAGGGCCATCTGGCACCGCTCCAAGAAGCGTGTCGACGCGGGGGCATCACGGCAGTCATCGGTGCCTGCGAACGGCGGCCGAACACGACCGGTTCCCTCTTCAACAGTCAGTTCCATATCGGGGCGGACGGTTCGATCACCTGTCACCATCAAAAGTTGGTGCCGACAATCGGCGAACGGCTCGTCCACACCCTTGGGACGACGGGAATCGCGAATTCCTCCACTTGGGCAGGCGGCACGGTAACGTCTCTGATTTGCGGCGAGAACTCACATCCACTGGCCCAATACGGCAGCGCTCGCGCCTATCCCACTGTGCATATCGCCTCATGGCCTCAGCACTTCAGCCCCGAACTACACATGCGAGATTCCATTCGCTTGGTATCGCAAGGACTGGCGTATTCGCTCAA
>JBEBSZ010000039.1:0-12456 GCA_040394025.1 Aeromicrobium sp.
GTTTTTGGACGGATTCGAGCGAGCCCCGCTGAAATCCGAAGAGGCACAAAAATGTGGCGCGGCTCCTGTAGGAAACCGCGCCACACCTCAAAATACTGTAAGGAACTGCTCTTTTATTGTGTCTTGTCCCTTAGAGGGACGCCTTTCGGGAATTACTCCCCGACTGCTTCTTCGGCCTCGTCATCGGCCGGTAGTGCCGTGACAGGTGCAGACTTTGCGACTGAGTTGTACATGTCTGAGCGTTCAACGACGACTGCGCTGACCGTCAATGTTTCTCCCGACTCAGACGTCAAGGTGAGTTGCACATTTCGGCCCGCAGCACCGGGTGCGAGTTCGGCGATAATTTCACCCTGAGTGCCAACGGTAAACAAAGAGTTCTCAGCAAGCGTGATCGGACCCGACAATGTAGCTGTTCCGTCAGCGACGGCAGCGTCAACGATGATCTGCTCGCCTTCTGGGGCGAGCAAGGCACCAGAGAAGGTTGCGGTGCCGTCGCCGTTGTCGACGAACAGTGCATTAAATACCTGAATCGGGCCTGAGCGTACATTGCTGCCAATGCCGGCCTGATAGTCGTGATTTGTCTGCGCAGAGAAGTTGGTAGCGCATCCAGCAAGGGCGAAGGTTGCAGCCAAGGCAATAGCTGTGGCCACATTCCGTAGACGTCGATTACTCACAGAGGCATCGTACCGGACTTGGTTCTCATGTTATTCTGGTCACCTAGGAAAGGTGTTTTCTTCATGACTTTCATTGTCGGCGAAACCGTTGTCTACCCGAATCACGGAGCTGCAGTCATCGAAGATATCGAGACTCGAAAGATCAAAGGTCAAGACCGCGAATACTTGGTTTTGCGCATTATCGCGCAAAACGACCTCGTTGTGCGTGTCCCAGCAGACAACCTTGATTTGGTCGGAGTTCGCGATGTCGTCGACGAAGCAGGGCTCGAGCGTGTGTTCGGTGTGCTCCGTGCCGAATTCGTTGATGAGCCCACTAACTGGTCGCGTCGTTATAAGGCAAACCTTGAGAAGCTCCACTCTGGAGACGTGCTCAAGGTTGCTGAAGTAGTACGTGATCTCTGGCGCCGTGACAATGATCGCGGCCTGTCAGCAGGTGAAAAGCGCATGCTGTCGAAAGCTCGTCAGATATTAGTGTCGGAATTGGCTCTCGCAGAGAACACCAACGAAGACAAAGCAGAAATCCGCTTGGACGAGGTTCTCGCTTCCTAAGCATTTCTTACACAGGTGGGGCCGGTTTCCTTCGGGAACCGGCCCTATTTTTATGCCTCGAATCGAGGCACTCATACCTTCACAACTAATGCCGTAGCGATGGCTGCGATGCCTTCCCCGCGGCCAGTCAGGCCTAAGCCATCACTGGTGGTACCGGAAACTGACACGGGGGCGCCAATCGCTTCGCTAAGAACCTGCTCTGCCTCAGCACGGCGGCTACCGATTTTTGGTTCATTGCCGATCACCTGAACCGCAACATTCCCAATCTCAAAACCGGCATGAGCCAAAATTTCGCGCGTAGCGCGCAAAAACTGCACGCCGCTAGCGTCCGCCCATGTGGGGTCAGCGGTGCCGAAGTGGCTACCGATATCGCCTAAACCGGCGGCAGAAAGCAATGCATCCACCATGGCGTGTGCTGCGCAATCACCATCCGAATGACCAGACAAACCCCGGTCAGACTCCCACCGTAAGCCGGCCAGCCACAGGCTTTCGCCAGTCACTAATTCGTGAACATCGGTACCAATACCTACGCGCATAGAGGTCATGGTTAGCACGCTACTACGTCGGGGTCGTTAGGCTTGGCTAGTGACGATTCGCCTTTATGATTCAGCTACACGAGAAATCCAACCTCTCGTACCCGTACATCCGGGGAAGGTTGGCATCTATCACTGTGGTTTGACGGTGCAAGGTCCACCGCATATTGGCCACATTCGCAAAGAAGTCGTGTTCGACGTTTTACGCCGCTGGCTTGAGCAGTCTGGACTAGAAGTCACCATCGTTGCGAATGTCACCGATATAGACGACAAGATCCTTGCCAAGGGCGAAGAACTCGGTGAGCCATGGTTTGCGGTTGCCTATCGGAATGAGCGGGCCCTGCACGATGCCTATCAGGTGCTTGGCTGCCGTCCGCCCACCTACGAGCCGCGCGCCACAGGCCATATACCTGAAATGATCGAGATGATCGAAACGCTCATTGAGCGTGGACACGCCTATCCTGCTGAGGACGGTTCGGGTGATGTGTACTTCGATGTGCGTTCGTGGCCGGATTATGGCGAACTATCGAATCAAGCACTTGACGATATGCAACCAGCAGCTGATGCTCCGCCAAGCGCCAAACGCGATCCGCGAGATTTCGCACTCTGGAAGGGCCATAAGACAGGTGAACCAGAAACTGCGTCGTGGTCAACTCCCTGGGGTCGCGGACGGCCAGGATGGCATCTTGAATGCTCGGCGATGGCGGCGAAGTATTTAGGTCATAGATTCGATATCCATGGCGGTGGCCTCGATCTGCGTTTCCCGCACCACGAAAACGAGCTCGCCCAATCACGAGCCGCTGGCCAAGATTTTGCGCGCATTTGGATGCACAATGCCATGTTGAACTTGGGTGGCTCCAAAATGGCAAAATCCGTGGGTAACACACTTATGGTCTCTGAAGTGGTCAAGCGGGTCCCAGCGCCCGCCTTGCGTTACTACTTAGTCGCAGCTCACTACCGCTCGATTATTGAGTTCAGTGAGGAAGCGCTCGCTGAAGCAGCCACTGCCTATGCGCGGCTTGAAGGCTATGTGAAGCGAGCGAGCGAACTCGTGGGCGTCGGCGAACTGGGTGAGGTGCCGACAGAGTTCGCAGACGCGATGAACGACGACCTCTCGGTCCCAGCGGCGCTCGCAGTGCTGCACAACCTTGTGGCCGAAGGAAACAAGGCTGTGTCAGCAGTCGATAAACAACTCGTGACCGAACAGCTTGCGACGGTCCGGGCCATGCTCGATGTTTTGGGGATTGATCCTGTCACGTGGCCGGGCGCAGAATCGAGCGGCGAGGCTGAGGTGCTTGGCGTGCTCGTCGATCAGATGTTGAGCCAACGTAGTGAAGCGAAAGCTGAAAAGAACTTCGCCGTGGCTGACGCTATTCGTGACCAGCTGACAGCAGCTGGCGTTGAACTTGAAGACACACCTTCGGGCACCCGTTGGTCAGTGAAGGGAATGTAGCGATGGCAGGAAATAGTCAACGCCGAGGAGCAATCAAAAAGACCGGTAAGGGTAATCCCACTGCCGGTTCGGGTGGCCGTCGCCGCAAGGGGTTAGAGGGTAAGGGACCCACCCCCAAAGCCGAAGATCGTCCGTACCACAAGAAACACAAGATGGCGCAAGCTGAACAAAAGCGACAGCAGGCGCGACCTAAGAAGGGACGCGGTTCGAAGAGCGATGGTCCGCAGTGGGTGGCCGGGCGGAATTCGGTCTTAGAACTGCTCCAAGCTGAAGTCCCCTTGACCGCCGTATACGTGGCGGAAGGAATTGACCGTGACCAAAAAGTGCGCGAGATTCTCGACCTAGCAGTCGTGCAGAACCGGCCGCTGATCGAACTGCCGCGTACTGATCTCGACACGATGACCGCAGGGGCTGTCCATCAAGGTATCGCCGCCAAACTCGAAGCGTACGAGTACGCCAATCCGCAGGACCTGCTGGATGTCGCCGCCGAACGCGGAGAAGACCCGCTCATTGTTGTGCTTGACAGCGTCACCGATCCACGCAATTTGGGTGCTGTTATTCGTTCCAGTTCAGGTTTTGGTGTGCACGGTGTAGTGATTGCCGAAAGACGGGCCGCGCACGTTACCGCAGCTGCATGGAAGACTTCGGCGGGCGCAGCAGCACGCGTGAAGGTCGCACGAGTCACGAACCTGACCCGCACAATTAAATCGTTCCAAGACGCTGGCCTCATGGTGATCGGACTCGCTGCCGATGGAGATGCGACCCTCCCGGAACTCACGCTCGCTGATGGGCCACTCGTGGTGGTTGTGGGTAGTGAAGGCCGAGGTCTTTCGCGGTTGGTGGCCGAAAGTTGCGATCAGATTGTGTCGATTCCGATGGCTTCTGATCTCGAATCGCTCAATGCCGGTGTTGCTGCTGGCATCGCCCTCTACGAGGTCGCTAAGAAACGCTCTTGAGAGTGCGCTATTGCGCAAACAAAACGGCCGCGGAGCAGTTCATTCTGCAACGCGGCCGTCTTGTTTGGGTTAGTGAGAATTAGCCTTCTTTGATGACGCGGGTGCCGCCAGCGAACTGGTCGTGCCAAGCTTGACGATTCACTGTGTCGTTACTAATGCCGACTGCGATCATGATGACGGCGATGAGTTGCGCGATGCTTCCAGCGATGCTGCCAACGACAGGAACGATGCCGGCGAGGCCGAAAGCCGCCCAAATATTTCGTTTAACAGCTTCTTCGAGCGTTGGGTTGCCACCATTAGGGCCAACCACCCGAAGCTTCATCACCATCTTGCCGACTGTCCGCCCTTGGCTGTGTTCCATGTAAGCCAAGTAGCCCAAGTAGATGAGTGTCGTGACGATGGAAGTAACCAGACCCGTAATGAATCGGTTGCTGCCTGAACTGAAAATTGTTCCGGCAACGATGAACACAACGAGAATCATGTTTACACCGAACATGATGACACCGTCGATGAGCTTCGCAAGGAAGCGGTCCATGAGTTCGGCGGGCCGTACGCCACTAGGTGTGGCGCTACCCGCGCCTTCGCCGTAAACCGGCGCAGCTGGTGGTGGCGGTGGAGGTGGTGGGGCATGCTGTTCAGATGCAGGAGCTGGGTCAGGCGTAGTCCCTGGCTGTTCTGGCTGCTCATCCGAAGATGGCGGAGTAGTCTCAGTCATAGTCCCCGAGTTTAGTTGTTACTACCGCCAGAAGTACAACTTTAATTTTCGTCGCTGTGTCGGAAACTCGTGGTCTGTCGATTTCAGACGAGTCAGCCGAGCACCCGATCGAGGTAGTCGTTCGTGAACCGACGGCTTGGATCAAGTTCGTCACGTACCGCCACAAAATCAGCGAAGCGCGGATACACCTCAGCAAAATAGTCCGCACCTAGCGTGTGGAGTTTGCCCCAGTGTGGCCGACCTTCGTAGGAGGTAAAGATCTCTTGCGCCGCGGCAAAATAGGCTCCAAAATCCTGCCGGTGATACTGATGTACCGCGATGTAGACATTGTCACGCTGGTATCCCGTCGACATCCAGATGTCGTCAGCGGCCGCGAAACGAACCTCTATCGGGAAAGAAATTCGGTGGTCGGTCTTCGTAAACCATGCTTGAAGTTCGGCAATGGCCTCGTGGGCGGCAGCTCGCGGTAATGCGAACTCGGATTCACAAAACCGCACACGACGCGGTGAAATGAACACTTCAAAGGAATGATCTGTGTACTCGCGAGCACCTAGCAAAGAACCTGAAATCTTATTGATCGTAGGCACAAAACTACGCCGCTTGGTGGCGAGTCGTTGGACTCGTTCGTACAAAGAGTTGGACAGAAACTCGTCATCGAGTTGGTAACGCCACTTGGGTAAAGGTTTACGTGCAGTCCCTTCTGGAACCCGATTGTTTTCTTTTACGAGTGCTTTTTCAGTGTGTGGGAACCAGTAGAACTCGAAGTGATCGTTTGAGTCCACTAGTGTTTCGAGATTGTCGAGCACATCAGGTAATGCCATCGGGCGTTCGTTCGCGTGCAAGAGATAGGCAGGTACACATTGCAAGGTCACTTCGGTGATGACGCCGAGCGCACCCAAACCGACCCGTGCTGCATTGAACCAAGGATGAGTTTCGTCGATCTCTAGGATGTCACCGGAAGCGGTGACGAGTTGCAGCGCGACGATCGCGTCGGCGATGCCGCGCAACTGTGCACCCGTGCCGTGCGTACCAGTGGAGGTGGCTCCAGCGACCGACTGGGGATCCACATCGCCAAGGTTCGGCATTGCCAAACCAAGCGCCAATAGTTCACGGTTGAGCTGATTGAGACTCATTCCTGCTTGTACGCGCACTCGATGGCGATCTGCATCGTGTCCGAGTACTCCGTTCATCGAGTTGAGTTTCAGCATCACCCCGTCTGTCGCCGCGATCTGCGTGAATGAGTGGCTTGCTCCCACCGCTTTGATACTGGGGGAGTTGGTGATGAGTGCTTGCACTTCTTGGGTGTTCTTTGGTCGAAGAATGGTCGGGTTCGCGGAAACGTTTCCGCCCCAGTTGGTCCACGTGCTCATCCGAAGTTTTTCCCTTCGCCCCGGTAGGTGGGGACTATCGTGATGCTTCCGTCAGCGCCCACGAGCGCTACGTCGTTGAAGCGTTCGCACATTTCGCCAGCCTTAGCATGACGGAATAGCACGCGATCGCCAATGTTGAGAGATGCGGCTGCATCGCCTTTGAGCGGGGTTTGTACTTCGCCAGCACCTTCGGTTCCAAGGTACTCGAGTTTTTCGGGCCATACTGGTTTTGGTACGCGGTTTTCTCCGGCCGGTCCAGAAGCGATGTATCCACCTGAGAAGCAAGTTGCAATTTTTGCTGCGGGTTTGCGAACAACCGAGAGAGCAAAGTATGCCGAGGGGCGGGCAGAAAATGCGTCGTATTTGTCGAATAGGGTAGGGACAAATAGACCAGAACCTGCTGCGAGTTCGGTCAGGTTTGAATCTTTGCCTGTTACGTCGAGACTTCCGGTGCCGCCACCATTGATCAAGGTGAGGTCTGCGTGCTGTGACACGGCCTTAATGATCCGGCGTCGACGTCGGATGAGTTCGTTCGCAGAACGTTGTTTCATGATACGAACCGCTGCGCTGGTGTCTGGTACGCCAGCAATTTGGGCGTCATAAAACATTAAGCCTATGAGGCTAAAACCAGCACGGTTCTCGATCGCGCTTGCCAGCGTGCGTGCCTGACGTGGCGAATGCACGGGTGAACGTCGCACACCTAGGTGGGCGGGGCCGACACGGTAAGAGGAATCCACATCAATACATACCCGAATGGGTCGACGGTCTATGCCTCGAAATGAATCGATGGCGTCCAATGTCTCGACTGAATCGACCATGACGGTAATACGTTCGAGTCGGTTTTCATCGGCAAGCAAATTTTTGTAGGCTTGCGCATCCATGCTCGGGTAGGCGACGAGTACATCGTTGACCCCGTTATCGACCAACCAGTTAGCTTCCGCAAGTGAGTAGGCCATTGCGCCAGCAAAGCCATCAAGCGTGAGTACTGTCTTAATGATTGGTAGTACTCGCACAGATTTTGTCGCTAAGCGGATTGGCATGCCATTGGCTCGCCGGATGAGGTCCTGCGCGTTCTTCCACATCGCGTCGCTGTCGATCAGCGCAAACGGAGTGGATAGATGATCGGTAGCTTGCAGCAATTGTGTAGGGCTCGTCACATTTCTAAGTATGTACATACTGGTGGCGTGATCTCATCACTACGCGCACTTTGCATCGTTTGTCTTTTCCTTCTTGCCTCGACGGCTGCTTGCGGTTCCGAAAGTTCAGCATCGCAACAAGGCTCAGAGGAGCCCATGCAACTTTCGGATATCGATACGTCTTCATGGATTAATCTCAATTCGGATTCCTTCAGCGAAATACCCCAAGCTCCGCACGATGTCGATGAAGAACAATTTGTTGTCGCGGTCGAAACTCTGAACACGTGGGCGGCTGCCACCTTGGGTCCAGCTGAAGATGTCATTGATTCTTTGCCAGAAGATGTGCGTGCGCATCTGGCGACACTTGTCGATCTTGGTCCGGCGAAGAATGTTGCGCTTGGTGCAGCGATTGATCCTGAGTTCACGGTTTCGTCGATATGGGGGACAGGTGCTTGGCAGGTGGTGTCGGCACATCCTCTGCATCTGGAATTTCAGACCCGGGTCTTGTGGGAGTTGGTAGGCAACGACAGCGAAAAGCGACTCGTCGCTCTGGTGCGCACCCATGCTTGGCGTGCTGATGATCCTTCTATCGATGGTGAGGTACAACTGGGACAGTCATGGCAAGAGTTTGGAGCTGACGACTGTGCTCTCGTCGTCGATGAAGTGATTCGACCTGGCGGTGATGTCGAGCAGCAAAACGCGGATTTGCTCACATTCATCAAGATCGCCAATAGTTCGTCCGTGCAACCACCGCGCTTCTCAGCGGAAGATGTCGTCGATGAAACATTTGTTGAACGGTGCCGCACGGGACGAGTCTGAGTGCGGCCGCTACGATAGGTGCCGGTGCTTTAGAGCACCACGCCCCTGTAGCTCAGACGGTAGAGCGCCTTACTTGTAATAAGGATGTCGCGGGTTCGATTCCTGTCGGGGGCTCCGCTCACCTACGCCCTCCCCTCGCGTTCCCTCCCGCCTCCTGATTCCCACGAGACCGTCGGAATTGTGAGTCAAGAACAGCTATTAGCTACGTGTGAACCCAAAAACGTGGGTGAAGCTAGGGTCACGGAGAGCCCCGCCCAAGTCTGAAGAACCCAAAATGTCTCTGTGGTTCCGTTGGCTCAATCCAAGACCAAAGCGGGCCATTCAGCCGAAGCAGTTTTGCTTAAGCTAGGTAACCCGAGCAGGGTGAGCGCCGTGTTGGCGACGTCCATATTTCTGATGACCGGCACTGCTGGATCGTGTGCCACCTCGGTTTGCGGATTTTCGCGTTTAGGGTTGAGCAGGTAAAGGTCAGCCCCTTGCGCAACTCCACCGCCGTACGCGATGAATGGGATGCGATTGTTGGCGAGCAGTTCAGTCTTCTTGTGATTTTCTTTATCAGGCGCGCCGCCATGGTCGCTCGTGATAAGAAAAGAGACAGGCCGTTCGGACTCCTCTGCCGCGTCCAGCAAAGTCCCCAGTAGCCCGTCAATCTCTAAGAACGCATTCAAATATTCGTGGCTGAGCCAACCATATTTATGCCCTGCTTTATCTGTACCCGAAAGATGCAAGAAAATGAGATCCGTCTCTTGGGCGTTGATTGCCTCTTTGGCCTCATCAGTGATCGTCTTCGCAGACGCGATGCGTGATGTGTCGATCTTGCTTCGTCCGTTGTCTTCGCCAATTGAGTCCGCCGCACCATTCTTTTTGTCCCAAGAGCGAGCAAAGAAAGCGAACTTGTCCTTCTCAGCGAAGAATGCCGTTCTCAGACCGTGATCATGCGCCACATCGAATATGCTCGGAACGTACTGCTTAGCATCATTCGCAATAGTTTTTCCGTTGTCACGGTTGCGCTTCACGCCGTGTCCTTGTTGGCCAGTGACTTCACGGCCCGTCAGCATGCCTGCATGGTTGGGCAAAGTCTCTGTTGACTGACTTGAAGTACGAGCGTTCAACGTCGTGGCGCCCTGAGTGAGTACCTTCGTGATGTTTGGTGCACTCTCAGCTGAAACCATGTCGAACGCGTCAGGATTCAATCCATCGATCGATATGGCCACCACAATTCGTGAATCTGGGTTCACTTCCGTATTGGATGGCGTCGAGATTGTAGGCGTCTCGTTGCGGGGTGCTCCCGGAGTAGCACTTTGGTCTGGTACGCCTCGGTTCGCGTACAGAATCGCTGTGATTACCGTGAGCGCAGCAACGATGCCGACGATCACTGCCATGTTCCACGTGATCTTGGAGCCCGAGGTCGTTTTTGATGCCATTGTGCAACTTTCCCATGTTGTGTCGAGTGTGTTCGTGTGCTTGATCTTTTCGATGGGAATTTTTTGTACTGAAGTCTCGTGTTAGCAATCTAAGTACTGTAGGTAGGGTCAAACGAAGAAGCGGATTTACGGTCTCGCGCCGAATAGCGCGGATATTTTTGGGAGATGCCATGGTTGACCGATTGCATGAGCCACTCGGCTTCGATCATGGTCCTCAGTGGCCAAATCGCTTTGCCCTTGCTCCGCTCACGAATAAACAAAGCAACGGCGACGGCACGCTCGGCGATGACGAATACCGTTGGTTGACAGCTCGTGCACGTGGTGGTTTTGGAATGACAATGACGTGTGCGACCTATGTCCATCGCAGCGGCCGTGCTTGGGACGGTCAGTTAGGTATCAGCGGTGATGAACACTTGGCGGGCTTAAGTCGACTTGCTGAGGGAATCAAATCGTTGGGCAGTGTTGCTTTGGTGCAGTTGCATCATGGCGGTCGCCGCGCGCTCGGTGACGAGGGATCGCGGTTGGCGCCTTGGGATAACCCGGAGGAAAACACGCGAGCCTTGACCTTGTCCGAGATTGGCGAAGTCATCGACTGGTTTGTGTCCGGTGCGCAGCGGGCAGAACGCGCAGGATTTGATGGCGTGCAACTACATGGTGCCCACGGATACTTGTTGTGTCAGTTTCTTGACGGCCGTCACAACCATCGGGAGGACGGTTGGGGTGGGTCTTTAGCTAACAGAAGCCGCATTTACCGCGAGATTATTGATGGTATTCGAGCTGTCACTGGTCCAGACTTCCATCTTGGTGTGCGTCTCACCCCGGAAGGTGCGGGTATCACGATTCCGGAGGCGCAAGAGTTAGTGAGTTCCCTCATGGCCTCGGGCAAGGTCGATCATGTCGATATGTCGCTGTGGGATGTGTTCAGCATGTCCGGTCCGACTGGGACACGTGAGCTACTGATCGACGAGTTCATTGATCTGCCGCGCGGTAATGCTCGACTTGGGGTGGCAGGCAAGATTCTCTCGGCCTCTGATGCTGCGTGGTGTCTCGAAAAGGGTGCAGATTTTGTCACTATCGGCACTGCGGGGATCATTCACCACGATTTCCCTGCGCAGGTGGCTGGTGATGCTGAATTCGTGTCGACACCGCAACCCGTATCGGCCGAACATTTGGTAGGTCAAGAGGTTGGTCCAGCTTTTCTTGAATACTTGTCAACGAATTGGGATGACTTCGTTCGCTGAGTCTCACAGATCGCCAGTTCTGGAACTCGGGCCCCGGCAGTTCTGGAACTCAACCTATGGCAGTCCCGCGATGTTGGGTCCGTGCGGACCATGAGCTGAAGGTATCTCCGTGTTACATGGACCACATGATGTACTGCGGAGGCCAAATGGCAAAGTGTGGACATGACTGTTAGCCGCCAAGTGCATCTTGTTCGTCGTCCGGATCGAGTTTTGGTTTCTGAAGACTTCGCGCTGGTTGAAGCCGAGATCCCGGAGTTGAAGCAGGGACAGATTCTCGTGCGTAACGAATACATTTCTGTTGACCCGTATATGCGTCGTCGGATGAACGCGGGTAAGAACTACACCCCGCCATTTGAACTAGGCAAGGTCATGACAGGCGGTGCGGTAGGCCAAGTTGTTGAGTCGAATGATGAGGCGTTTAGTGTCGGCGACTGGGTATCCCACGAATTCGGTTGGCGTGATTTTGCGGTATTACACGGCCGGTTCGTTACTCCGATCGATGTTTCGCAGGTTTCGCCTAGCGCCTATCTGGGCGCTTTAGGTATGCCAGGGCTGACGGCTTGGTCTGGTTTGCATGTGATTGCTAAGCCTCAAGCTGGCGAGACTGTTTTTGTTTCGGGTGCTGCGGGTGCAGTGGGCAGCATGGTTGGTCAGATTGCGAAAATCAAAGGTTGCAGGGTGATTGGCAGCACGGGTTCGGCGCACAAGGCCGAATGGTTGCGTGAACTCGGTTTCGATGCCGTGATTAACTACCGTGAAGCGCCCGTAATGGAACAGTTGCGAGAGCTAGCTCCCGAGGGCATTGACGTTTATTTTGACAACGTTGGTTATGACCATCTCGAAGCAGCGCTCGATGTGGCCAATGAGCATGCTCGGTTTGTGATGTGCGGGTCGATAGCTGACTACAACACTGAGGCGGCACCGGCCGGCCCCAAGAACCTGTTTTGGATCGTCGGAAAGCGTCTCTTGGTACAAGGATTTATCGTTAGCGACTTCTACGACCTGCGTCCGCAGTTCATTGAAGAAGCAACCCAATGGGTGGTTTCCAGCCAGCTGAAATATCGCGAGACGATCGTTGAAGGCTTGGATAATTCGGTTGCTGCAATGGAGGGCCTGTTCACCGGCGCGAATACGGGCAAAATGCTGGTCAAAGTGTGAGTTGATCAGTGGTTCCTCCCGTGCTGAGTGGGCGGACTAGGATCATGAGTTATGACTCACCCGGATTTTGTTTTGACCCTTTCCTGCCCCGATCGGGTGGGGATCGTGGCTGCGGTGTCATCGGCGTTAGCTCAGGATGGTTGCACGATTAACGACAGCCAGCAGTATGCCGACCCTGACACTGGGCGGTTCTTCATGCGGGTGCGGTTTGGGACGCCGAGTGTTGCCGTACTCGACGAGGTTAAACAGCGACTTACTCCAGTGTTGGAGCCCTTTGGCATGAGCTGGGACTTGCACGATGCTGCGGCGCCGCTTCGGGTCGTGGTGATGGTGTCAAAACAGGGACACGTTTTGAACCATATTTTGTTCCAGCGTCGTGAGGGACTACTGCCGATTGATGTGGTGGCAGTGGTGTCGAATCATGAGGA
>JBEBSZ010000040.1:0-12410 GCA_040394025.1 Aeromicrobium sp.
CCCTCGGGTTCCTCACCGAAGGCCTTGGTCCGCATCGGCGTACCGGTGCGTTCAGGGTTGACGCAATTGACACGCACCTCCCCTGCCCACTCGTCGGCCAAAGCTTGCGTCAAGTTGACGGTTGCAGCCTTCGCGGAACTGTAAAGGGAATAGCCTTTCCGCCCACGCGTATACGACGAAGACGTGAACAAAAGCAAGGAACCATTCGTCTCGGTCAACGCTTCTTTGAACTGTTGGGCAATAAAGATTGGCGCCAAATAGTTAATTTCAGTGGCAGACCAAATAGTTTCCTCGGAGGTTTCCACCAAGTCACCAATGGGCAAAATACCAGCAGTATTGACGACATAATCGATACGACCTGTTTCAGCCAGTACTTGCGCTGCAGCGGCAGCCACATCTTCACGCCGGTCCACGTGAGTGCCCGTGGATGATCGACTGAACGTGAAAACCCGAGCACCAAAAGACTCAGCAAGAGCAGCAATATCACCGCCAATGCCATAAGAGCCGCCGAAGATCACCATGACTTTGCCGTCCAGCGCCGAGCGATGCTCTTCGTCATCAAACTCGGTCGGGCTCTCGGCAGACGCCAACTGGAACAGTTTGTCTGCAATATAAACATCAATAGGTTCGGTAACTTTCATATTGCGTTCATGACCGTCAACGACCGCGATCGGCACATCTGGGCAATAGCGCAATACAACAGTGCAGTCGTCTGTCGCGGTGAAATTCGGATCCTGCCAGGCCAACTCATAAGCTCGCCGAATAACCGAGGCTCGGAATGCTTGCGGGGTCTGACCGCGGCGCAACAAATCCCGTTTGAGCACATCTTCGATAGTGTCGTACGTTTCCGTGCGCTCCGCGTGCACTTGCACGATGGTGTCGGCTGAAGGTATCGCCGTATCAACGGCCTCATATGTTTCAAGGGCCTCGACGACGTCACTGATGATCTTTTGTGAGACCAGTGGCCGAACCGCATCGTGGAACAAAACATTGCACTCGTCGTCACCCAAAGCATTGAGCGCGAGACTCGTCGTTTCGTTGCGAGTCGCACCGCCCTCAAGGACTTGAGTGACCTTGGGATATGCACCGTCACGCACGATTGCGTGCACCGGGTCAAGGTGACCTTGCGCCATCAAAATAATAATTTCGTCGACGTCGGGAGCGTCATTGAACACCGAAATCGTGTGTTCCAAAATCGTCTTGCCTGCGATTTTGATGAGTTGCTTAGGAATCGATAGTCCGACTCGAGTACCTGTTCCGCCAGCGAGAATGACTGCTACGTTTCGCAATGTGGTCACGAGAAGACATTACCTGTTCACTCGCGCCTAGTCTCCGGGACGCATCACAGCATCGGTTTGGCTGGCTTTCCAGTCACAGAACCCTTGCTCGTCAACCCCGCGTCGCCAATAGGCCGAAACAGAAATGTCACGGCGCTCGACCTTGCCAGCCAATAAATAGGGACGAACCGACTTGAGTAACGCCGATTCACCGTGCACAAACGCTTGTACACGACCGCTAGGCCAAGGCCATGCTTGAACTGCATCAAAAAGTAAGGAGGTGGTTCCGGCCTCTGCGGGCGCACGGTGCAACCAACGTAGATCGAGTTGAGCGTCCGTTGGCAAATCGATTTCGTGTGCGGCATCATCTACCTCAATAAACGCCGTCGCTTTGACAGCAGGAGACAGCACCCGGAGCGAAGCAGCAATCGCGGGAATCGCAGCCTCATCGCCCACAAAAAGGTGATGGTCGGCCGCAACATCCGGACGGTAGGCACCACCAGGGCCCATAAGATCGATACTTTGGCCGACCTGCACATCACGCGCCCACGGGCCGGCAATCCCTTGATCGCCGTGAATAACAAAATCGATCACGATTTCGCGGGCGTCACGATCCAGTTTGGCCACTGTATAAGTGCGGATTTGATCACCATCAGCACTTGGGAATACGAGTTTCACATAGGCATCTGTCGAATCGCCAAACTGGGCGCTAAAGGCGTCAAAATCCGAACAACTGAAAATAAGTCTGCGCAGTGATGGTGAGAGGTCAGTTACTCGCTCGACCGTAATCGTCACTCGAACCTTTTGCCTTTTCGCCACAATGTGTAGCCTAGCCGCGTGAGCAAAGGCTTGAATATTTCCGACGTCGATTCCCATACCCGCCCTCAAGACGATCTTTTTCGTCATGTGAATGGCCCTTGGTTAGAAAAAACTGACATCCAACCCGACCGGGCGACAGCTGGTGCTTTCGTTGATCTCGTTGATGAATCAGAGCGAATTATTCGCGAGATCGTGGAGCGATGCGCAGAGGATCCAACAAGTGAGGAACAGCGCAAGATCGGCGATCTCTATCGCAGTTTCATGGATATCGAACGCATCGAAGCACTAGGGGCTGCCCCTCTCAAGGAACCGCTTTCGCTCGTTGATGGCATGACTTCAATCGCTGATGTCGGTCGCGTATTAGGAGCACTCGAACGCAAGGGCACACCGAGCATCATCGGCATGTGGATTGGCCCGGATCGTGGAAACCCTGATCGTTATCTCGCTCATATCGTGCAAGCCGGAATCAGTCTTCCCGACGAGTCGTATTACCGCGAAGAGCAGTTCACACCGATCCGTGAAGCACACCGTGCCCACATTTCTGCGATGTTGACGCTAGCCGGACTCGACGAAGTCGAAGCTCGCACCGACCGTATCGTCGGGCTCGAGTCCGACCTCGCAGCTACACATTGGGATCGTGTGGCGTGCCGAGATGCAAACAAGACCTACAACCTGCGCTCTTTTGCCGAGCTTCGCGAAGCACTTGACAACTTCGATTGGGATATGTGGGCTCAAGCCGCGGACATCAAGCCCGAGGTCTTGAACGAAGTCATCGTGAGCCAGCCGTCCTATCTCGACGGACTCAACGCGCTTCTTTCTGAGGATCATTTACCGGCATGGCAAGACTGGCTCCGTTGGCAAATCATTCACGGTGCTGCCCCTTATTTGAGCGACGCTTTCGTAGAAGAAAACTTTTCATTTTATGGCCGCACCCTTTCGGGAACGAGCGAACTACGCCCTCGCTGGAAACGCGGCATAGCATTCGTCGAGGGCGCGATGGGTGAAGCTATCGGCAAGATCTACGTCGACGAGCACTTCGGCGGGGAAGCTCGCACGCGGATGAGTGCGATGATCGACAACCTGATTGAGGCTTATCGCCAGTCAATCACCGGCTTATCGTGGATGAGTGAGGAAACCAAGGCCGAAGCTCTCACAAAACTTGAGTCATTCACGCCCAAAATTGGCCACCCGGTGACGTTCAAGGACTATTCGGCGCTCGATACTGATCCGGGTGATCTGTTGGGGAACGCCAACCGTGCACAGTCAGTGGCAGTTGATCGCGAACTCGCCAAGATCGGTCAGCCGATTGACCGCGACGAGTGGTACATGACGCCTCAGACCGTCAACGCATACTACAACCCGACGATGAATGAAATTGTCTTTCCGGCCGCAATTTTGCAGGCTCCATTTTTCTCCGTCGAGGCCGACGACGCAGTGAACTATGGCGCTATTGGCGCTGTCATCGGACACGAAATCGGGCACGGTTTCGATGACCAGGGATCGCAATACGACGGAACCGGTGCGCTCAGAAACTGGTGGACTGATGCCGATCGCCAAGCCTTCGAAGCCATGACGTCGAGCTTGGTCGCTCAATATGGCGACCTGTCGCCAGAAAGCGCAGACGGCCAGAAAGTCAATGGCGAACTCACCATCGGCGAGAACATTGGCGACCTTGGGGGCTTGGCTATCGCACACATCGCGCTCGGACTCGCTACAGCAGGCCAAGACGATCCGATGACAGATGGCCTAAGTCGCGATCAACGCTTCTTCTTGTCGTGGGCTCAAGCTTGGCGCGGCAAAGTACGCGCCGAAGAGACAGTGCGGCGTTTAACGATCGATCCACATTCACCGCCGGAGTTCCGCTGTAATCAAGTCGTCCGCAATCTGCATGCCTTCCATGCGGCTTTTGAAACTACTCCGAATGATGGCCTGTGGCTGGCACCGGACGAACGGGTAGCGATCTGGGCTTGAGTGGCTCAGTAAACCCGTCATAACTGTCGGTAGTCACCTTGGACCTAGACTGCCAAGGTGACTACCGAGAACGCAGTAATCAATGTTGGAATTGCCGGTTATGGAAATTTGGGTCGCGGTGTCGAAACCGCCATGGCCCTAAACCCGGACATCCGTCTGGCGGCGGTCTATACCCGCCGTGAGCCAAACAGCGTACAGACATTGAACTCTGACACGCTAGTGAAGTCATGGACCGATCTCACCCGTGGTGCTGAGGATCTGGATGTTGTCATTCTCTGCGGTGGGTCTAAAGAAGATTTACCGGTTCAAGGACCCGAAATTGCAGCCTTATATACGACGGTCGACAGTTTTGACACGCATGCGAAGATACCTGACTATTTTGATCGTGTTGATTCTGCAGCACGGAATGCTGGGACAACCGCCGTCATTTCTACCGGCTGGGATCCGGGCCTGTTTTCGATCGCTCGACTCTATGGTGAGGCTGTGTTGCCTGCGGGCGAAACTTACACCTTCTGGGGTCGCGGTTTGAGCCAAGGCCACTCGGACGCGGTGCGTCGAGTGCCGGGCGTTGCGAACGGCGTGCAGTACACGATTCCCTCAGAATCTGCTTTGGAGGCAGTCCGTGCCGGCAAACGGCCATCCTTCACAACACGCGAGAAGCATCGTCGCGAATGCTGGGTTGTGCTCGACGATAGCGCCGATGCGGCTGCGGTCGAAGAAGCAATCGTGACCATGCCGGACTACTTCGCCGACTACGACACCACCGTCAACTTCATTTCGGCCGAAGAACTCGCCGCGAACCACAGCGTTATGCCGCATGGCGGTCGCGTTTTTCGCAGCGGAAACACAAGCGATTCTCACCGTGATGTGGTCGAGTTCGGCCTCACCCTAGACAACAATCCCGAGTTCACGGCTAGCGTCTTGGTGGCTTACGCTCGCGCCGCTCATCGTCTCGCGCAAAACCAACAGTTCGGTGCAAAAACTGTGTTCGACATTCCGCCCGGTTTACTTTCACCGCGTTCGGCAGCAGACCTGCGCGCTGACCTACTCTGATCGCGAGTGTGACCTAGATCAAACACTCACCGGGCGGGCAACTAGGATCACGAGCAGTCACTTCGAAGTAAAGGATCCCCATGAGCGAGAACCTACGATTCGTCCTCGACGAATCCCAAATGCCCACCCATTGGTACAACATCGTCGCGGACTTCCCGACCCCTCCACCACCGCCATTGCATCCAGGCACCCACCAACCAGTCGGTCCAGACGATCTAGCGGCATTGTTTCCGCCAGAACTCATTGCTCAGGAAGTGACGACAGATCAGTACGTCGAAATCCCCGAGCCGGTTCGTGCCGTTTACCGTCAATACCGTCCGTCTCCTCTCGTGCGCGCTCGCACCTGGGAAAAAGCCCTCGGCACGAGCGCTCGTATTTATTACAAGTACGAGGGTGTTTCACCAGCCGGTTCGCACAAAACCAACACCTCGATCCCACAGGTGTACTACAACTCGATCAACGGCATTAAGAAACTCACCACTGAGACTGGCGCTGGTCAATGGGGCACCGCGCTCGCCTACGCTTCGGCTCTCTTCGACATGGAATGTGAAGTATGGCAGGTTGGTGCTTCCTTCGACACCAAACCACAACGTCGCACTCTCATTGAGGTTTACGGCGGCAAAGTACACCGCTCCCCCAGCCAGCTCACCGAGTTCGGCAAGACTCTGCCTGCCGATCACCCGGGCTCACTTGGCATCGCCATTACTGAGGCAGTGGAAGTTGCAGCACAAGATCCCGGCATCAAATACGCGCTCGGTTCAGTATTGAACCATGTGCTTTTGCATCAGACCATCATCGGTGAAGAAGCACTTCTGCAACTCGACATGGCGGGCGAAAAGGGTGCAGACATCGTTGTCGGATGTGCTGGGGGTGGCTCGAACCTCGCTGGTCTCACCTTCCCGTTCCTCCGTGAAAACTTCCACGGCAAGGCAAACACTCGCGTCGTCGCTGTTGAACCCGCTTCCTGCCCTACTCTCACGCGCGGTGAGTATCGCTATGACTTCGGTGATACCGGTGGCATGACTCCCCTGATGAAGATGTACACGCTCGGCCACTCTTTCGTGCCATCGCCAATTCACGCGGGCGGCTTGCGCTACCACGCCATGGCGCCTTTGGTTTCGCACGCGGTACATGAAGGACACATCGAAGCCCGAGCGTTGCATCAGCGCGAATGCTTCGACGCCGCGCTAACGTTTGCTCGCACTGAGGGCATCGTTCCCGCTCCCGAGTCCTCGCATGCGATAGCTCAAGCACGCCGTTTCGCACTCGAAGCGACAGAACAGGGCACGTCGCCGGTCATTGTTATCGGACTTTCCGGCCATGGGCTGCTTGAACTTGGGGCTTACGAGTCCTACTTGAGTGGCAACCTTGAGGATGACGAACTTTCAGATGCTGCGCTTGCGGAAGCGTTAGCCGAGGTTCCCGTTATCGCTGGCTGACGTGCTGTGGTCGTCGCTCTGAACGCAGCCTTAGTGCAAAAACAGGGCGACGACCCACGCCGCAGTCAGTGTCAAAGCGGCAGCGAGTTCAATCAAGATTGAAAGTCCGGTAGCTTTGAGTGCCACCCACGTAGCATCTTTGGCCGCGTTTGGGTCTTGCAGCCGTTGCCATTCGGCGAGATAGATTCCGCCAATAAAGCCGATAAATAGGCCAACGACTGGAATGACGAAAAATCCTGCAATTCCTAAAACTGCACCAATCACTAGACTGCGATTTGGTACGCCTTCTCGCATCAAGTATTTCCCAGCAATGAGGAACTTCAGGACCATCCCTAGCGCCACAATGATGACTGCAAAGACGACCATCGTCCAGCCGACAGTTCCGCCGGTGAACAAGCCCCAGACGAGAACCGCGCCACCCACGAGGAGCAGGCCTGGAATGACCTGAATAACGACACCAACTAGGCCGCAGATGATGACGAGGGCAACGATGACGTCAACAAATAGGTGCGCGTTCATGACAAGAAGCCTCGCACAATTCTTGGTGCCAAAAGTCAGCGGCCTGTGAAGCTCATATTTGTCGCCCGGTTAAGCCACGCGGGCATGAATTTGGCGACATTGGAAAGAACCTTGGCTTGCATACCGACGGGGTAATGAACCTTTGGCATTCGACTTGGATATAAGACTGCGGCGACTAGTTCATCGGCAACATCCTCCGGGCCAAGCCGAACACCGAGGGCTTTAGCCGAACCGATCTCCATGCCGTCGACCATCTTGGTGGCGACAAATAGGGGCCACATCGCAAGCACACGAATATCATGTTTTTGCCACTCGATCTCGAGCGCTTCGGTCAGCCCGCGGACGGCAAATTTTGTGGCTGAATAGGTGGCCAGTTCTGGTTGGCCGTAGATTGCTGAAGCCGAACACAAGTTAACGACCGTTGCTCCTCGGGCTCGGAAAAGGTACTCGTGAGCGGTGTGGCAACCGTTGAGAGTACCCGCAACATTGACCTCAACCGTGGCGCGGTGTTGCTCAATCGTGATCTCTTCGAAGGGACCCGAAAACAAGATTCCTGCGTTATTCACTAGGACATCCAGCGAGCCGCCGACACCACAAAAGTCAACGAGAGCTTGGCGCCATTGCTCTGGATCGGTGACATCTAGGTGCCCGGTCACAAGTGTTCCGGCCGTGGTTGGGTAGTCTTCTGGATCTATCTCCGAGATGTCATAAACACCGACTTTCCAACCCAAATTGAGGAATCTGCGGGCAACTTCGGCACCGATTCCAGTTGCTGCACCACTGATAAAAATGCTGCGGCCGTTGCTCATGCCAACTCCTCCTCAGGCGATTTTTTAGAACAGTACACCTAAAGAACGATCACGGCTTGACTCTTGGAGTTTTAATATCAGTGCCGTGCTTTATCCGTCGTTTCAGTCGGCCTTTGGTAGCACGACAGACGTAGCACTGCCGCCAGGCCAGCAAGAGAACCCGATCGGTACGGGCTGCTTCTCTTTGACCATTTCTTCAAGGACATCGAGGCATTTTGATACGAGCACATTCGGGTCTTTGGACACCGAGGACGCTAAATTGCGGTTGGCTTGAGCTTGCGCCTTCGCGGTCGCTTCGCGTTGTTGCGCAATGCGTGTATTAGCTACCTCTGCTTGGTAGGCATTGATCTTCTCTTGGGTTTGTTTGTCAAAACGCATGAGCGGCAAAATGACAGAAAGTACCTCAACGTCCGAGCCAACACGACGGCTCAAAGCTTCTTGGGTTTCTTTCGAATACTGGTTCAAATCAACACCAGCCGAACCGGATTCGGCAGCTTTAACGGAGGCCAAAGGATCGTAGCTACCCAAGACTTCGTTGAGTGCAGCTTTGAGTTCACGCGTGATGAGCGAATCGCGAATGCTCTCCATCTCGCGATAGTCCTGATACAGCTCCGTGCCTGCCTCAATCCGAATGCGCCAGCGAATGGTGGCGTCTACTCCGGCAGTCGAACCATTTCCGATACGAATATCGATGGCACGATCACCCGCAAAGTTGTCGGTTTGAATTGCGCCATCAAGTTTCGGGACCTTATGCCATGGCGCTTTCACGTGCAGACCATTGGGCAGCGTGCCGACGGGGCGACCGAAGGAGGTCACGACGCCAATCTCGCGAGTCGGCACCATCGTCACCATCGAGGCAACCAGAGCCACCACAGTTAGCGCACCTAAACCGTAGGTAATCGCCTTCACGGTGTTGCGGTAGGCCGCGTCGAGCGGAGCACTCTGGTCTGCAGCCGTAGATTCGTTGCCTTTGGCAGTACCTTTCGCCTTCTTTTTCGGTGTCATCAGCCATGCCACCAATGTGAACACGGCAAGAGAAATGGCGGCGACCATAGCAAATGGCATAGAGATGTCCTTTCAGGCGCTCTCATACTCTCATATGGGCCGATGAAAACCTTGACAACTAACAGTGCTTTAGCGGGATAAAACCCAGTTGAACAGAAGCGTCGATCTTCATGTATTCCGCTGAGGTTGAAGTGACTCGATTGTCCCGCTCATCAATCGAACTAGGCTGAGCTGCATGTGAGTCAAGTGAGACCATTATCGCCCCTCAAAGATATTGCTCTTGGCCCTGATTCACGAGAGAATATAAGTGAAATTCTCATTACAGTGTTCAACGGCGAACACGCTATCGGAGGTTGGAAAATGGACAAGGTCGTTATTGTTGGCGTGGACGGTTCCGAGACTGCACAGAAGGCAGCCGAGCGCGCCGCAGAATTGGCAGTTCAGTCCGACTCAAAACTTGTCGTCATGATTGCTTTCGACAAAGCAAACATTGAACGCATTGAAATCGGCGACGATGTGTGGGTCATCTCTTCTCACGATGAAGCCGAGGCCACCGCTGACGCAGTTGCTCGTAATATCGCTAGCTCAGGTGCAGACATTGAAGTCGTCGCTATGCACGGCAAGCCAGCAGACGCTCTCGTTGACGAAGCCAAGCGTCGCAATGCGAGCCTCATCGTGGTGGGTAACCGTCGCGTTCAGGGCATCGGCCGGATTCTTGGCAGTGTGGCAGCATCCGTTGCTCAGCATGCGCCATGTGATGTCTATATCGTGAAAACGGTCTGAGCTCTTTAGGACTAATTAGGTGGGCCGTCACTTAGGTGGCGGCCCACCTATTTATCGCCTATTGCGTTTTTGCTTCGATCACCACGGCAGCTACCGGGCAAGCAAGGAATTAAGATTTCAGCTTGGTTTACTTACGGTTCCGAACAATAATGTGCACGCAAGCGATAAAGAGCACTCCCGCGAAAATCCACCCAACGGGCTCTTGGATACCTAAGTCAAAGTAGCCAATAACGAACTTCACGATCCAACCGACCATCCACCACATCAGGAGGATGTGCACATCGGGAAATCTTAACTTCTCCGAAGTCATTTTTGCCTCACTACTTCCGTGCGCAGGAACCGGCACATGTGGTTTCACAGGCGGTAACTTATCCAACTGGAATAACAATTTGATCACAGTGTCGCCTATCTATGCGGCAGATTCAGGCTAAATCTTCCAAGGAATACAGCCACTGCTGATTCTCATCCCAGTAGATCCCTCACTTCGGGAGGGGTCCACCCTCCGCGAACACCCTGGCTGCCCACGGCATCGCGGCCAAGCACTTGCGCCTGTGTCCTATCTTTGTGAATGCACCACGGCATCAATATGAAAACGTTGGTCAAAACTAAAAGAATTGCAATAATCGACAGGGAAAAAGGCCAACAGTTTGCAGGCCACTTCCCGGGCAAGAAGGCACTTGCCACAAGGGCGAGCTGTGCTAGAAGGACGCCTCGATGCAGACAAAGCCGTGGCCACAGTTATTCCAACCGCAACCAGTCGTGACCGATGAAAAGGACACCGAGCCGCAGACGCGACGTCATCAGAAATGCTTCCTTGTAGGCCCAGCAGTGAGGCCAACTGCGATCGCTTCCCAAGCAAAACGTCGACTCATAGGCATGCAGAATGTCGAGTGACACGTACGCAAAATCGCAGATAGAATTTATGAAATCTGAAGGACAGAGCTCTTGGTTAACTACCTCCCCGCATTGCTGACGGAGAACTCGAACGACGCTTACACACGATCGGCACCGTGATGATCGAAGGACCCAAGGCATGTGGCAAGAGCTAGACTGCATCACAATTCACCAAGACAACATTCGGCCTTGACGAGGATCCACCCACCCGAGCCTTGGTCAGGAATACTCCGGAGCACTCGTTGAACCATCCCTCGCCGACCCATTTCGACGAGTGGCAGGTCGAGCCCACTCTCGGGAACCGTATCCGCATTCAGCGCTCTATGCCCGCTATCCCCAGAGATCGTTCGACAAGAATATGGGTGCCAAAATCCAAGAGCGCATCAAACGCAAAGACCCATTGTTTCGAATTTCCTGCAATAAATACGTCTCGATATCCTGCATCGGTGATCCCGTTGAACTCGCCTAGCATGGTCTCTAAGTGAGAAATGAATTCCGAATCGAAATCTAATACCGCAGTCAACGCCACCGTTTTTAATCGCGGCCAACGCGAGTCCGTAAGATAAAAAATTCCCATCGACGTGTCACCCCAGCGCGCCGATGCTTCTCTCACAATTCGAACGGTATCTTCATCCAACGACGTATCAGCTTGGCAACTTTCGAAAATCGTAAATTCTGGGCCCGCAGCAAACGACCGAGAAGTTAGAAGGGGGAAAGCACGTCTAATCTCTCGACGCAGTTCGCGCTCAAAAGAATGCTTTGAGATAGCCATTTTCCGCACATTCCCCTCATCCTTGAAGAACACCGCTTACACGCAGTCTGTACTAAAGGCGGGTGTTCTTCGGGTATTGGTGACAATGGCCCCTGCTCATGCAGTAAACCTTTCACTCGTCACTTTGCGGGAAATAGAAACACGCATTGACATACGTTTCCGAGTCCACTGTTTGGAGACTGATATAGCCAATAATCGACAGTCCACGAGCAGCTAGGGCTTCCACGATGGTTGCATGTTTTTCGGGCAATTTAACGCTCGTCAGTCTCTCGTTTCCGATGACAACCTCGACACAATGTCCACGCCCCGATGGACGCATCCACGCATCCACTAGTCGCGTGGAAACCAGATCCCCGTCATCATCGATATGCTCATCGACTATTTCAAGAGCAGCGACAAGAGAGTTAAGAAAAGAGACTTCTTGAACATCAACGTCTAGGTCGAGAAACACAGACTTAGAATCCACAGGAGAGTCTCGAACCGGAGAAATGTGCTTAGGAATTCGAAGCCACTTAGGAATCCGCGCGTGTCTGCCGATTCGGAAGATTGAAAATAGGTCGCGAACCGTTCGCGACGTAGCTTTGAAAGCATCCTGCGAAAGCCTTCGCCCGAGTGATTTCGGTTCAACGCCTTCGCTCCATAGGCCACCCCAATAGTCCAAACCTGCGCGGAATGTTTCCCCATCCGGGTAGAGGCTCGCGACTTTCAGACGTGAGACTTCTTCGTGAAAACACGTGAGGTCATGTATTCCCTTTGAATGGGATTTCACCCACGCGGACTGATAAGCATCAGCGAAGTCACTAAACTTCGCCATGCAGAAGCCCGTTCAAAGTTATCTGTCTTTCCAATCATTTCCTTTTCTGAATTGTACGGAACATATCTGGGACATGATTCGATATGCGACACGCCCGCACCTTACAGCCCAATAAAGCTAGCGTCACCAGAGTGTGCCGAGATCATGTCACTTTCCCATATTCGGTGGTGATGATGTCGTAGACGTCGTCGTAAACCTCAGTGGCTATCTGATCCCAATACTCATGAGGGTCCACGCCACGATCGACATCCACAT
>JBEBSZ010000041.1:0-12155 GCA_040394025.1 Aeromicrobium sp.
CGACATAAATCGGTCGATTTCGCTCGTGAATCAGCAGAAGTCATGCGGGGCGCAGGACTCGATGTCTTAGTCTTGCCGAAGCCACTGCCCACTCCCGTTTTAGCATTCGCCATTCGGTACCTCGGGGCAGATGCCGGCGTAATGGTCACCGCATCGCACAATCCCGCTTCCGACAACGGCTACAAGGTGTATCTCGGTGACGGCACTCAGATCGCCGCCCCTACCGATACGCACATCACACAGCACATTCGCGCGATCGGCGCATACGAGGAACTCCCACGTAATTCCGACTACATCGTGCTCGGTGACGACATTGAAACGGCCTATATCGACGCCATATGCGAAGCTCACACCCCCCGAACCCAGGCCATCACAATCGCCTACACACCTATGCATGGTGTTGGCGCTAAGTCTTTTCTCGCCGCCGCCGAACGCTGTGGATTCGACCAGATCCATGTCGTGGACCAGCAGCGGGAAGCCGATCCGAACTTTCCGACCCTCCCGTTCCCGAACCCTGAAGAAGCTGGCGCTATGGACATGGTGCTCGACTTAGCCGCCAAACATACTGCTGATATCGCCATTGCACACGATCCTGATGCGGACCGACTTGCAGTCGCTATTCGGGTCGACGAGGGGCACCGCACGCTGACTGGCGACGAATTGGGTTGCCTTCTCGCTCGACGACTTTTGCACGATGGAACCCAAGGAACGTTCGCGAACTCGATCGTCTCCAGTCGCCAACTTGGACTGCTCGCGAAGAAACATGGCCAACAGTGGAAGCAAACCCTCACCGGTTTCAAATGGATTGGCAAAGTCGAAGGGCTCGCCTACGGATACGAAGAGGCACTCGGTTATTGCGTGCGGCCGGACTTGAGTGGAGATAAAGACGGAATCAGTGCCGCCCTGCTTGTGCTCACCTACGCCAACGATCTGACAGTGCAGGGCCTGACGTTGCAGGATGAGGTCGATGGTTTAGCAAAGGATTTTGGAGTTTTCGCGACCGACCAAGTCGCGATCAGATGCGCCGATTCTGAACACGTGCATGACTTGCTCGCAGCGCTTGCAACTGCACGACCACAAAGCATCGCCGGGCTGCCGGTCTTAGCCACCAGAGATTTGTCTCAACCGGACCAAGACCTACCAGCAACACCCGGCTTGGTCTTCGACTTTGGACCCGAACTCAGGATCCTCTGCCGACCGTCAGGAACCGAACCGAAATTGAAGTGTTACCTCGAAACCCATGTACCTGTGACGACGTCAATCATGCAGGCACGAATCGAAGCCGCAGCAAAACTCGCGCTGGCTGTAAACGACATACGGTCGCTGATGAACGTTCTGCTCATTGATTCACGACCCTAGTACGAAGTCTCGTCGCGGTGATCTGACGCCGGTCGACCAGCCAGCCGGGCCATAGCTTCTTCAACAATGGCAGCCGATGCACTCGTACCGAACCTCGACGCACCAGCTTCGGCCAACGCCAACAATGCATCCAAACTCCGCACACCGCCAGAAGCTTTAACCTTGACCTGCGGCCCGACGCTCGCGCGCATTAACGCAATATGATCGACAGTCGCTCCACCACCAGCAAAACCCGTCGCTGTTTTGACAAAGTCTGCACCCGCTAGTTCGCTAACTCGACAGGCCTGAACGATCTCGTCGTCGTTCAACAATGAGGTTTCACAAATGACTTTGACGACATGACCCTCACTCGCCATCACGACCGCAGCGATATCGGCCACCACTTCGTCGACACATCCGCTCTTGAGCCACCCGATGTTGATCACCATGTCGAATTCGGTTGCACCATCGGCGAGAGCTTGCTTAACCTCTGCCACTTTGGCGGCAGTCGAAGTGGTGCCATGCGGAAATCCGACCACGGTGCCTACCAGTACGCCACCATCCAGTCGCGACACTGCATAAGCGACATCACTGGGCCGGACACACACGCTAAAGAGCCCATAGCGAGATGCCACCTCAAGTTCGGCATCGACCTCAGCACGCGTCAAGTCTGGTTTCAAGATTGCGTGGTCGATACTGCCTCGGATCTGATCCGTACTGAGCTCAATGGTCACAAGCCGAGTCTAGGTATTACCGCAACAGAACGTGACCAACCGCTACGCCAGTTCGACAAGTACCCGTCGGCTTCTCGTTCGCGTTAGGGTTCATTGCGACTACTCGCCACGGTGATGTTCGCCGAACCCGGACAGGTCAAGTCAGTGCGGTAACAAGATCGACATTGTTCCCTGGCTCAGTTCGGGCCTTTGTGGCCCGCAGGATCTGGCGGTGAATCGTAAGGGCGCGCAAGGCGGACACAATGGCGACAAGGTCGACGACCTCCTGCAGCAGCGCTCCTGCGACTGCTGGCAAAAAGCCAAACGCTGCCACGAGCATCAAGCCCACCGAGATGACGATGCCCATCCAAATCGACTGCAGCGCAATGGAGACTGTCCTTCGGGACACCTCCATGACGTCGGCCACGCGCGCGAGATCATCGGAGGTCACGACTGCGGAGGCCGATTCGCTGGCAGCCGTCGCGCCGCGCCCAGCCATCGCGATACCGACATCGGCCGCTGCGAGAACGGGTGCATCATTGATACCGTCGCCCACCATCAAGACCGGCTTCGGGGCTAGGGACCGGACGATGTTGACCTTCGACAGTGGTGTGGTCTCAGCATGGACCGTCGCGATGCCGACCTCGCGGGCGATCGATTTGGCAGTTGATGAAACGTCGCCAGTGACCATCACGACCTGCTCGACGCCTGCAGCGCGCATCCGTGCCAGCGTATCGGCAGCGTGCGGCCGCACCGGGTCAGACAGGACAATCACGCCGGCGAGTTGGTCATCGATCGACACATAGACGGCGGTCTGTCCGGCATCGAGCATCGTTCGGTCCAACGGCCCAGTGACTTCCTCAATAAACGCAGGCTTGCCCACGCGCACCTGTGAACCGTCGCCGAGGGTAGCCTCGACGCCGTGGGTCGCGATCTCCTCGGCCGAGTCGACTGGCGGCAGGTCAAGTCCTTCGCGCGCGGCCATGTCAATGACAGGCTGAGCGAACACGTGGACGGAATACTGTTCGGCTGCGGCCGCCAACCGAAGGGTGTCCTCGCTCGATAGTTCGACCGCTCGGATCTCAACGACGTCTGGTCTGCCCTGCGTCAGAGTCCCAGTTTTGTCGAACGCGGCGGAACGTACTGAGGAGAGCACCTCGAGGACGCCACCGTCCTTGATAATGACGTTAATCTGTGCGGCCGAACTCATTCCGCCCATGAACGCCACCGGCGCAGCGATGAGCAGTGGGCACGGGGTGGCCACGA
Organism: Aeromicrobium sp.; assembly: GCA_040394025.1. Lineage (GTDB taxonomy): Bacteria > Actinomycetota > Actinomycetes > Propionibacteriales > Nocardioidaceae > Aeromicrobium. The sequence continues at coordinate 3,318 of JBEBSZ010000041.1, forward strand.
CAAGCACCTCCGCAAAACGGACGGGATCACCGCTGACATACCATGCGATACCAGCGATCAACAGCGATACGAAGGTGAACGGAACCGCATACCGGTCGGCGAGGCGCACCATCGGTGCACGCGACTCGACGGCCGCAGTCACCAACTGCACGATCGTCGCGTATTGGGAGTCCTTGGCAGACCGCTCGGTTCGCATCCTAAAAGTCGTGGTGCCATTAGTCGTACCCGACAGCAGTGAGGCGCCCGCCCCATAGGTGACCGGGATCGGTTCGCCGGTCACCGAGGACTCATCGATCACCGCATGCTCAGACAGCAGCGTTCCATCGACCGGAAGAATCTCAAAGGACCGCACCAGCAGTTCATCGCCGACGGCCACCTCATCGACGGGAATCTGCTCGGTCTCCCCCGTGGCCAGATCAACGCGTTGAGCGAATACCGGAGCTCGATTGAGCAGGGTGTCGAGCTCGCGACTCGCCCGTCTCGCCGCCCACGCTTCAAGCGCCTCACCTCCGGTGAGCATCAATGCGATGATGAGGCCAGCGACATACTCACCGACCGCCAAGGTCGCTATCATCGCGATCACCGCTAAGATGTCCAAACCCCAGTGGCCGGCCATGAGATCGCGAACCATACCTATGGCCGTCTCGACGATCACGATTCCGATCACGACGAAGGCGGTCACCGCCAACGCCGTCGGCTGATCGGTCGCCCAGAACCCGACCCCGAGCGCGAGCCCTGCGATCACAAAAACAATCAACGGCTGTTGGCGAAGGAATGCAAGCGTGTCACGCACCTAACCATTATCTCAGGTCCCACGGCCCGCTAGACCACCAGCGGCAGCCCATCACAAGCCGCCGCTGGTGCTAACCGGTGATGCGTTCGGCAATCATGCACGTCTTCCATAAATGCCGGTGCTTACAGTTGACGCCGACGATTTCCGTTCTGCTGCAACTAAGTACGGGTACTCATATGGTCGCCGCGGGAACTCCCTCGCGTCGCCGAGATTAGCTAGGGGTCGACCGATCGGGGGTCTGCTGTGTGCGGAGATATTCGGTGAGGCGGTCGCCCTCAATGTCGAGGTTAGGGAGAAACTTGTCGAGCCATCTCGGTGTCCACCATGCCGAGCGCCCGAGCGTGGCCATCAGTGCCGGCACTAGTGTCATGCGGATCAAGAAAGCATCGATCAAAATCCCGACGGCGAGCGCGAGGCCGAACTGTTTGACCATACTGTCGTCGCTGAAGATGAACCCGGCGAACACTGAGACCATGATGACGGCGGCGGCGACCACGACGCGGCTCGCCTGCTCGAATCCGTGGATCACGGCATCGGTGCTTTGGTGTCCATGGACGTGCGCTTCACGCATCGAACTGACGAGGAACATCTCGTAGTCCATGGCCAATCCGTACAGGATGCCAGTCACCATGATGGGCAGGAAACTGAGGATTGGGCCGGCGGTATCAAAGCCGACGAAATCTTTGAGCCAGCCCCACTGGAAGATCGCGGTCATTATTCCGAAGGTCGCACCGATAGTGAGCAAGAACCCGGCTGTCGCCTTGATCGGAATCAGAATCGAACGAAACACGACGAGCAGCACCAGTAACGACAGGATGACGATGATCGTGACGTAGAGAGGGAGAACGCTCGCCAGTTTCTCTGAGATGTCGAGATTAATCGCTGTCAGTCCGGTGACTCCGACGGTGGCGCCCGCTATTCCGGTCAGCTCGCCCGAATCGGTACGCAAGGCATGTACGAGGGTCTTGGTGGACTCTGCATCGGCACCTTCGACTGGGATCACGGTGAACAGCGCGAGCGTGTCGTCGGGAGACACCCCCATCGGCCTGACCGTCTCGACAGATTCACCCTGTTCAAGCGCCATGGCGATCCCCGGGAGCTCTGTGGAGTCGAAGCGCTCTGAGGTCGGAGCGTGGACAACAGTGACAAGAGGGGCGTTGTGTCCCGCACCGAAGCCGTGGGTAATGGCGTCGGCTGCCTGTCGTTCTGTCGTTTCGAGATTCGCGGTGGACCCGTTTGGCATGGCGAGCGTCATTTGGGTCATGGGGATGGCGGCGATGCCAAGAATCGTGACAACCCCGATGATCACCACCCATCGGCCCTTTACGATTCCGGCAGCGAAGGCGTGGGCGAAACCGTGGCGTTGCGCATAACTGCGTTTCCGTCCACGGGTCCGCGCACTGGCGCTGAGGATACTTTCTCCAAGGATTCCCAAAAGGGACGGGAGCAGAGTGAGTGCGATGAGCACCGCTAAGAGCACGGTCACGGCAGCCACTAGTGCCATCGTGGTGAGGAAGGAGATGCCAATCAGGGTCAGACCGCTCAGGGCGATGATCACGATCAGGCCCGCGAACGCGACTGCACTGCCGGCAGTGCCGATGGCTCGACCGGCTGCCTCGCCTGCTGAAAGGCCCTCGTGCAGCATCAGATGCCGCTGACGATTGACGATAAACAGGGCGTAATCTAGGCCGACAGCCAGCCCGATCATGAGCGCCAGCACGGGCGTGGCACTAGTGAGTTCGACCGTGTGTGACAGCGCAAATGCGCCGCCGAGACCAATCGCGACGCCGAGTAATCCGGTGACCAGAGGGAGGCCTGCGGCCCGGAGCGATCCCAGCGTGAGAAAGAGTACGAGCCCGGCGACTAGCAGTCCGAGTGCTTCATGACCTCCAAGTGGAGGTTCGTGAGGTTTAAGCGATTCGGTCGCTAGCGCGCTGATTCCGGCAGCGTTCGCCTGCTGTGTGGCGATGTTGACGACATCGTCGATCACGCCTGCGGGGAGATCCTCGACTTGGCGGGTGAACTGGATCTGCATGAGTGCCACAGTTCCGTCGTCGGAGACCAGCACGCCGGGAGCGAGCATGCCTTGCTGCCGCAAAGTCTGCTGCAGCATGACTTCTTGCTCTGCAGGAGAAGCAGGAGAAGGCTGCGGCATGGAGGCCGTAAGGTCATCGGCACTGCGTTCTACGACAAAATCGTTCGCCATGATTGTCGTGAGTGAGGACCGAATCGCGTCGGCTTTCGGTCCCTGGTCAACTCGTTCACCAGTCGGATGAATAAATACAATGACACCCTGCCCACCTGCCGTGTCAGGAAATTCGGACCGAAGCTCCTCGATCACTGCTTGACTCTCGGTGCCATCGATAGTGATTGCGGAACTGATCTTCACCCCACTGTTGGAAACCAACATGGCGAAGCTGCCCAGAATGAGCACCCAGGTGATGAGAAACAGCCACGGACGCCGGTAGGAGAATCGTCCCAAACGGTACAGAAAGATGGACATTAAGTAGCCTTTCTGGCAGGCGCCAACGGTGCAAACACGCACCGCTCACGCTCAAGATGATGAAGGTCTTAGACCGGACTTGAGTTTGGTAAAGACCGCCTCGATGAACTCGCTAGGCGACCTCGGAGGCGATACGGCGCCGTCGATCACAGAACTCAACGCGCCATAGGCGGCCCCCACAATGATGTGCACGGTCAACTTGGAAGCCGAATTACCTGCGCGTTCAGCGACGACTTGCTGCGCAGTGCCCCGAATCTGAGCGTGCACATTCTCTAGGTACGGCCGCAAGGCCGGGTTCGCTTCGGCAAGGTCGCGAAGCTGGAAGAGGAGGTCCAACATGCCATTGGACAACTGGTGAAGCGCAAGGCTCCTCACCCAGTCCAACAAGTCCGTATCGTCAGGCATCTCGGGCATCGAGTCGATACCCTCGCGGAGTTGCACCAGTGCAAGACCCATGACCGCTTCCTCTTTGCAGGAGAAGTAGTTCGCGAAGGTACGCCGCGACACACCGACTTCGACAACGACATCATCAAGCGTGAAACCGTCGAGCCCATGTTCACACGTCAGATCGAACGCCGCCCGAGCGAGCGCACGCGAGGTCTGCTGACGTTTCCGATCGCGATGGCTGTATGTAGGCACGATCACACCATAGCCAAATTTTTGCCTAATGTGCAAATATGCCTATTCGGCAATTTCAAGATTTGAGATATACTCGCGAAATTTCGGGCCTGCCGTGAAACGCCGATGATTGTCTCCGAACAGCAGCTCTTCACGCGCGAGTGGATACGGCGGAAGTCATGGCCGGATGCAACTGACCAACCCCCAATTGACTGGAAGTGGTTTTAAGTTATGTTTTCTGGTCAAGCGGGAAGTAGAGACACCTTCACTCGCTGACTATGCCCATGCGAACCATGTGATCCACCGCAACCACGGTAAGTCGAGTAACTAACGAACTCGCCTTAGTTACTCAAAGCAGCAAAGCCCGGGCGGACGACTTCGGCGAGGATTTGTTTGTGTTCCTCACGTGCACAAAAGGCACTCTCCATGGCGTTGACAGCAAACTGTTCAATATCACTCAACGAATAACCAAAGGCGTCACTCAACATATAAAGTTCATGGCTCATCGTCGTATGGCTCATCAGCCGGTTGTCGCAATTCACCGTCACGTTAAAACCCAAACGATAGAGAAGATCGAATGGGTGGTCGTTGATTGTGGCGTTCAGGCCAATCGCCCCCGTATCAAGATTCGACGTCGGGCACATTTCAAAACAGATCGACTCGTCACGTAAACGTTGAGCTAAGGGGCCAAGTCGAACCTCGCCATCACTCAGCTCAATATCGTCCACAATTCGTACCCCATGACCAATCCTGCGGGTATGACAGACATCGACTGCTTGCCGAATGGAATCCAGACCGAATGCTTCGCCAGCGTGAACCGTCACCGGAAAGTCACGCTGATCCAAGTAATTGAATGCATCGATGTGCCGCTTGGCAGGGAACCCCAACTCCGCCCCCGCAATATCGAAGCCCACCACACCACGACCACGTTCAGCAAACGCTAACTGGGCAATCTCAAGGCTGTGCTGCGACTCCCGCCGGGCAGTAAGCACTTGATAGACGACAATGGGAGATCCGGCAAGGGCGCTCGCAGCACAACCTGAGGCGATCCCGGTAGCTACTGCTGTTACCGCTTCGCTAAGTGACAATCCGGCTCGCTGGTGTTGTTCGGGGGCCCAACGCAATTCCGCATAAACAACGCCGTCGGCAGCGAGGTCCTCGACGGCTTCATGCGCCACCCGGAATAAGTCCTCAGCGCGTTGCATCACAGCAAGCGTGTGTCCGAAGCCTGCTAAATATCGTTCTAAATTACCCACATGTCGGGGCTGTGCCGCAGTGGCAAAAACACGTGAATCAGTGGGAATCTGATAACCGATCTGGTCCGCAATGTCGATCATCGTTTCGATTCGTAAACCACCATCGAGATGGTCATGCAGTGTTACTTTCGGGGCGCGGCGCAGGAGCTCAACCCCGATTGTCATTTTTGTTCGCCATCCATCAACAACACAACCGCCTCAGCAACACAGGCGGGTTTTTCTTCACCTTCAACTTCAACGGTGTGTTGGAGCGTCACTTGCAAACCTTTGTCCAACTCTTTAACCTCTTGGACCAAAACTCGATCACGAATACGCGAATCGACACGTACCGGGTTGACGAATCGCACATGGTTAAGACCATAGTTGACCCGTGCGAGATTGCCCGCGAACGCAAAAACCTGAGCACCAAGGAACGGCAACATGGAAAGCGTGAGATATCCGTGCGCCACCGTAGCACCGAACGGACCGTCAGCAGCGCGTTCAGGATCAATGTGAATCCATTGCCGGTCACCCGTCGCATCGGCGAAGGTGTCGATCCGCTCCTGAGTGATCTTGACCCACGAACTGACACCTAATTCGGTGCCAGCTGCTTCGGTGATTTCCTGACGATCGTTCAAGATACGCATGGATCCAACCTAACAATCTCCTGCAAGATGCACACACCCTCTAGCCAAAGCCCCCAGTCAGCCCTCGCTGATGAGCTCTCCTAACAGCGAGAGATCTGACATAGAAAACTTTGCTACGTCTGCTTTCGCGAACGGCGCGTCTCCACTAGTGTGATTTTGATACCTGAATACCGGCAACCCACGCGAACGACGGTCGAACAGAAGGCTGGCACCCATGAGCACAGAAGAGCAAACAAAAACCGGAAAAATGAGTTTGCCGACTCTGACCGCAATGGTCGTCGGCAGCATGGTTGGCGCGGGGGTTTTCTCGCTGCCTGCACGTTTTGGTGTCGCGACCGGCGTTCTTGGTGCTCTCATTGCTTGGTCAATCGCGGGTGCTGGCATGTTGATGCTGGCCTTCGTTTTTCAGAATCTTGCGATCCGCAAGCCAAAGCTCGACTCTGGTGTTTTCATTTACGCCAAAGAAGGCTTCGGCGATTACGTTGGTTTTAACTCGGCAATCGGATTTTGGGCTAGTTCAATCGCCGGTAACACCTTCTATTGGGTATTCATTTCGGCTACTCTGGGCGCTTTCTTTCCGTCCTTTGGTGACGGGGACACGATCTTGGCCATCGCTGTTTCGACCATCGGAATCTGGCTATTTCATTCTTTGATCGCACGCGGTGTACGAGATGCAGCAATCATCAACCGCATCGTCACCGTTCTTAAGATTTTGCCGATCTTAGTGTTCATTGTCGTGATGCTCATCAGTTTCGATGCCAAAATTTTCACTGATAACTGGACTGCAAGTGGTTACGGCGATCTCGGCGGACTCAACGAGCAAGTTCGCAACACGATGCTCATCACGACCTTCGTCTTCATTGGCATCGAAGGTGCCAGCGTCTATTCGCGCTATGCCAAGAAGCGTGAAGATGTCGGCAAGGCCACCGTCCTTGGCTTCTTGAGCGTGTTATCTATTTTCGCTCTCGTCACGATTTCAAGCTACGGCGTGAAACCGCAACCAGACATCGCGGCTACTCGACAACCATCAATGGTTGGCTTATTTGAATCGGCTGTTGGCCCTTGGGGCGAATGGTTTATTAGTGCAGCCGTCATCGTGTCAGTTTTAGGCGCCTATTTGGCGTGGACGTTGATGGCAGCCGAAGTTATGTATATTCCAGCTAAGGCTTCTGATTTCCCGAAGTTCCTCGGCCGCGAAAATGCTGTCGGCACCCCGATCACAGCTCTCGTCGTCTCATCCTTGGCAGTGCAAACCTTGTTAGCCCTGACCCTAGTCTTGACCGATGCCTTAAATTTCATGCTCGACTTGTCTGCAAGTCTGGCGCTTATCCCCTATTTCTTTGCCTCCGCCTACGCATTGAAGATCGGCCTGACCGGAGACGGTTACGAAGGTGAAAGGTCAGGGATTCGACGCCGCGAAACCATCTTCGCCGGCATAGCAACCGCGTACACACTGTTCCTCGTCGAAGCAGCTGGACTGCACTTCCTGCTCTTGGCCACGATCCTGCTTGCACCGGCCACATTGCTCTACATCAAAGCACGTAGCGAGAACGACAAGAAGATCTTTACACCAACCGAAATGGCCCTATGCGCTGTCATCATCGTGGGAGCGGTCGTTGGCGTGTATTCACTCTGGACCGGCGCAATCGTCATCTGACGCCACCTAACCGAAAGGCATACGAGCAATGACACAAAGCACTTCATCTACATACGGCGTCCACTCAGAAGTCGGAAAACTCCGCAAAGTCATGGTCTGTGCGCCGGGGCTCGCACACCGCAGACTGACCCCAAGTAACAACGACGAGTTACTTTTCGATGACGTGCTCTGGGTTGAAAACGCGCAACGAGATCACGCCGACTTCGTTAACAAAATGACCCAACGCGGCGTCGAAGTGGTCGAACTGCACGATGTGCTTGCGCAAACGATGATCAATCCTGATGCGAAAAACTGGTTATTGGATCGCAAGGTAATACCAAACCAGGTCGGGCTCGGACTCGTCGACAACACTCGATCCTATTTAGAAACCTTAGGCGAACGACAACTGGCTGAATTCCTCATCGGTGGTATGGCGACCCAAGACTTGCCAGAAGACTTCCGTTCCGGTTACGTCACGCTCGCGCGCGAATCGACAGGGGCGCGTGAATACTTGTTACCGCCGCTGCCCAACACGCTTTACACGCGGGACACCACCTGCTGGCTGTACGGCGGAGTGACCATGAATCCGCTCTATTGGCCCGCCCGCCAAGACGAAACACTGCTCTACAAAGCTATCTACAATTTCCATCCCGACTTTGTCGGATCAAAGGTGTGGTGGGGTGACCCAGAACAAGATTGGGGCCAAGCGACATTTGAGGGCGGCGACGTCATGCCCGTGGGTAACGGCGTGGTTTTGATTGGCATGAGTGAACGAACTTCGCGCCAAGCAATCACCCAAGTGGCTGCCGCGCTCTTTAGCCAAGGCGCAGCCGAGAAGGTCATTGTCGCGGGTATGCCTAAGTTGCGAGCAGCGATGCACCTTGACACCGTTTTCACCTTTGTCGACAAGGATATGGTCACGCTCTATCCGAGCATTATGAACGGTGTCCATACCTTCACTTTGGTGCCTAGCGACAAGGCACCCGGCGTCGACATCATCGACGAAGGCACGACACCGTTCGTTGATGTGGTGGCGAAAGCACTCGGACTAGCCGAACTGCGAGTGCTGGAGATCGGTGGCGACGTATATCAAGCCGAACGTCAACAATGGGACAGCGGAAACAATGCTGTCGCGCTTGAACCGGGCGTCGTCTTCACCTACGACCGCAACACAGTAACCAACACAATTCTGCGGAAAGCCGGAGTCGAGGTCATCACAATTGTGGGTGCCGAACTTGGCCGTGGCCGCGGTGGTGGGCATTGCATGACCTGCCCCATCATTCGCGAACCAGTCGATTTCTGAGCGATTTCTGAGCGAGGCGGCGGTCCTTCGAGGCGGCCTTCTCCGCGATCACTCCCACCTCCCGATTCCCACGAGACCGTCGGAATTGTGAGTCAAGAACACC
>JBEBSZ010000042.1:0-12036 GCA_040394025.1 Aeromicrobium sp.
GTCAAGAACAGCTATTAGGTAGGCGTGAACCCAAAAATGTGGGTGAAGCTGTCCAAATGACGACCACCCCGCTCAGATCCGAAAATCCGTGAATGTGGTCATAGAAATGGTGGGCCTGAATTTTTCAGGCCCACCATTAATGTCTTGCTTATTGGGTTAGTTGAGTGCACGTACGCGACGGGCTGCGATGCCAGCGCCGATGAGTAGAGCGAGCGAGACGGCACCTACCGGACCCATGCTTGCTTTGTCGGCGACGCCAGCTTTTGGTGCCACGGTTGGGTGACCAGACTTGTTGTCCGAACCGGTGTCATCGTCGTCATCATTCGTGGAACCATTGTTGTTGCCACAGTTTTGAGTAATGATGAGGCCGTTGAACTCCTCCCAGCCGCCCATCTCATGCATGACGAATAAATCGACCGTGGAGCGGTTTGTTGTCACCGTCTGGGATTCGTTAGGTCCAAGGTCAATTAGGTCATCGATATCAAAGTTATCGAGGTCGCCGTAGATGCCGATGAGTTCAATATCCAGCAAGTTGGTTACCGTGAATTCACCGCACTGAAGGTCGAGCGTGATGATATCTCCGACTACCGTGATATTGATTTCTTCTTCAATGAACTCATCGGGTTCGTCTTCGTGAGCACCTTCGAGGTAGAAGGAATACGTGCCAGGGTAATCAAACTGGACGTCGATTGAGCCAGTTGGACTAACCGGACCATTCGGAACACCGATATCGCCCCAAAGTTCGAGGTCGATCACTCCGGTCGTTTCCCAAGAAATCGTAACGGTGTCACCAGGGTTTACCGTGGTGGCCGATGGGGTGAAAGTCATAGTGCCATCAGCGGCATGAGCGGCTGGGCTGAGGAGTAATACACCGAAGGTGACGACTAGCGCAGTCCCTAAGGTTGAAATCAGACGACGCATAGGTCTTCCTATCATGTTAGTAGCGAATCTCCAAACCATATCTCAAACTGGGGATCATCGGCGCGGATTTTGGGACTAATTATTTATGGTCCTTTTGGATGGTTTTCAGTAAAAAAGTGGCGGGCCTGAACAATTCAAGCCCGCCACTATATTGACATTGTGTTTCGTTGTGTCGGGATTACCCTTCACTGCGGAGGCGACGGGCTGCGATGCCTGCGCCGATGAGTAGAGCGATCGAGACGGCACCTACTGGCCCCATGCTTGCTTTGTCGGCGACGCCAGCTTTTGGTGCGACGGTCGGGTGGCCAGACTTGTTGTCCGAACCGGTGTCATCGTTGTCTGAATCGTCGTTGCCCGTATTGCTATCGTCGTCACAATCTTGTGGAACCGCAAAGCCTTCGATGTCCTGCCAGGCGCTGACTTCAGGGTTGCCGACTTCGATATCTACCTGGCTACGGCTTGTGGTGAAGGTACGTGATGCATTTGGCCCCAGGGTGAAGTACTCGTCCGCGTCAGGCTCGCTAAAGGATCCGTATCCGCCTTCGAGTGGTAGATCAAGAAGGTTGGTGATGGTAAACGAACCACATTGCGCGGTGACTGAAACGATGTCTCCGGCGACGGTAATCTCAATTTCTTCCCAGATTTCTACATCTGGTTCATCTTCGTGATAGCCGGATACCTCTAGCCAGTAGGTGCCGGGGAAATTGAGTTGGATGTCGATTGAGCCGGTTGGATCGATCGGGCCATTAGTCACACCAGTGCCAGATGAGCCCCAAATTTCGAGGTCGATCACACCGGTGGACTCCCACGTAAGTGTGACCGTGTCACCGGGGCTGACTGTGGTAGCTGATGGGGTGAAGGTCAGGGTGCCGGTGGCGGCCTGTGCAGTCTGGCTGAACGTCAGCACACTCAGAATGAGCACAAAGGCGGCAACCAGCGTTGAAAATAGGCGGCGCATAGGTTTCCTTAACTAAATCAGAGCAAGTTGGAACACCCTACCACCTATGTAGTTTTACGAAGCCAGCATATCTGCGTATGCGAAAATAATGTCTTCGTGGACTTCACCGTTCCAGCCGCCGCAGGTCATCAAAACGAGTCCGGGGGCGCCGGTCGTGCGGTAGACATCATCCGCGACTTCAGCAAAATCGACCTTTGGCTTCTTTTCAACTTTGGTCACCGAAAAGGTCGCTTTTCCGGTCTTTCCTTCGACGACAATCTCATCACCTACTGCGAGCTCATCGAGACCGTTAAACACGCCTTTGCCACGAGAGGTGGCATGCCCCACGATGACCCCGTTTCCGGCTTGCCCTGGCCGTGAGCCGAGTTCCCACCAACCAGTTTCGCTCAACGACTTTGGCACTGCTTGGGAACCGTCATCCGCAAAACCGAGGGGGATTACGGGTGCGCTGACTTCCATCTTGTCAACGATCAGTTTTGTTGGTATGCCAATGTCCACCGGTTTGTCAGCCACTGCCGGTGGAACTGAGATAGTCGGTATCGCTTTAGCCCAACCCGAATCTGCGGGAGCCTTGTTGGAAGAGTCGGGACCCGGCCAAAAAAAGACGGCAAGGACTGCGAGGGCAACCAGCAAAGCAAGACCAATGAAAACTGATCGGCGCTTAAGCGTGAAGCGTTTGTTCATGCCCGTCTTTTCTCCCGAGGTTTAGGTTGCGAACGTTCGAAGACAGGCTATTCCTTACCTAATTCCTCATCGGTGATGGCTCCCATGAGTTCGGTTTCGCCTAACACCACTTCGTCGACAGCAACCGGATCTGCTTCGGCAGTCTCATCGTTTGAATTATGGAAAATAGGGCGTGAGTCTGGAACCTCGTTTTCAAAAACTTCGTCCGCGAAATCTTCGGCTGTGGGAACAACGAATGCGCTCAGACCGCCCGCAACAGGAGTTGGCTCGGCGACAGCCTCTGCGATGTCGTCTTCGTCATCCTCGATCACCGGTTCGGACTCCTGTGCAAGATCTGCAGCCGTTTGAACTCGTTCGACAATCCCTTCTGCAATTTCGGAAAGCTTGGGTGCGGGTTCAACGGTGGATTCGTCCACGGCTGGTTCGCCTCCAGTTTCCGATCCAGCAGGGTCAGTCTCGGGCTCTGCAATCGCATCGATGATTGGCATATCGTCGGCCCAGGCGGCTTCCCAGTCCTCTTCCCAGGTTGGTGCAGGATCGGGGGCTTCTGCTGTGGTTTCTGCGGCCTTGTCAACATCAACGGCCTCTTCGGAGGCTGCCACCTCGGCTGCCTCCGCTTCAGTTTCTTGCTCAGTTTCTGACGTGCTGTCGTCTGTGGGTGACGGCATATCGTCTACCCAATCACTACCCCACGACTCACCTAGAGCCACTTCTTCGGACGAAGCGCTGTCGCTTATTCCGGGCGCTTCAGGAACAGTGGTCTCTTCGGGTGCTTGAGTCACCACAGGTGGGGCCAAGAACTCTTCAACGATTGGTTCGACCTCGGGCTCTGCGTCGAGTTCTGCCTCAAGTTCGGCTTCAAGTTCTGCGTCGCGCACGTCCTCCTGAGTTAATTCTGGTTCGACCTCAGGTTCTTCGGCGGCTACCGTTGCTGGTTCTTCGAGTGGTTTGGGATCGTCCGCAACGATAACGTCTTCTGGATGTTCTACGGACTCTAAAGATTCATTGGAACGTTCGGGATCGGCTTGCGACTCCTCTGCCTGAAATTCGGTGCCGGGTAGGTCGATCGCGGGAGTAACCGCTGCTGCGACTCCGGCCACTCCAATGCCAGCACCGAACGAGCCCTCTTCGCTGCTCGTTTCTCCTTCGGAAACTGAAGTATCCGCACCCGCGTCAGCCTCATCGTGGACGGGTAGCGCGCTGTCTGTATCGACTGCGTCGCTGACCTCCGCAATAACTTCTGTTTCTGTCGCGCCGGGCGCAGTCTCGCTTTCCTCAGCACCTTGTGCTGGAGCATCCGGAACGACGGAAATGAACGGATCGCTCTCGACCGGCCGGAATTCAGGCCGTAAAGGTGCTGGGCTAGTGCGGCCAACATCATGTTTACGGCCCTGACGTTCCGCTAGAACATAGCCAACAACCGCAGCAGCAAGAATTGCCAGTTTCTTCACGAGATCTCTCCGTTCAGTCGGGTACTCACCATAATCTCGCGAATTCACGAGCCATGAGCGCGTTCTTAAAAATCACTCGTCACTGTTCAAACAAAACGCTAACAAGCGTCCGCCGGATCAGTACCCGAGAACGTGAAAACTATGACGCAGTCACCGGAACAGCAACCACAACACACTCTGCATGAGTGAGGCAATAGTGACTGACAGACCCATGCAGAACTCTACGCAGACCGGTGTGCACCTGAGTGCCCACGACAAGCATTCCGGCGTCTCGCGAAAGCTCGATCATGACGGGACCCGGCGTCCCCTGCACGATCGTAATGTTGCGTTCGCGGCCCTGACTATCGGTCAATCCAATATGTTCTTCGACGATCTCGGTGGCTTGATTCCGGGCATCCTCTTCAAAATCAGCCCACGGCAGGACGACCCCGGCAGCAGCTAGAGAGGGATCAATCTGCCAGACATTGACCAGTTGTAGTTCGGCACCACGCAGCTCGGCTTCTTGAGCCGCCCACTTCATAGCAGCAATGCTGGCCGCGCTGTCATCGATTCCTACGACGATTTTTGAATTACTCATATCGCTCTCCTGGTAAATATGTGGCAACTCCTATCTTTCCTCAAAGCAGGGTCTCTTGCGTTAAATACTGTCGGTCAGAGAAACGGTTCGTGTCTAGAAACGAGTGTCTGGATCGACGACTGTTCCTTGGGTTAGACGAATGTCTGGCCGTAAAACCAGCGTGATCGGGCTGCCGTTAGTCTTGACCCCATGAGCATCGACCAACCCATTGCCGAATTCGATCCTGAAATTGCGGCACTTCTTGACGCCGAACTTGAACGGCAGCAAAACACGCTCGAAATGATTGCTTCGGAGAACTTTGCTCCGGTTGCAGCGCTTCAGGCCCAGGGCAGCGTGCTGACAAATAAGTATGCAGAAGGCTACCCGGGCAAACGTTATTACGGCGGTTGTGAAGTTGTGGATCAGGTTGAACAGCTCGCAATTGATCGCCTTAAGCAACTCTTTGATGCTGACTACGTCAACGTGCAGCCACACTCGGGCGCGACCGCGAATGCTGCTGCGATGCACGCAATCGCACAGGCAGGAGACACTACTCTTGGTCTTGACCTAGCTAATGGTGGACACCTCACGCATGGCATGAAACTGAACTTCTCTGGTCGTCTCTACAACCCGGTTGCTTACCACGTTGACCCAGAAACTGGCTTGGTTGACATGGACGAGGTGCGCAGGCTCGCCCTCGAACACAAGCCTCGCGTGATCATCGCCGGTTGGTCCGCCTATCCACGTCAGCTTGACTTCGCTGCGTTCCGCGAGATTGCTGACGAAGTGGGCGCCATTCTCTGGGTTGACATGGCTCACTTCGCAGGCTTAGTCGCCACAGGCTTGCATCCAAGCCCAATGCCACATGCTCATATCGTCACCACCACCACACACAAGACACTCGGCGGCCCCCGTGGCGGCGCGATTCTGACTAACGATCCAGAAATTGCGAAGAAGGTTCGTTCTGCAGTGTTCCCGGGTCAGCAGGGTGGCCCGCTCGAACACGTGATTGCGGCGAAAGCAGTCGCCTTCAAGATGGCACTTGAACCAGAATTCACCGATCGTCAGCAGCGCACGCTCGATGGTGCACGTACTATCGCCGACCGACTCTTGCAGGATGATGCGAAGGCTGCCGGAGTGCAGGTGCTCAGTGGCGGAACCGATGTGCATCTCGTTCTTGTCGACTTGCGGAACTCCGAACTCGACGGGCAGCAGGCCGAAGACCGCCTCCACGAGGTGGGTATCACGGTCAACCGAAACTCAGTGCCGAATGACCCGAGACCACCGATGGTGACCTCGGGCCTGCGAATCGGTACGCCGGCATTGGCCACCCGCGGATTCCAAATCGAAGATTTTGTCGAGGTTGCTGACGTCATTGCCGAAGCACTTAAGCCCGGTGATATTGATATTGCTGGCTTGCGTGCCCGCACTCGGGCTTTGGCCGAGAAGTACCCCTTGTATCCACATCTGCCAGCATTCTCGGCGTGAAAACACGCACCCGTTTGGGTGCATGGTTTGCACCCCAACTCCTCGGCCTCCACGCATTCGCTTTGGTAGCGATCGTCGTTTGTGTGTTCATGGGCTTATGGCAGTTGGGGGTCTATGACGAACGTCAAAGCGAAGAGCGTGCGGATCAACAAGACGTACCGCGTGTTGAACTGACAGAAATCTGGGGCCCTAACGATCCCTTCACCAAGCGTCAAGACATGCGACCGGTTAGTGTCACGGGCGAGTTTTTGCCTGCTGATCAACAGTTTTGGGCCATAGATAAAGAGGTCGAGGGAGAACTGGGCGTCTGGTTGGTTGCGCCGGTCGTGGTTGAAGATGCGATTCTGCTGGTGGTTCGTGGCTGGCAGCCGAACATCTCAGATCTTCCTGATGTGCCGTTGGGACAGGTCAGTTTCGATGCCGGGCTACTTCCGAGTGAGGACTCTGACACCGGGTGGAATGCCGATGACCGAACTATTGGCTCGGTGCGTGTGCCAGCAATGATTAACGTTTACGATGCGAATTTGTGGTCTGGTTTCGCTTTGGCGCAGGACCCGTCGATCGCGGCGGGACTCGAACTCGTCCCGATGCCAGAAAAGTCTGCATCGTGGACAGCAGGTGGCCGGAACCTTGGCTATGGCTTGCAGTGGTGGGCATTCGTTGTATTTATTGCGTTCATGTGGTGGCGTATGGCCACTGACATGGTTCGATCCGACGACGAGATAGCCTGAAACTGTGAAAGATGGACTCCTTCGGGCTTATCAAGTTATGGCAACCATCGTTGGTCTCAACCTCATTTTGGTGATGCTCGGCCTGTTGAAGTACGTGACTGATCCCTACTCTTGGTGGAATGAAAACGCCGGATTCTTCTTGTTTATTGATCAACTTCACGGTGTTTTGTTCATGGTGCTGATCGTGATTGTTGCCCGTTTGGGCTTCCGCGAGAAATGGTCGTGGGGCTACATTGTGGGAATCGTGTTATTGGCTTGTATCCCACTCGTGTCGTTCTGGAACGAACGCCGAACCACGCACCGTGTTCAAGCCGCACATTCAACTCAGACATAACCCGGCGCGAATAGACATTGCCGCGAAGAATCGATTGCCTCGCGGCAGCTGCACTGTGATTTAGGCGGGATCGAAGCTGCCGCCCTTATTTTCTGTGAGTTTTCGTAAAACGTAGACAATCACAGCAGCAGTCGCAATGAGTACAAGAAATCGAGACATGCCACCACGCTAGCCGGTTCTACTTGGCATTGCATGGGAAGATAGTAGAAGTACGTGAAAGGACCTGATTGTGACTACCTTGGCAACTCTTCACACTAATCGTGGAGACATCGTGATTGAACTCTTTGAGAATCACGCGCCAGTAACTGTGGAAAACTTCCTCGGCTTGGCTGAGGGAACCAAAGAATGGCTTGACCCTGCCACGGGCAAGGTTTCTACCGATCGGTTCTATGACGGGCTCACCTTCCACCGGATTATTCCGAATTTCATGATCCAAGGTGGAGATCCGCTTGGGGACGGCCGCGGCGGTCCAGGTTTTGAGTTCGCTGATGAGTTTCATCCGGAACTTCAGTTTGATCGCCCGTACCTTTTGGCGATGGCAAATGCTGGCCCAGGAACTAATGGATCCCAGTTCTTCATTACCCTCGTTCCAACTGACTGGTTGAACCGGAAGCACACCATTTTTGGTGAAGTTAAAGACGAAGCAAGTAAGGCCGTTGTAGACGCTATCGGTAATACTCAGACGGATCGTTTCGATCGTCCGAGTGAACCGGTTGTTATCAATTCCATCACCGTTACTCGGTAAGTTTCATCGTGAGCCAGCCGCAAGGTGAGCAGCGTTGTTATCTGCACCCTGATCGTTTGGCCCGCATTTCGTGTCAGCGTTGTGGCCGACCGATTTGTCCGGCTGACATGCGTGAGGCTTCCGTCGGTTTTCAGTGTCCGCCCTGTGTTAGGACCGGTGTGAAAGCTCAACGTCAAGCAAAGACGGTTTTGGGTGGTCGGATATCGACAAACCCGACGAGCGTGACCACAATCCTTATCGGCATCAATGTGCTGGTGTTCATCCTCATGATGGCGACCGGTGGTCGCGATAGCGTCGTATTCGACGAGGGCGCGATGTGGGGCTATGGGGTCGCATACGGCGAGTACTGGCGTTTATTGACATCTGCGTTTTTGCATAGTGGGATTATGCATATCGCCTTCAACATGTTGGCCTTGTACATGTTTGCCCCAGTGATCGAGGAAGCACTTGGCCGCGCCAAATACTTGCTTACTTACGTCACTTTGGCTGTTGCGGCCTCTGTTTGGGTGTATTGGCTCACGCCAGAAAACGTCGCAACGGTTGGCGCTTCGGGGGTTGTCTTCGGCTTGTTTGGCCTCATTCTCGTGTTCATGATGAAGACGAAGCAGGACGTCACCGGACTTGTCGTGTTGTTAGCGATTAATGCGGTGATTAGCCTGCAGGCACACATCAGTTGGCAAGGTCACCTAGGTGGTTTTGTCACTGGCGTCGTGTTGGGTCTCGTTTTTGTGAATGCGCCGCGAGATCGTCAACAGTTTGTACACACGGTGGCATTCGTTGGCCTGTGGCTATTTATCGTTGTGGCGACAGTATTTCGCACCGCACTCATCTGGTCTTAATCCACAGGCCCTGTGGATATGTAAATAACATCGATGTAGTTATCCACAACTGTATGCACACCTGTGGAGAATTACATGTGTGTAATTCACTCCCACTTCATCGCGAAACCGAAAGCCGCGATAATGAAGCCCATGCCAATAGCTAGATTCCAGTTACCCAAGTCGGAATACAATGGAATGTGGACACTGCCGTCGCTAATCGTGTAGAAGACGACAATCCACACCAAGCCAATGACAGCAGAAGTCACCATGGCAGGTGCGGCCCAACGATTTCCCACACGCTGAGGCTTTGGTCCCTTTTCTGTGGCATTTCTTTTGAACACGACTGATCCTTGTTGTGAGTGGCATCGGTTTCGATGACGATAGGTGTACGTCGTTAGCCTAGAGGGTGTTCGATACGGAAAGGAGGCGCAGGTGACTCAGTGGCGTTTATTAGCGCTCTATATCTCAATTGCTTGCGGCTTCGTTTTCGTGTCGGCAGCGATTACTTCTGACGGTTGGGATCTACGCCCAAGCGGGGGCGACATCACTACGATTGTTGAAGAACGTACTCGTGATGCCCACGCTCGGCAAAATACGGTTGCGAGCTTGCAAGCAGAAATTGAAAAGCTGGGCGCAAATAGCGATAGCAAAACCTTAGAGAAAGAGAATCGGCGCTTAGCGAAATATCGTGATGCAGCAGCAATGACTGAACTCTTTGGACCAGGCGTTCGAGTCACTCTCGATGATGCACCCCGCTCAGTCGAAGTGCCAGGCCTCGATCCGAATCTTCTTGTCGTGCACCAGCAAGATATTCAGGCTGTCGTGAATGCCCTCTGGCAAGGCGGTGCCGAAGCAATCACTTTGCAGGGACAGCGGATCAACTCAACAACAGGTATTAAATGCGTGGGAAACACTGTGATCTTGAATGGTGTGCCCTATTCGCCGCCATACGTGATTGAGGCGATCGGTTCCCAATATGGAATGAACGCGGCTTTAGACAATTCCCCAGAGGTTTCGATCTTCCGTGACTATTCCGAACGTTACGGGTTGGGCTTTGAGCGGACAAACGAGGTCGAGATCAACGCACCCGCCTATGCGGGCGCTATCCGTATGAGTCACGCCCGAATTCTCAACTAAAGTGTGTTCTCGAAAAGCGTGCCTAATCCGAGGAAGGCAATCTAAGGGCCAGGCGGAACGTCCGGATCCGGGTCGGGCTCCGGTGCCGGTCGCGACACCGTGATTGTCACTGTCGTTTCGGGACGCACTTTGGAACCCTGTGGTCTGTCTTGCGCGATCACTTGTCCGTCTGGTTCTGTCGCCGTCGTGTCTTCGGTGACAGAAACCTTCAAGCCCGCGTCCTCAAGAGCCTTAGTTGCATCAGAGACTGACATACCCACGACGTTTGGAACCTCGATTTCACCTTCAGAAACGATGAGCGTGATTGTCGATCCCATCGGCAAGCTGGCGCCGGCCGGTGGGTTTGAGTTGAGCACCTGGTCCTTCGGGGCAGAACTTGGGGTGACCTTCTTTTTCACCACCAATTGGAATCGAGAGCCCTCAAGTAGTTTCTTCGCGTCATCAAACGTGAAGTTTTGTACGTCTGGGACAGTAACTTCCTCAGGGCCCGAACTGACAATCAAGTCCACTGCGGAATTGATCTCAACAGATTCGCCAGCCTTGGGGTTCGTTTCGATTACCAAGCCTGCTTCGACATCCATGGAAGGTTGATTAATCGTCTCTCCTACGACGAGCCTTTTTTCCTCAATCAGATTCGTTGCGGTCTCCACGTCCTGACCAGCGACGGCAGGAACCCGGGTCATTTCGGCCGGCGGATCTTCTTGGTTCATAAACAAGACGAAACCGATGACACCGATCAAGGCCAATAACAACAGTGCGCCAATCGCCCACCATTTGCCTTTTCCAGATGATTCCTCTTCGTCTTCATCTGGCGGTAGTTCCGCATCGACGGCGGGGACAACAGCCGTCGCGCCGGGAATGACTGGTACTGCTTGGGTTGGCGCATCG
This sequence comes from Aeromicrobium sp., assembly GCA_040394025.1. Lineage (GTDB taxonomy): Bacteria > Actinomycetota > Actinomycetes > Propionibacteriales > Nocardioidaceae > Aeromicrobium. The sequence goes on from JBEBSZ010000042.1 coordinate 10,715, forward strand.
ATGTTGCCGCCAGCAAGTGCTTGTTCGATGTCGGCACGCATCTCTGCCGCACTGGAATAACGCTGCTCAAGATCCTTAGCCAAAGCCTTAGCCACGATACGATCCATGGCTAGGGAAACATCGGGATTGAGCTGTGAAGGAGGGCGAGCCTCCTCGCGCACATGCTGGTAAGCCACAGAAACCGGACTCTCTCCAACAAATGGCGGCCGCCCGGTGAGCAGTTCGTAGAGTACGCAGCCAGTCGAATAAATATCACTGCGCGCATCAACCGTCTTACCACGTGCTTGTTCTGGCGACAGATACTGAGCGGTGCCAATGACAGCAGCCGTTTGGGTCATGGCTGACGAGGTATCGGAAATGGCTCGGGCAATACCGAAGTCCATCACCTTAACCTTGCCGTCAGGCGTCAGCATGACGTTCGCGGGCTTAATGTCGCGGTGAATAATGCCCGCCCGGTGACTGTAATCGAGAGCAGACAGAATCTCGGCGGTAATAGACAGCGCGCGTTCAGGGAGAATTCGTCGACCTTCGCGAAGTACATCGCGAAGTGTGCGACCTTCGACGAGTTCCATCACGATGTACGGCAGGATGTTGCCGTTTGTGTCGGGTGCTTCACCAGTGTCGTAGACCGCAACGATGGCCGGATGATTGAGTGACGCTGCTGATTGTGCTTCGCGCCGGAAGCGTTCGAGGAACGTCTCGTCTGCTGCTAGATCCGGACGAAGCTGCTTGATGGCGACAGGTCGACCGAGCCTGAGGTCTCGACCTCGGTGCACGTCGGCCATACCGCCACGGCCTAAAAGAGGGCCGATTTCGTAGCGGTCGCCGAGGGGAACCATTGCGTCATTCGGTTCGGTCATAGTGTCCAGTCTCCCAAATACGGTGCGGGCTTGGTTAAGGTCATCGCAATGCCGCCTCCATTACGGCCCGAGCAATGGGCCCACCGAGGCGTCCACCGGCAATGTCCCCGGTGTTCTGTGTGGATTCGACAAGCACGGCAACGGCTACCTTCGGGTCCTTTGCTGGCGCGAATCCGACGAACCAGGCATATGCTGGCCGGTCTGGCGCTGATTGCGCAGTACCGGTCTTTCCTGCCACCTTGACGCCAGAAATTCGGGCGGGACGACCGGTGCCGTTATCAACGACATTGACCATCATGTCAGTCAACTCTTGTGCGTCTTCGGGAGACAATGCTTCGCCGACAGGCTCAGGTTCGATGTTCTCAAGGACTTGTAAGTTAGGAGCACGTAAAACCCGAGCAAGTTGAGGTTCCATGACGATGCCGTTGTTGCCAATCGCGGCGGCAACCATCGCCATTTGTA
>JBEBSZ010000043.1:0-11911 GCA_040394025.1 Aeromicrobium sp.
ACTCCACCTAGTTTTTGTTTTTCTGTTCCGCATGTATTTGTCGACCTCGGAGGGCATTTCCATCCGCGCTGCGCTGACGTCTCACTCGGCCAGGCGACGGCCGCCGCGGCCAGATCATAGAAAGCTTGGTCGAAGCAGTATCCGTTAACTATGTGGCCGATGCGTATAGGCACGTGGCCCGCTCAATCGGGCTCCTCAATGTCACGCGTGATGACACCTCGGGGAAGTAACAGTGAATAGGTGCCGCCGATATCGGCTTGTAGGCCACTAACGCGAACCTCACGTCCGGCATCAAGAATCTGAAACTGCACCCGAGATTCGGAACGTGGTATTCGCACCGTGAACCTTAATGCCCCAATCACGATGACTTCATTCGCCCCAATCTCGCGACACAAATCAAGCGTCGACGCGATGGCCTCATCCGAGAAAGTAGCCTCGCTGAAATCCTGTAGTAATCGGAGAGCCTCCGAAACGGACGCGCACCGCTGCGGCAAAAGCACCGGCGTATCAATTCGGGGAGCCAGAGAATACGTCAGTCCTAGTCCCTCACCATTCGCGTACTCCCACACCAGTTGAGCAACTGGCCCTGCGTCTGGCTGGACAGCCTCAAACACAAACCTCATGCCCGCAAAGTCCGTCCGGTCAAATGGCTCGAAAACTAGGGCTTCCGGGTCTTGCGGTACACGCACAATGCACCAGCCCAGCAAGCTCACGTCAGACGAATCGACGTCATGCAGCCAAAGGACCCAACCGTCCTCACCCAACGACCCGACTAAGATTCTGTTTCGCGGATACTTGTGCGAATGCACCCACGCCACCGCGGCAAAATCATCAAAGTCAGATAAGACTGCTGTCAGTACCTCGCGGCTACGAATCGAGACAACCGCGCCGTCGAGTGGTTCCCACAACACCGGCGCATCTGCCCGCAGAGGAATCACGGTTGTCATGCTTCCTCCATTCCCTGCTGCGGTCCGGCATCTCCCCGCCTGACTGAGCGATTCAGACACAGGTGCCCAACCCAACTTGGACACGGCGCTACACGTCGCCTACATAAGAAACGTTATTCATCGCCACTGACAAATACGGCACACCTTAGGCAGCAGCATTCCATCAGAAGCTGAAACGACTCCAGCTCCGTGAAAAATCGGGTGCGAGCCTCAACCGGCTAGGGAGTAAAATGACACTATGACCCTAGATGTCAACATATCGCTCGGCGATCTCGTGACCCAAAATCCAAACCGAGCCCAAATCCTCGAAGAACTCCAACTTGATTACTGCTGCAACGGCCAGCGATCGCTCACCGATGCGGTCACCGCGGCCGGTCTAAATATCGATGACGTTGTAGCCTCGCTCGAAGCCACGCCAGCAACTGCACCGACATCAGCAGAAACAGCTGTGCCCGCTGAAAACGCAGCTCTTGCTCACGACATTGTCGATACGCACCACGCCTACATGTGGCAAGAAATGCCCCGCCTCCAAGCATTGGTTGAGAAGGTCCAGGGCGTGCATGGCGAACGCCATCCCGAGCTCGCAAAACTCAAAGAACTTTACGAGTATGCGATCAGTGAGCTTGAGCCACACATGACGAAAGAAGAACGTATCGTGTTCCCGGCGATCTCCAAGATGGAGAAAGGCACGGCAACCGGTATCGACTCATTCGAACAACCGATTCAAGAACTTCGTGATGAGCACGATGAAGTCGGACGTGTTCTCATGGAAATGCGAACGATTACGAACGATTATGCGGTCCCCGAGGATGCCTGCGGTTCCTACCGAATGATGCTTGACGGGCTCGAAACGATGGAACGCGATCTGCACGCGCACATCCACAAAGAAAACAACGTGTTATTTCCGCGAGTGTTGAAACTGGAACAACAACTAGCTGAGGGTTGATACTTGGCAGGTGTCCTTTGGTCGATTTGCCCCCTCACCGTCGGGTGACCTGCATTTAGGGAACCTACGCACCGCTTTGCTTGCTTGGTTGTGTGCGAAATCTACCGATAGGCAGTTCTTGATTCGAGTCGAGGACTTGGATCAGCAGCGTTGCAGGCCGGAGTTTGAAGTCACCCAACTAGCTGACCTCGCGGCCCTTGGCATCGAATCCGAGGGTCCGATCATCAGGCAATCCGATCGATTCGAGATGTATCACCGTGCGATCGACCATTTGACCGCTGACGGTCTGACGTATGAGTGCTTCTGCACTCGGAAGGAAATTCTCGAAGCGGCTTCAGCTCCTCACCAACGGCTGGGTGTCTATCCGGGCACCTGCCGTAAATTGACCGACTCCGAACGAAAACAACGCCGACGTGATCGACCGCCGGCTTTGCGGCTCAGGACGACTGCCGCCGAATGGACAGTTAACGACGTGATCCACGGTTCAGTGACTGGCGAGTTGGATGATCTCGTCGTGCAGCGAAATGACGGCACCCCTGCCTACAATCTTGCAGTCGTGCTCGACGATGCGTGGCAAGGAATTGACCAAGTGGTTCGTGGCGACGACCTGCTTATGGCATCACCAGTGCAGGCATATTTGGCACATGTTCTGGGGGTAAACGTGCCCGAGTATGTGCACGTTCCGCTTGCCCTAAATTTGGAAGGCAAGCGCTTAGCGAAACGTGACGGCGCTGTAACGTTGCGCGATCTAGATCGCCAACAGGTTTGGGACCTGATCGTGGATTCTCTAGGTTTACGTGGCGATTCTCCAGCAGATTTATTGATGGGATTTTCTCTCAACACAGTTCCTCGCGAACCATGGGTCGTGCACCCTCCGTTGAACGGTTGACCCCGATTTGGGAACAAGTCACAACGTACGTTAGAGTTGCGTTCGCAGTGATTCACTGCAATGGCCCCGTGGCGCAGTTGGTTAGCGCGCCGCCCTGTCACGGCGGAGGTCGCGGGTTCGAGTCCCGTCGGGGTCGCAACAGCAACAAGGCTCAATCTCATCGCAGGTGAAAATCTGCAGGGTTTGAGCCTTGCTGCCTTCTGGGCAGAAATCCTAAGCCCGCGATTGCACACCAACTCGACCATTATGTGAGTTGACCAGTACGAACGAACCACGTCCGCCTCGGTTAAACGAAGGAAAGCGGCTCTTCGAGTTCTGGCGGGGTGTGGGAACACGGGCGTAGCCACGTTCCTCGACTTGCCGCGTTGAGAGCGCGTTGATGTTGTCCGAGTCAGGCTCCTCTTGCCAACACCTTTGCATTCACTCCCGCCTCCTGATTCCCACGAGACCGTCAGAAGTGTGAGTCAAGAACACCTAATAGGTATGCGTGAACCCAAAAAGGTGGGTGATCCTAGGTTTTGGACCATTCCAAACGAACCCGGACGGGGTTGGACAGTGACATTGGGCCGGTGAAACTACAGTCACCGAGGAGGATGAGGAATTCCCCCATGATCAGCCTCTGCTTGGGTCGAAAGTTGAGCATCGAACAGCGAAACCTGAATGGCTGAACCTTGGTTCTAAGCATCGACGACCTCCAACAACGCATCAAATACGTCGCACCGAAAGTCCGTAGAGCTGCGAAACAACTGAGCGAACAACATGCGTAGATATGGCCGCATATTCGATGCCCTTTTGGGTACTGAATCAGTACTAAGAGAAGCACGCTCCAGGAGGCAACCGTCATGGGCGAATACGAAGACCAACTGCAACCGCAAGACTCTCTCGACGACCGAGGTGTTGACGACGTTCTCGACGAGGGATTTTCTCCACCGGAGCGCCCACGCGGTGTCACAGCCAAAGGAAACACCGCCGAGGAACAACGCGAGGGCGAAACCTTCGATGAACGCGAACGCCAGCAAGAACCAGATGTCTTCGATGACATCGTCTACGAGGATGAGTCAGACCTCGTAGATGGTCCGGTTTCAGGCGAAGTAGGTGAACGACGAGCCGGTCGACTCATCGCGCCGGACGAAGGACGCAGCGAAGACGTCGACGCTGAACTTGTTGCTTTCGACGAAGGCATCGACGGGGCGGGCGCTTCAGCAGAAGAGGCCGCCGTACATGTCTTCGATCCCGAAGATCCCGGTGGGATTGAACCCGCACCGACGTCTTAGCAGTAAGGGGCTACTTCTCACTGACGTCTCATCTCATCGCAATCATTGACGCGAAAATAATCGCAGCCACTAGAGCAATCCCACCCAAGCTGAGTGCCATGATTGCAATATTTCGCATTCCAGGAGTGTGGTCGGGGCTGCCAGACTGGTAAGCCAAGAATCGGATAAACCCGACGGGCAGCAACCAAGCAGCAGCAACCAGAGTGGCAGCCAGCGCAGCGTAAAGCGTCGTTGTGTCCATAGGTATCAAGTACCCGATTCATGCCAGTTTCACACTCTGTCAGTGTCATCTGGCATTGTGCTTCCCATGAGCGACCCCGACCAGATGCCGACTTACGCGGCAGAAGACTTGGTTGCTGACTGGCTCGATGCAGTGTCACCCTCATCCGGAGAAGTTCATGTGACACTGCGCCATCCGGGACATAATGGTCGCGTCATCTACCGGCCCGAAACCGAGCCGCGCTTTGGTCACCCACGTGAAGCCGAAGCATTTGTGAGTCACGTGATGAATCGTCTCCAAGCACAGGCTCGCGAGTTCGGATCGAACTACCGACGCCGAGAGCAGCGGCCGGTCAGGGTGCAGCAAGGTCGCGGGATCATAAAAGCTACCTACCAAAATGACGTCATTTTCCTACCTGCGCGTGAGCGAGGCGGTGCGTGGGCTTTGCGTGGACTGGTGGTACTGCACGAGTTGGCTCACCACCTCAATACTGGCGTCAACGGCACCATCATCGATTCACACGGTGAGGGTTTTCGGACAACCTTGCTCCAGCTCACGGAAGACATCGGTTGGGTAGAGATCGCGAGAATGCTGCGGGATGCTTTTCGCGAATCGGGGTTAGATCGTAGCGCCTCACCGAGTGAAGGAATGATCGAGAAGATTGGCAAGCTTTTACGCCACGCCGAGGGCGCTTCAACAGAGGCCGAGCGCGATACGTTCTTCACGAAAGCTCAGGAGTTAGCATCCGTACATTCCGTGGAGTTAGCGGTTGCGCGAGCGGCTCACGAAAAAGGGGAAGCTGAACTGTCGCCGACCTTTGAGTCCGTGCAACTCGGCCACCGCGGCCAGCATTCGAACGTGCGATTTGTGGAATTGATCCTTGTGATCGCTCATGCGAACGATTTGCGTTGCAGTATCCGGAGTGACAACACGGGTGTGACCCTTTTCGGCTTCCCTGGCGATATCGAGGTGACCAAAGCGCTTTACGCCTCACTCGCTATTCAGATGGTCACCGACGCCGATACCTATATTCGTTCGGGTGCACACAAGCCCGTGCATGGCCGCACAGCTCGTGCCGCGTTTTACGCGGGTTGGACATCTCGGATTGGTCAAAGACTCAAGGATGCCCAAGAGCGTGTGCGAACTACAGCAAAAGCCAAGACGACTCCAACAGAAGCGACGGCTACAAGTCGTTCTCATTCGACCGCTCTTGCTTTGGTCGCAAAAGAAATTGAAGTCGATAACTACTACGACTACATGAAACGTCAACAAGGTGTTCGAGGAACCTGGCGTGGCGGCAGTCACATCAGTGACGCGCATTCAGCGGCCCGAGGTCGGACCGCTGCCGAGAGCGCTCGTTTAGGCAGCGAGAAGGAAATCGGTACTAAGCCCCACGGGCTTTAGTCTGTCGCACCACGCGGCTTAGCCCGATAGTCTAGGTCGCCATATTCGGGGTTCTTGGCAATCCAACCTTGCACGAACGGACACACAGGAAGCGCGAGCATATTGCGCTCCCGGACTACATCCATCGCTGCTTTAATAAGGGTTCCTGCATACCCCTTGCCCTCGTTTCCCGGCTGGATCTCGGTGTGAGTGAACACCAATAGTTCACCAGTGTCTTCGTAGGCAGCGAAACCGACAATCTCATCGGCTACCGAAATCTCAAACCGTGATTTCTCAGTGTTGTCCCGTACGTCAGCGGTCATGTGAAGCTCCAATCGAAAAGGGATGCCTTGGCATCCGAGGATGCGATCCCTATTCGATCCTCAGCTAGTTCGCCCGAGAGCGCAAAGCTTGCGCGCACGACGACGCAGCCCGCCCACGAAAAATGGCCTTATGTTGTCTGAATGAAACGGCTCTTAATATTGCGTCGGAAATATCCAAGTAAAGCCTCGCCTGCTTCAATCAATACAACGATGCCGGCACCGATAACAATTGACGTGTTTGTGATTTCGAGTCCCGTAGAAGTTAGCCCGACTTGCTCGATGAACTCGGGGCTCAGGAGTTGATTTGTCGCTGCGAGATAAGCCACCGGCACGGAAAACGCTAGCGACACAATCACGGTCAGTATCACGGTCGGCCCAGTCCAACTTGTGCGATATTTCCATAACTCCAAAACGGCGGAGACAAGACACATTACTAACAGCCACGGCAACCAAAAACTCCACAGGTCACGGTCAAACAAGGGAATCGGTTCGGAACTCTTGATCCAGATAAACCGGTCTTGCAAGAGCAGCAGGGCGGCCAACACCAAACTAAACACAGCTCCCGAGATAGCGTCACCGCGACTCGGCCCAGGAGCCAGATTAGGGAGCACAGGAAGCGTCGGCAAGAGATCTACCGACCATTCGTCCTTACCCTCAGCGGCGGTAGCGCGATCCACGAGTACGAAAGCCACCGTAGTCCAGAAGCAGATATAAACAGCGGCAGTCATGCCTGCACCTAGTGCAGCCACCAAAATCTCCACCACGTCAGTATCACCGTCAATAACATTGCCGATTGACGCCAGAACCATGACGATTGGTACCACCCACATCAAGATCGTGAGGAGAACTCGCTTCCAGACAAAGTAGTAGCGCGGACTAATGAGTGTGGTAGCGCCTGGGTGATACTTGGCTGCCATGGCAGCGGGCGATCCAAGGCCAGTAAGCGTCCGTCGTTCGGCTTCCTCAGCATCCATCCCGCTCGCCATATGACCTTCGACCATGTCGGCGATGGTGGAGCGAAGTTCATTTGCGATGTCAACACGGTCTTGTTCCGGCGTATCCCGAACGACTGCGTGCACATAGCGTTCAATGAGTTGTTCGTTTTTACTCATGATAGTGTCCCGTCAGCTTTAGGGGCCAAATCGCGAGGAGCAGATTGCAAACTCGCAATGGAATTTGTAACGTCATTGAGATCGCTCAGCAAAACGTTGATAACCGTTTCTCCTTGATTGCTGGTTTGATAAACCTTGCGCGGACGAGCCTCTTCTGTATTCCATTCACTTGTTAAGAGGCCTTGATCTTCGAGCCGCCGCAAGAGCGGATAAAGGGTATTCGCGTCGACTTCAATTCCGTGCTCTGCCAAGACCCGGAGCAGGGCATATCCGTAGCCGGGCGTCCGCAGTGCAATCAGGCTGGCAAGAACTGCCGTTCCCCGACGAATCTCTTGCCGGTGAGTGCGCACTACGTCCTCACTCACATTCACCTCACCCTCACTGTCCATATTGACACATTACTGTGTGACACACATTAATGCAATTGCCACAGATTTGCTTGAAATTTTCGATCACCTTTGCACCGGATCTATACCGACAACCTGTCAGCAAAAATCCTCACGCATTCAAAATTTTCTGGCGGAGAGTTGGCTGCGATTTCAGTAAAAAATAGGATTCTTTTGATAGGGCTGCCACATGGCATGGCGGAACTTGATACGTTGGTAGGGCGGCGCGAGCGTTCACCGGATGTCTCGAGACGTGCCTTCTCGGGCTGGTACCGGGATCGCTCGCATGGTTTGAGGAGTCTGCGCGTCGCGGACCGAGTTCGACGAAAAGACGTCGAGCGTGACCGACCAGGAGAGCGCAATGCCCGTTATTGAGGCGAACAATCTCTACAAAATCTTTGGACGAAAACCGGAACGCGGAGTCACGCGTTTGACGGAAGGTGCTAGCCGTGAGGACCTCCGCAATCAAGGTTTGACCCCCGCTGTCATCGACGCTAGCTTCGATGTCGCCGAAGGTGAAATCTTCGTTGTGATGGGACTATCAGGTTCTGGTAAGTCCACGTTGATTCGTATGGTCAACGGCCTACTTACCCCCACGTCTGGTTCCATTCGCGTGAGCGGATCAGACATTAACGGGGTCGATGCAAAAGCCCTACGACAGGTGCGACGCGAGAAAGTCAGCATGGTGTTCCAGCACTTTGCGCTTCTTCCTCACCGTACGGTCGGAGAAAACGCTGCCTACGGACTACAACTGCGAGGCATGAACCGCAGCGACCGCGAGCAGGCTGCTAGCGAAGCACTCGAACTCGTCGGCCTCGCCGGCTGGGGCGGATCATTACCTGATGAACTCTCGGGCGGCATGCGCCAGCGCGTCGGTCTAGCCCGAGCGCTCGCTGCCGGTACCGACGTGATGCTCATGGATGAAGCCTTCAGCGCACTTGATCCTCTAATTCGTCGCGAAATGCAAGACCAACTCATCGAGTTGCAGCATCAGCTGGGCAAGACCATCTTGTTCATCACGCACGACCTCAACGAGGCCATGCGCTTAGGTGACCGGATCGCGATGATGCGCGACGGACGTATCGTTCAGATCGGCACTTCGGAACAAATTCTTAACGATCCCGCAAACGACTACGTTGCACAATTCGTGCAAGACGTTGACCGCACCCGCGTGCTCACTGCCGCATCAGTCATGGAAAAGCCCGTTGCTGTCTTGGGCACTGAGCAAGGTCCCCGCGTGGCTCACCGCATGATGCGCGAACACCAAGTACCTTCGCTCATGGTCGTCAACCGCCAACGCAAACTGCAGGGTGTCGTGCTCGAGGCAGATATTGCTAAAGCAGTAGAACGCGGACAGAATGACCTCGAAGGCCTGATTCTCCCCGCATTGACTGTGCATCCAGATGTGGCCGTCGCTGACCTGTTTGGTGCCTCAGCACAAAGCCCCGCAGCACTTGCCGTCGTCGATGGCGAACGACTCGTTGGGGTCATCCCACGTGTAACCCTGCTATCAGCCCTAGGTGCAGTCGGAGGTGAGCCTGAGTCCGTTGAAGGAATCGGCTCCACGCACGACTTAGAGGAAGCTAATTCATGAATCCTTTGAAAGCCCAGATTGACTGGGTAGAAACTGGCGTACCCAGAATCCCAATGGGCGACTGGATCGAGGCAGGTTTTGACTGGGTCAAGACCAATGCACGCGACTTTTTTGATTTCATCTCAGAAAGTGTCGCTTGGCTAGTTAACGGCCTCACTGATCTGTTGCAACTGCCGCCTGCGCTCCTAACAATCGCAATTTTCGCCGCGATCGCATGGTTCATCAAAGACTGGAAACTGGCCCTCGGCTCCGCACTCGGACTTCTCGCCATCGTCGGATTCGATCAGTGGGACAACGCGATGCAAACGCTCGCCCTAGTCCTAGTGGCCACAGCCTTCGCACTTGCCATCGGCATTCCTTTGGGTATCGCCGCTTCCCGATGGGATGGATTCAGCAAATTCATCCGACCTGTCATGGACCTCATGCAAACCATGCCCGCGTTTGTCTGGCTAGTTCCCGTCGTGACATTGTTCAGCGTGGGCGTCCCCGCAGGCCTCGTCGGTACGGTCATCTTTGCATTGCCGCCAGCAGTTCGTTTGACTGAACTGGGAATCCGCCAAGTTGATCCCGAGGTCGTCGAAGCCGGACATGCCTTTGGTGGCACGGAGCGCCAAATTCTTGGCGGAATTCAACTGCCGCTTGCAATGCCGACCATCATGGCTGGGGTAAACCAAGTCATCATGTTGGCACTCTCGATGGCTGTTATCGCTGGCTTGGTCGGCGGCGGCGGCTTGGGTGGTGCCGTGGTCACCTCAATTTCACGACTTGACGTGGGCCTCGGATTTGAGGCTGGTTTGGCTGTCGTCGTCATCGCAATCTATCTCGACCGTGTGACCGCTGCAGCTAGTAACTCTGATGGAATCTTCCGCCGTCGCTCACGTAAGAAATCCAAGAGCGACGACTCCGACGATTCAAAGGTAGAGGTGAAAGCCTGAGCGTTTACGCGGACTGAACTCAACACTAAATAGACAAAGATTCTGATGAAACTGAATGAAAAGTAGCTAGGAGATAATTCATGCGAAAACGATTCACCAGCCGCATCGGCGTACTCATTGCCGCTCTGGCGCTCACCCTCGGCCTCGCGGCTTGCGGAAGCGATGACAGCGATAAGAGCGACGATAAAACGATCACGCTCGGCATCATTCCTTCGTGGACAGACGGTCTTGCCACGGCATACCTCTGGAAGGAAGTCCTCGAAGGCGAGGGCTACACCGTCAAGATCACGGAGATCGCTGACGCTGCACCCCTGTACACGGGTGTTGCCAACGGCGACATTGATATCTATCCATCAGCGTGGTCTGAAGTAACTCACGCCGACTACATGGAGCAGTACGGCACCCAGCTCGAAGACCTCGGCGCCTATTACGAAGGTGCTGGCCTGTACCTTGCGGTCCCGGAATACAGCAAAGCAAAATCAATCGAAGACCTCGCAGACAATGCTGACGCTTTTAACAAGAAAATTGTCGGCATCGAGGCTGGTGCTGGTCTAACCCGGGCAACTAAGGAAGACGTCATGCCGGCTTACGGTCTCGATGACGCTGGTTTCGAGCTTGTCGAATCCTCCACGACCGCCATGCTTGCCGAGCTTGGACGCGCAGTCGAACGCGAAGAAGAGATCGTCGTGACCTTGTGGGCACCATTCTGGGCTAACGCTGAATACCCAGTACGTCCACTAGAGGACCCACAGGCTGCTTTCGGTGAACTCGAGGCACTGCACGCTATTGCAACTGCCGGCTTCAGTGACGAACATCCTGAAGTCGCCGACATGTTCGGTAACTTCAAGCTCGATGGTGACGCTTTCGCTTCTCTCGAGAAGCTCGTCGCTTCGGATGAGTATGAAGGTAAGCCAGCTGACGCCGTTAAGGCTTGGCTTGATGAGAATCCCGATTTCGCGGACAGCCTCAAAGGCTAAGTAAAACTAAGAGTGGGCTCGTAGTCTTTTGGCTGCGAGCCCACTTTCTTTTGTCGAGCCTGTCTTGAGCTGATGCCGGTGTGGCCCACTTCACGAAATAGAGCCAAGTAGTTGAACGTTGAAGAACTATATGAGCACAACTACCGCCCTCAAATCTCAGTTACCTCGTTTGGATGACGCTGGCCTCGATCTTTTATTCCGCCAAGGACGCACATCAAACTCTTTCTCGCCTGAACCCGTCTCGCTAGATACGCTCAAAAGTATCTACGAGGTCGCGAAGTTTGGCCCAACTCAAGCTAATAGCCAGCCATGGCAGCTTGTGTTTCTCACGAGCGATGAAGCAAAAGCTCGGCTGCTTCCTCATATGAGCGAGGGAAACCGTGACAAGACGGCGACGGCTCCCGTTGTTGCAATTGTCGCGGCAGATGCAGATTTCAATAAACATATGCCGGAAGTTTTTCCTCACGCCCCTGAGTCGAAGGGCTGGTTCGGCGATCTTGACAGCCGCCACAGTGTGGCCCGCTTCAACACCGGTCTCCAAGTGGGCTACTTAATTACGACGATCCGCGCCCACGGGCTTGCTGCCGGGCCGATGACTGGTTTTGATGCTGAGGGCATTAATTCAGAGTTTTTTGCCGACACAAACCGTCGTGTGCAGGTGGTAATCAATATCGGTCATCCGGGTGAAAATCCTTGGTTTAACCGCTTGCCACGTCGCGCCTTTGACGACGTCGCTGAGGTGCTCTAACCCTGCCCGAAGTATCGGGCGTCCTGTCAATGCGATATTGTGAACGCTGCCCGTATGGGCGTGGCCAGGTAGCTCAGTTGGTACGAGCGACCGCCTGAAAAGCGGTAGGTCGCCGGTTCGATCCCGGCCCTGGCCACAAACTACGGTCCACCACTCGGTGGGCCGTTGTTTGTTTCT
>JBEBSZ010000044.1:0-11877 GCA_040394025.1 Aeromicrobium sp.
TAGCCAGAACATTGCAGAATTTTCGCCTCAGGGTGTGAACACATTCTGGGTGCGTTAAGCGATGCAGATCAGCTCGCTTTTGGCTCCATTCGTCGAATGATCTCGGCACGCTCTGCTTCGGTGAGCCCACCCCAAACGCCATACGGTTCTTGAACACTGAGTGCGTGTTCGCGGCATTTTTCCAAGACTGGGCACGTGGCACAAATTTTCTTTGCGTTTTCTTCGCGACGTTGGCGTTTACGTCCTCGTTCGGCTTCCGGCGAGAAGAACACTGCCGCGTCTTCACCCATACATGAGCCTTGCCACTGCCACTCGTATGATTCCAAGATCGGGGTCGGGAGTCGCTTGATGCTTACCATGCTGATCCACCTCTTTAGATTGAGTGTGTGACTGGAGTCACGTAAATAATTATGATCCGAACGTACTAGGCGATCTAGTCCTAATCAAGACCTTGTTTCGGAAGAGATTCAAGTTTTTTCACGGAGCATGGGCTGCACCGTGAATAATCCTTGCGGGCGTAGGCTTTGATCTATGACTGAAAAGCACGTCGAAATTGACATTGACGGTCCAATCGCTCGGGTTTGGCTCAACAGACCGGACAAACTCAATGGAATTACTTTCGAAATGTTGCAGCAATTGAAGGCTGCCGCGCAACAGATTGACCGTGATCGCGATGTGCGAGTAGTTTTCATCGAGGGTCGTGGAGACTCATTTTGCGCCGGCCTTGACTTTGGCAAAGTAATGACCAACCCCAAAAAGATGGGACTGTGGTTCTTGCCCAACCCGTTCCGTGGAACGAACGGTTTCCAAGAACCATTGTGGGCTTGGCGCAAGCTTTCAGTCCCCGTTATCGCTATCACTCGAGGACATGTTTTTGGAGGGGGAATCCAACTCGCTTTGGCCGCCGACTTCCGATTCACGACGCCTGATTGTCAATGGTCGGTCCTCGAAGCTAAATGGGGCTTGGTTCCCGATATGAGCGGAACGATTGCTCTTACGGATCAACTGCCAGGTGACCTTGCTAAACGACTCGTCATGACGGGTGAAGTCTTTGCTGGCGACAAGGCTGTGGAATATGGTGTCGCAACCGGAGTCAGCGATCAGCCGGAGAAAATGGCAATGGAATTGGCGGAACAGTTGATGGCTCGTTCGCCAGATTCCGTGGCTGCCTCAAAAGAACTCATGGATCGTGTTCGACGCATGAGTGTGCGGCGTGCGTTCGCATTGGAACGGCGTTTGCAGTTTGCGATGCTGCGTTCGGTCAATACCAAGATTGCGCAATCGGCCGGAAAGAAAAAGACCGAGCCAAGGTTCAAGAATCGCACTTTCACTCGTTAACTCAATTCCCACGAGACCGCTCGAATTGTGGTGATCTAACACCAATTAGGTGTTAGATCACCCAAACTTCGACGGTCTCGTGGGAATTGGGAGGTCAGAGGCCGAGTCGTTTGAGTACCTCGTGCGCAGACGACAGCGCTCGCGGATCTTGATGGCCGGTTGTGTCGTTGAAGTAAAGACCATCGCCGATGAGCTGAATAGTCTGAGCTAGGGCCCGGTCGTTGAGATGTTCGGCTAAAACCTCGAGCCACTGTGCGCGGATATCGTCGAGAGCATGACTAGCTGCTTCCACGTTTTCTTGAGCGATACGGGCTGTCGCGATGAGCGCTCGATCGAAGTCGCTGCCTGAATCGACCGACGTGTCGAGATAGTACGCAACAGGTCCTTCTGGTGCGACTCGCATCCGCTTGGTGTCAGCGTCGGCTTGCTCCCGCAAGCGCTCCAGCATTCCTTCCACAAGTTCGTCTTTGGTATGGAAATGGTAGAGCAGACCACCCTTGGAAGCGCCTGCGTGTGCAGCAACTGCTTCAAGCGTTGCTGCGCGGCTCCCCTCGGCGACGAGAAGGGTCTCAAACGAGTCCAAGAGGCGATCGCGGGTGCTGCGTTCGTCGGTCATAGGAACACTCTAGTGATCCTCGTCGCGCTGACTTGAAACTGTACCGTCCAGACGGTACAGTAACGGCGTGGCAATTGATCTCAACATCCAGCAGAAAACCAAGAATCGTCAGTGGTGGGCACTCGCCGTCTTGATGATCCCGGTGCTGCTTGTTTCTATCGACAATCTCGTGTTGAGTTTCGCCCTGCCCGAAATCAGTCGAGAACTGCAACCCTCGGGAAATCAGCTGTTGTGGCTTGTTGACGTCTATGCCCTCATGTTGGCGGGTTTGCTCATCGCGATGGGAAGTCTCGGTGATCGCATTGGCCGCCGTCGGCTCTTGCTTATCGGTGCAACAGGATTCGGTCTCGTTTCGGTTTTGGCCGCATTCAGTCAAGAGGCGAATCAACTAATCATTGCCCGCGCATTGCTCGGCTTCTTTGGAGCGATGTTGATGCCTTCGACTCTCTCGTTAATCCGCAATATTTTTACCGAAGATCGCAGTCGACGTATCGCGATCGCGACTTGGGCGGCAGGTTTCTCAGCCGGTGCGGCTCTCGGACCGATTTTGGGCGGTTGGTTACTCGAACACTTTTGGTGGGGTTCAGTATTTCTCGTGAACGTGCCACTGATAGCTATTTTTCTTCCGCTGGCTATCTGGCTTCTTCCCGAATCCAAAGATCCAGCGCCGGGCCCATTTGATTTCTTGTCGATCGTCGGCTCGATGGCCGTCATGGTGCCGTTCGTGTTCCTGATCAAGCACATCGCCGGGCATGGCGTGGATAGCATCGCACTCGCCCTTGTCATGTTTGCGCTGCTTTCTGCCTACTGGTTTGCGCGACGCCAACTCAAAAGCCAAACACCTATGGTGGACTTCAGCTTGTTCAAAAATCGGGTCTTTAGCGGAGCTTTGCTGGCAAACGGTTTGAGCATGATGGGTCTGACAGGATTTTTGTTTGTCGGTACGCAATTGCTGCAATTGGTGTTGGGACTTTCGCCGATGCAGGCAGCGATGGTCCTGCTACCGGGCCTGATTATCTGCATCGTTGCCGGATTTGGTGCCGTGCGATTGGTGGAACGGTTCTCAGCGCGCTCGCTGATCGCGGGAAGTTTCTTTGCCTCAGGCATCGGTTATGCCGTCCTTGCGCTTATCGGACAGCCAACGTCACTCAGCGTCCTCATCGCATTCTCGATCCTCAGTCTGGGCATCGGTATTGCCGAGACCTTGACCAACGATCTGGTCCTGGCGTCGGTTCCGGAAAATAAGGCGGGTGCTGCTGCCGCACTCTCAGAGACCGCGTACGAAATCGGTGCTGTGCTTGGCGTTGCCTTCCTTGGCAGTGTGCTGACAGCGGCTTTTCGTTCGGGATTGAGTGTGCCTAGTGAGGTGCGTGATTCGGCTTCGAAGGCGGCATTCGAGACGCTCGGTGGCACGCTCAATGTGGCTGAAACTCTCCCCGAGTCTTTGCGCGAGGCACTCACCACGTCAGCATTTGCGGCATACGATGTGGGGGTTCAGCTCACCGCTGCAGTTGCCATCGTGTTGACCTTGTTGGCCGCCTGGGTGTCGTGGCGGGCTCTCGCCGAGAAAACCACCGCGCAAACAAGGGAAACGGTGGCCAAGCAGACTCATTCTTTGTGAGGAATGAGTGCATTGCGTGCTAACTCGGACAATAACGTGCGCATGCCCTCATGGTCGATGCGAGCGCTGTGTGGCGTCGAGTTGATCAATCCGAAGACTGCTTGAGCCGCTGCGCGAGCGGTAGCTCGATCCCAGTCCGAACGGAGCACGAGCAGCGTCGAGACCCACAAATCGATGTAGGCGCCTTGGAACTTACGAACTGTGGCCTGTGCTGTGGGATCGAGATGTGGCCATTCGCGTTCTTGGATGATGATGAGTGCTGGCTCAGATAAAGCAAAGCTCACATGCCATTCGATGAGTGAGTCAAGAGTTTCGTCGGGAGTTTGACCAGCATCGAATCGCTTCTGACCCTCAGTCAACAATCGCTCGCTGATGGTGGTCAGCGTCTCGGCTAGGACTTGGTCTTTGCCCGTGAAGTGCTTGTAGAGGGCTGGCCCGGAAATGCCGCAGGCTTCGCCAATGTCGTTGACCGAGACGCCGAGATATCCTCGTTCGGCAAAGAGGTTTGCGGCTCGGTTTAAGATCTGTTCTCGACGGTTACCCACGGCAGTAGTCTAGCGGCATAGGTTAATGCTTGCTAACCTGATCGTGTGGAAATGAAACGACTCGTGGCCGAACTGCACGAAAAGCTCGCCCACGTACGCCTTGGAGGCAGTGAGGCTGCTCGGGACAAGCACGTCGGTCGAGGCAAGCTTTTAGTGCGTGATCGCATCGACCACCTGCTTGATCCGGGGTCTCCCTTCCTTGAAGTAGCGCCTCTTGCCGCATTTGACATGTATGGCGGTCAAGTGCCGAGTGCAGGCATCGTGACGGGGATCGGTTATGTGCAGGGACGTGCCTGCATGATCGTCGCCAATGACGCAACGGTCAAAGGCGGAACCTACTACCCAATGACCGTTAAAAAACATCTGCGCGCACAAACCATCGCGCAAGAAAACCGTCTCCCCTGCCTTTATCTTGTCGATTCGGGGGGAGCCTTTTTGCCGATGCAAGACGAGGTTTTTCCTGACCGCGAGCACTTCGGCAGAATTTTCTTCAATCAGGCCCAAATGTCAGCCCAAGGTATTCCACAAATTGCATCGGTTATGGGCTCCTGCACGGCTGGGGGTGCCTACGTGCCCGCCATGAGTGACGAATCAGTCATTGTCAAAGATCAGGGCACGATCTTCCTCGGCGGTCCGCCACTCGTGAAGGCAGCGACCGGTGAGATTGTCACAGCTGAAGAGCTTGGTGGCGGCCTCGTACATGCCACGAAGTCTGGTGTTGTTGATCATCTCGCCGACGATGATGAACATGCGCTTGAGATCGTCCGCTCCATCGTTGGGACGCTTCGCGAGCCGGTGGATTCGGACATTGAAGCCGCCGGAGTCCTGCCTCCACGAGAGGAGCCAGAGACGATCTACGATGTCGTGCCAACGGATACCCGAACGCCGTACGACGTTCGTGATGTCATTTCCCGGATCGTTGATGATTCGCGTCTCCACGAGTTTAAACCCCTATACGGCGAAACCCTCGTGTGTGGATTTGCGCATATTTGGGGCCAACCAGTCGCGATTGTGGCCAATAATGGCATCTTGTTTAGCGAGTCCTCACTCAAAGGTGCTCACTTCATCGAGCTTGCGAATCAGCGGGGAGTTCCGCTGGTATTCCTGCAAAACATCACGGGGTTCATGGTCGGCAAAGAATACGAGAACGGTGGAATCGCCAAAGACGGTGCCAAACTCGTCACGGCGGTTGCCTCCAGCGTCGTACCTAAATACACCGTCGTTATTGGTGGATCTTTCGGTGCCGGAAACTACGGAATGTGCGGTCGCGCCTACGATCCACGCTTCCTATGGATGTGGCCTAATGCCCGGATCTCAGTGATGGGTGGTGAGCAGGCAGCTTCGGTATTGGCCACGGTCAGAGGCGATTTCGATTCGCCCGAAGCAGAAGAAGAGTTCAAAGCTCCTATCCGCGAGAAATATGAAATTGAGGGGTCGCCTTACTATTCGACGGCCCGGCTTTGGGATGACGGTGTCATCGATCCGATCGATACCCGACGCATTCTCGGTATGGCGCTTTCGCTCTCGGCGCACGAACCTGCCCGTGATCCAAAGTTTGGAGTGTTCCGATTATGACTCAGTCCAGCACAGGACGGACCTTTCGTCAGATCACTAGTGTGCTCATTGCGAACCGTGGTGAGATCGCCGAACGCATTATTCGTAGCTGTCGGAGCCGCGATATTCGCACGGTGGCAATCTACTCAGATGCTGACGCGCACATGCCTTTCGTGGCAGCGGCCGATGAGGCCGTGCGTCTGGGTGCGAGCAATGCGGAGTCGTACCTTGCTGGTTCGGCGATCATTGAAACTGCTGTGGCCTTGGGCGTCGATGCGGTCCACCCCGGTTACGGATTTTTATCAGAGAACCCCGATTTTGCCGCTGAAGTCGAGAAAGCGGGTGTCATATTCATTGGTCCGAGTGCCCGCGTTATCGAGCAGATGGGACGCAAAGACCGTGCTCGTCACATTGCCGAGCGAGCCGGTGTTCCGGTAACGCCTCAGTACGCGCCCGACTCGGTTCCTGCTGATGCGTGGCCTGTTTTGGTTAAGGCGGCAGCTGGCGGCGGCGGCAAAGGTATGCATATCGCGACTGATCTCGCAGAGCTCGAGCAAGCCTTGCAGACTGCCGCGCGTGAAGCCAAGACAGCTTTCGGTGATGACACGCTTCTGATTGAAAAGTACGTCCCGCAGGGCCGACACATTGAGGTTCAGGTCTTCGGTGACAGCTACGGGAACGTCGTGCACCTTTTTGAACGTGATTGTTCGGTCCAGCGTCGCCACCAAAAAGTTATCGAAGAGGCACCGGCGATGGGGCTTTCGCCCGCGGTGCGTGACACTATCCTGTCGGCTGCGGTCGCGCTCTGCCGCGAAGTTGGCTACACGAATGCCGGAACCGTCGAATTCCTCGTCGACGGTGATGATGCCTGGTTCCTTGAAATGAATACCCGCTTGCAGGTTGAACATCCAGTCACTGAAGAAATCACGGGCGTCGATCTGGTGGATTGGCAATTGCGTGTTGCCAGCGGTGAAGCATTGCCGATGGGACAAGAGCAGATCCGAGTACAGGGACACGCAATCGAAGTGCGCGTCTACTCCGAAGACCCGTACCGTGACTTTTTACCGCAAACGGGCGTTGTTCGCCAGTTACATTGGCCTGCCATGAATGCTCGTATTGAGTCGGGTATTTCGGCGGGGATTCACGTTGGGACCGCCTTTGATCCGATGCTGGCAAAAGTGATCGTTCATGGTGACAATCGTGAAGAAGCTATTGCTGCGATGATTCACGCCCTCGATGAAACTGCAATTCTTGGCGTTGTCACGAACGTGGGCTTCGTCCGTCGTTTGTTAGCTTCAACATCATTCCGTGATGGCCACATTCACACGTCGTGGCTCGATTCGCGACCAGAAGCAGCATTTGCCGTGCCCCAATGCCCCGATCTTGTGCTGGCGGAAGCAGCCCGGGTATTAACCGTTTTGGTGGCCAACCCTCTGCCTTCAGATGGCTGGCGGCTCGCTGGTCCAGCTCACGCACCGCGGTTGCGCCTGCACGCCGATGGTGAGGACGCGCGCTGGGTTGAGGTTCCTACGACTGCCTCGGCGGCCGTGTTTTCGCACAGCGACGGTGTTCGGGTGTGGCTCGCCTACGAGGGTCAAAATTGGCTAGTTTCAGCTACTGATGGCATGCGTCGAGACACCCAAGTCAGTCAGGGTGGCCCAGATGTTCTTGCCCCAATGCCTGGCCTCGTGCTGTTAATTGACGTAACCGACGGGCAAGAAGTCGCTGTCGGTGATCGACTGGGGGTTATGGAAGCAATGAAAATGGAGCTCGCGCTCACGGCACCGATCACGGGCCGGGTGACCGTTCGGGTGGCCGAAGGTGCCCAAGTCAGTATGGGACACCTCCTTTTTGACATCGAGCCTCGTGATGACTGATCTACCGAGCGTGGTGCCTCACGCAGATCTGCCAACGAAGGTACGAATCTTTGAGGTTGGTGCGCGCGACGGTTTGCAGAACGAGAGATTGATCGTTGACGTCGACACCAAGGTCGAGTTCATAGAACGTCTCATTTCAGCTGGGCTGCCGATCGTCGAGGCGACGAGTTTCGTTCATCCGAAATGGGTTCCGCAACTTGCTGATGCCGCTGACGTTATCTCACGACTGCCGCTTTCGGGCCCCGTGCCGCTGCCGGTACTCGTACCAAATGAACGAGGACTTGACCGTGCGTTAGCGGCCGGTTGTGACCACATCGCCGTGTTTGCCTCTGCTACCGAAACTTTCGCTCAAAAGAACCTCAACACTAGCTTTGAGGATCAGTTCACGATCTTTGCGCCAGTTGTGGAACGTGCTATCGCCGCAGATATGACAGTGCGCGGATACCTGTCGATGTGCTTCGGCGATCCTTGGGAAGGTGAAGTTGCGATTGCCAATGTGGTGGAAGCAGGTATGCGGCTACTGGACCTCGGGGTTGAAGAACTTTCGCTCGGCGACACGATTGGTGTCGGTACTGCTGGCCATGTGCAGGAACTAGTCGCCGCGTTCACTCGGGCAGGCGTGCCTCTCAATCGCCTCGCGATGCACTTCCATGACACCTACGGGCAAGCACTTGCGAATACTTTTGCTGCTTTGCAATCCGGGATTACCACTTTCGACGCTTCAGCCGGTGGTTTAGGGGGATGTCCTTATGCCAAGAGCGCCACCGGAAACCTCGCAACCGAAGACCTTGTGTGGATGCTCAATGGTTTGGGTATCGAGCACGGTGTTGATTTGGAGTCGCTCGTAGCAACGAGTGCATGGATGGCAGAAAAACTCGGGCGCGTCAGCCCGTCAGCAGTGGTCAGAGCGCTTTCGGGTTCTAGTCAAGATTGAGGCAAACGCCGGTCGAGGAGTTCGGATTGCGCGTAGCTTCCTACCAAATACGTGATGAAGCCGTCTGCTCCCGCACCGACCACTCCGCCGAGGAACGGAATGCGTTTGCCTGCGAGTAACAGTGCACGCCGCCCCAAGGTGCGACCAACGAGTTCTCCGGTCACGGTTTTCGCGATCGTGACATCGAGTTCAGGATCGTGCACGGGGGAGGTGGCGATGGCCATCGGTGTCGAGGGGAGTTTCTTCTCCGCGATCAGGTCTTTCATTGATTCTTTGCCTAAGATCACCATCAAAATGGCATTGCGGACGCGAGGATCTTCAATGTCGTAGCCTCGCAGCCAAGCGACACTTGCCGCAAGATGACATTGCACGAGAGTGACGCCGATAACGTTTGCCGGAACTGTGGCAGCCGCAAACGCGATTCCACCGAGGTTCGTGACGAATCCTTGTGCACCAGCGAGTGAAACATGCGAACGAATGATGGCGCTGACCGTTTTCTCTACGTCGCCACCCTTTCCAGCCAACTTGCCGCCGGCGTACTCAGCAACAGACGGCAACGGGCCGATCCCGTCGATCGCCTTGTCTAAAACGCCACGCACGAAGCCTGAAGCAACCTGCGGAACGAAGGCCGTCGTGGCGTTTGCGGCAACCTTTTGAGATTTGACCATGCCTACAGGATAAGGAACCGAATCAATTTCTTGAGCCCAGAACCGTCCAAAACACCTTTAGTCTGGTGTTCATGACGCCGCACTTCGAGGAGCTGACTCGCGATTCGGCGTGGCGTGAATCGGTTTCGCTATGGGTGCGAGAGCATGCACAACGACACGGTATTACTGTTCGGGGCGACTTGCTGCCCTTCCGGGTCAGACCTTGGTCAACACATTTGACGATCGAAAGTGACGAGGGTCGCTTGTGGTTCAAAGCGGTCTGTGAAGCGATGAATCATGAGCCGCGCCTTCAAACCGAACTTGCCGAACTCGTGCCGGATGCTGTGCGTGCGCCGCTAGCGATCGATGAAGTTAGCGGTTGGATGTTGACCTCCGATCATGGCGAACCATTGCCGAAACGTCGGGAAGCTACGGCAAAAGATTGGTTGACTGTTCTGTTAGATGTTGTCGATATGCAGCAGCGACTCATGCCTTATCGTGAACGATTGCTCGCAACCGGAATGCCTCAGTGCGCGCCGGAAACGGTGGTGGATCGCTTTGATCGCCTCAGTGTTCTCTTGAGTGACTTGCCTGACGCTCATCCTTCACATCTTGATCTAGAGGACCGGACTCGACTTGCTGAAGGCCGTGATGATCTCGCGGCTGCGGTTGACACGCTCAATGCCGGCCCATTGGGAACGTCATGGCAGCATGCTGACGTCCATGTGGACAACGTCTTTTTAGATCATGATCGGCCACGCGTTTTTGACTTCGGCGACAGCCAGTGGGCGCATGTGATGGAGACTTTGGTGGTGCCCTTTTCGATATTGAGTCATGAGCATCCGAGCTGGTGGAAGCACATCCGCGAAGTCTGGTCTGGAGCTTGGGGCATCCAAGACCAGCAGTTCGACACCATGTGGGCGGCGGCCCGGCGGACCCAGGCTGTGAATAGAGCCTCAACGTGGCACGGCTTGAACGATAGTGTGGGTAGCGAGTTGGAGGCCGAATGGTCGGCGATGGCTCGACATCATCTTTTGAGGGCCGTGAATGTTTGAGCGTGCGCCACTGTTTGGTTCGGAGTGGAGATTTTCTGAGTTGGTTTTGCCGGAGCAAGATCTCGTGGCAGTCGGCGGTGATCTCGACATCAGTACGATCTTGTCCGCATATGAATGCGGAATGTTCCCGATGCCCTTCGACGGCGAGCTGGCGTGGTGGAGTCCGCAAGAACGCGGTGTTTTGGTGCCCAGTGACGTACGTGTCAGTGTGAGCTTGCGTAAATCAATGAAAAAGTTCTCGTTTACGGTAAATCACGATTTTGAACAAGTGATCATGCGTTGTGCTGATCCGGACCGCCCGCAGGGTTGGATCACTGACGAGATTCGTCAGGCCTACCTGAATCTGCACGAAGCGGGGTGGGCGCACTCAGTTGAGACCCGAGATCGTGAGGGCCGTTTGGTTGGCGGACTTTACGGATTGGCCATCGGAGATTTGTTTTGTGGTGAATCCATGTTTCACCTTGAACGTGATGCTTCGAAGGCTGCACTAGTGCATCTCACCGAGCGCATGTCGACAAAATCCGATGGGCTAATTGACACGCAATGGGTGACACCACATTTGGCAACATTGGGTGTTCGAGCGATGGATCGACAGGACTATCTGAGACGAATCGGTGAAATTATCGACAATTCCAGTGTGATCTAGCCGTTAAATTGGGCGACACGCGGACATCAATGCCGTAATGTGGGAGCTCAGTTCTACACTGATTCTTGTATCTATTCGTACCACTCAGGAGAAGATTCGTGGCACTTTCACGCAACGACCTCGTCGCCGCGCTGGCTGAAAAGACCGGCAGCACCAAGAAGGAGGCCGACGACTTCCTCGCGGGCTTCGCAGATATCGTCATCGATGCAATCGCCAAGGGCGAAAAGGTGTCCATCCCAGGCGTCCTTTCCGTAGAGCGGGTTGCACGCGCTGCGCGCACGGGTCGCAACCCTGCAACCGGCGAATCCATTGAGATCCCCGCTGGCTTCGGCGTCAAGGTGAGCGCTGGCTCACGCCTTAAGGCCGCCGCTAAGTGATCTGAGATTCACTCAAAACGAACCCCCCGATTCGGCAAGCGCTGAAGAGGGGGTTTCGTTTTGTACTTATATGTGTTTTTAAGGCACTTTAGGAAACCCTCAGAAGGTGTGACCTTAGACACTCAAATTTGCTAAAACTGCTTGCTCATAGTCCTCTTGAGTGGTTTAGTTGTAGTCAACCGTCAAGTTTGACTGTAATTCTCGTGTAGTACTTCCTCAGAAGGAGGCGAAGATGACAGTCGTTGCAGACACTATGCACCTGCCCTTTGTCTCCTCCACTCCAAGTATTGCGCGAACTAAACTCGCAGCTTTCCTCACCGTGAATCGAATTGATCTCGATGTCATCGACAATGCGCTTATTGTATTGAGCGAAATGATCGCAAATGCCGTCTCTCATGGTGTTCCGGACGACGACGGAATGATGGAAATCGGCTGGGGAATTCACGGCAGCTGCCTCGAGCTCATCGTCGCTGATTCAGGCAGCGCAGGAAACCTCGAACCGCAGCCTTTTGACGAAGACTCACTCAGCGGCCGAGGCTTGTCGATTATCAGCCAACTTTCCAAAGATTGGACCGTCGATGTGAGCAACGGAACTCGAATCCGGGCACAACTCTCGCTAGCCTAAAATCCCCGAGATTTGGTCGGTTTGCCCCCTGAATTAGTCAAT
>JBEBSZ010000045.1:0-10860 GCA_040394025.1 Aeromicrobium sp.
CCCCTCGTTGGGAGGATTCGCGGGTCAAACCGACCAAATGTTGTTAGCAACGTGGGGGTCTGTTTGGCTTGTCCTGTGTGGTCACATCCGCCTCAAAATTCCCACGAGACCGTCGGGAGTGTGAGTCAAGAACACCTATTGGGTACGCATGAACCCAAAAAGGTGGGTGAAGCTAGGGTCCTGTTGGTGGCGAGGCTTAGGCCCACGTGGGAAAGTCCGGTTGAAGAAAAGGCGGAGTCAGCGGCGGGGTAGTACGCGTGCGAGACGACCCTTGCGCACTACTTCGGTGCCCGAGTGTTCGGCTGCCTCTTGTGCGGCGGCTGGAACACTCATCACTGAGCCGTACAATTCGGTGTGGTATTCCTCATTGTGACGTTCGCGCCACGATGCTGCAGCAGCGGCAACGAGATACGCGCAGGCGTTGGCATATGCCTCTGCTGAAGGATGAAAACGATCCTCCCCGAAAAAACCATCACCAAGTTCGAGGACTAATGGTCCCAGAAGGTCGCCAAGTGTTACGACTCGTGCTCCGGCCGACACCCCAGCCTCCGTTTGGGCGCGAGCAAGACGCCGACTCCAATAACGTACGACATTGCGTAATGGCGGCAAAATCGGCTTGATCGTACCCATATCCGGTACAGTTCCGACGACAACTTCTGCGCCGTTCCTCCGTAATTCCCGCACAGCACTCGCGAGACGTTCAGCAGCGATCTTGGGTCGGACTTGACGCCGAATATCGTTCGCGCCCACCAAAATGAACGCTAAATCAGGGCTGTGGTCCTCGGCGGCAGCGATCTGCGCCATGAGGTCTTTAGACGCTGCGCCCACCACGGCTTCTGAGCGCATATTGACGGGCGTATCGAGCAAATGTGAAAGCCCCTCGGCCAATAAAGCTGCCGGAGTTTGCTCACGTGTTTTTACGCCGTAGCCCACCGCAGTCGAGTCGCCCATGAGCAACACGCGTATTGGCTCACCGGGGAAATCGACTCCGTAAATGCTGTCAGTCCATGGTGGCCGTTCGTCAGTGGTGCCGATCCATTTGCGCGCGAGAAGTGCTTGCCCGATAAGAAACCCATAAAACGCAACTGCGGTAGCGCTCACCTGGAGTGCGACCTTGGCAGACATGCGAGTCCTGCGGTGGCGGAGCAATTTCACGTCACTAGTTTAGGCGCTCGGCCAGAAAAGGCTTCTAGGTGTGCGAAATAGGCCCGTTCTATATAAAAGTTCAGCAATATCGTGTGACTTGACGAAAAGCCTATGATGTCAGCGTGAGCATACTTCTTCCGAATCTCAGAGATGTTGGCGGAAAACCAGCAGAAGGTGGCGTGGTCCGTCTCGGACGACTCTTTCGTAGTGCCCTTCCTCTTCCGACTGATTCGGTTCCCGCAGAAATCGTATGGCCCCCAGTCACCATTATCGATCTGAGATCTCAGGGCGAAATGTTCGGCGAGCCAGAGCATCCGATGACGACCTCGGGCGCTGTCGTACACAATATTCCTTTGCTCGCCGAACTGCGTCCGGGCGACGTTCCGCCCGCGAATCTCGTTGACATGTATCAGTTCATGTTGAAGACGACAGCGGACAGACTCGTGAACGTCGTCGACACGGTTGCGAGTTCGTCTGGAGCAACCTTGGTTCACTGTGCTGTCGGCAAAGATCGCACCGGTATTTCGATTGCCATGGTGCTGAAGCTGTTGGGTGTTCCACGCGAAGACATTGTTTCTGACTATATGGAAACCCAAAAGAACACGGACGCGATTCGTGCTCGCCTTGAGCATATGTTGGGTGAATTGCCGTTACCGCCGAGGCCAGATTTCCTTCAAACTCCGGTGGAAGCGATCGAAAGTGTTTTAGATGTGTGGGAAGCTCACGCCCAAGACGCAGCGGGCTGGTTCACCGAAGTTGGCGGCAGTGAAAACACTATTGACCGGCTCCGAGACACCATGGTGGAAACGTGACTGACCAGACGATTGAACCTCGCTCAGTTCCACTCGGCGGACTTCGAGGTTTAGAAGTCGATCGGACCTTGCCGGTTATGGGTTTGCCCACCATCGGTCCGTGGTGTTTCCTCGACCAATTCGGCCCGACATTCCAGTCGATGGAAGTCTTGCCACACCCGCATACCGGCTTGCAGACAGTGTCGTGGTTGTTCTCTGGTGAGATTGAACACCGTGACAGCCTAGGAAATGTGGCAAAGATTAAGCGCGGTCAGTTGAGTTTGATGACCGCCGGTGATGGGATCTCGCATTCGGAATTTTCGCTCGACAGTTTTCGTTCCATGCATGGGCTCCAGTTTTGGATTGCATTGCCAGAGACTCGTCGTCATCTAGAACCGGCGTACCAGTTTATTGAGGAACTCCCTATAACGCGGCAGCGAGGATGGGAAGCGACGGTCTTCATGGGTGAGTATCAGGGGACTAGCTCGCCTGCCGAGGTTTACAGTCCTATCGTGGGCGCGCAGATTGACTGTGGTGTGGGCAGACACCGAATTCCACTCAATCCAGATTTTGAACATGGGGTGCTTGCGGTAGACACGTCGATGGACGTTGACGGCTTGCGGGTATCTAAACGGGCTTTACGGTTCGTTCCAAAGGGGCGAGATTTTGTTGAAGTCGATGCGCCTGCTCGCTCCACGATTGTGCTTTTCGGAGGCGAGCCTTGGGAAGACCCGTTGATCGTTTGGTGGAACTTTGTTGGCCGGACACATGACGAGATCGCTGAGGCACGCCACGACTGGGCGACGGCGGCACCTCGTTTTGGTAGCGTCGAGGGCCACGACGGCTATGTTATTCCTGCGCCCCCGCTGCCTCCAGTGCGGTTGAAACCCCGCAAACGACGGTTGCCTTAACTCTTAGGTAGCAGAATCGTAGGCTCGCGCGTATCTTTTCGGTTGGCTCGCTCAAGTTCCCACCAAAGAACGAGGATTGGCAGCGTGACCCAACTCAGGTCAATTAACGTCGCAGGCCACACGAGTTCTAATGCGACGATATGTTTCACGCCCGTCAACCAAGCGAGGAAATACAGCAATAGCAGGGAGACTCGCACGCTCCTATTGTTTGCGATTTCAGCTAGATATAGGGCAGGAATGAGCACTAGAACTAAGTCATAGAGTACGAGGTGTGGTGAGGCCAAAATCGTCGCAATGATGGCGAATGCCCACAACGCGCGCGGATCTACATCTGCCTTTGCCCACGTCACGATCCGCCAGATTGCGTAACTAAGAATGCCAATCGTGAGGAATGTGCCAAATGCGGCAACTTCAGGCGCCCAGCTTGGTGGTGCGAACGTGAGAATAAGCGCCGGTAGGCCAGCCATTTTCCAAGCTTGATCGATCTGTACCAATTCGTTATACGCTGGGCTGAAAATTGTGTGGAGCCATTCCACGACAACATCGGGACCGAAGGCAAGGTGAGTGAGGATCAAGGTCAACACGCCTGCCGTTGTGCCCACTGCGAGTGCCTTCCACATACGCAGAGCAATCAAGACAATAGGGACGAGAACGAAAAGCTGAGGCTTGATCGCACCCAATGCAAATACGATGCCAGCCAAAGCCTGGTGCTCGGCTAACGCTAAGCGAATGCCGGCCGCCATAAGCAATAGTGTGATTCCGCTTTGTTGGCCAGCACCGAGAAGCTCAAAAACCGGATAGGACGAAAGCAAAACCAATGTGGTGGCAAGTCGGTGTTCGGCAAATAGTCGTGGCGCGAATGGTTCCATGAGCCGGATGGCAACGATGACGCAAACAATGGAGATTGCTGTCCAGATCAAGGCAGCAGCGTTGTAAGACAATAAGGCAAGCGGTGTATAAATCAATGCCACGTGGGGTGGTGAAACGAACCAAGACGGTGCGACATTCTTGACTTCCACTTGCTGCAGAGCCCATTGCGTCTCTACGTCATACAAGTCCCCGAGTCGACCATCAAGAAATAGTCTTGCTCCCGTCCACGGCGCGGCGAAATCCGGTAACAGGTTTTGTTCGTCGGAGGCAATCAACAGCGGAACGCCTAGCATTACGGTCACAATGACAATTTGACCGATGAGGATCGCGACGGGATAGAGACGCAAGCGTTCAGAGGTAATAAAACGATCGAGCGCAACGATGACGGCTTCGATTCGTGACCTCATGCCATGAATCGTATGCGTTCAACCGGTAATTATGGTCGTACTTCGTTCATCCCTCGTATTTGATGCCCGTCGCGTGCAGCGGGCAATAACCGTTGGGGTTCTTCACGAGGTACTGCTGGTGGTAGTCCTCGGCATACCAATAATCGCGCAGCGGCTCGATTTCTGTTGTGATCTGGCCGTAACCAGATGCGGTCAGAATCTTTTGAAAGTGCGCACGAGACTGCTCAGCTAATTTCTGTTGTTCTTCACTCGTCGTGAGGATGATGGAACGGTATTGACTGCCGCGGTCATTTCCTTGGCGCATACCTTGAGTGGGATCGTGGTTCTCCCAGAACACTTCGAGCAGATCTTGGTACGAGAACTGGCTTGGATCAAAAATGACTCGCACGACTTCAGCATGCCCCGTGAGTCCAGTACAGACTTCTTCGTAGGAGGGATTTGGGGTGAAACCACCGGCGTAACCCACGGACGTTGACCACACGCCCGGCAACTGCCACAAAGTCTGCTCTTCGCCCCAGAAACAACCGAGGCCAACGACTGCCACATCCATTCCGATGGGCGGTTCGGTCTCGATCGGATTGCCCGTTACGAGATGTTGTGCTGGCAGCGAAAACGGGCGCTCGGTGCGACCTGGTAGTGCTTCTTCAGCGCTAACCATCCTGTTTGGTGAACGAAAACTAAACATTTTATCCTCCGTTAATTGGAACGATACGGGATTTATGTTTGTTCCCGTAGGCTCTGTTTTGTGAGTACTGAGGAACAATTGCCGCAGGTATCTAAATACGGGATCCCGCGTGGTGTCGAAAAGTCCGCTGCTTGGTCGTGGCGCCTTATCGTGATTGCGATCGCAATCTGGGGACTACTCTGGCTATTATCGCGTTTTTCCGAAGTGACAGTTCCGATCGCTATCGCTGTACTCGGAACAGCTCTTCTCGTGGGTTTCGTTGATCGTTTGCAGCGTTGGGGTGTGCCTCGTGGCATCGGGGCGTTTGTCGCCGTCGTGTTTGTGGTGGGCGCTTTGGTCGCTGCGATCGGTTTGATTGGGCAGCAACTCTCGACACAGTTCGATGATCTGCGGGAGTCCTTGGTCAAAGGGATTGGTCAGATCCAAGATTGGGCCGTAAACGGGCCGCTCGGATTGAGTGATCAGCAGCTCGCCAACGGCATCGATCAGTTACAAGACTTTATCGCGTCTGGTCAGATTCAATGGGTTGATCAGGCCACGCAGGTCGGCACTCAGGTCACCCATTTTGTGGCTGGGTTTTTCATCGTGCTGTTTACCTTATTTTTCTTCCTCTACGAGGGCGACCGCATTTGGCGTTGGGTTATCAGTTTCTTCCCGCAAGCGATGCGGGATCAGGTGGGAGCATCGGGCCGAGTGGCTTGGTCTTCATTAACAGCGTTCGTGCGTGCAACTGTTCTAGTGGCGTTTGCTGATGCTGTCGGCATTATGTTGGTGGCGCTCATTCTTGACGTTCCACTTGCTGGTGCGATTGGTGTGCTGGTGTTCATTGGAGCGTTCGTGCCGATCATTGGTGCGTTGATTTCGGGAATGGTTGCTGTGCTGGTGGCGCTTGTCGCCCATGGACCGATCACGGCACTGCTGATGTTGGCTGGCGTGATTGCCGTGCAGCAACTTGAGTCCCATGTTTTGCAGCCGTTCCTTATGGGCAAGATTGTGGCGATTCATCCGCTGGCGATTATTCTCGTGATTTCTTTGGGAGTTGTGGCAGGTGGCATCGTGGGTGCGCTGTTGGCGGTCCCGGCTGCTGCGGTGTTCAACAGTGTGGTCAAACAGATGCGTGAGGCAGCTGATGCAGGCTTGACCTTGTCTGACATGGCTGATCACCCGCCTGACGGTGGCGTTTAGAGTTCGGCCTAGACTCCGTA
This sequence comes from Aeromicrobium sp., assembly GCA_040394025.1. Lineage (GTDB taxonomy): Bacteria > Actinomycetota > Actinomycetes > Propionibacteriales > Nocardioidaceae > Aeromicrobium. The sequence continues at coordinate 6,016 of JBEBSZ010000045.1, forward strand.
CCGATTGGTCGATGTGCTGAATACGCTCACTGTTCATCACAGTGCAGCGAGTCATAGGCTGATCACGTGAACTTTGATGACGTACTGGCCGCACATAAGGCTTTAGAAGGATTTAGTCTCGTCACGGAACTACGTGAATCGCGATGGTTGTCTGAAGTTCTCGGTACCGATGTGCATTTGAAGTGCGAGAATTTACAGCGCACGGGTTCATTCAAAGTTCGTGGCGCCTACACGCGGATCTCGCGGCTGTCCGAAGAGGAACGTGCGCGCGGAGTTGTGGCTGCCAGCGCGGGAAACCATGCTCAAGGGGTGGCGCTCGCGGCCCAACGGCTTGGCATCGACGCGACGATTTTTATGCCTGAAGGGGCTGCATTGCCGAAGGTTCAAGCCACGCTCGGCTATGGAGCTCACGTGGATATTGCTGGCTTCGACGTCAGCGAAACTTTGGCTGCCGCGCAAGCGCACGCGCAAGAAACTAACGCGGTTTTCATTCACCCGTACGATCATCCCGATGTGGTGTTAGGCCAAGCCACTGTTGGGCTTGAGGTTATTCAACAGTTTGATGGCGTTGACACGATTGTGGTGCCGATGGGTGGAGGCGGTTTGGCGGCCGGAATTTGTTTGTTGAAGGACCGTTACCCCAATCTTGAGGTGGTGGGTGTTCAAGCAGAGGCAGCTGCTGCTTGGCCTCAAGCGTTGCGGGACGGTCGCCCGGGGCATGCCCGATTGGGTCGCACGATGGCCGACGGAATTGCGGTCGCAGATCCAGGTGCCGTACCTTTCGACATTATTCACAATCGGATCGACCGGGTCATTACCGTGACCGAAGAGTCCATGAGTCGGGCCTTGATTGGCTTATTAGAACGTTCAAAAATGTTGGTCGAACCGGCTGGCGCGACGAGCGTGGCGGCGCTACTCGAGCACCCTGAAGAGTTCAACGGCAATGTGGTGTCGATTTTGTCGGGTGGAAACATCGACGCTTTGTTGTTGCTAGAAGTGATCCGCCACGGTCTGGCTTCCGCGGCACGGTTCATGGCGTTCCGCGTGCGAATCACTGACCGGCCGGGTGAACTCATGCGGTTACTGACTGAGCTAGCAGCTAAAGACGTCAACATTTTGAACGTCACGCATGATCGTGGATCTGAACGACTTGGTGTTGGTGAAGTTGAAGTGGTGATGCAGGTGGCAACGAGAGGGCCCGAACACCGTGAGAGTGTCCGGGCCCATCTGGTCTCGTTAGGTTACGAGCTGTATTGAATCGCCTGTTGAAAAGACATTGTCAGAACGGCATTGTCAGAACGGCACTGCCTCAAGGATCTTCACTGTGATCGTGGCACCGTTCGGAGCGACGTATGAGGTTGTGTCGCCAGCTTTCTTGCCGGTAATGGCTTCGCCCAATGGGGAGGTGGGGGAGTAGACGTCAAGATCGACGCTGCTGTCCATGCTGAGTAATTCGCGAGCGCCGAGCAGGAAGGTTTGCGTGTCGTCATCGCCATCGAACTGGATAGTGACTTTCATGCCTTCTTCAACGAGGCCGTCGTCTGCAGGAACTTCACCCACCACGGCGCGACGTAGCATTTCTTCAAGCTGAGTGATACGAGCTTCGGTCTTGCCTTGCTCTTCGCGAGCCGCGTGGTAGCCTCCGTTTTCTTTTAGGTCACCTTCATCGCGAGCTGCGGCAATCTTTTCAGTAATGTCGGGCCGGACAACATTCTTGAGGTTGTCGAGTTCGGCATTGAGCCGATCGTACGCCTCTTGAGTCACCCAAAGGGTTTCGTTTGTTGCCATTTCTGCCTCCTTTCCACGCCTTCGCGTGGAAACATTTCGGACCTTTTCAGCCCTCTAATACGCTGCACCCCGGGAAACGCCCGGGGTGAAGTCTTAAGTCTAGCAAATTGTTAAACCACTTCGCAGTTCCTCACGTCAGCGGTTACTGCCCGGTACTGGGTGCGAATTTCGACGGTGACGCGGGCTGGATCCGGTGCGTCGGCGGGGATTGTCACTTCCTTTTCGCCCACGTATACCTTGTCTTGAGCTTGTGCGAACACGGTACACACTAATTCAACGGGTTCTTTGCGGTAGACCCGCAACATGATGTTGGTTTGCTCGTCATTAATGACTTCATAGCCGTACACCTGTGCTTGCCAAGGCCGATCCATATTGAGCGCGGACCAGCCAGCCCACACTACGGCGATGGAGATTCCGATGGCGGCAAAGACAGGCCAGAACCAGCGAGGAAGCGGCTTTTTGCTGCGGCCATACCGGGATTCGAGATCGGTCATGGTTCTAGTGTTGCAAACGCATGGGAGGATATGTGCCGTGGCTGATTCCAATGGTTTGCGATTGATGCATGTTCACGCTCATCCTGATGATGAGTCGAGCAAGGGCGCCGCGTCCACGGCACGTTATGTGTCTGAGGGTGTCGATGTTCATGTTGTGACCTGCACGGGTGGGGAACGTGGCTCGATTTTGAACCCGGGCTTTGAGCATCCGGGCATTGTCGATAATCCGGAACTGATTTCTGAGATTCGTCGTGAAGAGATGGATCGGGCCCGCGAGATATTGGGCGTTTCGCAGGATTGGCTTGGGTTTGTGGATTCTGGCTGGCCAGAAGGCGACCCGAAGCCGCCATTGCCAGATGGGTGCTTTGCGCTTGTGCCGTTAGTAGATGCCGCCGCGCCACTGGTTGCTTTGATTCGCTCTTTCAAACCACAGGTTTTGACGACATATGACGAAAACGGTGGTTATCCGCATCCTGACCATATTAAGTGTCATGACATTAGTGTCTACGCATTCGAAGCTGCGGCTGATCCAGAACGGTATCCGGAGTTGGGCGAACCATGGCAGGTCAGCAAGTTGTATTACCACCACAGTTGGTCACATGCGCGGATCTCGGCGATTAATGAGGCAATGGCTAGGCACGGACTCGAGTCGCCTTATGCCGAACGCATGGCGAACTGGGTGATTAACCCGGAACACGAAGCACGCGTGACGACCAAGGTGCGTTGTGATGACTGGTTTGAGGTACGCGATCAGGCGTTAATGGCACACGCTACTCAGATCGATCCGAACGGTTCTTGGTTCGCTGTTCCGCGTGAAGTTCAGGCAGAAGCTTGGCCGACCGAGGACTTCGAACTTGTTAAGAGCTTTGTGGATACGACGTTGCCAGAAGATGACCTTTTTGCCGGTTTGCGCTGACTCGGGTTTAGACCGACTGGCTTACGAGGTTTTTAACTGAAATTCCGGCTTTCCAGGTCGTGATTCCGCCGTCAAGGTTAACGGTGTCAATGCCATATCCGGCGAGTAAACGAGTCGCAAGATATCCGCGCAGACCAACAGCACAGTGCACGATTGCGCCTTGCTCGATTTCGTCAATGTGATCGCGCAGTTCGTCGAGGTCGATATTGATCGCGCCGGGGATCGACTCGTTGGCGTGTTCGTCAGCGGTACGCACGTCAATGAGCTGGGCTCCGTTGGCGAGTGCTTCATCCAACTCGTGCCACTGGATGCTTTTACTTTCGCCGCTGTGTTGGTTGGCGTTGATATATCCGAGCATGTTGACGGGATCTTTGGCGCTACCGAACTGAGGTGCGTAAGACAGATCGAGTTCGATGAGTTCGCTTGCCTTCAGTCCAGCACGCATCGCGGTCGCGATCACATCGATTCGTTTATCGGCGCCTTCTTGTCCGATTGCTTGGGCGCCGAGGATGTCATCGGATTCTGGATCGACAATGAGTTTGAGTCGCAGCGTGGTGGCTCCGGGATGGTAGCCCGCATGATTGAGCGGATGCGTGTGGATGACGCGAAGGTTCGTGCGACCCTGCTGTTTGAGGATGCGTTCGTTGCGGCCGGTGGCGGCCACTTGCAGACCAAAGACACCAAGGATCGAGGTGCCGAGTGAGGTGGGGACTTTTGTCTGTTTGCCCGCGATGACATCAGCCACGAGCCGTCCTTGACGGTTAGCTGGGCCAGCGAGTGGGATAAATGCGGCTTGTCCGTCGGCGTGCCGGGTCTCGGTGGCGTCGCCGATGGCGAAAACGTTGGGATCGTTGGTGCGGTGTAGGGCGTCGACTTTGATCGCGCCGACCTCGTTGACTTCGATTCCAGCGAGCGTGGCGATCTCAGAGTCGGGTCGTACACCGATTGCGCTGATGATGAGGTCGGCATCGATAACGTCACCGTTGTCAAGGCTCACGCTGTTTGCCGTGATCGCGTTAGCGCGACGGTTGAGGTGGATTTTGATGCCGTTGGCTTCCATGTGTTCATGGACGAGTTGAGCCATTTCGGTATCGAGTGGTGCCATGAGTTGGGGTGCGGCTTCGATGAGATCGACTTCGAGGCCGCGGTGGCGGAAATTCTCGGCAAGTTCGAGACCGATAAAACCGCCGCCCATGACGACGACTCGCTGGGCGTCAGTGCTGGCCGCGACGAGGGCGTCAGCGTCTTCGACGGTGCGTAGTGTGCGGGCGTGCTCGATGCCATCGATGGGTGGCAGAGCTGGCCGTGCGCCGGGAGACAAGATGAGTTTGTCCCACTCAAGAATGTCGACCTCGCCGGTCACGAGGTTGCGAATCGTGAGCGTTTGGGCTTCGCGGTCGATGTTGCTGGCTTCGTGGTTGACCCGCACGTCGAGGCGGAAACGACGATGGAGCGATTCGGGTGTTTGCAGGAGGAGGGAGTCGCGCTCGGGAATGATGCCGCCAACGTGATAGGGCAGGCCGCAGTTCGCGTAGGAGACGTTTGCGCTGCGTTCAATAACTGTGATGGAGGCGTGTTCCATCAGACGACGCAGTCGGGTCGCGGCGGACATGCCGCCAGCGACGCCACCGATGATGACGATTCGTG
>JBEBSZ010000046.1:0-10680 GCA_040394025.1 Aeromicrobium sp.
GGTGACTGTAATTTCGTCAGACTGATGTCACTGTCCAACCCCGCTCGACTTCGTTCGGATCCGCCCAGACCTAGCTTCACCCACGTTTTTGGGTTCACGCGTACCTAATAGGTGTTCTTGACTCACACTTTCGACGGTCTCGTGGGAATCAGGAGGCGGGCGTGAATGCAAAGGGGTGGGCGAAGCAGGCCTTGACTCGGGCAATATGAACCCACTCGACTCCAAAAAGCCAAGAAACGATGTGACGTTAGTCACACAATAGTTCTAAGTGACTAGATTCATAGCTATTTCGGTCAAGGTTCTGACAGGATGACCACACTATGACGATCGATAACGCACCAAATAGTGCCGCTCTTGCGGGCGAATTCGCTACCGTCTCAAGTCTTCTCCGGCACGCCAATGAAGCAGCCGCAGAAATCACCCAGAATGCGAACGAAGAAGCCGAAGCTATCATTGCCGAAGCCAAACGCATTGAGTCCGAAGCTCGACTCCTCTACCGGGATGCCGAAAATGTGCGCTCCGAAGCGGACGCTCTGCAGGAACGCGCAGAGGAAAGCTTCACCAGTGCCAAGACCGACGCGGAACGCATGGTAAAGGGCGCTTCAGAACAAGCCGAGCTCTTGCTAACCTCAGCGCAATCCCACCGCGACGAACTCCTCAGCAATGCTGAAGCTCAAGCTTCACGGGTCTTAGAAGAAGCACAGGAATCAATCGCCGAAGCACGTAAGACCGCGGACCGCATCTTGGGTCACGCGCACACCGAACGCGAACGCATCATCGACTCCACCCAAACGGAACTGACGGAACTGCGTCGCAACACCACCCAACAGACAGACAAGCAACTCTGTGATGCCACCGCCCACGCCACCCAACTAGTGGAGGTCGCACAGACGGAAGCGGCACGCCTACTGAGCGAAGCCAAAACCAAAACGGCCACGCTCATCGCGCAAGCGACCACGGAACTCGACAACAGCCGGACAACAGCCGCGAAGATTCGCGAAGACGCTCAAATCGCCGCGACAACGACTCTCGAAAAGGCCAAGAGCGAAGCCGCATCAATTCGCAACTATGCCGACGAAGTGCTGAATATGGCCAAGGCTCAGGCCGCAGAAAAAACCGCCGTGTTCGAAACTGAAATGCTCAAACGTCGACGCGAATCTCACCAACGTCATGCTGCATCCTTACGCAGTATCCGGATGCGCGCTCAAGCGACACTTGATTCAGTCCGGGGCAAAAAAGCGGCAATCTTGGCCGAAGCCGAAGAATCCGCGCTGGCATTGCGTGAACGAGCGAACTCTCTCATGTCAGAAGCTCAAGCCGAAGCCGCTGCCACGACAGAACAAGCCGCTTTAGAAGCCGAACGCACACTCGCCAACGCGGAACACGCAGCAGAACAAACCCGGGTTCACGCAGATCACGTCATCAAAGAAGCCGAAACCAGCGCTCGACTTCTGCGCACCAAAGCTACAGAAGAAGCCCTTGAGACTCGCCGCGCCTCACACGCCGAACTTGATAACCGTCGCTCGGAGTCATTCCGAATTCTCACCCAAGCTAAACAAGAATCAAGTAGCCTGCGATCTGAAGCTGAATCAATCCTCAAAGCTGCTCGATTAGAAGTCGACCATTTACGGCGTCGCCGCGATGCAATTGCGGACGAACTAACCAGAATGACTGACACCATCGGGCGGTTGACAGGTGCTGGTTCTCCGCTTCACGATGAGTCTTTAGATAAGTAGCACTATGTAAATCGGAGAGGACCGCTGAATATGAGCGTCGACAGCCAGGAGTTCCGTGTCGTTCTTCGCGGGTACGAACCAGCACAAGTTGACGCCATGCGTCAGGCCCTGCTCGAAAAACTTGACGAAGCTGACGCAGAAATTCAGCGTCTCCGTGACAACCCGGCTGTGACGGTCGAAACACCTCACGAGGCCTTTGGGAAACGCCTGACTCAGATCCTCCAGCTTGCCGACGAAGAAGCAACAGAGATTCGCCAGACGGCAGCGTCGAAAGCTGAAGAGTTGCGTCTCGACGTCGAAAGAAAGACAACCCAACTACGCGAAGAAGCAGACTCGTACGCGTCAAGCCGAACCAACGAGGCTGAAGAGTTTGCGAGCCGCGTCATCGAAGACGCCAATACCAAAGCGGCGGATATACTCGCTTCGGCAAAATCAGAGTCCGACGCGATGCGGCAATCGGCCAGCACCCTTCTCGACGAACAACAATCCAAAGCCAACGAAGCACAAGCCGCTTTCGAACAGGAAATGGAAAGTCGTCGCGAAGAAGCCGAAGCGAAACTTCGCGCCGTCTTAGACGATCACCAGACGCGTATGCATGATCTTGATGAGCATCTTGAAAAGCGTCGCGTTGAGGGGGAACGCCGCCACCAAGAAGCGCTCGCTGCAGCCCGCGCCATCCTCGAAGACGCGCACACTCGGGCCGACTCTATCGTCGCCGAAGCCACCGCAACGGCTGAAAACATCCGCACAGAAAGCGAAGAAGAAGTCGCCGCGATCACCAAACAGCGTGACGACATCAATGCGCAGTTGGCGAATGTCCGAGAAATGTTGGCCTCCCTCACCGGCGGCGGCATTCCGAGCAATAGCGCGCCAGCCACTGAGTAACGATCCCAAGCATTAGCGTTGTCTCATGGAACTTTTCAAGAGCCCGTGGTTGGCGCTCTTCCTCGTCGCCGCTATCGCGCATCTCTTCACACTCGGTTTGGAACTCGGCCTAGCCGCGAACATTACGAAATGCCTCCTCGCGCCACTCTTAGCAATCTGGGTCATCCAACAGAATGGCCCTTGGATTCTGGTATTTGCTTTAGCCGCATGCTTCCTTGGCGATCTGTTCCTCGAGTTTGAAGCTGATATATGGTTTCTCGTCGGCATGGGTGCTTTCGCGATTGCCCAAATCACTTTCATTATCTTTTTCGTTAAAGACGGTGCCCTCGAACGGCTACTCAACCACTGGTGGATTATCCCCGTGCTGGCAGTCATCGCGATCGGATTGTTTGCACTTGTCTGGGACGGCCTACCGACGCCTCTACGCATTGCTGTCCCGATTTATGCCTTCCTATTGCTCTTCATGGGCGCGCTTGCTTTTTCAACTGACACGCGTGCTGGGATCGGCGCTGCACTGTTTGTGTTCTCTGACGCACTCATCGCACTTCGCGTCGCCGAAGTTCTTCCTCGTGACTCTGCAATGGGCAGTATCGTCGTCATGGCGACCTATAGTGCCGCCTTGTTCCTGCTTGCAACGGGACTCATTGCATACACCGAAAAATCAAACAACTCCTCGGCCACCGCCGGAGCCTTTGACGCCGACACTCAACACAAATACTCGTAACAACCGGGCGCACACAGTGTGAGGTTGGTCGAATCAGATCCATGAACCGACCTAAACACGGCATGATGACTGTATGTCTCATCCACGTGCTGGCCAACCTGCAACAGCCGAAGACCTCGTCGATCTTCATGCCTTAACATCGGCCTATTTTGACGACAATCCCGACGTCGGCATTCCGAATCAAGCGGTCACGTTCGGCACCAGTGGACACCGTGGTTCCAGCCTGAATCGTTCCTTCAACCAGCACCACGTTTGGGCGATAACTCAAGCCATCTGTGATGTCCGGTCGAAGCAAGGAACCACCGGCCCACTTTTCTTAGGCCGCGATACGCACGCACTGTCGGAACCAGCCTGGCGATCAGCAATCGAAGTGCTTATCGCTAATAGGGTGCCAGTATTGATCGACGCACGCGATGGCTTCACTCCCACCCCGGCTCTCTCTCACGCGATCATCGAACACAATCGCAATAATTCAGATTCACTGGCCGACGGGATCGTGATGACCCCCTCGCATAACCCCCCGGCAGATGGTGGCTTCAAATACAATCCACCTCACGGCGGCCCAGCCGACTCCGCGCTCACCGATGCCATCGCGCAGCGCGCAAATGAACTACTTAGCAAAGGCCTAGCCCACGTCAAACGAACACCGTTCGAGCAAGCAATTAAGCAATGCGAGAAATACGATTTCCTAGAACGGTATGTATCTGAGCTTGACCAGGTCGTCGACCTAGCCGCGATCGCACAATCAGGCCTCCGCATCGGCGCGGATCCGATGGGCGGCGCAAGTGTCGATTATTGGGGAGCGATCGGCGAAACATATGGACTCAATCTGACGGTCGTGAACGATTCAGTCGATCCGACGTTCGGATTCATGACACTCGATCACGACGGCCAGATCCGAATGGACTGCTCATCTGCCTATGCAATGGCTTCCCTCATCAAACTGCGCTCCTCATTCGACATCGCATGGGGAAACGACGCTGACGCCGACCGGCATGGAATCGTGACCACAGCCGGGCTGATGAATCCGAACCATTTCCTAGCCGTCAGCATCGCCTACCTTTTCGGTGGATATCGGCCCGACTGGCCTGCTGCGGCAACGATCGGTAAAACGATGGTGTCGAGTTCCCTCATCGACCGGATAGCTTCTGATCTGCAGTGTCCTCTGTTCGAGGTCCCGGTCGGATTCAAATGGTTCGTCGAAGGCCTGTCCAGCGGAGACCTTGGTTTTGGCGGTGAAGAATCCGCCGGGTCCTCGTTCCTGCGTCGTGATGGTCGGACTTGGACAACCGATAAGGACGGTCTCATCGCAGATCTACTCGCTGCCGAAATTATGGCTACGACAGGGAAAAACCCGACCGAGCACCACCGCGCATTAACTGAACGGCTCGGTGACTCCTTCTACACTCGGGTCGATGCGCCGGCGGACCGCGAACTCAAGGCCCGACTCGGTGCAATGTCACCCTCAGAAATCACCACGAGCACTCTGGCTGGCGACCCCATCACGGCGATCGAAACTCATGCACCCGGAAACGGAGCTGCTTTAGGCGGTGTAAAGGTCAGCACAGCCAATGCCTGGTTCGCTGCCCGCCCGTCAGGGACTGAAGATGTGCAGAAGATTTACGCTGAGTCGTTCAGAAGCAAAGAGCACCTCGACCAGGTGCTGACAGATGCTCAATCCATCGTGACAACAGCTCTCAGCTGAGCCAAACACTCGATTCAGTCATCAGAGACTGTCGAGTCATTGCTCATAGGCTTAGCAGTTTCGACTTGATGTCGTAGTTCAGAAACCTTGCGTTTATTACGGCGCGAGGTCCACACGACGAGAACGAAGAGCACGAAAACAAGGACGCCTGTCACCACTCCAACGAGTGAAGCCCACTGGAAGCCCGGTGCATTGACATCGAAGATCCGGCGGCCAGCGTTCGCCGCTTTCCCTGAACCAATCGTGACGGCCAGAGTCATGAAACTAGGCGCAGATACCGCAACCGCCAACACGACGATTAGTAAACGACCCCACCACGCTAAGAACCGTCTTCTTGCCTGAACCAGAATCAACAGCGACAGCACAGTGGCGAAGAAGCCGAGACCGAAACCCCACGCGACTCCCGACGTGAAGCTGCCATCAACCCTGTGACCTATATTCTGTGCCCACCAGCGAGGCACGAATGCCGACGCCATTGCCCACGTCACCCAACCAGCCAAAGCAAGCGCGATCAACAACACCATCCAACGACCGAATCGCTCCATCGCTGTGACTTCTCCCGGTCCATCAAAATCGAGAAAAGTCGGCATATCCGTTGCGTCTTGAACTTCATCAGAACCCTGATTCGGTTTCTTAGAAAAGGCCATGGCTCATTTTCGCACCTAAATCACCCAAAATCAGGTTTCATTAGAAGAACCTCGAGAGCGACTCGATCACACACCAAAGCGATGCGTGTAGGACCGCTCAGTTAGGGTTTAAGCACCGTCATGATCGCGTTCGTATTGTTGCACTTCATCGCTGCAACGGTTGCTCCTGCCCTGACGCCTCGCTTCGACCGCCGAGTTTACGCACTTCTTGCACTCGTTCCAGCGATAACATTCATTTGGTTAGTGCCGAAAGTGGTTGCGACGTTTGATGGTGAAAACCACCTCGAATCCATCGAGTGGCTCCCCGGCTTGGGCCTCAATCTTGACTTCGCGCTCAACCCACTTTCGGGAATTCTGGCGCTATTAGTCACATCTATTGGCGCACTCGTGTTGCTGTACTGCACATGGTATTTCCGCCCTGGCGACACCGAAATTTGGCGTTTCTCCGCCGTTCTCACGGCATTCGCAGGTTCGATGCTCGGTCTGGTGCTGGCAGACAACATCTACCTGCTGTTTGTTTTCTGGGAACTCACGACGATCCTTTCGTACTTGTTGATCGGCCATAATCCCGAACGCCGGGCAAACCGCTTAGCTGCGATGAACGCCCTCTTGGTCACAACCTTCGGCGGCCTCGCCATGTTTGTTGGCCTCATCATTTTGCACGCGCAAACAGGCGAAACCACGCTCAGCGGAATCATGGCCAGTCCACCAACCGGTTCCACCTTGGCAACAAGCGCCATCATGCTGGTCGTGGTCGGAGCAATCTCGAAGTCAGCGCTGTTGCCGTTCCATTTCTGGCTCCCCGGCGCAATGGCTGCTCCGACACCAGTAAGTGCATATCTACACGCAGCTGCCATGGTGAAAGCTGGCGTGTACCTCATCGCACTACTTGCGCCAGTTTTTGCCGAGACTCCCGGCTGGCGTCCCCTGCTGGTTGCACTCGGTTTGGGCACGATGATTTTGGGAGGCTTGCGGGCGCTTCGCCAATATGACGTCAAACTGCTACTCGCCTACGGCACAGTAAGTCAACTAGGATTCTTGATCGCGATCGTCGGCCTTGGAACTCGCTCGGCAGCCTTCGCGGGACTCGCGATGTTGTGCGCACACGCACTATTCAAATCTGCGCTCTTCCTCATTGTCGGCATTATTGACCGCTCCGTTGGCACACGTGATTTGCGTGAACTATCTGGCTTGCGATCACAACGCCCCACATTATTTGTTGCCACTGTTGCAGCCACGGCCTCAATGGCGGGAATTCCTCCCCTTTTTGGATTCACCGCAAAAGAAGCAGTCTTCGCAGCCTTCCTCGATATCGGCCAAGATCTCGGCTGGAATGGATGGGCCACGGTCGCCGTTATTGGAGTGTCTTCAGGAGCCGTGCTGACGATCGCCTATTCGGCGCGATTCGTGTGGGGAATCTTTGGCAATAAGCCAGGCGTTGACGCGTGTCGACCTCGCGAATTTTCTGTACTTTTCAAGGCTGTGCCAGTTGTATTGGCCTTCGCCTCGATCGTTGCCGGGTTCATGGGCAAGCAACTAACCAGCGCATTCGCGGTTTATGCAGAACAGTTCCCAGGCGGAGCCCACGAGCCAAGCCTCTCCTTGTGGCACGGGTTCACGCCAGCATTAGGGCTTACCGCAATATGTCTCGTACTCGGTATCGCCTTGTTTGTGTGGCGTCGCCCAGTGGCAGGAATCCAGCACATACTGGTAGACAATCTTCCGTTCCCCGATGCGGAGCGTGGCTACCAGGCGACCCTTCGGGCCCTAGACCGGCTCGCTATCGAAGTAACCGGTCGGACTCAGCGTGGTTCTTTGCCCGTGTATTTAGGCATCGTCGTTTTGACTGTTGCCGCGGTACCCGGTTCAGCGATGATTCGTGCCTGGGGTGTACCGGATGTGTATCTCGGAGACAACTGGCTGCAATTGGCAGCCGCGACTGTCATGATCGTCGCCGCAATTCTCACCGTGCGTTCGCGACGACGCTTGCGCGCTGTCTTACTGGTGGGTGTGACCGGTTACGGAATGGCTATCCTGTTTACCGCACATGGCGCACCAGATCTCGCCCTCACTCAAGTTCTTATTGAGACATTCCTGCTTGTCACCTTCGTGCTGGTGATGCGACGTTTGCCACCGTTTTTCTCTGATCGACCCTTCAATATTGCGCGCTGGGTTCGAGTCGCAATCGGAACGGCAACGGGTATCGTCGTTGCCGGCTTCGGCATCGTGGCAACAAACGCTCGCATTTTCGAACCAATTTCAAAAGATTGGCCCGGCCCAGCGAAGTCTTACGGCGGTGGCGACAACATCGTGAACGTTGCTCTCGTCGATATCCGTGCTTGGGACACAATTGGCGAACTCAGCGTTCTCGTGGTGGCAGCCACGGGCATCGCCAGTCTCATCTTCCTCATCACCGACAGGTCGGGAATCCAGAAGCGTCCGCACCGCGTGGTCACCCCAGACTCCAACGCTTGGCTAGCAGCAAACCTGCATGATCATCGCCGTTCGCTCGTATTCGAGATCGTCGCCCGTGTAATTTTCCATGCGGTTGTGCTCTTCTCGATTTATCTCATGTTGTCTGGCCACAACTCTCCCGGCGGCGGTTTTGCTGGTGGACTAATCGCGGGGCTGGCGTTGATGATCCGCTACCTCGCTGGCGGCCGAGAAGAACTCGACAACGCGGCTCCGATCGACGCTGGTTTAGTGCTCGGCTTAGGGCTGTCCGTGGCAGCATTTTCTGCGATCATTCCATCGTTCTTAGGTGGCGACGTGCTGCAAAGTGCGACTATCGATATTCCCATTCCGCTCCTTGGCGACCTCCATCTTGTGACTTCTGTGTTTTTCGATATCGGCGTATACCTTGTCGTTATTGGCGTTGCCCTTGACGTGCTGCGTAGTCTCGGCAGCGGAATTGACGAACAAATTGAAGCCGAAGAAGAGGCGGTGAACGCATGAGCACAAACCTCGCTCTGCTCGTTGTCTCCGCCGTGCTCGTTGGTGCTGGCGTCACGCTGATTCTCGAACGCAGTCTGACCCGTATTTTGGTGGGCTTCGTTTTAGCCGGAAATGGCCTGAACGCGCTGTTCCTTGTCGTCTCTGGCCCAGCAGGCGAGGCACCCATCCTCGGCCTGAACGACGGCACGATCGCCGACCCACTGCCCCAAGCCATGGTGCTGACCGCAATCGTGATCACGCTCGGCACGACGGCATTCGGTCTTGCCTTGGCCTACCGTTCTTGGCAGTTAACGGGCACTGACGACGTCCAAGACGACCTTGAGGACGACATGATTCGCCGCCGCGCACTGCGTGATGAAGTCTCGTCGACCTACGAAGAAGATGCCAACCAGTTGCCCGACGAAGACGGGTACGACGAACCCGCACCAGCCCCGTTCGAGGATGGTGACCAGTGAACTTAGTCAACCAGTTGGTCCTCGTTCCCGTGGTGCTGCCGCTGCTCGGCGCTGGCCTGTGTTTGGCGCTAGGGCGTTCAGCGTTCGCACAACGCATCATCTCAATCGTCGTGCTATTGATCGTCGTAGCAACATCAGGCGTATTGCTCTATCGAGCCGAAACCTTCGGCCCACAAGCAATCAATGTGGGTGGCTGGCCTGCCGCGATCGGCATCAGTTTGGTTGCCGATCGATTAAGTGCTTTGCTGCTCCTGACATCAACCATCGTGACCCTATGCGTCCTGCTGTATTCGGTGGGCCAAGGAATCGTTGAGTTCGGGCGAGACACGCCACTTTCGGTCTACTTCCCCACCTTCCTCGTGTTGAGCGCAGGCGTTTCCTCAGCATTCCTGTCGGCTGACTTGTTTAACTTGTTTGTCGGTTTTGAAGTGCTACTGGCGGCTTCGTTCGTATTGATTACCTTGGGCGGAACCCATGCTCGGGTCCGGTCGGGCACGATCTACATTGTTGTTTCCTTAGCCTCATCGGCATTGTTCTTGTTGGCGATCGCGGCCGTTTATGGTGCGACAGGGACCCTAAACTTTGCCCAACTCGCGCAACGAATGCCCGAGTTGCCTACCCAAACCGCTACCGTACTTCAGTTACTCCTTCTGGTTGCCTTTAGCGTCAAAGCGGCCGTATTCCCGCTGTCAGCGTGGCTCCCTGACTCCTACCCCACAGCTCCAGCACCGGTGACGGCCGTGTTTGCTGGCTTGCTCACCAAAGTAGGTATCTACGCCATCATTCGTTCGCAGTCACTCTTATTTCCCGAGCATGAAATTCGGGGGGTCCTGTTGTGGGCATCGATCTTAACCATGATCGTTGGCATCCTGGGCGCTATCGCTCAGAGTGATATCAAACGTATTTTGTCGTTCACGTTGGTGAGTCACATCGGCTACATGCTCTTCGGAGTCGCGTTTGCAACGGAACTCGGGTACACCGGAGCAATCTTCTACACAATTCACCACATCACCGTTCAAACCACCTTGTTCCTCATCGCGGGTTTGATCGAATACAGATCCGGGACAACTAATTTGGATCGTGTGGGAGGTCTTGCGCGCCGAACTCCAATTCTTGCTGTGTTGTTCTTCGTACCGGCGATGAACCTCGCCGGCATCCCACCGTTCTCAGGTTTCATTGGGAAGCTGGCGCTACTCGAAGCCGGTGTCGATGCGGGTGATTGGCTTGCTTTCGTTGGTGTAGCTGCCGCAGTCGTCACGAGCCTGCTCACGCTTTACGCCATGGCCAAGATCTGGAATCGAGCGTTCTGGCAGCCCTTTGGTGAACATGAAGACGACATTCTTGATCCCTACGAGACACAAGCCATCGTGGGTGGCTCACTGCACGGCTCCTCAGGAATCAGCACTGCCACCAAACGTGAAAGCAATTGGGAACGACTCGCAGCAGAACAACGGCTGCCGATGGGCATGGCACTGCCCACACTCGCACTAGCCATGTTGACGGTCGCCTTCACAGTTTTCGCGGGACCGCTCATGAACGTGACCAATAATGCCGCGCAGGAAATCGCAGATCC
>JBEBSZ010000047.1:0-10123 GCA_040394025.1 Aeromicrobium sp.
TGGGTGAAGCTAGGTTTTGGACCGATTCGAACGAACGCGGGTGGGATTGGTCAGTGGCATCAATCTGCGGAAACTACAGAATTGATTGCACGTCCGTGTCGCTAGCGCTAGTAAATAGTTGAGACTATTCGCACCGTGTCGAATTGGCTAAAAGTGAAACTCGCAGCTCGAAGAAATGTCCAATGGATGGGGGTGGCTCTAGAGCACGTCTTCGGGTCGTTACCCTTGAAACACATCTGGGAGCTGGAACGTGATGCCGGAAGGGGAGGCAACTGTGACTGTGTTGGATGACATCATCGCTGGTGTTGCTGAAGACCTTGCTGCACGCATGGCGAAGGTTTCGCTAGACGATCTCAAAGAACGCGCCCGCAAGCAGCCGCCTGCGCTTGATCCCATGCCACAGTTCCGTGCCGAGGGTGTATCGGTGATCGCTGAAGTAAAACGCTCCAGCCCCAGCAAAGGTGCCTTGGCGAATATCAAGGACCCAGCCGCACTTGCTGCTGACTATCAGGCCGGTGGTGCCACGGCGATCAGTGTTCTCACCGAAGAACGCCGCTTCAATGGATCACTTGCCGACTTGCGTACCGTGCGTGGCGAAGTTGATGTGCCGATTTTGCGTAAAGACTTCCTCACTACCTCCTACGAATTATGGGAGGCTCGCGCCCATGGCGCAGATATGGCATTGCTTATCGTGGCTGGTCTCGAACAAGCGGCGCTGGAATCCCTGATTGAGCGTGCTCGCTCCATCGGTCTAACCCCCTTGGTTGAGGTTCACGACGAAGAAGAAATTGAGCGCGCGCTCGCTGCGGATGCGGACCTCATTGGCATTAATGCACGCAACCTCAAAACACTCGAAGTGGACAACAGCACCTTTGAGCGACTGGCTCCACTTATTCCCGAAGGCGTCGTCAAGGTCGCGGAATCTGGAATTACCGGTCCACGCGATGTTATTGACTATGCCCGACTGGGCGCACATGTGGTCCTCGTGGGAGAAACTCTCGTGCGTGGTGATAATCCGCGAGAATCAGTAGCAGATCTCGTCGCTGCTGGTTCACACCCAGCGCTTTGCCACCGATGGCCTTCAGCTTGAGCAACCCGTTCAGCCTGTAAGAGCTTTCGCGACCCGGAGAATGTCATGACCTCAGTATTGCCAGATGAACGTGGACACTTTGGGCGCTTCGGAGGCAGATTCATGCCCGAAGCGCTCGTCGGCCCACTAGATGAAATTACGGTGGCGTGGCATGAGGCCATGGCCGACCCCACATTCAAAGCAGAGCTCGACCGTATGCTCCGCGAGTATGCGAATGTGCCGAGCCCGCTCTATGAAGCGCACCGTTTTTCGGCCGTAGCCGGTGCAAGAATTCTGTTGAAGCGTGAGGATCTCAACCACACCGGCGCACACAAGATCCGCAATGTCATTGGTCAGGCGTTGCTCGCCAAACGGCTTGGCAAACCACGGGCGATCGCTGAGACCGGCGCCGGCCAACATGGCGTCGCCTCGGCAACCGCCTGCGCCTACTTGGATCTGGAATGCACGGTTTATATGGGCGAGGTAGATGTGCAGCGGCAAGCGCTCAACGTAGCGCGGATGCGGATGCTTGGCGCCGAGGTGGTCTCAGTTAAGACCGGCAGCCGAACACTTAAGGATGCGATCAACGAGGCACTGCGGGATTGGGTCACCACTGTCGATAGCACTCACTACCTTTTCGGCACCGCAGCCGGCCCGCACCCGTTCCCGACGATGGTTCGTGATCTGGTCCGGGGGATCGGTGATGAAGCTCGGGCTCAGTGCTTAGAACTGACCGGACGCCTACCGGATGCCGCAGTTGCCTGTGTGGGTGGCGGTTCGAATGCGATCGGATTGTTCACCGGGTTCCTGCACGACCCAGAAGTCTCTCTCTATGGCATGGAAGCAGGCGGGGCGGGTATCGACACGGATCGTCATGCGGCCACGATCACTCAGGGCTCGATAGGCGTATTGCACGGAGCGCGTTCCTATCTTTTGCAGGATGAAGATGGGCAGACACTCGAATCTCATTCGATTTCAGCTGGCTTGGACTATCCCGGAGTTGGGCCAGAGCATGCTCACCTTGCAGCCACAGGACGAGCCGAATACCGTCCTATTACCGATGCTGAGGCAATGGAAGCTTTTGACCTCTTATGCAAAACCGAAGGTATTATTCCGGCCATTGAATCAGCCCATGCTCTGGCTGGTTCACTCAAACTTGCGAAAGAACTCGGCCCGGAAGCACTCATTGTTGTCAATCTTTCTGGGCGCGGCGATAAAGATGTACAGACTGCTGGTGAATGGTTTGGCCTCTTAGACCAGGAGGCGAAATGACGCTGCTTGATGAAACTCTGGCTCGTACTCGTGCTGAAAACCGAGCGGCACTCGTCGCATACTGGCCAGCCGGTTATCCCAATAAAGAACAATCGATCAAAGCAATTGAAACGATCGTGGCTGCCGGAGCTGACATAGTCGAAGTTGGTCTCCCATACAGCGATCCGGTGATGGACGGCGCGACGATACAAGCGGCGGCCGGGAAGGCATTAGCCAATGGCATTCGTGTCTCTGATGTTTTTGACGTGGTCAAGGCTAGTGTCGCCGCCGGTGCTGCGACGGTCGTGATGACGTATTGGAACCCGGTGGAACGCTTCGGTGTAGATAACTTTGCCAAGTCACTCGCCGAAGCGGGAGCGTCTGGCTTAATCACACCAGACATGATTCCCGATGAGGCCGAGGAATGGAGCGAAGCCTCGAACAAGTACGGGCTCAACAGGATTTACTTAGTGGCACCATCGTCGACCGATGCTCGCCTAGCGATGACAGCGACTGAAGCGAGTGGATTTGTCTACGCAACTGCAGTTATGGGTGTCACAGGTTTGCGTACGTCGACCAGCAGTTTGGCACCGGAACTGGTGGCTCGCTTGCGTGAGGTGACCGATAAGCCGATCGGCGTCGGTTTAGGTGTCAGTAATGGCGAGCAAGCTCATGAAGTGGCTGCTTTTGCTGATGCCGTTATCGTGGGATCGGCATTGATCAATTGTCTTTTGCATGCCGACGATGAGGAGTCAGGCTTGCGGGCACTCACGAAACTGACCGAAGAACTGCGCGCCGGCGTAAAGCGAGGCTAATCATGTTGCTGAGTATTCCGTCACCTAGCGAATCCGTATGGTATCTCGGGCCGTTTCCGTTAAGGGCCTACGCAATCTGCATCATTGTTGGTGCGCTGATCGCCATTTGGTTAGGGGAGAAGCGATTCCAAGCCCGTGGCGGTGGAGCCGGTGCGGTAAGCGATGCAGCAGTGTGGGCTCTCCCGTTTGGCATCGTCGGTGGACGTTTTTATCACGTGATCACCCATGCTCAAGACTATTTTGGACCGGACAAAGACTTCTGGACTGTCTTCAAAGTCTGGGAGGGTGGCCTCGCTATCTTCGGAGCTATTACTTTTGGTGCCCTTGGCGTCTGGATCGCTAGTCGAGTACACAAGTTCGATTTGATGATGATGGCTGACGCCATAGCACCAGGAATCTTAATTGCACAAGGGGTCGGGCGTCTTGGAAATTGGTTCAATCAAGAACTTTTCGGGGTACCGACGACGCTGCCGTGGGCGCTAGAAATTGATGTGAATCGCCGACCCGCAGGCTATGAAATGTTTGAGACCTTTCATCCCACGTTCCTCTACGAGATGCTGTGGAACTTTGCGGCGGCAGCTTTCCTCATCATGTTGGACCGGCAGCTCAAACTGACGCATATGCGTTCTTTTGCGATGTATCTGATGTTGTATTCAGTTGGCCGCATGTTTACTGAATCGCTTCGGATTGATCCAGCCAACGACTTCTTGGGTCTGCGAGTCAATTTGTGGACGGCGATTTTGGTGTTTGTTGGCGGCGCGCTGTTGTTCTGGTGGGGCAGCCGCCGAGCACGAAAACATCCTACCGATGTTCAGCATTCTGAAACAGGCGAAACCAGCTCCTAGCCGGTCGGTCAGGGCAGGCTTGCCTTGGATGAAATTGCCCACCATTCCGGTCTAGATTGGCATTATGAGCAGCATCGCCGACTTCGACCCGGAGACTATTGACCATGAGCATCCCGATGTTAATGGCGGATGGCTACGACCCGCGGTTTTTGGGGCTATGGACGGCTTGGTATCCAACTTCGCGCTCATCATGGGCGTTGCAGGTGGCACGATGGCGAGCGGTTCGACCAAGCCAGTCATTCTCGCAGGAATTGCGGGTTTAGCTGCGGGTGCCTTCTCGATGGCAGCGGGTGAATACACGTCGGTTGCTAGCCAAAGTGAACTGGCTTTGGAACAGGTTGACGTGGAGCGTCGCGAGATAATCAAAAATGACCAAGCTGAGCAGACCGAACTGGTTGCCCTTCTGCAAGAGCACGGCATCTCAACCGAAACGGCAAAACAGGCTTCTGCTGAGGTGCACCGTGATCTAGAAAAATCGGTGAAGTTTCACGCACTTTTGGAAATGGGAATCGATACTGAAGACCTCGCCTCGCCAAAACTCGCAGCACTATCATCGTTCGTGTCATTTACCGTTGGCGCGATGGTGCCATTACTGCCGTATCTTTTGGGTGTTGCTAGCCCCATGGTCTCTATTGTGGTGTCACTATTGGGACTGTTCCTTTGCGGCGCGATCGTGACCAAGGTGACGAACGTTCCGTGGTGGTTCGGCGGTATACGTCAACTAGTTCTCGGCGCTGCCGCGGCCGGAGTGACATTCATGATTGGCAGTTGGGTTGGAGGTTGAGTGATCGTGGTGACTGACACTGAGAGTGCCGGGTCACCACATCCGCTTGTCGTGATCGTCGGTCCGACGGCCTCTGGTAAAACGGCACTATCGATCGCGCTCGCCCAAGAAGTAGACGGTGAGATCGTTAACGCCGACTCTGTCCTGACCTATCGCGGAATGGACATTGGTAGTGCCAAGCCCAGCGTCGACGAGCGGTCGGATGTGCCCCACCATCTCATCGATATGTGGGAGATCGACCATGATGCGACGGTCGCGGAGTTCCAAGAGTTGGCTCGAGCAGCGATAAAAGACGTCACCAGACGCCAAAAGATTCCGATTTTGGTTGGCGGTTCGGCCCTTTATATTCGGGCCGTCATTGACGCACTCGATTTTCCAGGCACTGATCGGCATCTTCGTGCAAAGTGGCAAGCGAAAGCGGAAGAGATCGGTCCCGAAGCGCTGCATCGACTCTTGGCTGAACGCGACCCGGTCGCAGCTAACATGATTTTGGCTACTAATCATCGTCGGGTGGTTCGGGCCTTGGAAGTTATCGAACTCACTGGCCAACCGTTTAAGGCCAGCCTTCCGGCCTATGAATCGATTTATCCGAGACTGCTCATGATCGGGCTCAAGATCGACCGCGAGATTCTTGATCAACGTATCGAGCAGCGTGTCGACGACATGTGGGGGGCGGGCTTGATTGATGAAGTTCAAAGGTTGCCCGATCTCGCCGGAAGCCCAACGGCGTCGCGGGCTATCGGTTATCAACAAGTGCTCACATTTCTTGCCGGCGAGTGCGATGAAAACCAAGCGCGTGAAGACACTATTACTGGCACAAAAAAACTGGCGAGGCGCCAAGACCGGATGCTGCATAAGGATCCGAGGACGATCTGGTTCGACTATGACGATCCGCAACTCCTCGACAAAGTGGTGAGCCGTGTCAAGAGTTCAATGGACAACGTAGGGTAAAACCATGGCGTTCGAATGGTTCAAGGGACACGGAACAGAGAATGATTTCATCGTGCTCCCTGATCACGACGGCTCAATCCATGGCGATCTTGAGCCTCAGTTCGTCGCGCAGCTGTGTGATCGCCGACGTGGGATCGGGGCCGACGGTGTGCTGCGCGTGATTCGCTCCACGGCAGCTGGCCACAATTCTCCAGCCGAATGGTTCATGGATTACCGCAATGCTGACGGCACGATCAGTGAAATGTGTGGCAATGGTGTGCGAGTTTTCGCACGACATTTAGTGGATCAAAACTTGGTTGAAGGTTCAGAATTTTCGGTTCATACTCGTGACGGCCTGAAATTTGTCACAGTCAAAGACGACACTGTCATGGTGGATATGGGTGGATACACCGTGGGCAAGCACTCGCAGATTTCAGCTGCCGGTCGGCAGTGGTCAAGCCTAGAAATTAATACTGGCAATCCGCACGTGGTTGCGATGGTGGAGTCCCTAGATCACCTTGGTGAGTTGGCCGAAGCTCCAGTATTTGATCGCCAGATATTCCCCAACGGTGTCAACATCGAGTTTGTTGAAAAGGTCGATGACCATCACGTCAAGATGAGAGTCCATGAGCGAGGTTCAGGCGAGACGCGGTCGTGTGGCACCGGAGCTTGCGCCGTGGGGATTGCGCTGAGTTCGAGCCAACAGGCTCCACTACCAGTCCGTTACCAAATTGACGTGCTCGGCGGAACGCTGTTTGTTGACGTTGATCGTGACCGTACGCTGCTCACTGGACCGGCAGAGATCGTTGCCGGCGGGACGATGGATTGGTTGCTGTGAATATCTCACGTTCGGACTCCACCGAAGAAGTCGATACCGGATCACTCGACCTTGAGGCGAGATCTTCGCTCCGACGCGTCGCGGGTCTTTCCACAGAACTCGAAGACATCACCGAGGTTGAATATCGCCAACTTCGTTTAGAACGTGTCGTGTTGATCGGAGTCTGGACTGAAGGATCACTTCAGGATGCAGAAAACTCCCTACGTGAACTGAAACTGTTAGCAGAAACAGCTGGGTCAGATGTCCTCGATGCGCTGATCCAACGACGCCAGAAGCCAGACCCTGCTACCTACATCGGTAGCGGCAAAGTAGCGGAGCTTCGCGAAACAGTCCAAGCGACGGGTGCAGATACCGTGATTTGTGATGGTGAACTTGCGCCCAGCCAGTTGCGAAATCTGGAGGACCGCGTCGGTGTCAAGGTTGTCGATCGTACGGCACTGATCTTGGATATTTTTGCCCAGCACGCTAAAAGCGCTGAGGGTAAGACCCAAGTCGAAATGGCGCAGCTCACCTACCAAATGCAGCGCTTGCGAGGCTGGGGTGGAAACTTGTCTCGTCAAGCTGGTGGCCGTGCCGCTGGCGGTGAAGGCATCGGTGGTCGCGGGCCAGGTGAGACCAAACTTGAAACTGATCGTCGACGAATTCAAGATCGTTTAGCGAAACTACGTAAAGATGCCACCGAACTGAGTGCGCGACGCGAAACCAAAAAAGCCCAACGCCGTCGCAACCGAATTCCAGCCGTGGCGATCGCTGGATATACGAACGCCGGAAAGTCCAGCCTGCTCAATCGGTTGACCGGAGCTGGTGTACTCATTGAAGACGCACTTTTTGCCACCTTAGATCCCACCACGCGTAGATCTCAAACGAGCGATGGCCGGGTGTATACCGTCACAGATACGGTCGGTTTTGTACGTCATTTGCCACATCAACTGGTGGAAGCATTCCGGTCGACTCTTGAAGAGATCACTGACGCCGATCTGATTTTGCATGTTGTGGATGGTTCAGATCCTGACCCACAAGGACAGATTTCTGCTGTGCGCGGTGTACTTAGCGATATTGGTGCTGCTGATATTCGTGAGGTAGTGGTGATCAATAAGGCTGATGTCGCAGATCCGCTTGCGGTTAGCATTCTGCTTGCCCAAGAACCTCATTCAGTCGTCGTGAGCGCACACACTGGTGAGGGAATCGATGAACTCCTCAACCTGATTGAATCGGAACTTCCACGGCCGCAAAGCCATGTCGATGTGGTGCTGCCTTATGAGCGGGGAGATCTCGTTCACAGAATCCACGCTGAGGGTGAGATCGAATCTATCGATCATGAAGCCGATGGCACGCATGTGGTGGCACTGGTGGAGCCGGATCTTGCGGCTGCCTTGGAGGAAGCAGCCCGGTGAGTGTGGATTCGCAGGACCGAACCGTGGATGTGGATTCGCAGGACAGCGCACTGTCGGCGCAGTCTGATGCCGTGACTCAGGTTTTAGCTGCTGCTGTTGCTCAGGTATCAGGCACGGAACGGACTGGCCAAACGCGTATGGCGCATGCCGTGTGGGAGGCTTTCGAGAGCCAGAATCACCTGCTTGTTCAAGCAGGAACTGGCACGGGCAAGTCACTTGGTTATCTCGTTCCTGCAGCCCTTCAGAATGAACGCGTGGTGATTGCGACCGCGACCTTAGCATTGCAACACCAACTGTTGGAACGTGATGTTCCTGCTCTTGAATATGCGCTGAAGGCCGTTAATCGAGTTCCGGTGAAGGCCGCAGTCGTTAAAGGTCGCAGTAACTATGCCTGTTTACGCAAAGTGCGTGATGGAGCCTCAGAGCAGGAGACGCTCTTCGAAGAAGAAGTGGGCGCTCTTGGGTTAGAAGTGCTTGCCTTGCGCGAGTGGGCAGAAGCGTCTAGCGAAGTTGGTGGCATAGGTGATCGGGAAGAAGCACCTTCACACCGGGATATGGCATGGCGTCAAGTGAGTGTGTCGGCGAGGGAATGTATCGGTGCGGCCCGCTGTTCTTTCGCTGCCGAATGCTTTGCAGAACGTGCTCGTGAAGAAGCCAATTCTGCTTCATTGGTCATCACGAACCACGCTTTGTTAGCGATAGATGCGATTGAGGGCATTCCGATGTTGCCTGATTACGACGCTGTTGTGATCGATGAAGCGCACGAGCTCGTGTCACGCGTGACCCGAGCGGCAACTGATGAACTCGATCCGAAAAGTATCGAACGTGCAGCGAAACGAGCGAGAACTCACCTCGACGATGAGGGAGATGCCGACCGTTTATCTGATGCAGGAGAGGCTTTGGCTGATGTGTTGGCTCACGTGCCGGTCGGACGGATTGAACCGGATAATGAGTCGGTCATGGCAGTATTAGCTTTGATTCGCGATGCCGCGCGGGCTTGCATTTCTGGTTTTGCAAAAGTCGAGAAAAACAAGGCCGACCCCGAATCTCACGGGGCGAAGAGTTTTGTCGACGACATTCGTAAAGTCGCGGAACGGATGGCAGGGCTATCCGCCTATGACGTGCTCTGGTTTTCTGATTCACCTTATGGCTTTGGTCTTCGGGTTGCACCGATTGATGTGGCGGGAATTCTCAGCACACGTTTATTTGCCGAAAAGACAGCAGTGCTTACCAGTGCGACTCTGGCGTTAGGTGGCACTTTCGATCCGATTGCGCGGACTTGTGGTCTTGAATTAGCAGAACATCAATGGCGAGGCCTTGACGTTGGTTCGCCATTTGACTATCCCCAGCAGGGAATTTTATACGCGGCTCGACATCTGCCGGCGCCAGGGCGCGGAGATCTTGGCGAAGACAGACTAGCTGAGATTTCGGACCTCATTGCCGCAGCTGGCGGTCGAACCTTGGGCTTATTTTCTTCGCGTAAGGCTGCCGAGCAGGCGGCCAGCGAAGTGCGCAAACGACTCCCCGGTATCGAGGTCTTGTGCCAAGGTGACGCTCATCTAGCTGAACTCACTGAACGTTTTAAGAATGAGGAACGCACCTGTCTTTTCGGAAGTTTAAGTCTGTGGCAGGGCTTAGATGTGCCTGGCTCGACATGCAATCTGGTGATTATCGACAGAGTCCCATTCCCGCGTCCCGACGATCCGGTGATGAGCGCTAGGCAACGTGAAATTGAAAAGCGTGGCGGAAACGGGTTCATGACCGTGGCTGCTCAAAGTGCGGCACTTCTGTTGGCTCAAGGTGTGGGACGCCTCATTCGGTCCCATGATGATCGTGGCGTTGTGGCGATTCTAGATTCGCGCATCGTCACCGCTCGCTATGGCAGTTTCTTGGTCAAGAGTCTGCCGCCCATGCATCGAACAACCGATGGGGGTCAAGTGCGAGCAGCGCTGCGCAGGTTGGACGAGTTTTCGTCGATACCGAAACCAGATGCTTGATTTGGTAAGGTTATGGACGACCTTTGAATATCTTCGGGAAGTCCACACAATATGAAACGACTGCTAGCCGCTTCTGCCATCGCTATTGCGACTATGAGTTCCGTTCTCGTGGCAGTTCCTGCAAATGCTGCCAATACCTTCGTGATCAGTTCCTCGCGTGTTGCGATGTCGAACTCAGGCACCGGCAAAGTGTGGGTTCA
>JBEBSZ010000048.1:0-9308 GCA_040394025.1 Aeromicrobium sp.
TCTGCCAGCGCTTCAGCAGATCAGGCAAGTCGTTCGCCTCGATCGGATTGCGTTTGTCGTCGAGGGAGAAACCATCAGCCTGCACGTCGTAGAACCAGACATCCTCGGTACCACCGGAGTCCGTCTTCGTGAAGAACAAGATCGCTGTCGAGACACCCGCATACGGTTTGAACACACCCGACGGCAACTTCACGACAGCATCGAGTTTCTGATCCTCCACTAGCGTCTTGCGAAGGGTCTTGTGCGCCTTGGAAGAGCCGAACAACACCCCATCCGGCACAATCACCGCAGCCCGGCCGCCAGCCTTGAGCAGTTTGAGGAACAGCGCGAGGAAGAGTAGTTCAGTCTTCTTCGTCTTCACCGTCCGCTGCAGATCCTTAGACGTGGACTCGTAGTCAAGAGAGCCAGCGAAAGGCGGGTTTGCGAGGATCAACGTGTACTTCTCGGCGTCCTCACTCGCGCCCTCAGACAACGAATCGCGGTAACGGATGTCAGGGGCTTCGATGCCGTGCAACAGCATGTTCATGCTGCCGATCCGCAACATAGTGGAGTCGAAATCGTAGCCGTGGAACATCGAACGATGAAAGTGGTTCCGTTGAGTCGCGTCAAGTAGGGCATCACCGTGATGTTCGCGAATGTATTCGCTGGCTGCCACCAAGAACCCAGCCGTGCCACAGGCCGGATCACAGATCTCGTCTTTGGGTGTTGGGGCAGTCATCTGCACCATGAGGTCGATGATATGACGCGGCGTACGGAACTGACCGTTGACACCAGCAGCAGCAATCTTCGACAACAGGTACTCATACAAGTCGCCGTTGGTGTCGCGGTTGTTCATCGGGATGTCGTCGAGCATGTCGACCACCCTGCTCAATAGGGCGGGCGTCGGAATCGTAAAACGCGCATCCTTCATATGTTCCGAATAGGTGGAGCCATCGCCACCGAACTGGGTGCCGAGCGCGCGCAGGAACGGGAACACCTCGTCAGCGATCGTCTTGTGCATCACCTCGGGGGAGATGTTCTTGAACTCGCTCCACCGCAAATTGGCTTGCCCCGGGAGAAAAACCGGGTCCTGGATGTCGTTTCCAGTGGTGCGAGCCTTCTTCTCGGCGAGAGTCTGGAGGTCGTCGAGACGTCGAATGAACAGCAAGTACGTGATCTGCTCGATCACTTCGAGCGGATTGCTGATGCCACCCGACCAAAACGAATCCCAAACGCGGTCAATTTTGCTTTTCAGTTCACCAGTGATCACAGAAGTAACCCTAGCCGGGGCCGAGCTTGTGGTTCGAACGAATCGCTTTAGAGCGCTTCAGAGAGGGTACGGTGGATTTCCTCGAGACTGGCCGGTTGTTTTGTGCCACCAATTCTTGCAACCCAAGTGAAACCGTTGCCATATACACGTTCCTCATTAATGGCAGTTGATTTCACTAGAAATGGCATTTTGGTTTTCGGCTGAGCCGGTACAAGAATTGCCAAGACCTCGTGGTCGTCACGTTTGAACACGCTAATGACCAGATTTTGAATTCTCGGGTATATGAGAGATTCGACTTTGGAGAGTAGTTGAGGAATGTGGATCGCTCTTTGTGGCCTGCCGCGCGTATCACTGATCGTGTCTTCTCCATGCATGTTCTTGACGTGGGTAAATCCAATAATGAGAATTCCTCCCTCTTCAAGATTTGCGATGCTTGCGACATCAAGAGCAAACTCGAATTGTTGTCTGGTGTCCTCCAGCCCGTACATCTTTTGTTTGACTTCTAACCAGTTATTTTCAATAACTCCTTTGAGCGAATCCCAGTTTCCACTCGCTAGTTTTCGATAAATCGCATGTGGAGAATTGCTGAGTTCTGTCGCTCCTTTTAATAGTGCAATTGCCATTTGGCAATGGAATGCGACCTCGGTAATCGGCATCGACTGGGGAACACGAAACCTAACATCAGTCACTGGAGTATCGCCAGAGTCATTGAAATACAGGCTGTCTAGTAAGAGATCGCTGTCGCTAAGCGCATCCTGAAGAATTTTCTTGGCGGATGCCTCTTCTCCGAAGGAAGGGAATCTTACGAAAATCGAAGCGCCCATAACGGCTGAGTTCTGTACGTCAATGCTGAAAGTATCGGTGTTTGGTAGATCGGACTCGTTCTCGTAACGGGAGCCACCCAAATCAATGCCGAAAACACTCTCAGCGCTTGGCATATGAACCCACAAGAATCCGTCATTCTCGTCGGCTGGTCGTTCATTTGTGGCTCTTCGCTTGGGCGATCAGCTGGCTGGTGCTCGGATCCATCGGCTGCGCACTATATGCGAGCGTATGGACTTGGACGGTAGCCCACAGTGCGGCTCTCGTCGTCGGCTTCCTGCTATCGCGAGGCGTATTGGCATTCATCTATTTTCCCTTGGCCGGGGACGTGGAACCGGTAGCGAAATACGCTCACAACACGATCGCGTTCCTGTTCGTGCTCTGCCTAGTGGCTTTCGCGATTAGTCGCTCAACCTTCGGTTTTGGTCTGCGGCAGGGTCGCCCTTGGACGCTGGTGCCGCCGAAGTTGCTTGAATCTCTCGGGCCCACACGTTAAAGAACGCACGAATCTCCTTGATGGGTATGCCGGTATCGGGAAAGTCGACATCGGCAAGACGCGTATGCGACCGCAACATCTGAGCAAAAGCTCCTAAGGTAAAACCGAAGTCTGCTGTGGCGGCTTGAGTCAGCGTCTAGCTTGCGACCGTGACGTCACCGCGTCGCTGATCGCGGCATCGGGCTCCAAGTGCCAAAGGCGACCGAGCATCACGAAGGGCTCACCCCGATGACCTGTATGCGTCGTGACAGCAACGGGGGGGGTAGTTGTAATTCGTAGCCGGTGGCGCAGGTGGCCGACCTCAAGCAGGGACACTCTGGTTCGCTGGGTTCGGTACCAGCGAAATCACCTCGTCCAACTCGGCCTGATGTAGGTCTAGTTCGATTTCCAGGATGTAGTCCTTCTGGACGTTGATCCAGAACTGGTCATCGACGCCAAGTGCTTGAGATAAGCGCAGGGCGGTGGCAGTGGTGATGGCTCGTTTGCCGCGAATGATCTTGCTAATCCGAGTCTGAAGGAGCCCGGTGGCCTGAGCGAGGCGATACTGCGAAATGCCGAGAGGTTCAAGGAGCTTCGTCAGCAGCATCTAGCCGGGAGCAATCGGTTCGTGCGCCTTGAATCGATGCTTGCGGATCGCGGCAGGTGGCGCCATAATGGCGCTATGGCTAC
Source organism: Aeromicrobium sp. (assembly GCA_040394025.1). Lineage (GTDB taxonomy): Bacteria > Actinomycetota > Actinomycetes > Propionibacteriales > Nocardioidaceae > Aeromicrobium. The sequence continues at coordinate 3,237 of JBEBSZ010000048.1, forward strand.
TATTCAAATCAAACACGTCCCAGAAGAGACGCACGCAATTCTGCGCGCGCGGGCCGCGCGAGCCCACCAATCGTTGCAGGAGTATGTGTTGAGCAAGTTGATCGCGGATGCCGAACGGCCCTCAATTGACGAATGGGTTGCCAGAATCGACCATATACATCCGACCGAATCGGCGCGTGTGTTCTCAACCGAATATCTCGTCAACGTCCTTCATGACGAACGCCCTCGTCGTTGACGCGTCTGTGGTCGTCTCGCTGCTGCTTGCGAACGACCAACCAGCCACGCGACTGCGATCGGCTTTGTCTGGCAGAACCATTTACGCGCCTGAACTGCTCGACATTGAAGTCATGTCCGTGCTGCGCAGACTCACCCGATCACGTGAACTCACGTACGAACAAGCTCAAGCAGCGCTCGCCGCACTCATTGAGTTTCCCGCAATTCGGGTAACCCATCGTCCGCTTTTGGCGCATGCGTGGGCCGTTCGCGACAACATTTCGGCCTATGACGCCTCATATGTGGCGTTGGCGACGAGACTCCCGGCTACCTTGGTGACGGCAGATGCGCGCCTCGCTCAAGCGGTCGCCTCGCTCGTGAAGGTGGAGTTCGTCTAACAAGATACGAGACCGCTTCAACCGTGGCTTCAATGCAGACCGAGAAGCAATACGAACATGTTAGAACTGTTAACACGATTGAGAAACATGTTAAGTTTTTTCGATTTTCTTAACACGTCGCGCCAACGAGGTGAAAGATTGACGGACTTTCAGTGCGGATACCTACAAGAACTGAACTGGGAGCCAAGCATCCAATCAGCGTAGATGCCTAGGATTACGTTATGGCTTTACCTGACACAGACCTAGTGCGCATCAAGAAGTGGTGCGACTCGATTTGGCCCCAGCACCTGTGGCATGAGGCAAAGGTGGAGCCTGACATTGCGGCGAGACACGTCACGATCGTGGAGGTGCGCCCTGACTGGCAGGGTGGGCCAGAGTCGACGCGGTTTCCCATTGCGCGTTTGCGATATACCAAATCTTCGGGATTGTGGTCGATCTGCTGGCGCGATAGAAACCTTGAGTTTCACGAATACCAACACAAGGCGCCGTCGAAAAGTGTCCAGAGCCTGCTCGACCATATTCGAGATTGCGGCAACCCGATCTTCTTTGGGTAGCCCGCAGCGCCGGGGAATGCTACCTTGCCCCGTGCGCTCGCTCCCTCGGTGAGCTACCGCGGATCGTCGACGACCGCCACTGGAGCAGGCAACTCGATATCAGGCACGAGTTCACACAGCAGTTCGCGGACCCGCGCATCGATATCAGCGATGATGCGCCGCATGGTCGCCTCGTCTTGACCTTTCGGATCATCCAGCGGCCAGTCGCGGTATTGCACGCCCGGCACGAACGGACAATTCTCGCCGCAACCTTGCGTAATCGCCACATCAGCAGACGCGATCATGTCGCTTGTGAGCAAGGTCGGGCGCTCGGCAGACGTGTCCAGCCCGAGTGATTCCAACACGCGCGCCACTTCGGGATGAATATGTTCTCCCGGTTCAGTTCCTGCCGACAAGGCAATGATCCGGCCTTGCGCATAATGCTCGGCCAAGAGCCGCGAGGCCACGGAACGGCCACCGTTTGCACGGCAAGCGAACACCACCCGCGGCACGTCGTTCTTGAAAGCGAATGGTTCGTTCATGGGAGTCTCTCCATCGTCATTTCTACTGGATTGTGGGTAAAAAACCGTCGCGCCCACAAACTCACATACACCAGCCCCACCAGGATTGGCACCTCAATGAGTGGCCCAACCACCCCCGCCAACGCTTGTCCGCTAGCGATGCCAAACACAGCAATTGTCACCGCAATCGCGAGTTCAAAATTGTTGCCAGCCGCCGTAAACGCGACACTGGTCGACCGTTCATAACTCAAGCCGACACGATGGGCTATCAACATCGATCCGCCCCACATGACGACGAAATACACCACGAGTGGCACAGCGATTCTCATCACGTCGAACGGTTTGTTCGTGATTGCTTCACCTTGTAAGGCGAACAGAATCACGACGGTGAACAACAGTCCGTAGAGTGCCCACGGCCCAATCCTCGGCAGGAATACGTTCTCATACTTTTCGCGCCCCCACCGTGCTTCGCCAATGCGACGTGAAAGGAATCCGGCCACGAGGGGTATACCTAAGAAAATCAGGACGCTGCCAGCGATCTTCCACGGCGACACGTCAAGACCAGTGGTGGATAGACCGAGCCAGCCCGGAAGAAGGTCGAGATAAAACCAGCCCAAGAAACCGAACGCAAAAACTTGGAACACGGAATTTACTGCCACCAATACGGCAGCGGCCTCCCGATCGCCGCAGGCCAGGTCGTTCCAAATAATCACCATCGCGATACACCGCGCCAACCCCACGATGATCAAGCCAGTGCGATATTCAGGCAGGTCGGCGAGGAAAATCCACGCGAGAGCAAACATCACGGCCGGACCGATGACCCAGTTCAAGACGAGCGACAACACCATCGTGCGCCTGTCACGCGCGACGTGACCGACTTCGTCGTAGTGCACTTTCGCTAACACCGGATACATCATGACGAGCAGTCCGACCGCGATCGGCAGCGATACCGATCCGATCGTGACCGTGTCGAGCATGTTGGCAATACCGGGAACGGTCCGACCTAGCGCGAGTCCCGCCGCCATCACCAAGCCAATCCACACGGCGAGGTATTTGTCGAGAGTGGACATGCGAGCAGTTGGTAGGAACGCCGATACCGTCGTCGGTTGTGGAGCGTTCATGCGGCACTTCCGCCGTGGCTGGCTGGTTTTGTTGCCCGGATGATTGCGCCATGCATTCCGGGCACGGTTTCGTGTGTGAACTCGACCTCGGCATTTTCGAAACCAGCTGCCGCCAAACCGTCAAGGTACTCGGCGCGAGAGAGGGCACCAGCGATGCAACCGATATACGAGCCGCGCTCGGCGCGTTCAGCAACGCTGAGGTGATCTTCGGCGACGACATCTGAGATACCGATCCGCCCGCCGGGTACGAGCACGCGGAACATTTCGGCGAGCACCTGTGGCTTGTCGACCGACAGGTTGATCACACAGTTGGAGATCACCACCTCGACCGCGCTGTCCGGTAGAGGGACATCTTCGATTGTTCCCTTCAAAAACTCCACATTGTCGGCGCCAGCCTTGACCGCATTCGTACGAGCGAGGTCGAGCATTTCGTCGGTCATGTCCACGCCATAGGCGAAACCAGATTTGCCGACCCTGCGGGCCGAAAGCAGCACGTCGATACCACCACCAGAACCTAAATCGAGGACCCGTTCACCGGGTTTGAGTTCGGCAACGGCAGTTGGGTTGCCGCATCCGAGGCTTGCTGCCACGGCTTCGGCAGGAATGTCGTGACTCTCGTCGGGGGAGTAAAGGCCAGCGCCGAATGCGTCCTCGGGAGGAGCGTTTAGGCCGACAGGCTCAGCGTCTGAACAGCATGTGGTCGCAGACGTGTTCTCGGCGAGTTGTAGTTCGGTGTTGAGATCAGCGTTGGTGATGCCGGAGGTAACGGAATTGGCTGCTTGGGCATATCTGATTCGCACCTGTTCGCGCAGGTGATCTTGTGCTTGCGAGAATGTAGTGTCGCTGAGAGGCATGGAGTCGCTCCGGTTGCATTGATGAACGTCGATGTATTGATCATTCTCGATGTATCGATGTTTGTCAATATGTGGCGTACGATGAATTCATGACACAGCCGCTCAACGTCCTCAACAGCGCCGATGATTGCTGCTCAACCGTGACCGGTGGAGCGCTTGAAGCCAACGAAGCCGAGCGTTTGGCTCGCGTATTCAAAGCCCTCGGAGACCCAACTCGTGTGCGCTTACTGTCGATGATCGCCGCCAGCCCTGAGCGCGAGGCCTGCGTCTGTGATCTGACCGAACCGGTTGGCCTTTCACAACCAACGGTTTCTCACCACATGAAGCAACTCGTTGAAGCGGGGCTAATCGAACGCGAACAACGTGGCCGCTGGGCCTACTACCGGCTCGTCGACGAAACTCTCGAGGCGCTCAGCAACTCGCTTCGTCCATAAGTCGTGGATGGCGGCCCGCAATGTGTGTAAAAACTGCTTCGAACGTGAATTCCCGATAGGGTTCGCCTAGGCACGCGGATCGATCTTAGGCGTGATGTAGGATATGCCCCTATGGGCATATTTCGGGTGGGGCAAACCAAGTACGCGGTCACTGACACTGGGCGGCATCGCACCACTGCCATTTTCTCGTGGGGTACCACTAATGTTGAGGCATATTTTGAGACAGATAGCCGCGTCCCCTTCCTGAGAAGTAACGCCGGAGATCTCTGGCTTGCGCCCGCGCTCATGATGGCAATGCGGCATAACCTCACCTTGGAACTGCACGACCCGATTTCAGATTCTCGCCTCGAAAACTTAGACGTGGCTCAGGACATCATCTCGACCTGGTATCCCGATCGAATGAGCAAAGTAGTGATCAAGGCCCCACCAAGCGCACGACGTAAGCGTTTTCGTCGCCGGGACACGCGCGCCATTGGAGCGTGCTTCACAGGAGGCGTCGACTCTTTCCACACGCTTGTTAAGAATCGTGGCCGGATCGGTGCATTGATCTACGGGTATGGCTTAGATATCCCACTTGGTCATCCAGAGTTCGAGGCTGAAGTCACGAGTCTGCTTGAACAGGTGGCAGCGGCAGAAAATGTACAACTTCTCGCTGCGGAGACAAACATACGACGAGTTTTGGGACGAGGGGGTGTTAGTTGGGGTTACGAAGGACACGGAGTTGCTCTGGTGTCTTTAGCTGCCCTCTTCACTCCGCTCATCCGGACTGTATTGATTCCCTCATCTCACAGCTACAGCGCGGCAACGCCTTGGGGCTCACACCCGATGTTGGATCATCGTTGGTCAAGCCCGCGTCTGCAGGTGGTTTACGACGGGGGCGAGAGCAGTCGTGTGAGAAAAACACAGCTCATCGCTCACGACCCATTAGCGCAGAAATTCCTACGGGTTTGTTACAAACAGTTTGAGGAATTCAATTGTGGACGCTGCGGGAAATGCATGCGTACGATGACAACGTTGCAGGTGCTAAACCAACTTAAGAATTTCAACACTTTTCCGCCACAAGTTGACCTCGACTTTGTGCGGAACTTTCAACTCGCCGGCAAGAATGACGCAGCCCGAATACGAGATGTCTACGAACTTGCTCTCGATTACCCTGAGCATGCGGAACTTGCTAGCGTGCTCAGTGACATGCTCGAGCGATTTGATGCAGGGTTGGCCAACCCTGAACCCGTCGGATAACGTCAGCGACTATGGGAAGCGTGGAGTCTTAGTCGGACCTAGACTTCACCTCGTTCCAGTTCGCGGTCGGCGGCGGCCAGCGTCGAGAGACTCGCGTCTCGCACGAAGAGTCTGCCGAGGCCAGCGAGCCGTTTACGCGGAGCCTAATCGGCCTTGAAGCTATCCCGAGCCGGGCGGTTGTCGTGCCAGGAGAAGTCGCGGACGATCTGCTCGGGCAAGCATTCGATGATCGCATTTACGAGTCGGCGCCCTCTGATCCACAGCGCCGGAAACACAATGTCAGAACATCCCTGGCGATCGATCAATGCAAGAGCTCCGTCGGCGAACTGACCCGCAACGACGATGTCATCGAGGTCAACTCGACGGGTGACACCACGTTCAGTCCACCACAAGATATTGTCGTCCAGCCGACACCAGTACCTAAAAATACTCCCGAACGCACCCAACCAAAGTCGGCCAGGACCGCGGCGGCGTGCATCATCAGGAACCCCAAGTTCCTCGTCAGCGAGCGTGAGATTGAATTCGCTCGCCAGAGAAGGTAGATCCGCCTCGTCCTCCTCGACCATCACCACGAGACTGTCCCACGCCTGAGAAAGCACGGACTTCAGCGCTTCTGGCCCGACACTGTCGACGTATGCGATCGTTGCTTCGGGATCAAGAGCGGTGATGCCGAGCGGTTCAAGCACAATACGCTCGTCTTGGTGCTGCGCCCAAGCTGCGGGGGAACTGAACTGAGCGCGGACGCTCGCACGGGCTGCC
>JBEBSZ010000049.1:0-8412 GCA_040394025.1 Aeromicrobium sp.
AGAGCGTCGGCCAGTGTCTTGCGGGGTTCAACGTTGATGTCGTAACGCTCACCGTTGACATACAGACGGAGTGGGGTCGTGGTCATGATGCGTCCTCTTTCGTAAGTGTCTGTGCCGAGCGAATGGCAGTTCGGATCCGGTGAGGTGTGGCTGGCAGGTGGTTGATCTGAATATCGAACTCAGATAGTGCGTCGCTAATCGCGTTGGCGACAGCGGCTGGTGCTCCGATGGTGCCGCCTTCGCCGACACCCTTGGCACCGGTGAGTGATTGTTCGGAGGTCGTCTCCATATGGGCGATCTCAATATTGGGGGTCTCGGCGATCGTCGGCGGCAGGTAATCCATGAGCGAGGTGGTCACCAAGATTCCACGCTCGTCGTAGATCAGCTCCTCAAGCAGAGCATTGGCGATGCCTTGAACGACGCCGCCTTGAATCTGGCCATCGACGATGGCGGGGTTGATGAGTCGACCAGCGTCTTCGGCGACGAGGAAGCGATTGATGGTGACACCACCGGTTTCCAGATCCACTTCGACTTCGGCCACGTGGCAGGCGTTGGCGAATGTGCCTGATGGGTCGTAGGTGGCAATCGCTTCGAGCACGGGTTCGCCTTTGTCCGGGATCAGGTGCGAACTGTGGTAAACATCGCGTGCGACCACTGAAATCGGGACGGCTGCTCCAGACTCCCGGTTGCGAACCTCACCCTCGACCAAGTCAAAGTCTTCGGCTAGGCCGCCGAGCCGACTTGCTGCAAGACCACGAATACGCGCAGCCAAATCTCGTGACGCCATCATCGATGCACCACCGGCCATCACCATGGCGCGGCTAGCGAAACTGCCCCAGCCATAGGGGGTGGCGTCAGTGTCGGAGTCGATGACTCGAATATTCTCTGGCTTGAGTCCAAGTTCATCAGCGATGAGTTGCGCGAGCGACGTTCGCAAACCTTGGCCGTGAGGTGACGCACCGATGCGAATCGTGACGCCACCAGAAGAATCCATGTTCAGCACAACGCGTTCAAAACCAAGAGTGATGACTTCAGGTGAGGTCGTTGCGTCGAGTTGGAACGGTTGGGAGCGCCCGGCGAATGCAGGTGTGCCATATCCGGTTCGTTCTGCGAACGCCGAGAATCCGATGCCGAGGTAGCGGCCTTCACGTCGAGCTTGTGCCTGTCTGGTGCGGAAATCGGCTAGATCGGCTAGTTCTACGGCCATGCTGAGGGTTTCGCGGTGTGAAGCGTTGTCGAGCACGAGGCCAGTTGGCATACGGTGTGGGAACTCGTTCACGAGGTTCCGCATCCGCAGGGTGACGGGGTCTATTCCGATCTGCTGTGCCGCCGTGTCCATGAGCCGTTCCATAGCGAGCACCTGTACCGGCCGAGATACGCCACGATAAGGAGCGATTGGGCATTTATTGCTCAAGATGGCTCGCGAACGTACCGAGTATTCGCGGACAGCGTATGGTCCAGGAAGTTCAGCCATTGCCATCAACGGTTCGACCGCATAGGTCACGGGATAGACGCTGTATGCGCCCACGTCGCAGACAAGGTCTCCGCGTAAGGCGAGAAGGTCGCCTTCGGCGTTGAAGGCACCTTCGATGTCGTAAATCTGTTCGCGACTGTGCCAAGCGCTCATGAAATTTTCTTCGCGAGTCTCAATCCAGGCAATATTGCGGTGGAGTTTGCGGGCAGCAAACACGGCCATGATGTCCTCGCGCGCTAGGCCCATCTTCGCGCCAAAGCCGCCACCGACGTCGGGTGAAATAACCCGCAACTCATCTTCCGGGAACTGAAGGCAGTCGGCAATACCGGTACGGGTGATGTGTGGTTGCTGCAAGGTTGCGTGCAAGGTGGTGCGGCCTGTTCCGCGGTCATAAGCGGCGTGGCAAGCGCGCGCTTCGAGCGGCATTGCGCTTTGGCGAGCAGAACCTACTTGAATAGTGACGATGTGCTCGGCATTAGCGAACACCTCATCGAAATGCTCGGTATGAATGCGGCCATCGACCACAGTATTGGGTTCGCTGGGGAACTCGACGTCATGCACAAGCGGCGAGTCGGGGGTGATGGCATGCATCGCGTCCAAAACCGCCGGAAGTGGCTCAATAGTGACTTCAACGAGGTCGAGCGCGTCCTCGGCTTCGGCCTCGGTCTCAGCCAGAACCATCGCGATCGGTTCACCTACGAACCGGACCACGTCACGAGCCAATACCGGCTGTTCAGTGGCGACAAAATCGGGACGCGCGAGCACAGCGCGGATATCAACCGAATCTTTGAGGTCTTCCGCCGTAAACATGGTTACACCGGCGGGAGCCGTCACTGAAATAAGACGACCTGAGGCATGGGTGGAGCGAACAAACTTCGCGTACAAGCAGGACGGATCCTTGGACGCCACATCGGCGACATAGTTTCCATAGCCACGAAGAATCGCCGGGTCCTCGACTCGGGGGAGTCGACGGCCCGACCATGTTGGAGGCTCCACATACGACATAGGTCAGCGTTCTCCCATCGTTCGTGGTGTGAGGGCCCGAACGAGATCGCGGCGGTAATCAGCGTCGCCGTGGGCGTCCGAGGCAGGGTCGACTTCGTCAGCTGCAGCTTCGGCAGCCTCTTTGATCAAAGCCGGAGTGAACTCATTTCCGTGGAGAACTGCTTCGGCCGCGGCGCTACGGAATGGAATTTCACTGACTCCGCCAATGCAAACGCGGGCGTCGGTAACGATGCCGTCGGTCACTTCGACTGCAGAGGTTGCGGCCACGATCGCGAAATCGCCTGCTCGGCGAGCGAATTCGGATATTCCGGTGATGTAGTTGTCGTTAAGTTTCGGTAACTCGATGCTCGTAAGGATCTCGTCGGGTTCCATAGCCGTGGTGAAGATCGACAGGAAAAAATCCCCGGCATCCAACACGCGAGGTCCGCGTTCGAGGCTCGTGACGGTGATTTTTGCGTCGAGCAGTCGTGCCACGAGGCACCATTCTGATGCTGCATCACAGTGTGCGATTGAGCCACCGAAGGTTCCGCGGGTACGAATCGGAAGGTGGCCAACTTGGGCGGCACCGTGGCGTAGGAGGCTGCCCAAGGGCCCGGGCATGGAAAGGTTTTGTAGTGCCAGGTGCCGAGTTCGGGTGTTGATGACAATGTGGTCGTCGGTGCTTTCAATGCCTTCGATGCCGGCGACGTCGTTGATATCGATGAGACGTTCTGGGCGGGCCAGACGAAAATTCATCATTGGAATGAGGCTTTGGCCTCCAGCGAGAATTTTGCTTTCGTAGGGGTCTTTCGCGAGTTCGGCTAAGGCTTCGTCAAGGGAAGCTGGCCGTACGTAATCAAAGCTTGCGGGTTTCACAGAACCTCCTGCTTATAGGTGAGTCCGTAGACATCGGTTCGACGGTCCGTGCGTGGACGAATTCGTTCCGTTCGCACTTGAGCTGCTCGAGTCGCTTCGATGTCGATGTCAATCAATCCGGAGTCAGCGTTTTGGCGTGAGAGAGGGCCAAGGATTACTTCGCCGTACGCGTCGATTGCGAGCGAACCGCCTAGCGTTGAAACGTTGAATTCGGAATGGACTCCGGCTTGAGAAACTGCTACGACAGCAACTTGATCTAGGTTTGCTTGAACGATAGCCGACTCAGCCTGACGCACGATTCCCTCGGTGGGGACGTTGGCATCGAAGCCGCCCGTCCATGCCGCCGGGGCGAGCACGACGTCGGCACCTTTCAGCGATAGCACGCGCATCACCTCGACGAATCGCAGGTCGTAACACACGCAAACGCCGAAGTTTCCGAACTCGGTTTCAACGACGGATAGGTCGTCTCCCGGTGTGTAGCCGTCGAGTTCGGTGTCGAACAGATGGAGCTTGCGGTAGTTCAGTAGTGGCCCTTCAGCGCCGACCAGCACGACGCTGTTGTAGTAGTTTTCATCCTCACGCTCGGAGTAACCGACCGCAACTAGACCGCCGTGTTTGCGTGTGACGTCGGTTAGTTTCTGGACGAGTGGCCCGTCCAGTGGTTCCGCGACTTTGGCGACGTCCTGGGGGCGTGTGACATAGCCGCCGGAGGCTAATTCGGGGAAGACCACGACGTCTGCGCCACCGGCTAGTGAACGGGTGGCTCGATCCAGAATTTCAACCGTATTGTCCGAGAGTTTTCCCGGTACAGGTGAGGTCTGCTCAAGCGCAAAGCGGGTCATGAAAGTCCGAGCTCCGCTGTGATTGCGTCAACGTCAAGGCCTGCGACACGCAGCATGTCGAGGTCTGCGGGGCAGGGGCCACCGGCACTGATGACGCGTTCGCCCTTGTCCGCGGCAACAGCGTGAATGATTCCTGGTGGGATGTGTACGACGTCCAAAGGGCCGAAGGTGAGTTTGTTGCCGTTGGTGACATCCTCGGCGGTGCCGTGTCCTTCGAGGATGAGGATGGTGTCTTCGGAGTAACGGTGCAGGTGCTCTTTGTTGCGCTCACCTGGTTCCATGACGACGTAGTTCATATTGGCGTTGACGGCGCCTTCTCCGTACCAGACGACAAGGCGCGCATCATCTGAGATAAAGGGGACCATGACACCGGGTTCATCGCGGTGATAGCCGCGAATTTCGCGTGGGCCTTCAACGTCGTCGAAGTTGCGTGATTCGGCTGGGACACCGAATTCTGGGTCTACGGGAGAAGGCCCACCGAAGAATGTGGTGGCTGTGTCAGCGACGATCGTATAGTCAGTTGCTGGCCGCACGTGGAGCATGCCGCCTTCGGGGAGAGTGATGGCCGGACCGGAGGTGGATTCGACGCGAACGCTACCTGAGACGATGTAGTACACGGCTTCGTCTGGGTGTTTGAGCGTAATGGTGGCGGAACCTTCAGGCAGATCAAACCAGTAAAGGCTACGGGTGACGGCGCTGACTCGGGGGCCAACAATTTCTAGGCAGCGGCCTTCGCCCTTGATAACGTCAAGTTCGGGTCCCCATTCGGACGGGCTGATGATCCGCGCGCGGTCGTGAGTCATTGAGTGATCTCCATCTCATTTCAGTCTGGTTTAAATATCGTATTTCAATGACTTTGAAATGGCAAGGCGTGTTATTGAAATTGACATATTAGTTTTGAAAACTGAGCACTACGCAATTCATTGCACTGACCGCTTCACCTCGTATTGCGATGATTAGTGCCTGCATTCTTGCCATCACCCCACGTATCCTCAAGAACATGACACGAACTGCAATGGCTTGCATTGTTGCCTTCGCTTTGCTCGCAGCTTGCACTTCGGACCCAGAGATCAAGCCGCAGGCGACACACGCGTCCCCCGCTGAATTTGAGTGGGAACGGATGACCCCACAAGAAGCTGGCTTTGATCCGAAGAGACTTCAGCGCGTCATCGATGAGACAAGAGAGCATCGTTCGGCGTGCCTGGTGGTTGTTAAAGACGGTAAGCTCATCGTCGAAAAATATTGGCGGGGTGAAACACCAGAAACAAGCCGACCCGTGTTCTCAGTAACAAAATCAGTAGCGAGCACCCTCGTCGGCCTGGCCCAAGACGATGGCGATCTCACCATCGATGATCGTGCTTCGAAATACATTCCTCAATGGCGCGACGGTCCTTCTGAAACGGTAACGATTCGAAACATCTTGGCAAACGACAGTGGACGTCAATGGGACCCGGACCTTGACTATCGGCGGTTGTTTCTCATCGAGAATCGATCCGAGTTCGCTATCGGACTTGGGCAAATGGCTGAGCCCGGAAAAGTGTGGGCGTATAACAACGCCGCCATTCAAAGTCTTGACCGAATCCTGCACGACGCCACAGGAAAGCGACCGTACGAGATGGCGCGCGATAGAATCTTTCAGCCGCTCGGCATGAAGCACACGCGAATCACCAATGATGCTGCCGCACAGTCTTCAGACGTTGCGGGTGGCATGGTGTCTACGTGTCTCGATATGGCTCGCTTCGGAATGTTGTTTGAACAGCGGGGTAACTGGCAAGGCCAGCAAATCGTGCCCGAGGCGTGGGTTGAGGAAGCAACCGGAGCCCCCTCCCAAAAATTGAATGCCGCCTACGGATATTTGTGGTGGCTCAATCGGGTCGGCGATATTCGTGAACCGATTGATCCAGGCTCGAGTTTGCCACCCGTTGTTCAGCCGGAAAAGCAAATGGCACCGGGTGCTCCCGAAGATATGTATGCCGCAGTTGGGTTTGGAGGTCAAGTCGTTTTGGTTGATCCGGGCAGTCGCACGATTGTCGTTCGATTGGGCGAACCCAATGCTGAAGGTCGGCTCTCAACGTACGAATTTGCAGACGCTGCGCGAGTGGTTACCTACGCGCTGAAATGAGTTACGACAGGTCGGAACTGCTGGTATGTGAGGTCTAGTTCACGTGTCATCTGCATCGTCTTCCGTTGACTTTTCCAAAGTGCCGACGATGATGAATGTGATACCGATTGCGAGGAATGCGATCGAATATTCGACACCCTGAGTCACAGCGATTGTGCCGCCGACGACGAGGAAGACAATGCCTAAGGGCATAAATGCGTTCACGATGCCAGCCTAGGATGCAAACCCGATTGGTGCTCACACGTCGACCCTCGCGGTGAAGTCGCTGGAGTGACTGGGCGGCGCATCGTCATGATCTGCGCACGGCCGGAAACTAGTGTTCGGGTTCAGCAATCGGAAGAGTTGGTTCGAGATAGCCCTCTGCCCACGCAATACGACCAAGATCCAAACGGGTACGCGCAATGACATCTACTGCCGTGTATTTGGCCTTTACTCGGTTGATGTACTGCTTTGCCGTGTTCGGACTGACATTCATGGAAGCTGCCACATCCTCCATCGATAAACCTGAAGCGTAGAGCACGAGCGCGCGTTCTTCTTGAATACTTAACGTCGGTCGGTCGGGGTCTCCCGCAATGATATTTGCTAATTCGGGGGTCATCCACGATTCGCCGAGAAGTGTGGCCCGGATCGCCGCCATCAAATCTTCTTCGCTGTCACGCTTACCTACGATGGCGTTAACTCCCGCATGAACGATCTTGCGAACGAGTGCTGGTGAAGCTAGAGCAGAAAGTACGACGATGCGTAAGCCGGCTTGGACAAGTGCCGCGACCAAATCAGGATCCACACTCGGCTCACGATCAACCATGAGATCCAAAATGAGCAACTGTGGGCGTAACTCTGGTGGAGCTTGGCGAACCCAAGCCATAAACTCAGGTGCTGATTCGCCACTGAATACGACGGCAAGATCAGGGTGTTCGGCCAAGATCAGTTCGGTGCGGTTTCGTTGTAAAACATGATCTTCAACAATTGCGATGCGATAAGTCTTCTGTTCGGTATTCATATCACTTCAGAATCTACGTTAATGCCGGCATAGTTTCAGAATGTGTCGCGGATGCGTGCAAACGGCAGGTCACGGTTGTGACACCAGTGGTCTTCTGGATTGTGAACTCTGCGGCCATGTTTTGGGGCAAGTCGGGCAGATCGGTGATGTCAAGAACTGGTCCGACGATCGTTAGTTGTAAGCCGTTGCTAGCGGGGAAGACTGAGGCCGAGACCATGTGATCCGGGTCTACTTTTGACATTGCCGTGGTGACAATCTCCATAAGTAGTTGTGCGGTGGACTCATCGGGTGCGTCGAGCCCGCCGAGCCGGAGTCGTAATGGAATGAGGTTCTCGTTCGAATGGCGCAACACCGACATCGCGGCCTGCCCCAAATACACGAGATCAGGGCTGATGAGCACGAGCTGACGTAGGTAGCTTTCTTCGTCCGCACATGCTGAGTGAGTTTCGGGGTTATGCGGATTGAGCTCGCCATCAGCAATGCCCCTTAGGAGTTCAAGCGCTGAATCTAAGCCAGCATCGACCCACCTTCGGTAGCTCGCTTGAGTTGCGTTCTCTGCGTTGACGCGCATTTGGTCCTGAAATGCGCGTTGACGGGCGAAGGCCGTCCGATGTGATAACTCGGCGACGGTTTTCATGAAACTTGACCAACCCCATGCGAACAACAACCCGACAAGCCCACCGAACAGCATCACAACGAGCGAGTTGATTGACTCGGCTTTATACGCCGCAGCTCCAATGGCAATCAACCAAACACCAACGCCTGTCGACCGGATCCACCTAGTTGGCCGATAGGACAAAAGAATGATGAATGGTGTCGTGGCGGCTAGGGCTTGCCAGTGGACGGCTTGGTAGCTTCCGAATTGGGTGGCCGCAGCTGAAAGATAAAACGTAACTCCGGTAGCAACGATCAAGAACAGCGTAAGCAGCCAAGGAGGCGGAGTTTCTGCGATAAGCATGCCGAGGGCGCTGGCTAGGACCATGATCGAAATCATCGCGAACAGTGTCGGCTGGTAGTTGAGAGTATTCGTCAGCGTAAGAACGGTGGTCACCACTGTGGCACCGGCTCCCCACATGACGCCGCTGCGGCGATGGATGGCAGCCACGACTTCGGC
>JBEBSZ010000050.1:0-8213 GCA_040394025.1 Aeromicrobium sp.
AGGTCGGGGCGATCGAATCGGGTGTTTCGAGCGAATAATCGAAAACTAGTTCAGGAACGGTGGCTCTCACTTTGGTGGGGGCCACCGTTCTCTTTTGTTCATGCTCGTCCAGCTGCTTGAGTCACGTACGCCTGCCACAATTAGCAAGTGTCAACTATGAGTTGACACAGAGTGTCAACCTAAGGTTTACTTAAGTCATGGACCAATTGCAAAAAGCCCTCCAAGCGGTAAAGGAAGCAGAACAAAGTCTGGAAGAGGCAGTTGCTGCTGAAAGGGCCAGAGGTAAATCTTGGGCGGATATTGGAACGCGACTCGGCGTGACCCGTCAAGCGGCCTTTAAGCGATTTGGAAAAGTGACCAACATGCTGACTGGAGAAATCATGAGCGCACGAAAAGTCGACCACCTACCGGAACTGGCTGAAAAGCTGTTCACCTACATCGCAACTGGCAAAGAAGAACTTGCTATGGGAATGATTCACCCCACAGTTCGCAAGGAACTTCCCTGGGAAATGATCACTGAGACATGGAATAGATGCCTGACTGAACACGGTGGGCTGGAGAGTTTCACTGACACTTTTGTGACCCACCCGGGTGGGCTCGCGCCGCTTGAATCGAGTGCAACGCTGGGAGACAACAAGATGCTCGGCATCGCGGTCGTATCGACCACATTGAACCAGGAAGCCGGAGAACTTATGGGTCGTGTTGCCTTCGACAAAGACGACGCAATCGTTGGAATCTTGTACTTGCCAGTCGATGTTCCAGCCGAGTCTTTGCCGTTCTGATTGGTGTAAGCAGGCAAGCTAACTAGTCGCCGGCGCCGAGCACGAACAAGCCGTCATGGGTCAGCGAAACAAGTTCGTCATCCAGCAGTGAATCCAAACAACGCTCGCGCTGTTCATCGTTGGCCCAGACCAGATCGAGAAGTGGTTTCTCAACTGGCGTATCTGCGTCACGCAGGACTGCAATTAGGCGGCCGCGGCACTGACGGTCGGTTCCCGCCCAAGCTTGGCCTCGCGGTTTTGGCCCATCCCATTCGGGATAACTAGCCTGCCGCCAAGCGCACATATCCCGTATTGGGCAAGCCTCACATTTGGGGGAGCGCGCCGTACACACCACTGCGCCAAATTCCATCGTTGCGGCCGCCCACTTAGCCGGTTCGTCATCGGGCATGAGAATGGCGGCGAGTTCGCGTTCGGATTGTGTGATCGTCGCCGACTGGCGTTCTACACCTTCGACCACCCGGGCAAACACCCGGCGAACGTTTGTGTCCAAGACAATTGCGCGCCCGCCAAAAGCAAAAGAGTGAATTGCCGCGGCCGTATACTCGCCGACGCCGGGCAACGCCAACAGTGAGTCAACGTCACTAGGTACTTCGCCGCCGTGGTCATTGACGATAACTTGAGCAGCCTTATGCAAACGTTGGGCACGACGCGGATAACCGAGCCTGCCCCAAGCTTTGAGAACCTCTGCCGAAGATGCAGCAGCTAATGCGGCGGGAGTGGGCCATCGTTCGATCCAAGCTTCGAACACCGGTAACACTCGAGCCACTGGCGTCTGTTGCAGCATGAACTCCGAGACCATGACAAACCACGGATCAGGATTGCTACGCCACGGCATGTCACGGCGATTGGCATCAAACCAGTCGAGGATCGCGGCGTGTAATTTCGGGACGTCGATTGTTTTGGGATTCATGGCGCGTTGATCTTCTCATGAGCAGAAGGCGCACTACGGTGGAGAGGTGAGTTCCCCACGACTTGGCCGAGACGTGTACTGGCGTCGGAGGCTACTCGTTTTGGCAGTATTGATTGCGCTGGTGTGGGGACTTTTGCAGCTTATTGGCATGTTCCGCGATTCAGATTCGGATATGAAAGCGAACCCGAAACCTTCAGCCGCACCCAGTCAGACAGAACCCACGCCGAGCCCAGTAAGCGAGTCGCCTGAGCCCGAACCTGCGGTTGTTGCTGGTGAGGCGGTGCCGGTCGGATTAGTCACCGCAGAAACCGCCTGCGAGCCGGAGAACGTACGCACTGTGGCAATGGTTCCGACTGGTCAGCAAGCTGGCGGTCCGGTCCACGTGGAATTGTTGCTTAGCTCGATCGATGGAACCGCATGCACGTTCACGCCCGCTGCTCGTGACTTCCTGATTGTCGTGGAAGCCAATGAAAAACCCGTCTACGATTCGACGGTCTGTAAGGCACCATTTCTTAACAGCCCTGTCGTGATTGCTCAGGGTTACGGCACTCTCGTTCGTGCTACTTGGAGTGGTCGAGGGTCGGGGCGCGACTGCAATCCGAAAGAAGGATTCGTTAAAGGTGGGAAGTTTGTCCTCAAAGCGAGCGCCTTTGGTGGAGAACCCGATCAGACAAAATTCACCCTCGCATCCGCACCGAAACCGTCACCCAAACCAAGCGCTAGCCCCAGTGCGAGTTCGTCCCCGAAACCTTCGGCTAGTTCCTCACCGAGCAGCGATCCGCAAAGCGACTGAAGCTATCCGGATGAGTGTAAACCGGTCGAACTAGACGTAACGATCCATCATCGAGGAATCAGCCAGACGAGATAGCGAATCGCGCACGCTGCGCGCACGAAGTTCACCCACGCCCTCGACTGTCTGTAAATCGTCCAAGCTGGCAGCTAATAGTCGCTGCAGGCTACCGAAGTGTTCAATGAGTCGGTCAATAACAGTCAGCGGCAAACGAGGAACTCGCGCCAAAATCCGGTATCCGCGTGGCGTGAGTGCCGAATCGAGGCTGCCGTAGTTGCCGAAACTTAGTGCGTCAGCCACGAGATTTAAATCAACGAGTTCTTCTTGTGTGAGTGAGTTGACCGCAGCAAGAACCTTACGAACGGACTCTTCGTCGTGGGCAGGCAAATAGTCCCGAATAACGTGCTCGCGCTCTGCGAGAACCCCACCCACAAGTTCTTCGGACTGCATGGCCAGCAAGCGGCCGTCGGTGCCTAGCTCAAGGACGTAGGCGTCAATTTCATCGGCAATTCGTGCCACCATTTCGAGACGCTGTGCAACTGCGGCGATATCGCGAACAGTGACGAGGTCTTCGATTTCGAGGGCTGAAAGCGAATCAGTGACCTCGTCAAGGCGTGTTCGATAACGAGCAAGCGTTTGCAGCGCCTGATTTGCTCGGCCCAAGACCGCTGCTGGTTCTTCCAAAACATAGCGCACGTCATTGAAGTAAAGGGCAATGATGTGCATCGAGGCTGAAACCGAGATGACAGGTACGCCAGTCTGTTTTGCCATTCTGTCTGCAGTCCGATGCCGCGTGCCCGTTTCTTCGGTTGGAATCGAAGGATCAGGAACAAGTTGCACTCCCGCGCGGATGATGTGATCAGCGGCGGAGTCCAAGATAATTGCGCCATCCATCTTCGCCAATTCGCGTAGACCCGTGGCCGTGAATGGCACATTCAACGTGAAGCCGCCCGTGCACAAAGACTCGATCATACGATCGTGGCCCAATACGATGAGAGCCCCTGTGCGGCCGCGCAGAATTCGTTCCAGACCGCTACGCAATTCAGTTCCGGGCGCGAGGGACGCCAGCATTGAGCGAAGCTCGGCGTTGAGTGTCATGCGGCTTGTCCCTCCCTACAATCGTCAGTGGCAGCCGTACATACTCTAATGCCCAATCTCTCCCGGAGCCTAAGCAAGATTCAATTTGCTGGTTCTAGGCTGAAGTCCGAGCAATCTACAGACCATGATTTGTCTTGTTAGCCGTGATTGGTGTTCCGCACCTGCATGCGGGTACATCTGGTTGGGTGCTCGCGGTGACTGTAGGTTTCTCAGCCTGATGTCAGGCCCCAATCTGGCCCGGTTTATTTGAATTCGCCCAAAACCTAGCTTCACCCAGCTTTTTGGGTTCACGCCTACCTAATAGTTGTTCTTGACTCACACTTCCGACGGTCTCGTGGGAATTGGGAGGCGGGAGTGAACACAAAGAAAGCCGCGCCGAAGGATGGCCGCCCCTCAGATATTCGAAAAGCCGCTTTTGTCGTCAGGCATGGGAATCAGATGGAGCGCAGGGCGGTCCTAAGGTCCGGCACTCGTGCCACAGATATCCCAATCGAGCGAAGGTCTTCTGAGCCCTCGGGGACGATCGCATGGGTGAAGCCTATTCGGGCAGCTTCTCGTAGCCGAGATTCAAGATTGCGCACGGGCCGCACTTCTCCAGCTAAGCCGACCTCGCCGATAGCGACCAGACCCGCAGGAAGTGGACTTTCGCCAGCTGCTGAAAACACCGCCAAGGCAACAGCAAGGTCGATCGGAGCCTCAGTCAGCCGAGCGCCGCCCACCGATGCGGTGTAAATATCGGCCGCCCCTAGTGAGACTCCGTGTTTTGTGAGCACCGCAAGAATCATTGCGACCCGGGCTGAATCAAGCCCGCTGGAGGTTCGTCTCGGCGAGGGAGTCGTGGCAGGCACCGTGAGCGCTTGGACTTCGGCTAAAAGTGGGCGGCGGCCTTCCATTGTTACCGTGACGCAGGTGCCGGAAACGGGTGAGGCGTGATGTGAAACAAAAAGGCCGGTTGGGTCCGGGACTTCGACGATCCCTCGGTCGACCAGATCAAAGCAGCCAACTTCGTCGACTGGACCAAACCTATTCTTTGTCGCCCGAAGTAGTCGAAGCCTAGAAGTGCGGTCTCCTTCGAACTGCAACACCACATCGACGAGGTGTTCAAGCACCCGAGGTCCCGCTACCGAGCCATCTTTGGTGACGTGCCCAACGAGTAGGGTGGCGATGCCTTGAGCTTTCGCCCGCGCAATGATGGTGCCCGCAACTTCACGAACTTGAGTCACTCCACCGGGAACACCATCGATCTGGGAAGAGCCAATAGTTTGTACTGAATCGACGATCAAGAGGCTCGGCTCCACCTCATCGATGTGGGTGAGTAGGCCGCCGAGATCGGTCTCGGCCGCCAGATACAGCTCGCCTTGAAGAGCGCCAGTGCGTTCGGCCCGCAAACGGACTTGAGCCGCAGATTCTTCACCCGAGACATAGAGAGTGCGCCGACTGCTTGACGCCCAACGGGCCGCGACCTCAAGGAGCAGCGTCGATTTTCCGACACCTGGCTCACCGGCGAGCAACATGACCGCACCGGGTACGACTCCGCCGCCAAGTACTCGATCTAGTTCGGCGATACCTGAGGTTTCAGCCGTCGCGTCATGTAAGCCGACCTCGCTAATGGGCACGGCGGGAGCGCTCACTGGACCGGCTGTCGTGCGAGTGGTACGTGCTGCGCCTGCCACATCGACGGTGCCCCAGGCCTGACATTCGCCACAGCGGCCCACCCATTTTGAGGTGGTCCAACCGCATTCGGAGCAGGAGAAGGCGTTCTTCGTTTTCACAGCCATGCCCGCTAGCCTAAATGGCCGGGCTGACAGTTGGCCCGAACTGACTGTGACTCCTGGCCACTAAGCGGGCCTGAGCCAAGTATGGAAGAGGCTTGGCCGCTCGGGCTTGCGTACCAATACTCGGACGAGAACACATTCTCTGACACGGACTGTTGACGCGTTTAGTTCGGCTTGGTTAGCCACTTGAGAAACCTTTGGGGCACTTTGTCCACAGTCTTTTACCCAAGCCGGTCTGGACGATCAGCAGATAACTAATGTGGATGGAAAGTTATAGCTGGATCGGCAATACTTGCGGGTATGTGGGGGATGGATCTCGATACGTGGGTGTCACTGGCCGTACTGGCCAGCATGTTTGCCGCATTGTATGTGGCGCTGCGCCGGGAAATAGGATTGTTGCGAACAGAGTTGAAAGACGATATCTCGTCAACTTGCGCGGAATTGAAACAAGACATTGCGAGGGTCGACGAGCGAGTTTCGAAACTCGACGACAAGTTATCCAAAGTGGACCAACGAGTCGCGTCTCTTGACGGACGGATGCTCCATCTCGAAGACCGGTTGACCCGAGTGGAAGACCAAGCGGTCCGGGTGGAGGACCGAATGACCCGAATGGACGATCGGATCTTTACGCTCGCCGTCGCGCTCAAACCGTTGATTGATGATGCCCAACGCTTAAGCGCCTCACCTAAGTTGTGAGGCGTGCGAGCACTGCATGCGCCACGGTCTCACCTGAGCGCACTGCACCCTCCATATAGCCGTTCCATTCTGGCGCACATTCAGCACCAGCCCAATGAATCCGGCCAATCGGCTCAGTCAACGCCGGACCATAGGCAGTCCAGACGCCCGGTGTGAAATGCGCTCCATAGCAACCCCGGCTGAACTCTTCAGCCATCCAATCTTTCTCCACGTACTCGAGCGGGTGGCGAGCTTCCTCCCCGAAATGATCGACCAGACATTCCACAAACGCCGCTTTGCGATCAGCCGCCGACTTACGCGCCCATTCGCGGCCGTCGTTGCCCTCGATGAACCCCATCATCACGCCACGTGAATATCCGGGCGGAGTGTTGTCGAAAGTGACCTTCACCGGGCCTTCGTCAGAGCCAATTTGCCCGTTGAATCCCTGATCACGCCAAAACGGCCGCTCGTAAACCAAATACAACTTGAAAACGCTGCCAGCAGGAACACGCTGCGTCAACTGGTCACGCCAAGACGGCAACGCGGGCTCATAGTCGATCCGACCCGCCAACGTTGGTGGAATAGTCACCACGACCTGATGTGCTGTAAACGTTTCACCGGAACGGGTGACCACTTCGACGCCCGTGTCATTGTGCCGGATAGTGCGCACCGGCGAACCGAGCCGGACGGCGCCACCCAGAAACTTCGCGAGCCGTTCGGCAATCAGCGCCGAGCCACCATCAATGCGGTCTTGTTGTGCGCCCTGATCCACCGCCATCAAACTTTCCATATCCCGATTCGAAGCCGCGTAAAACAAGGCGTGCAAGACGGACATGTCCGCAGGGTCAGCTGAGAAAACGGCTTCGCAAAAAATCTGGAAATATGCTCGACCAGCCGCAGTAAACAGATTTCGATCAATCCACGTTCGAAAAGTCTGTCCATCAAGGAAAACTGCATCTGGAGTTTCCCACGGTTTAGCGAGGTTCACGCGACTCGCGAGCTTATTGAAACGCGCCATGCCGCGCCCCAAATCGGCGAGAGCAAAAGGATTGAGCTTAGGAATAGCGCCCTTTGAAGATTTCATGGTGCCGCGTCGGCCACGCAGCTTCAGCATGAGCAGACCGTCGTTAAACAGTGGGAAGGTGCTCAACCCCAACTCCGCCACCAATTCGTACATACGATCGTGGCCCGGCCCGATCCACTGACCGCCCACCTCGATCCACTGACCGTCAGCAAAGTATCCATTCTCGATCCGCCCGCCGACTCGGTCCCGTGCTTCCAGCACCGTGACGCTTCGGCCAGCGTCTGTGATTTTCCGGGCAGCAGCCAGACCAGCTAAACCCGCACCCACCACAATGACATTCGAATGAGTGCTCATGCGCTTTCCTCCAGATTGAACGGTGGCTTAAAGTTTGCCGCCTTGTTGTAACGACTCCACATGTAGCGCAGCCAAAAGGGCCGCTCGTCACGGTGAGGTTCTTCCCAGATGCGGTTTAGCCATGCCTCTTCGAGGTCAGCAGCGATCGTAATCGCTTGCTCAGTGCTTGGCGGATCGGCAATCCACGCGGTCTCAGTTTCGTCTCGCTCTGAGGCGATAGCAGCATGTGCTGTGTTCCAGTTGAGTAAGGCACGTCGGTGTAGCAACTCATGACGCCACCACAGTGACTCAGCATCGAACGTGTTCGTTGGTAACGGGCCAAGATTGGCCGGTTGGTTGATTCGGATCGGTTTGAACAAACTCAATGCCGGATCGGCAGTTCCGGTGGCCCAATGCAGAGGCTCGGCGCGTAGATCACTCACCCAACTAGACACCGTTTGGCTCGAAGCCAGTATCCCGCCTGCATGCATATTTGGGCCGACCATGGAGCCACGCCAAATCGACCAGTTCGGGCCAGCGCCAGTGCCGTTATCACGCAAAATTGCCATCATATCTGCCGGGCTACCAGCACCAGATGCGAGTTTTTGGGTTAGCTCTTGACGAATGGCACAAGCGGCGACAGCCCCACGCAAACGGTCACTGTATTTTTCAGTGAAACCTTCGATCGTGAGTCCGTTCGAGATGCTGCGCGCTCGGCCGGTTACCGTCTCAACGGCCCAGCGCTTTCCAGCCGTTTCTAAAACTACCGCTCCGTGAACATCAGCTATCAAGAAACTGTTGTGGTAGGTGAATTTCGGATGCTCAA
>JBEBSZ010000051.1:0-7855 GCA_040394025.1 Aeromicrobium sp.
TCGCCGCGTTCATGAACCAGCACTTCGTCAACATCAAAGTCGATCGCGAAGAACGCCCCGACCTCGACGCCATCTATATGCGCGCCACCACAGCCATGCACGGCTCTGGCGGCTGGCCGATGACCTGCTTCCTCACGCCCGAAGGCCAACCGTTCTTCACCGGGACCTACTTCCCGCCTGAACCGCGTGGCGGCCAGCCCTCGTTTTCACAGATCCTGCAAGCGCTCGCCGACGCCTGGCAAAACCGCCGAGACGACGTGCTCGAATCTGCAGCAGGCGTCACCGGCTATCTCAACGAGGAAATGCTTCCCGAGCCCGGCGTGCTGAGCGAAAAAACCGTTGAACAGGCGGTTGAGGGCTTGCTCAAGCAGGCCGATCTCTATAGCGGCGGCTTCTCTGGAGCGCCCAAGTTTCCACCGACGATGGTGCTGGAATTTCTCATGCGTTACGGTGCTCGCCGCGACGACGAGCGTGCGCTCCACGTGGTTGACAAAACCTTCGAAGCCATGGCCCGCGGCGGACTCTACGACCAACTTGCCGGCGGATTTGCCCGCTATTCCGTCGATGCACGTTGGGAAGTGCCGCACTTCGAAAAGATGCTGTACGACAATGCGCTGTTCGTGGGCGGCTATCTACATTGGCGTAAATCCCTGCTCGACCGCGGGCAAGAAAAGAAAGCCGCCTGGGCTGAGCGTATTGTGCGCGAAACTATCGATTTTCTGCTGCGTGAACTGCAGACCGACCAGAACGGTTTTGCCTCCGCGCTCGACGCCGACAGCGAAGGGCACGAAGGCACCTTTTACATCTGGAACCAAGCACAACTGCACGAAATTCTTGGCGACGAAGATGGAGCGTGGGCGAGCGAATTACTCGGAGTCACGCGCGAAGGCAACTTCGAACGCGGCTTCTCCACCCTGCAATTGCTAAACGATCCGAAAGATCCCGAACGCTGGCAACGGATCCGGCAACAATTGTTCGACGCTCGCAACCAGCGAATCCGGCCAGAACGAGACGACAAGATCGTCGCCGCTTGGAACGGGCTACTGATTAGTCCACTGGCCGAAGCCGCGATCGTGCTTGATGAACCCGCGTGGCTCGACGCTGCACTCGAAGCGGCTGAACTCATCTGGACCGTGCACCGCGCCGGTGCGCCTGATTTCACTCGCACCTCCCTTGATGGGGTTGCCTCGCAGAACAACGCAACTCTCGAAGACCTCGCGCTCGTTTCTTCGGCGTTCCAGAGCCTGTTCAGTGTCACTGGAGACATCATTTGGTGGGAGCGAGCCGAATCGCTGCTCACCCGCGTTCGCGCGGAATTCGTTGATCCGAAGGGCGGCTTCTTCGACACCGCCGCCGACGCGGAAGTCCTTATTGCCCGCCCGCAAGACTTCGCAGATAACGCCTCACCGTGCGGGAATTCGGCGGCCCTCGCGGCTTTCCTCACCCAAAGAGCCATCACTGGAGACCCAGAGTCCATTGCTCAAACCGACAAGGCCTTTGCCCGCCTCGTGTTGTTGATGGAATCTGCGCCGCGCTTCGCGGGCTGGGCTCTCGCGCAGGCAGAAGCATATCTAGCTGGCCCGATGCAGATCGCGATTGTGGGAACGCCAGGTGCAGAACTCCACCGAACCGCGCTAAGCGAGGCTGCCCTCGGAACCGTAACCGTCGTCGCCGAAGCGAACACGGAGGTGCCGCTGTTCACCGATCGCGTCAAAATCAACGGGCAAGACACGGCGTACGTCTGCCAGAACTTCACCTGCAAACTCCCGGTTAATTCAGTTAATGATCTCGTTCAGCAGTTGGCGGGTGGCGCGGCTTAGACGCCGCCGTAAATGAGAATGCTCACGCCGACGTAATGCACCACGAACGCGGCAATTGTCAGGCTATGAAAGATCTCGTGGAAGCCGAACCACTTCGGAAATGGGTCTGGTTTCTTGAAGCCATAAACCACGGCTCCGAGCGAATACAGTACGCCGCCAACGATCATCAAGACCAACACCGAAGTCGGTGCAACGGCAACAAAGTCGCCCCAGTAAATGACGGCTGCCCAACCCAAGGCCAGATAAAGCGGCACATAAACCCAACGGGGTGCTGAGATCCAAAAGACCTTAAACGCCACTCCGAGTAGTGCCCCGCCCCAGACCAAACTCAACATAATGGCTGCTTTTTTGGGCGGCAGCAACAGCAAGGTGAACGGCGTGTATGAGCCCGCGATCATGACGAAAATATTGGAATGATCGAGTCGCCGGAGGACTTGTTTGACGCCCTCACCCCATTTGACCGTGTGGTAGACCGCGCTGACTCCGAAAAGCAGCAGCGCGCTGAGCATGAAGATTGCTGCGCCAGCACGAGCAACGGCAGAATCAGCCAACACCAAGAGCACGAGGAAAGAGATGAGAGCCAAGGGCGCCGTGGCAGCATGTAACCAGCCACGAAGCTTTGGCTTCATCTCCTCGACAGTGTCGCGGAGACGATCGCTCAACTCATCGACTTTTGTCGGGTTCTCTTTCACGGGCATGTAATAACGATAGGCGCAGTGGGGTTAATTGTGTGTCGAAATACTGCGTGACCGTCCCCACTTCGCTTCACCTCTGGGCGTAATCTGTTCGCATGGGTTTGAGTAATGTCCTCTATGACGTCTATGAGCGGCGGTTGTTACGGGGACTGGACCCACAAAGAATGCCATGCCACGTCGGCGCGATCGTAGACGGGAACCGACGCTGGGCGCGTGGCTCTGGCTCCGAAGTAGACAGCGGCTACCAAGCTGGTGCAGAAAAGATCGCCGAATTTTTGAATTGGTGCGAAGAACTCGATATTGAGATCGTCACGCTCTGGGTGTTGTCCACCGACAACCTGCGTCGTCCGCCCGAGGAACTTAACGCTTTGTTGACGGTGATCGAGCGTCTGGTTGAAGATCTTGCGCAAGGCCGACACGAACTGCGTTTGATCGGGAATCTTGACATGCTGCCGGCAGAATCTGCGCAGCGGATGAACAAAGCCGTTGAAGCCTCGAACCACGAGAGTAGTTTGCGAGTCAACATTTGTGTTGGGTATGGGGGCCGTCAGGAACTTGCTGATGCGATGCGCTCTTTGCTGTTAGAGGAGTCCGCCAAAGGGCGCAGTATTGAAGATATCGCCGAGAGCCTTGAGGTGGACGACATCGCAAACCATCTCTACACCAAAGGTCAACCCGATCCGGATCTCGTCATCCGCACCTCTGGTGAACAACGCTTGAGTGGTTTCTTGCTGTGGCAAAGCGTTCATTCGGAATTCTATTTTTCTGATGCCTTATGGCCGGCATTTCGGCGTGTGGATTTTCTGCGCGCCTTACGGTCCTACGCGCAGCGCGACCGTCGTTTTGGTTCCTGAGTTGTCACTTCTGTCACATTTGATTGGCGTGTCTGCCACGTTCTCCTCGACTGCTCTCGTAGCGTCGAAGTGTGTCCACCCATAAACAAGGACATTCCGATTTTCGGAAGGTTCTGGTTCCAGTCCATCACTAGTTGAGGGCTGGGCGCTGGACACGCGCGAGGCTCTCTAGGAGTAGCCGTGGCCCGCCAAACTCAAACTGCCGTCCATACTTACGTTCTTGATACCAGCGTGATTCTCGCCGATCCGGCCGCCATGCAGCGTTTTGATGAACATGAGATCGTGATCCCGGTTGTGGTGATTACCGAACTCGAAGCGAAGCGTCACCATCCAGAACTCGGTTATTTTGCGCGAAGCGCATTGCGCTACCTCGACGATCTGCGCGTGGTACACGGCAGTTTGGCCGAAGCGATTCCCATCGGAGACGCAGGCGGGACCTTGCGGGTCGAACTCAACCACACAAACCCTGAAGCGCTTCCTGCAGGCTTCCGGCTCGGTGACAACGACACGCGGATTCTCGCCGTTGCTAAAAACCTTGCCGATGAGGGCAAGCAGGTCACTTTGGTTTCAAAGGATCTGCCGATGCGAGTCAAAGCATCCGCTGTTGGATTGAACGCTGAGGAATATCGCGCCGAACTTGCTGTTGAATCTGGCTGGACCGGTATGGCCGAGATAGATGTCGACTCGCTCGATCTTGATGACCTCTATGAAGAAGGAGTCATCGATCTTGACGAGGCCCGAGATCTGCCGTGTCATACCGGAGTTGTGTTGGTGTCGGACAAGGGCAGTGGGCTAGGCCGGGTAACGCCAAACAAGCAGGTGCAACTCGTGCGCGGTGATCGCGAGGCTTTTGGTATTCATGGCAGATCAGCTGAACAGCGTATTGCGCTTGATCTTCTGCTCGACCCGGAGGTTGGCATCGTTTCGATGGGTGGTCGGGCTGGAACCGGAAAGTCAGCGATGGCTATTTGTGCAGGCCTCGAAGCTGTGATGGAACGTCGTCAACATTCCAAGGTCGTGGTGTTTAGACCGCTTTACCCGGTTGGTGGTCAAGAACTCGGTTACCTACCGGGCAGCGAATCGGAGAAGATGGGACCGTGGGCCCAAGCCGTATTTGACACGCTCGGAGCGATTACCAGTACGCCAGTGATCGAAGAGATTCTTGACCGGGGCATGCTCGAAGTACTGCCGCTGACGCACATTCGGGGACGTTCGCTGCACGACTCCTTTGTGATCGTGGACGAAGCACAATCGCTAGAACGCAACGTCTTACTCACCGTGCTTTCACGAATCGGTGCAAACTCGAAGGTTGTGCTCACGCATGATGTGGCGCAGCGAGACAACCTGCGTGTTGGCCGACATGATGGGGTGGTCGCGGTGATCGAGAAGCTTAAGGGGCATCCACTATTCGCTCATGTCACGCTGACTCGTTCGGAACGCTCGCCGATTGCTGCTTTGGTAACTGACCTTTTAGCGGATGTAGCTGTGTGACGGAGAATATGCAGATCGTTTACCGTGGATTGGCCAAGGTGGGCTGACAGGGTCAGGACATGTTTTTTCTATGGGGAATCCTGATCGCATCGCCCATTGTGGCGCTTATTCTGCTCGCGTTCATCTGGTTCATGCACGTGCTGCTCGTCCCGCTTGCTGCGGGCCAGAGCCAAAGAATCGAATGGAACCGACCGTCGTTTTCGCTTGCGGTCGTCACGACCATGGTGGCGCTTGGCGTATCTGCGCTAACAATATATAACGCGGTGACCAGAACGATTCCTGAAGAGATTCTGCTCATGGCAATGAACATTTCGGCGGCCTTGCTTACGGCAAGCGTGTTGGTGGTCGCGATCGAATTGCTTGGGAGAAGGGCTATTTCGGCGCTGGGCACGGTGATCGCAACGGTTGTGTTTCTCCTCATTGGCAGTCTAGTGACGCTGATCGTTTTTCCTTGGTGAACAGCAACGAATGGATTCCAGCCGGCCGCACGTCCGCCATATAGCGGTATGATGGATTCATCATGCCGCTGAAAAATTCTGAACTTCCCCTGTACGAAATTAAGGCCGGACTATTTAAAGGGCTCGCGCATCCACAACGCATACGAATTCTCGAACTGCTTGTTGAGAACCGCGAACTGAGCGTTACCGAACTCCATTATGAGGTTGGTCTTGAAGCCTCACATCTATCCCAGCACCTTGCCGTTTTACGACGTCATCGACTCGTGCTCTCCGAACGTCGAGCCAGTCACGTTTTCTATCGGCTTGCTGCGCCTGAGGTAGCGGGCCTTTTGGCCGCTGCGAGACAACTCCTAGTGCCACTCGTGGACGCAGAGCGGAAGCGCGTGGAAAGCGTCGATGCCGTGCTGGAAAGTCAACGATGAGAAGGCTACTTAGATTGCTGCCTCATCGCGGTGACTACGCCTTATTGCGTGAGGGCTGGCGCTCTGACTTACTAGCCGGTCTCACAGTCGGGATCGTGGCGCTGCCACTTGCGCTAGGTTTTGGTATCTCGTCAGGGGCTGGTGCTGAAGCAGGTATCGTCACGGCCATCGTGGCCGGAATTATTGCTGCTGTTTTTGGCGGTTCGAATGTGCAAGTGTCCGGTCCGACCGGTGCGATGGTGGTCATTCTCGTGCCGATTATGGCGATGCATGGCTTGACTGGGCTGGCTGTTGTCAGCATCATGGCTGGGATTCTTGTTCTGCTGGCAGGAATTCTCAAGCTTGGTCGCTCGGTTTCGTATATACCGTGGCCTGTGATCGAAGGGTTCACGCTGGGAATCGGCGTGATTATTTTTCTGCAGCAAGTTCCGGCGATCCTTACAGACACTCCGCGGCCCCATTCGACGAATGCTTTGGTCGCGGCCATACAGTCATTGAGCGAAATCAAGCCAGAGTATTTCATCTGGTCGCTTGGTGCGGTGCTGATCGTCGCGGCCAGCATGGTGGGTTTTAATCTGGTGAACCCTGCGATCCCAGGATCTTTGATCGGAATCGTCGTCGTCACGGGTTTAACGTTTGTGTTCAATACCCCGCTTGCGATCATTGGTGAACTCCCGCGCACTCTACCTGTGCCGTCAGTGCCAAGTGCTGACTGGAATCTGCTGCAGGCGTTGGCGCTACCGGCAGTTACAGTGGCGGCACTCGCCGCGATTGAGTCTCTATTGTCCGCGCGCGTTGCCTCATCGATGGAAGGCAAAGGTGGCTACGATCCGGATCGTGAACTCGTTGGTCAAGGGCTAGCGTCAATTGGCGCGGGTTTATTTGGCGGCATGCCTGCCACGGGTGCGATCGCCCGCACGGCAGTTAACGTGCGGTCCGGTGCGCAGACCCGCTTCGCGTCGATTTTCCACGCGCTCGTTTTGTTGCTCATCATTCTGGTAGCAGCCAAACCCGTGGGTCAGATTCCCTATGCCGCACTTTCGGGAGTTTTGATGGTGACCGCCGTGCGAATGGTCAATATGGCCGCTGCGAAGGCCGTGTTACGTTCCACTAGGGCGGACGCCACTGCATATGTCGTGACGGCGGTTGTGACCGTTGCAGTTGATCTGGTCGTCGCCGTCATTATCGGGCTGGTTGTGGCGGGATTCTTTGCCTTGCGGATGTTGGCGAAGGCCACTGACGTGAAGCGTGAAGAACTGTCTGGCGAACCGCAAGCTGGCGATGAAAATATCGCGGCAATCCGCATTTCAGGTCCACTATTTTTCGCCGTAGCAGACCGTGTGCTCGAAACGGTTTCACGCTTGTCCGGGGTCAAGGTTGTGATATTGCAAATGTCGCGCATTGAGTCGGTAGATGCAACTGGTGCGCGAGTTTTGTTTGATCTGGTGCAGACTCTTGAAATCCGCGGAATCACCGTGTTGATCAAGGGAATTCGTCCGGGTCAGGTGGAGCTGTTCCGAACAGTCGGTGTGCTTGACTCGCTTCGCCACACTAGGCATCTTTTTGACGACATGGACGCTGCTTTAGAGCATGCCCGCAGCCATATTCAGCGTGCCAGCTGAGACTCGCTAGTCGCCCTGCATCCTGTCCTCAGTGGGGGCGTTGCGTGATGCCAAGCTTGTCGGCCGCAGTTTCGTACAACTTCACGACCGCGAGACGGATGTCCGGACGCTCGTTGACGTCGATAGGCCAAGGAATTGATACTCGCTCGCCATCAACGTCCCAATAGCCTGCAGTCTTATCTAAATCAGACATGACGGCCTCTTTGGCGTCAGGTTTAATAAAAGCACGGACAATCATGAGGTTGTCATCACTGTGATCGTCATTCATGTGGTGCAGGACAGCACCAACAATCGTGTCATCGAAACGAGTCATGCAGCCATTGTGGTTGATAGTGGAGATGACTCCATGACTCAGGTTTGTGAGCAGTTGTGTTCTCAACTACCCGGCACGCCGTAACCGAGTCGTAAATTAGCGGATGATGTTGACTACGGTGGACGGGTGGATCGTTGGCTCTGGTGGGGATATGGGTTTCTCTCGTCCGTCGCCTATGCC
>JBEBSZ010000052.1:0-7470 GCA_040394025.1 Aeromicrobium sp.
CACCGCTTGTTGATCTTGATCGTCGTTTTCTTATGGGACATGCTGTTGGCAAGTTTCGAGGTGGCTTGGCTCGCAATTCGACCCAAGAAACCGCCACCGGCCGCCTTAATCGAGGTGCCTCTCATCACTGGATCTGACGTCCTCCAAGTGCTCACGGCAGAATTGATTTGTCTCGTACCAGGCTCACTACTGATCGAACTCGACAGCGAAGGCAAACGCATGTGGCTGCATGTGATGAACGTGAGTAATCCCGAAAGCCTCAAAGCAGCCCGCAAAATGGCCCACGATCAAGAGTTCAGAGTCATTGCGGCACTCGGCTCTCGCGAGGAATTCGATCAAGCTCTCGCACGTAGAAAGGCAGCAGAAGTATGACCACTGTTGGCCTCGTTTGTGCGGTATTACTCGGGTTGACCGGCTTGACATGTTTAGTGCGCATCGTGCGCGGACCGACGATGCTCGACCGGACGCTCGCTGCCGACGTGTTCGTGGCCGCCACCGTAGGTGCGCTCGCAGTCCATGCGGCCGTGTTCAAGAACGCGACAATTCTTCCAGCACTCGTATCGCTTTCATTTGTGGCGTTCATGGGATCGGTAGCCATCGCGCGCTATACAAATCCAGATAAACCAACCTCTGACAATGCTTCGGAGGTGGACTAACTATGAGCGATCCTATCGACGTGATTGCGAGCATTCTGCTCATCAGTGGGGCTACCTTCGCCCTCATTGCAGCTATCGGCGTAGTGCGATTTCCTGATCTGCTCAATAGGATGCACGCTGGCACAAAGCCGCAAACATTCGGCCTACTGTTAATCCTGACCGGATTAGCTTTACAGCTCGACTCCTGGCGTGCCGGATTCCTCATCCTGATTCTCATCATCTTCCAGCTACTGACCGCCCCCGTGTCCGCGCACATGGTGGGTAGAGCCGCATTCCGAACTGGGTTTGTTGACCGAGACAAGTTGTATGTCTGCGAGACTCCCGAAGATGATGACGAGCCTGCGCCAGAGAGCGAAGAACCGAGCGAGGCTTAACTTCACTCAGCTCTTCCCCTCGGCTTAAGCAATCAGTCGATATTTAGATCCACAACCACCGGTGCATGGTCGCTCGCGCCTTTACCTTTTCGTTCCTCGCGATCGATCCAAGCCGTTTCTACCTTGGCAGCAAGAGCCGGCGAACCCAGAATGAAATCGATCCTCATACCCTCCCGCTTCGGGAAACGTAACTGTTGGTAATCCCAATACGTGTAAGTACCGGGACCTGGCGTGTGTTCACGGGCAACATCCACCATTCCCGAATCGATAAAGCCCTGGAATGCTGCACGCTCTCGTTCAGAAACATGCGTTTTGCCTTCAAAAGCGGCCATGTCCCAGACATCTTCATCATGCGGCGCGATGTTCCAGTCGCCACCCAGCGCCAACATCAATTCCGGATGTTCCGTCATCCAAGTCTGAGCCGAAATCCGCAAGGACTCGAGCCATTGAAGCTTGTACTCGTAATGCTCGTGAGTGAGCTCACGGCCGTTCGGCACATACAAACTCCACATACGAACGGGCCCGCACGTCGCACCAATCGCACGCGGTTCCAGAATGTCTCCAAAGAACGGCTGATCCTCAGCAAAACTCGTGACCACGTCACCGAGGCCAACGCGTGACACGAGCGCTACACCATTCCACTGGTTCACTCCGAAGTGAGCGTACTCGTATCCCATTTCCTCAAGGGCGTGCCCCGGGAACTGGTCGTCGCGACACTTCGTTTCTTGGATGGCCAGAACGTCAACGTCATGGCGTTGTAAGAAACCGGTTACGCGATCTATCCGGGTACGAATTGAGTTGACGTTCCAGGTGGCTATTCGCATCAGAAGTCCACCCGCAA
Organism: Aeromicrobium sp.; assembly: GCA_040394025.1. GTDB lineage: Bacteria > Actinomycetota > Actinomycetes > Propionibacteriales > Nocardioidaceae > Aeromicrobium. The sequence goes on from JBEBSZ010000052.1 coordinate 1,872, forward strand.
TGGGTAGCTAGATTCTCCGCGGCGAGTGGTTTTAACACCAAGTACGTGGTGCAACTGAATCTCATTTCTTTCAAAGGCTAAACGCGAGCCGGCCATGTACAGTCCCCACACTTTGGCACGTCCCTCACTGACCTCGCCAAGCGCCTCATCCCAGTTCGCTTCTAGGTTCTCGCACCACCCTTTCAATGTGAGCGCATAGTGCTCTCGCAGATCTTCCAGATGACGGATCTCGAAGCCAGCATTTTGCATATCGGTGACGATACGTCCCACACCGGTGAGTTCACCATCGGGAAATACGTAGCGGTCAATGAATGGCCCTGCTGTGGCTCGTGCCGTGGTGGTGGGTCGCGTGATGCAATGGTTCAGCATACGACCTCCCGGTTTGATGCAGCCGTAAGCGAAGGCGAAATAATCGGCGTAGTTTTTCAGGCCAATGTGTTCGGTCATACCGATAGAGCTGACGGCATCGAAATCTCGTTCGCTCACGTCGCGGTAGTCGCTGAATCGAACCTCGGCCAGATCTCCCAAACCTTGACGTTCAATTTCTGCTTGAGCCCAGGTGGCTTGCTCACGCGACAATGTCACGCCCAAGGCTTTTACGCCGTAATGCTTGGCCGCGTGACGCACCATGCCACCCCAACCGCAACCCATATCAAGAAGACGGTCACCCGGCTTGAGGTCTAGTTTGCGGCAGATGAGGTCGTATTTCGTCTCCTGCGCCACTTCCAGACTCGCGTCCTCCTGCGGGAACACGGCGCAGGTGTAGGTCATCGAAGATCCCAGTACGAGTTCATAAAAACGATTCGACACATCGTAGTGATGCTCAATGGCTTCAGCGTCGCGCACCTTGCTATGCCGAAGACCCTCTAATGCACGGCGCCATTTCGGCAGGTGCTCTTCAGCTGGTGGTTCTGGTGGCGCGAGATTACTGAGGCCCAGACTACGCACGATGCTCACCAGTTCTGTCGGCCCCGGAACTCGCACCTGCATCTGGTTCAAAATGACGTTCATCGCTTCATAAGGGTTACCCGGATGCACACCGTCGAGTACAAGATCACCGGACACATACGCCCGGGCAAAACCCAAGTCTCCTGGAGCAGTCATCACATACGAGAGGCCACGCTCATTGAGCAACCGCATCGTGTACGGCGAGTCCTCTGGCCCCGCGGTGCTGCCGTCATAGGCTTCAAATCGCAGGGGGAATCCGCTGACTAGCAGTGACTCAAGCGCACCTGCGATATGTGTGTGTCCGTTTGGCATAACTATCCGTTCCTTACTGTTTTTTCGTAAAGCGAGCTCAACCGAGCAGCTGGATCGTAAATCGCTCGGAGTCGGTCTAGGCCCTCGGTGTCATATAGGTTGTCGAAGGCTTCTTTGGGGTAGAAAGCTTCTGAATAGAGTGACTTGTGCCCACCGAGGCTCTGGACTTTCCACTCGATCCGCCGGTTGACGGCACCCGGCTCCGAATCCGCCGGAACCACAACCGTGCCCCAAAACCCGAGGTTGACGTAAATCTCTCCCGGTGAGAGCGGGTAGGTTGGCCACGGCTGTTGCGTGCGCAGGGGGCAAATCCACACCGGACGCATCCCTACTTCGTCATCAAACCATTCCAGAAAGTCGCTAAGTTTTTCTAGCGGAACCTCAATGTCTTGAATCACTTTCTCGCGTCCCGAGACTCGCTTGAAACGATCGAGTATTTTGCTGGCACCAATTTTGGAATCCCACGCCACTAGCCGGTGATAAACGTCGCTGCGGCGCTTGCTCTTCGGCCAGACCCGACGCACGAGTGGATGTTGCGCACCAAAAGCCCGCGAGCACCAGAACCAGTCAGTGTCCCAGCGCCAGAGGTAGTCGTGCATCGTCAGGCGATCGAGTTCACGATATGGAATCGATTTGTAGTAGATCTGTTGGCCCGTGTAGTCACTGACCGGGCCGTTTTCATTCGTGAACTCGGCAAGCGTCACGTAAATCTCGTCAGGTGAAAACGCTGTGCCGTCTATGGCGTCCACTCTTTGGCCTTGGAACTGGCCCGTTTCGGCAACTTCTCGAATAACTTCTATTGCGCTGTCCGGCCCACCAACATAGTGGTGCCGTAATTGCACAAACTGTGTCGCTGGCTCAAGCTGGATTTGTAACCGTACCGCGTAACCCAAACTGCCGTACGAATTCGGGAACGCTCTAAACAGTTCTGCGTGTTCGTTTGTTGGGGTCGCGGTAACGATCTCTCCATTGCCACACAAGATGTCCATTTCGAGAACTGCTTCGTGGGGCAAGCCAAGTCGCAAAGACGTAGATTCGATGCCGAGTCCGGTGACGGCGCCACCAAGTGTGATGGTGCGCAACTGCGGCACGACCGTCGGAATTAACCCAAGCCGCAGAGTCTCGTCAACGAGTTGTTCATAAGTGCACATGCCTTGCACGTCCGCGATTCGAGCCTGCGTGTCGATCGCGATGACGTCATCTAGGTCGCTGACGTCAAGGCCTGGTGTTTGAGCATTCGTGCGTGGACGAAAGAGGTTTGAGGTGGACTTTGCTAGTCGCACCGAAGCATTCGGCGGAATTCGCGCGTATGACGCTTTTAAGCGTGCAACGGCGGCTTCATGTTCAGCCCAGTTACGCATGCATTCAGGCTACCTACTGTTGACTTAGTTCACGACCCAGAGAATTGCTTCAGCGTTCTCATCGGCAGTGGTGACGCATATTGATTGGCCGGTAGCGGCTCTGGCGTTGTGCCATTCATCGCCCGCGTGAAGCATGCTGCCGTCGATTTCTAGACTTCCCGCTGTTACGTGCAATAGGTGGGACCGCGCTGCTGGTATATGAATCGGCATTTCCAATGTGAGTCGCACGATATAAATATTTGCGTCAGCATCAACGCGTGGACCCGCATGCAGACCTGGCTCGTTTGGGATTTCGACTTGGCCGTAGTGGGGTTCGTTTTCGTAATCGGCGCGGAGCATCATTTGAACAAACACCAACGGCTCGCTGTCTGAGGCATTGACTTCGCTATGAGTGACACCCTGACCGGCGTTGAGGTGTTGCAGCGTGCCCGGCCCGATGTTGCCGCCAAAACCGGTGCTGTCTTTGTGCGCAAGGGAGCCTTGCAGCACCCATGTAAGGATGTCTACTTCGCGGTGTAGGTGGGGCTCGTATCCTGCGCCAGCAGCAAGACGTTCTTCGTTAATCGCCATGATCGGGCCAAAGCTGATTCGCTCTGGATCATAGTGATTACCAAACGAAAACGAATGCCACGTTTCTTTACCCTCACTTTTGTTTCGAGTGCAGAAACGGTCTTCTGCGCGGCGAATGACGGCCGTGGGTTCAGGCATAACCGAGTTCATCCAATCGTTTGTCGTCGATTCCGAAGAAGTGCGCAATTTCGTGCACAACGGTGATTCCGACTTCTCTGATCACATCAGATTCATCGTTGCAGATTGCAAGGATGGGTTTTCTAAAGATCGTGATCCGATCCGGGAGCACACCACTGTATTCGCCCCGTTCGGTGAGTGGGATGCCGTCATAGAGGCCTAGGAGGTGCGGCTCCGCGGCTGGTGGGTTGTCTTCGATGAATAAGGCAATGTTTTCTAACCGGCTCTTTAACGCCTCGGGAACTCGGTCCAATGCTTCAACTACGAGGGCTTCAAACGTGTCCTCATCAACGTCAAACATGGCTTAATCGTATGCCGATGTGCAAAGCACTAGGGGTTTCCGCTATGCTGATTTTCGCTCTAGGGCCCCCATCGTCTAGCGGCCTAGGACGCTGCCCTTTCACGGCAGTAGCACGGGTTCGAATCCCGTTGGGGGTGCAATAGAAAGCGTCTTCTCGGATTCTGGCAGGGCAGCGGTCCTTCGGCGCGGCCTTCTCTGCGCTCACCCCCTCCTGATTCCCACGAGACCGTCGGAAGTTGGAGTCAAGAACACCTATTAGGTACGCGTGAACCCAAAAAGGTGGGTGAAGCTTGGATTTGGGCGGATTCGAACGAACTCCGGCGGGATTGGACAGGGACATCAATCTTATGAAGCGTGGGTCACCGAGAGTACGTGACCACATGCGTCCAAAACACCACGCGACCCGAATACAAACTTAGGGAAACCGGACCACAAGAACTGAGAGCCGCTTTTCCGTCCATCCTCCCGAAGACCCCGCCCAAATCCGAAGACCCTAGAAAACCCCGTCGTTCCAGTGAAAATCTGGTGTGACTGGGCTTTAGTTTTTCATGCTGGGACGAACCCATCACGCACAACGTACTCTATTAAGTACAATTTCCATATGGACGCCGGACGTTTTGTCACTGATTTACTAGCCAAAAGCGGACTGAGCAAATCTGAACTCAGTAGCCGCTCAGGCATCAGTCGCGCCCTCATCGACGATTACCTCAAGGCGCGCAGACAACCCGCAGTCGCTCAGCTCAACCGTCTCGCCAAAGCGGCCGGCATGACAGCTGAACTGAGATTCCAGCCAAAACCTCAACCGCTCCCCCAAGCGTTTATCGAAGTTCTCGAACTAGGCGAACTCTTCGAAGCGCCAAAGAGCCGCGAACCGCTTCCTGATCTGTCGAAAGTGTGGCGCAAGGCAGCATGAGCGAGGAACTAACAAGCACGCTACTGCGCAAACTGGCGAACCTGACTCAAGCTCTCGACGCGGCGAAATTTCGACACGCTATCGGCGGTGGCATCGCCCTAGCCTTCCACGCCAACCCACGCTTCACCAACGACATCGATATCAACATCTCAGTGGATCCGACCCAAATCGATGAACTCATCTCAGCGCTCCCCACTCAGATCGTGGTCACCCCTGAGGACGTTGAGTCTTTGCAACGTGACAAACAAGTACGTTTGCGTTGGCCTAACGACGGGCAGGATGTCGAGCAGGGAACGCCCATCGATATCTTCCTGCCGGCTCACCCCACTTTTCATGCTCGTCTCGATGAACGAGCCGAGCCGACTTCCTTGGGCGGGTTAACGTTCCGGATCGTGAGTGCGACCGACTTGACCATCCTCAAGGTATTGTTCGACCGCTCCAAAGATTGGGTCGATATCGAAGACATGCTCCATCACGGCAGGGTCGACGTCGACGAAGCCCTCGCTTGGCTACGGGTGCTGCTTGGCGAAGCGGATACTCGCATCACCCGCTTGCGCACTTTGGCCGACAACGTGGCCGAAACTTGAGTCATGGCCGATGACAAGATCCACACTCATGAACTCAGAACTGCGCTTGATCGGATCCTCGTTGCTGTTGAGAAAAGTTACGGTAGCGAGATAGTTCTTGATGAGGACTACTACTGGGATCTGACCGTTGATGATGCTTACGACATGACTGCGGAGCCAAAGATCACGACCGTCGGTCAAGTCAGCGACGATGTGGCCGAAATCAGGCAGATGCTTAGTGACGACGAGCCTGTACAAGCGATTTGGCATGATCTTGCGCACCTCATCGGCGTACTTCGCGTGATCGAGAAAATGTCACTCCCGTAAGGCGATGAACATAACAATTTTCAGGCTGAGCTCTCGCGGGAAATTCTGGTGGGATTCATCGACCACTCGTCCGGCCTGTACTAAATAAGTAGCGTCCAACCATGGAGGTCAACCCATTTGAGCA
>JBEBSZ010000053.1:0-6923 GCA_040394025.1 Aeromicrobium sp.
CCGTGAACATCAGCTATCAAGAAACTGTTGTGGTAGGTGAATTTCGGATGCTCAAAACTGCATGGTCCCACCTGCCCGTGGCGTTCCAGAAGTTCGACAATCACCTGAACAGCGTCGTTGGCCGTTTGGGCACGTTCCAAAGCCAATCGCAGTAAGTCCATCCCCAGCAAGCCCAACTCACCGCGGGTGGATTCTTTGGTGAAAACTGCTTCATTGCCGATGACTACGCCATGTTCATTTGCGCCCATTTCCGCGCCCCACATCCACCAAGGACGAGAAATCACGATCGCGTGAGTATGAGGGACTTGTGCAACCTCGATCCACGTGGTTTTTACGACGGAATCCGGCTCGTGATCGGCAGCAGCGTGCCATTCGAGGACTTGTGCTTCGTTTGCATCGCGGTCACTGTTTTTTGCGAACAGCACGCCGTCGTCGGCGATGGTTACCATCGTGTCGCACATGTTGCGCCTCCTTGGGCCAGTGCTCCGATCCGCCGTGCCTGCCTGCTGTGGCTAGATCTTGACGTCGCCTCGTGGGGTGGAGAGCGTGACAGACATGATGCCTGGGTTTCCGTGCGGAGCGATCCAGTTCACGTCCACATCGTCGAGCGCGATCACGGCTTCTTGTCCGAGCCATTCCGAAATGCGCTCGGGGCTGCCAGCTACATCGATTGATGTCAGGCGGATATCGGATGGTGCCATTTGTGAGGGGTGTTCCTCATCAGGAACATCCCAGCAAATAACGAATGGCAGTTGTGCATCTGCTCGCGTGCCATTTACCCCAATCTGACGCCACTCGAGTTTGTAGCCATCGGGACGATGACGATTGCCGGGTACTGCATGACGGCCGATCTTCATTTCGACGGGTTGAATATCGTCTACGGCAATGCACCAACTCATCCAGCCGCCACCCGATTCGGTGCGTTCGCGTACGACCTGGCCAAAAGGTGCTTTTTCGGCTGCAGGATGATCGAGCGCTTCAACAATCTCGATATATTGATGATCGTTAAGGGGCAGGATCATGTTGATCGTGCCGAAGCGTGGATGCGCACCACCAGGAATGAACGGCTCGCCAATGAGTTCGCCAAGTTCCGCGGCTGTTTCCTTGAGGTTTTTCGGACCGACTGCGAAGGAAAGATGATCGAGATGCATGACCACATTCTTGCTCCTAGGTGGCGCAGGAGTGTGGCGTGGGTCACTGTTTTCCGAAAAATGGCATCAGTTAGGATCGGCGGGATGCCCTACTGGCCGACCGGCGGCAATGAATGCCTCGCAGTGGTCCACCAAAAGGTCATATGAAGGCTCGCCCATCATTGCCAGTAATTCGGCACGGTTTGTTTCATAAACCGGCTTACTGCCCACGTGTGCATCTGTGTTTGATGTGCAATACCAGTCAAAATCTGCGCCGCCAGGACCCCAACCAAGCCGTGTGTATTCACTGATCGTGGTCTCGGTGTAGGTATTGCCGTCACCGGGATCGACTTCGCGGAAAGTACGACGCAGAGGCAACTGCCAACACACATCTGGCTTTGTTTCCACCGGATCACGTCCAGTGCTGAGTGCATGCGCATGCAATGCGCAGCCGTAACCGCCTGGGAATCCCTCTGAATTATGGAAAATGCAGGCGCTGCCAAACACCCGGGTTTTTATGTCGCCATCACTATCGGTTTCGGTCCAACCATGGAGGTGGCCTTCATCGTGGTTTTCCCATTCGGTGGGATCGAGCTGATCTACGAAACCTTTTACTCGTTCAAAGTCGTCATCACCGCTGAAGTGTGCACCGAGGGTACAACAGCCCACATCAGGAGTTTCCTTGTAGATACCGGGGCATCCTTGGCCGAAAATGCATGTCCAGCGGGATGTGAGCCAGGTGAGATCGCAGCGGAACACTTCGTCAGAATCGTCCGGGTTCGTGAACTCGACAAAGCTGCGCGGGAAGCCCAATGAAACCTCAGCCATGTCGACCACTCTATGCAGTCGTGAACAAGAGCCCAAATATATTTAAAGGTGCAGCCTGCGGCTTGTGATTCAGTAGGAGGTTGGGGTCACACGAACAGAACTTACTCCGAATCGATGCACATTTTGTGCTGATTTCCTGTGAGACAGTTAGTCATGGCGAGATTGCACAAGTCCTCGGAATCATCTCGGGGCGCGGGATCGATTTTGGGTCAGTTAGATCGGCTCTCGGCTCAGATCAACGGTTCAGGCCCAGTAGTTCGTACCTTCTCTCCCCAAGACAGGCGGCCACTGGCTGAACATAAAAACTTCACCAGCGACGATGTTGAAGAAGCGTGCGCTCGGGCACGATATGCCCAACCGGATTGGGCCGCCATGCCGGTGCGGGAACGGGCCCGAATTTTTGTTCGTTTCTACGATCTGGCCTTGGGCGATCGAGGCCTCATTGATCTTGTTCAGGCCGAAAATGGGAAGAGTCGATATAGCGCTTTTGAAGAATCGTTAGACATCGCCGGGCTCTCCCTTTATTACGGACGTAAAGCTGCCAAGATTCTCGCTCCGAAGAAACGAGCCGGCGCACTGCCGTTAGCCACCCAAACCTGGGAACACAAAGTGCCCAAAGGCGTCGTCGGCATCATTTCTCCGTGGAACTATCCGCTGTCATTGGGAGTGTGTGACGTGATTCCGGCGCTCGTCGCAGGTAATGCGGTCGTGCACAAAGTCGACAGCCAAACACCTCTTGTCGTCGTGCGCGCCCGCGAGCTTCTCATCGAAGCGGGTTTGCGCCCAGAGCTCTGGCAAATCGTGGTAGGCGAGCCTCAAGACATTAGCCAGGCCCTGCTCGACAATATCGATCATGTGTGTTTTACCGGGTCGACCCAAGCCGGGCGACATATCGCAGCCGAGGCAGGAAAACGACTCATCGGCTGCACCCTCGAATTAGGTGGCAAAAACCCGATGATCGTGCTCAATGACGCAAACCTAAAGAAGGCCGCCAGCGGAGCGGCTCGAGCGTGCTTCTCAACAGCGGGGCAATTGTGTCTATCGATGGAACGCATCTACGTTGAGCGCAGCGTCTATGACGATTTCTCAAGAGAACTCGTCGACGCAACACGTAGTTTGCGACTAGGCAAAGGCCTCACCTGGGGTTACGACGTTGGAACCCTCACGTCTCAGCGCATGCTCGACCGAGTTCAAGAACACGTTGATGATGCTGTTGAAAAAGGTGCAACTGTGCTCACCGGTGGCAAAGCACGCCCTGATATCGGCCCCTATTATTTTGAGCCGACAGTCTTGGCAGGTGTCACCTCTGAGATGCGAGTCTTCGCTGAAGAAACGTTTGGTCCAGTAGTCTCGCTCTACGCTGTTGACACTGAAGCGGAGGCCATTACGCAAGCCAACGCCACGGATTACGGACTCAATGCCAGTGTGTGGACGCGAGACGTGTCGCGAGGCCGCCGCGTCGGCGAACAAATCATGGCAGGCACGGTTAACATCAACGAAGGCTATGGCTCGGCATACGCCTCGAACGATGCGCCGATGGGCGGAATGAAAGCCTCAGGGCAAGGACGCCGACATGGCGAACATGGACTAATTGAATACACCGAGCTTCAAAATGTTGCGAGCCAACACCTCGTGGGCTTGGATGTGCCAAAAGCCATCGGACCGAAGATTTACGCCACCGTCTTGACGGCCGCATATCGTTTATTGAAAGCCACACGTATTAAATAGTGAAACCGGCTTGAGTCGTAGAACAGGCCAATAAATACGCTCTAAGGCCTAGAACCGGATAGTGCTTGCGGGTAGTTTTCCTTGTCAGACCAGCCCAATCGAGATGTAAGCGCTGTCAACTTTTTGTTACCGCTTAGGCTGGAGATGTGGCACAAGAACCACTGCGTATCGCACTCTCCACCTCGTCGGTGTACCCCTTAGGGACCGCCGCAGGTTTTGAGTTGGCTAAACGTGTTGGCTACGACGGCGTCGAAGTTATGGTGGGCATCGATGACGTCTCGGCCAACATCACCTCCGTGCGAGCTCTTATGGAAGCCCACGAGATTCCCATCGTTTCCGTACATGCCCCGTGTCTGCTGGTGACTCAACGCGTCTGGGGAACCGAACACTGGGGCAAGCTTCACAAAGCTGCCGAAATGGCGATGACGGTCGGGGCAGACACAGTTGTTGTGCATCCGCCGTTTAGGTGGCAGCGCGAATACGCTCGCGGCTTCGTTAAAGGTATTGCCAAACTGGAAGCCGAATACCCGATCACCTTCGCAGTCGAAAATATGTATCCATGGCGAACTGGGAACCGAATTTTCCAGGCATATGCGCCCGGTTGGGATCCCACGGACTATACCTACAAGAACGTGACCGTCGACTTCTCTCACGCGGCGGTTGCGAAAATCGACTCCATGGATTTGCTGAAAGAGCTCGGCGATCGCGTTGCACATATCCATCTTGCTGATGGCACAGGCTCGGCTTTTGATGAACATCTAGTGCCGGGCCGGGGCAACCAAGACTGCGGAAGTCTGTTGAACTACCTCGCTAATAGCAGTTTCAGTGGCCATATTGCGGTCGAAATCACGACCCGTAAGGCGGCCGACTCGGCAGCTCGTGAAGCCGATCTGCGTGAAGCACTCGACTTCGCACGTAAGTACGCGGTACGGTCCGTGCCGACACCAGTCGACTCAGTTTGATCGTTTCGCGTTAAGGCGATTAGCGAGCATCGATCCCACGATGAGTTGCACTTGGTGGAACACCATGAGTGGCAACACCATGAGCCCCAAACTCTCACCAGGAAACAGCACTAAAGCCATTGGCAAGCCAGCCATCATCGACTTGTTTGTGCCAGCAAAAAACACTGCGATCCGGCGTTCACCACCAAACATGCCACCAAGGAACCACGACAGGCTGGCTGCAAACGCATACATGCCAGCACACGCTGCCAGAACGACAGCAAGATCGGCCCAGGATACAGATTCCCACACGCCAGCATTCGTGCCGCTACTGAATCCGATGTAGACGATGAACATCACCATGATTTTGTCGAAAATGACAAGACCAGAATCGGATGTCTCGGCCTCCTTAAACGTGAAGAATTGTCGCGCGACTTGTCCCACCACGAACGGCACCAAAATCAAGCCGATGATCCGTAGTACAGAGCTCGCGTCAATATGAGTGTCTTGGCTCAGCAACGCTCCCACCAGCATGGGCGTAAGGAAAACTCCCAAAAGACTTGAACTTGAGGCAGAAACAACAGCAATTGATCGGTCTCCGCCTGCAATGCTTGTCAAAGCGACAGCCGCCTGCACCGTTGAAGGCACAAGCGTCATGTAGACCACACCGGCGATGACGATTCCGGCAATGTGACCGCTCGCTAAAGCCCGGAAGCCGAGACCCAGCACCGGGAAAACGCCAAAGGTAATCGCGAAGATCACTAAATGTACTTGCCAAGCACTCAGGCCGCGGACGACTTCACGCGTCGGTAAGCGAAAGCCATGCAGGAAAAACAACAGCATGACGGCGAACTCTGAAGCAATCAGTGCGTAATCGAAAACAGCACCTCGGACAGGCAGAAAAATGCCGAGAGCAGCAAAGGTCAACAGGCTCGGCACGAAGGGGTCGAAACGAAAGCGCACATACTGAGATTAGGCTCACTGCATGGAGCAACGCACAGCAGTACTTGGTGGCGGAGTCATGGGCGGGACCCTCGTGTCCGCGATTGTCGCTTCCGGAAACACAAATGTCGTCGTCGTCGAGAAGAACGTGGAACGTGCCGCCGAACTTGAAAGTCTGTACGGCGTAACCGTTGGTTCGGAACTAGGCCTCTTAGCAGGTGCGGACATCATCTTGCTGGCTGTGAAGCCTCAAGACATGCCAAACCTCTTGCCTCTCATTGCGCCCTTCGTTGACAGTGCTGCGACCGTTATTTCGTTAGCTGCTGGAGTCAAAACGACGACGATCGAACATGCCCTCGCAAAAGACGTGGCTGTCGTTCGCGCTATGCCGAACACGCCAGCCGTCGTGGGAGAGGGCATGTTTGGTGTTTCTGCTGGCAGGTATGTCGCCGATTCGCAGTTGGACAACGTGATCAAACTGCTCTCTCATGGCGGAAAAGTTGTCGTGATTGATGAGAGCCAACAGGATGCTCTCACTGCCGTGTCAGGGTCGGGGCCAGCTTATGTCTTCTATCTTGCCGAGAACATGATCGAAGCAGGAGTCGCAGAAGGACTCGATCGCGAGGTGGCTCGCACGCTGACGGCACAAACATTGGTGGGGGCCGCGAAGCTGCTGGCTGAGTCTCCCGAAGAACCGGCCGAATTACGTCGCCGGGTGACGTCACCTAACGGTTCTACTTTTGCCGCGACTGAGATTTTTGATCAGTCCGGAGTAAATACCGGCCTAGTTCGCGGCATCCGGGCTGCGGCTAGACGGTCTGCCGAACTAGGCTGACTTTATGGTGGACTCGGACTCCAACGATAAGACGCCGGATGAGCGTGCTTGCGTTGTCTTTGATGAGAGGCTGACCGAATACAATTTCGGGCCCTCTCATCCGATGGCACCTGAACGAGTCAAACTCACGATGGAGTTGGCGAAAGACCTCAACATTCTGGATCGTCTCGATATCGTCCCGGCGCGTGCTGCTACGGAAGATGAGCTCGCTACCGTGCACACTGCGAAGTACATCGAGCAAGTGATGCATGTTTCAAAGCATCCGATTCATGCTGAACCAGCGGCCGGTTTAGGCACGGAAGACAATCCAATGTTTGAGCACATGCACGAGGCCAGCGCGCTCATCGCGGGGGCAAGTCTTGAGGCTGCCAAATTGGTGTGGACGGGTCAACGTCGCCGCGCGATCAATGTCAGCGGAGGTTTGCATCATGCGATGCCAAACCGAGCCAGCGGGTTTTGTATCTACAACGACATTGCCGTCGGGATTCAGTGGATGTTGGATCAAGGCGCTGAACGCAT
>JBEBSZ010000054.1:0-6458 GCA_040394025.1 Aeromicrobium sp.
GAGATGAAGGCCAGGAGCTACAAGTGAAAATCACCGTCCGTATCTGGCGTCAGAAGAACGCCGACAGCAAGGGCTCATTGGTTCCCTATGAGTTGGACAATGTCAGCGAACACATGTCCTTCTTGGAAATGCTCGATGTGCTCAACGAGCGACTCACGCTCGAAGGCGAAGACCCAGTGTCGTTCGATTCCGACTGCCGTGAAGGTATCTGCGGCATGTGCGGTGTGGTTATCAACGGAGAGGCGCATGGCCCCGAAACCACCACGACATGTCAGTTGCATATGCGCACGTTCAAAGATGGCGACGTTATCGACGTCGAACCCTGGAAGGCAGATGCTTTCCCGGTAATCAAGGATCTCGTCGTTGACCGGGGTGCCTTCGATCGCATCATCCAAGCCGGCGGTTACATCAGTGCGCCAACTGGTTCAGCTCCGGAAGCCAACAACCTGCCAGTGCCGAAACACGATGCTGATCATGCTTTCGAAGCGGCCACGTGCATCGGTTGTGGCGCATGTGTGGCTGCATGTCCGAACGGTTCAGCCATGCTGTTTACCGCTGCAAAGATCACTCACCTCGGACTCTTGCCACAAGGCCAGCCCGAGCGTGATTCGCGTGTTCTCGGAATGGTCGAGCAGATGGATGCCGAAGGCTTCGGCGGCTGCACGAACATCGGTGAATGCACAGCAGCGTGTCCTAAAGGCATCCCGCTGGACGTCATTAGTCGCTTGAATCGAGACTTGATGGGCGCGATTGCTCGCTCCTGATCAGAACCTCTGGCGAACGCCTCGACCGCGAACGGCGGTTCGGGGCGTTCGTTGTGTATGCACCTTTCCAAATCCACGTTTCGCTGAAGTGCATGGATTGCTCGACGCAGTGTCCATAATGGGTTCATGACTTCACGCCTCGTGACTCCCTGGTGGCTGCGGCGGAAGCCCCGCTCAACGCTTCCGCATGAAGTTAGTGGCAGTAGCTGCTCGACGCCCATACTCGATTTTGACTCTGAATCTGTTCAACACCTGATTGAGATGATCGGAACTGGTAGTGGCCGGATGCAACTCCAGCGTGCGCACTCCTTGATTGCGGAATTGGTTCAGCCGGTATACGCCGTTGAAGAAAAGGAATCAGTTTCATCGACGCTTATTCGACGGACCGGATCTTGTAGCCAGCGGTTGGCCGTCCTTGAAGCTGTCGCCCGAGCTCTTGATATTCGAACTCGAGTACGAGGCCTGCTCGTGGAGGGTTCTTTCTGGTACCCACGATTTCCCAAACTTCGATTCGCCGTTCCGCATGTGGTGGTGCTGGCCTGGCCCGAGTTTTACCTCGATGGTGAATGGCTGTCGGCATCAGAACTCTTTGTGCCAGTAGATTCTGCGAGCGGGGTAGAAGGTTTTACGAACGTTGGACGTGAGACTCTGTTTGATGCTGTGGCAAGGACCGCCGTCGACTGGACTGGAAGTTCCAGCGTGGGAGCGCACTGTACGACCTGTGATCTCTCGGCGAAGGTGGAGCGTGATCTCGGCTATTTCAATTCGCGAGATGAACTTTTTGCCCGGCACGGCCAGACCTTGTGCTGGGGTGTTCGCACCTTGGCTGCACCGGTCATGGTGCGTTGGTCTGCTGGTGTCAAAGCGAGCTGAATCGTGTATTAATCGAGACTTGATGGGCGCGATTGCTCGCTCCTGATCAGAACCTCTGGCGAACGCCTCGACCGCGAACGGCGGTTCGGGGCGTTCGTGATTTCACTCGCAATAATTTTACTTAACATAGGTAATGAACTATGCTAAGTATATGCCTAGTGACTCCCGTAGACTCGCCCAAACGATTGCGCGACTCAGTCGTCGGCTTCGGCAGGAGCGGCAGTCAGATTTGAGCACAGGTCAGTTGGCCGTTATGGGTTCGGTGCTGCGGCTCGAAAACCCCACCCCCAGCCAATTGGCCGCAGCTGAAAAGATTTCCGGCCCGGCGATGACCCGCACGCTGAACTGTCTCGAAGACAACGGCTACATCTCGCGTTCGCCGCACCCCGAAGATGGCCGCCAGGTCATCGTTCAAGTATCCGAAAGCGGTCTGGCCGCACTAGATGATGAACGTCAACGGCGAGATGCATGGCTTGATAGTCGCTTGAAATGCTTGACCGCCGACGAACGCACACAGCTCCGCACCGCAATAAAAATTCTTGACCAACTGATTGAAGACGAGGAATGAGCCCCACATTTAGTAGCTTGTCCATCCGGAACTACCGAATCTATGCAAGTGGATCGGTAGTTTCCAATGTGGGCACCTGGCTGCAAAATACGGCACAAGCGTGGCTCGTCCTTCAGCTCACCGGGAGCGGGGCACTGCTTGGCATTGTCGTCGGTTTGCAGTTACTGCCATCACTTATTTTCTCGCCACTAGCGGGAGTAGTTGCCGACAGACTTCCTAAACGTCGTCTCCTCGCGTGGATGCAAATCGCCATGGCTGCGCCCGCAGGAATCTTGGGTATTTTAGCCGTCAGCGGCTGGGTGGAAGTGTGGCACGTGCTCGCCTTGGCGTTCATCTTTGGCGTAGCGCGAGCCTTTGAAGCTCCAGCCCGACAGTCTTTTGTCAGTGAGATGGTCGATGCTGATCGACTCGGTAATGCCGTTGCGCTTAACTCGGCATCATTCAACACTGGACGCCTTATTGGTCCAGCGCTGGCCGGACTGATGATTGCCGCGTTCGGCTCGGGCGTCGCCGCGACCGGCTGGGTCATCATCATTAACGCTTTGAGCTATGGGTTTGTTGTTTACTCACTGTGGATCATGAACGCTGCTGAACTCACGCCAAGCCCGCGTGGCAACCTCGGTGACCGTGCGATCCGTGACGGATTGCGATACGTTCGCTCGCGTCCAGACTTGATGCTCCTGCTCACGACGGTCTTCTTCATTGGCGCATTTGGTATGAACTTTCAAATCACCAGTGCGTTGATGGCTACCGAAGTATTCGGCAAAGGTGCCAGCGAGTTTGGAGTCTTGGGTTCAATTCTCGCCATCGGATCACTTGCGGGTGCGCTGCTCGCAGCGCGTCGCGGTACACCGCGCTTGCGCTACATTGTCGGTGCCGGGTTGGTTTTCTCAGTCGTACAGATTCTGTCTGGACTTATGCCAAGCTACTCGACCTACGCCATGATCTTGCCGTTTGTCGGGCTCAGCACTATCACTGTAGCCACCACAGCGAGTGCTGTCATCCAGTTGACGGCAGCACCAACCATGCGCGGCCGGGTAGTTTCGCTTTACCTGATGGTCTTCCTCGGGAGTGTCCCCTTGGGTGCGCCAATTATCGGTTGGATCGGTGAACATGCGGGGGCTCGCGAAGCGCTCGTTGCAAGCGGGCTGCTTTCTGGCGGCGGAATAGCCATAGCGGCGTTTGTTTATTGGACAATTCTTAGGCGGTGGGAGAAAAGCACGCGTACCGCGGCCGAAATTCTCGCGCAACAAGCGTCATCGACCCAGTTGAACCCGGCCGCTTAAGTCAGCGCGATATTCTTGTAGGAATGCGCAACTTAGACATCCTCAACGACACGATCGATCAGTTCACTCCCGAGCTGATCGAACTTCGTCGTGAGATTCATGCCCACCCTGAACTTTCCTGGCAAGAGGTGCGCACCACAGATCTAGCCGCCATGTGGATGGACAAACTCGGTTGGGATCACCGCCGTTGCGAACCGACAGGACTCACCGCTGACTTAGGTCCAGGTGGTGGACCGATTGTTGCACTGCGGGCTGATCTCGATGCGCTCCCGGTTCCCGATATGACTCAGGATCCTTGGCGTTCCCAGAATGAAGGTGTCGCACATGCTTGCGGGCATGACGCGCATGTGGCTGCGCTTGTCGGAGCGGCAGCCGCGCTGGCCGAGTACGACCGTCGCGTCGGTTTACCTCATCGTGTTCGGATGATTTTCCAACCGGCCGAGGAAGTCATGCCTGGTGGTGCCTTGCGTCTCTTGACAGATGGAGCGTTGGCTGGAGTGTCACGAATTTTCGCGCTGCACTGCGACCCGTCGTTGGAGGTCGGCAAGATCGGTATTCGTGAGGGCGCGATTACTGGAGCTTCAGATCACGTCAGAATTATTCTGAGCGGACGTGGTGGACACACCTCGCGACCGCATGTCACAGAAGACCTCACTTACGCCTTGGGCAGTCTTATCACTGGGCTGCCGGGCGTGTTGTCACGGCGTTGTGATCCACGAGCTGGCGTGAGTTTCGTTTGGGGCCGAGTCAAGGCCGGAAATGCGGCGAATGTCATTCCTTCATCAGGTGAGTTGCTTGGCACGGTACGCATGTTGGATGCTTCGGCTTGGCACGATGCTGAGCATTTGATTCGCAGTATCGTTGCCGACATCGTCAAACCTTTCGGGATTACCGCCGAAGTAGCTTATACGCGCGGGGTACCACCAGTAGTCAACGAGTTTGCCGCTACAGAACGGTTACGAAAGGCTGTCGCGCGTTCGGTCGGTGAACAGGGGCTCGCCACCACAGCTCAGAGTCTGGGTGGCGAAGATTTTGCTTGGTACGTAGAAACTATGCCCGGCGCGATGGGGCGCTTGGGTACCAAGACTCCGCAAGGCCCAAACTACGATCTACACCAAGGAAATTTGCGTATCGATGAGCGAGCCATTGCTGTTGGTGCGAAAGTATTGGCACACGCTGCATTGATGTGACGACGCGTGCAGTAGCCGTCCGCCGAACAAGATTTGGGCGATTTGAACCGCGGATTCTGCGAATTGAGGGTTTAAACCGACCAAATGTTGAAGAGTGGCTACTGTGGGTCGGCAGGTTCTGACAGTGCCGGATCCTCGTCTCCCCGTACTACGACAACAGGGCAGTTTGCTTGACTGACGACGTAATCGCTGACCGAACCCAGCATGAGGCCTTTGAAACCGCCGAGACCACGTGGACCGACAGCAAGAAGTGACGCACCATCGGACGCCTGCAGAAGGACATTTGCCGGTTGGCCACGAAGCGCGGTCGTTTGGACTTTCACTTCAGGAAACTTTGTGACGAGCTCGCTAATATCTGACTCAAGTGCTGCACGGACTGCCTCTTCGAAATCTGAAGCAGGTGGTACGTAGCCAAGTTCTTGGGTGGCGGGACGTGGCGCGGTGCGCATAGTCCATGCGCGGACCACTTTGATGTCTAAACCTGTACGTTTAGCCCATTCAAGCGACCATTCGAGTGCTAGATCAGCGAATTTTGAGCCATCATGGCCCACGACGAGAGGCCCGGTGAAAGTCATGGCTTTAGTCTAACTGGCTAGTGTTCGAGGTGCCCGATTCTTTAGGATTAGTGGTAGGAACGTGCGGTTACGGCTCGTGATGTGTTTCGATTTTTAGAAAGCTGGCGTAATGACTGAGTTTGGTTTCACTTCGATGGATCAAGATATTGATTGGAATGCACTCAAGGGTTACGCATCCGAAGTTTCCGAGCGTGCCTATGCGCCGTATTCGGGTTTGAAAATGGGTGCTGCTGGTTTAGTCGATGACGGCCGCGTTGTTCTCGGTTGTAACGTCGAGAATTCGTCTTTAGGGTTGAGTCTCTGTGCGGAGTGTGGACTGGTTTCTGCTCTTCATGGCACCGGTGGCGGCAGACTTATTGCTGTGGTGTGCGTCGACTCTATGGGCAGACTCTTGACACCGTGTGGGCGGTGCTTGCAATTAATTTTTGAGAACGGCGGCACTGATTGCCAGATTTTGAGCGAGAAGGGGCCCCACCCACTTGGGGCTTTCCTGCCGGAACCGTTTGTAGTTCAGCGTTAAGGGTAATGGGGTCTAGTCAGACATCGGCCAATAACACACCGAATCACAAGGGTGGAGGAATCACGGATGCAGTCAAAAAAATTGAGGAATACTATTTCGTTCATAGCGTTCGCGGCGCTGCTAGGGCTGGGCGCCTGCGGCACAGAATCAGATGTCCCGGATCAGACCACCGGTGATACCGCCACCACAGCAACAACTCCAAGCGAAGCGGCGCCGAACGAGACGTCTGGACGCACTGCTCTTGCGCAAACAGCGGTCGTGACTGCTGCGGATCACCTATCGGGAATCGCCTATGACATTGATACTGACGACGGACGTTGGGAAGTTGACGTGTTTCACGGCGGCGACTCAACTGAGGTGACATTGGACCCGAATGGCAAGGACGTCATTGGAACAGACCGAAATCGTGCGCCATCCTCCTGGCTGCGTGAGAATCTTCCGGCTGTGAAGATTTCATTGGCCGACGCAATTTCGATTGCCTCCGCGGAAGTCGATGGTGAATTTGATGAGGCTGAGTTTGAGCGATTCCAACAAACACCGGCCTGGTCGGTGAATTTTGATAGCAATGGTGGCGATTTTGAGGTCTATGTGGACGCAAATAGTGGTGAAATACTCAAGGTCGAGCGCGATTAGCGGTTCTCCAGATTTCGGCGGGGCTCCCGGTGAATAGCGGGAAAGTGTG
>JBEBSZ010000055.1:0-6391 GCA_040394025.1 Aeromicrobium sp.
ATTGTTGACTTCTGTGTCGGAGCTTTACCTTCAACGTATTTGATCGTGAAAATTTCAGCCCAAGCGTCCGGATCAGCTGCCGAAGCAAAAATTTGCCTCTCATCGATCATCAGTGCCACGAACTGCGAGGAGGTGGCCGTTTGCACGCCAGGAAGCTCAGATATCTCGCGGACCAGCTCGGTCGAGATGGGCATACCCATGGGATTACGCACCACGAAATCCGTCGTGAACTGTTCATCGACAGTCGCGTCGATGGAATCATTCACCGAGGCACCCAAAATCGACATCGTCGTAACAAGCGCTAAACCAATCGTGAGCGCAGAAGCGGTCGCTGCGGTACGGCGTGGATTTCGCAAGGAGTTCTGTTCCGAGAGCCGTCCCACGAAACCGAAGATTCCACGAAAAACCGCACCTAAGACGAGTAACACCGGAATGGACGTCACGACGCTGCTCGCTATGACTGCCAACAGCACGGCGATGATTCCACCGCCAACCCACCAGCCGGGTTTCGGCACATCGCCCCATAGAGCGAGTCCCATCAGCACAAAGCCGGTGACAGCAAGGAGCGCAGCAATGATGACTCGCCAGTGCACGGTTCCTTCGCTCATGGCCTGATCGTCACGCATGGCGGCGATCGGCGGAACGTGCGAGGCACGACGCGCTGGAATATAAGCAGCAAACAACGTGACAACGAGACCGACGACAAGCGAAACGACAACGGTGCGTGGCAAGAAAGCGAGATCGGTGCCACTCAAATCAATTCCAAGATAACCAAGGCCCGACTTCAATGCGCCAGCCAAGCCGAAACCAAAAAGGAGTCCGAGTGCTGAACCGACCAAGCCCACCACAAAGGCCTCAATCAATACGGCAGTTCGAACTTGGCTACTCGACGCGCCGATCGCCCGCAGCAGAGCCAGTTCGCTACTGCGCTGAGCGACCAGCATCGAGAACGTGTTGATGATGAGGAATGAACCGACAACAAGCGAAATTCCTGCAAACACTAAAAGGAAGGTGTTGAGGAAACCCAACATGTCATCAAAAGTTGCTTTAGTTTCTTCGCCAAGGTCTTGACCAGTAACCGCTTCGATACCCTCAGGTAGAACGTTCTGAACGCGCTTAGCCAACGTGGTTTGTGAAACATCTGCTTCGCGTTGTATTGCAATTTGGTTGTATGCGTCGTCGCCGTCAAGGAACATTCTCTGGGCCGTTGCCGTGTCGAAGAGAACTAACGTTGCTCCCGCCATACTTCCGGCATTGAATTGCACGATGCCCACAAGTTTCGCTTTAACAATGGGCGGATCACCCGCTGTCGCCAATTTGACGGTTTCACCGATCTGGTAGCCAGCAGCGTCAGCAGCCCGAGCATCGAGCGCGATCTCACCTTCTTTTTCTGGAGCACGGCCTTCGGCGTAACTGATGACTTCGTCGCCATCCATATTCACCGTTCCGGCAGCGTTGAATGCCAAGGTCGGCGCACCCGTTTGGCTCAGCAAACGATTTTCTTTGGTGATCACCAAAAGACCGGTGCCCTGAATACCACCTACGGCCGACTTAACGCCCTCAATCTCACGCACATCGTTAAGCACCGAATCGGAAATACGGCGATCATCCATGTTGATCGATGCAGTGATCGCATTTCCGGCCTCTTGGGTCGGTCGCACATTGACATCAGACACAGTGCCAAAAGCAATCTTGTCGAAACTGCTGGCCATCGTGTCGGTGAATACGAAAGAACCAGCAACGAAACCGACACCTAATACGATCGCGAACGCACTCAGGAGCAAACGCACCTTGCGTGCCACAAGGTTTTTTAGGGTGAGCTTGAGCATTAGTTCACACTTGCATTACGTTGCTGCAACTCAGCCATTTTGGCCAAGACGGACTCTGACGTCGGTTCCCGCAGTTCGGACACGATCTTGCCGTCAGCGAGGAACACCACACGATCGGTGTACGACGCGGCAACCGGATCGTGTGTCACCATCACAATGGTCTGCGAAAAAATGTCAACGCTACGACGCAAGAAACGTAATACCTCGGCACCTGAAGTCGAGTCAAGGTTGCCGGTTGGTTCATCAGCAAAGACAATCGACGGGCGGCTGACTAGCGCACGCGCACACGCCACGCGTTGTTGTTGACCACCCGAGAGTTCACTGGGTCGGTGCTTGAGTCGGCTAGAAAGATCGACAGCTTCAATCACTTTGTTGAACCAGTTCGCGTCTGGTTTAACTCCCGCGATCGATAAAGGCAGCAGAATGTTTTCTTCGGCATTCAAGGTCGGTACGAGATTGAACGCTTGGAAGATAAAGCCCACCCGTTCACGTCGCAGCCGAGTGAGTTCTTTGTCTTTAAGTTTTGAGAGCTCCACATCACCGATAGTGACGCTGCCTTGTTCGGCAGTATCGAGACCTGCCATACAGTGCATCAATGTTGACTTACCCGAACCAGATGGCCCCATGATGGCCGTGAACTCGCCAGAGTGCACATCGAGTGAAACATTGTCGAGTGCAGTTACTTGCGCTTCGTCTGCGCCGTAGGTCTTCGAAAGTCCCCTTGCGGATGCAGCGATCCCAATAGTCATGCGACAAATCTAATAGGAAGCGCATAACTCGGTACAAGGAACCGGCTGAGACATGCATCATGAAGAACGTGGCTCCAGTTCACGACGAGAACCGAAGCCACGCTCAACGTCTAGCCCAATTAGCCGCTCGGTGGTGGAGTACCGGGTCCGGCAGGTTGAGTTGCCGTCGCGGTTGGAGTTGGCGTCGGAGTGGGAGTAGGTTCCGGATCCGGGTCAGGTTCCTCTGTCGGTTCTGGTTCCGGTTCCGGTTCGATCGTTGGCGTCGGAGTGGGAGTAGGAGTGGCTTTAGTCTTCTTCTCCTCGTCTTCGTCCTTCTTCTTTTCGACACCCTTCGTCGCTTTAAGGTTCGCTGGTTTAGCGAACGTCCCACAATCGGCACGATCCAACACCGCATCATTAAAGCGTTTGAACGTCATCGCCGGATAATTACCGCCATAGTAAGGAGCCAAATATCCGTTCAGCGGTTCATTCCCTTTGCCACGGCTGTAACTAACAGCAGTAGCTAACTTCGGCGTCATCCCAACAAACCACGAACCAGACACGTGCGCAGTCGCTTGGTTTGTACCAGCAGTAGCGGTACCTGTCTTGCCAGCCGTGGGGCAGAAGGTGCGGGCGCGTGTTCCGGTTCCTGACTTAGTCACAAGTTGCAATGACGCAATCGAATCGGCAGCAACATCTTCATCAATGGTTTGGGTCGTCGACACTCGATGCTGATACAAACGAGTGCCGCGTGAGTCTTCAACCTGATCGATCACGAACCAATTTTTCCGGTTGCCTTCTGCTGCCAAGGTCGCATAAGCATTCGCCATGTCGACGGGAGCAATCGGCGCATAACCCAAGGACACACCAATAACAGGATTTATTTGGTCAAGCGTGGATTTAGGTATTCCAGCTGCACTAGCAGCATCCAAGATTTTCTGTGGTCCCTGCTCCATTTGATCCGTCAGATCAATAAAGGCCGTATTGACCGATGATTGGGTTGCCTTAGCCAGCGTGATATCGCCGTAGGAAGCGCCACGACCTTCACCCGCGTTCGAAACCCTGTCTTTTCCTCGAACCCATGGTGAATTTCCGTCCAACTTAGTTTGCAGGCTGTAGCCGTCTTCTAGTCCGGCAATGACGGCAAAGATCTTGAACGTCGATCCTGGCTGAGTTCCCATGGTGGCCCAGTTGAGCTGACTCTTCAAATAATCCGGACCGCCATACATTGCCACCAAAGCACCGGTTTCGACATCGACCGACGCCAAACCAGTATTGAGTTCTTTAAGACCAGTCGGACGGACAGTCTCAACGGCTTCCACAGCCGCAGCTTGCATATCCTTATCGAAGGTGGTCACGATTTTGTAGCCGCCACCGGCGATCTCAAAATCACTGAACTCCAGCGAACGCATTTTCTGGCGGACAAGATCCAGTAAGAAACCTTTCGTACCGGCATAACGCTGGTCATTCTTCTTCTTTTTGAACTTCGGCAACTCGCCTTTATATTCGGCCGCTTCACTGGCCGTAATCGCATTCATCGCAACCATGCCGTCGAGAACATAGTTATAGCGCGGCAAAATCCGTTCCTTCGCTCCTTCAGCGTACGGATCGAGATTGGAAGGATTATTGATCACGCTCGCCAAAAAAGCGGACTGTGGAATCGAGAGTTTTTTAGCCGATGTCCCAAAGTAAGTTTGCGCGGCAACTTCGATGCCATAGGCTCCGTTGCCAAAGTAAATGGTGTTGAGATAGCCAGCCAGAATCTCTTCCTTGGAGAGCTGGTTATCGGTCTTGACCGAGAGCAACGCTTCTTTAACTTTACGCGTATAGGTGCGCTCTTGCGTCAGATACAGAATCTTGACATATTGCTGCGTAATAGTGGAACCACCACCGGTGATCTGGCCCGACGAGGCGTTGTTTCGGGCGGCCCGAATGATGCCGCGCACATCAATGCCACGATTACGCCAGAAGGAGCGATCCTCTGCGGCAACGACAGCGTTCTTAGCGTGATCAGACATCTCGTCGTAGCCAACGATGCGACGGTCTTGGTTCGAGAAAGAGCCAATTCGTGTTTCACCATCGGAGTAGTACACGTTGGTTGTTTGAGTCTGGAAGTCCCGGTTCGGGTCTGGCAACTCAATAAGCGAATAGGCGGTGACAACACCGAGAACGCCAATGAGGCCACCGGTAAACAACAGGACGATGAGCCAACGCAAGATCTTGACAGGCAATGGTCCATTGCCGCCGATCGCGCGGAAGAATCCTCGCTTTTGACTCTTCTTAGGTTTTTTCGCCACGTGGAAATCCTTTGTTCTGTGTGGTTCCAATCAACAAGTGTGCCTGATTGACCTGAGAGAACCTGAGAAAGACTGCCAAATTTATGCATTGACACGTCATTAAAAGGGTCAAGGTATCGTGGCTTAAGTATGGATTAGGTGGCCGTTTGGCCCCTGCCGTGAATCAGAGCGTCTCTCTTAGCGCGTGAGTTTGCGGCAATTCCGCCGAGTAGTTCAGGAATTGTGAGTCATGAGTATCGATCACAGCCGCAAAATTCGTGTGGCAGTTATTGGCGTGGGAAATTGCGCCGCTTCACTCATTCAGGGTGTCGAATATTACAAGAGCGCTGACCCCGATTCCACCGTCCCGGGCCTCATGCATGTCAACTTCGGCGATTATCACGTAGGTTCGCTCGAGTTCGTTGCGGCATTTGATGTCGACGCGAAAAAGGTCGGCCTAGATTTAGCGGACGCGATCGGCGCGAGTGAAAATAACACGATCAAAATTTGCGACGTTCCACAAACCGGTGTCACCGTGCAACGTGGTCTAACGCTCGATGGCTTGGGTAGCTATTACCATCAAACGATTGATGAATCCGAAGCTGAGGCAGTCGATGTCGTTCAGGTTCTCAAAGACAGTGGCGCAGATGTGCTCGTTTCATATCTGCCAGTGGGTTCGGAACAAGCCGACAAGTTTTATGCGCAATGCGCGATTGACGCCAAAGTAGCGTTCATCAACGCTTTGCCAGTGTTCATTGCATCTGATCCCGAGTGGGCTGCGAAATTCGAAGCAGCTGGCGTGCCAATCATTGGCGACGACATCAAGAGCCAAGTCGGTGCCACCATCACTCATCGTGTGCTCGCCCGCCTGTTTGAAGAACGCGGCGTCATCCTTGATCGCACCTACCAACTCAACGTCGGCGGCAATATGGACTTCAAGAACATGCTCGAACGCGAGCGTCTTGAGTCAAAAAAGATATCCAAAACCCAAGCCGTGACCTCAAACCTCGACGGTCCGTTGGCAAACAAGATCGACGATCGAAACGTCCACATCGGCCCATCGGACTATGTTGCTTGGCTCGACGACCGCAAATGGGCTTATGTACGTCTCGAAGGGCGAGCCTTTGGTGATGCGCCCATCAATCTGGAATACAAGCTCGAAGTATGGGATTCGCCCAACTCCGCCGGTATCATCATCGACGCTATCCGGGCGGCCAAGATCGCTCTCGATCGCGGTATCGCCGGACCACTGCTGAGTGCCTCGGCATACCTGATGAAAAGCCCTCCGCAACAGATGCCAGATGGAGTTGGCCGCACGCAACTCGAAGCCTTCATCGTCGGCGACGCAACTAGCTAGGACACGTACGTATTCGTCATCTCAACCGCCGAGGACACATTCACTTTCATGGCGTGGCCATTGACGACAGATAGGATCGACTGCTGTGGCCGAACTGACTGCAATTGAACAAAGCCGATGCGAGCAACTCATCGCCGCCCGGCCATTGCTTGCTGAGTTGGGAACGCTGTTTGAGCAAGCTGGACATGAATTGGCTCTTGT
>JBEBSZ010000056.1:0-6383 GCA_040394025.1 Aeromicrobium sp.
CTTGGACTACCGCTCAGATCGTAGTCGGTAGAAAGATGCTTGGTGACGCGCATTGAAATTGCTGCGGCTATGGCAGCGCTGCCCACGACAGAACCAAGCTGTCTCGTTGTGTTGTAGACGCCTGAGCCGGCACCAGCCAATGTCATGGGCAGATTGAACACCGCGTTGGTAGACAAGGGTGACCAAATAAAGGCATTACCTAAACCAAGTAGGCCAACGATAATCAGCACGGTCGTATAACTAACGTTTTCGCGAACTCCGATCGCCATCAAGACCATAGCCACCGCTGAGACCCCGAAGCCCCAAATTGTCAGGTTTTTGGGATCGCCACGGTCGATCATTTTGCCAACCGGGTTCGCCATAACAATCGACAACACAGCCATTGGCACGATCAATAAACCAGATTCGGCCGGTGACCAGCCCTTCGCCTGTTGTGCCCACATGATGAACGGAAATGGGAACGCAATCATCGTGAACGAGACGGTTGCAACCGCTGTTGAATTGATCGCAAAGTTGCGGTCCCTAAACAGTGATAGCGGGACGAGTGGCTCGCGTGTGTTTTTCGACTGCCACCACACAAAAAGCACTAAGAAAGCAGCGCCCGCAGCAAGCAACAACGGCACGGTCACCCAGCCTCTGATCGTGCCCCAGTGATAGGTCTCGCCTTCTTGAATACCAAAGGTAATGAGCGAGACGGCAACGAGGCTTAAGACCACGCCAAGCCAGTCGAAACTATGACTGTGGGTCTTCAGATTCGGTACCCAGAGCCAGGCCAAAATCCACGCGATAATGCCAACTGGAATGTTGATGAGGAAGATCCATTGCCAACCGATGTGTTCCACAATCAGGCCGCCAGCAACGGGCCCGACCATCATCGCTGCGCCTGCTGTTGCACCCCATAGCGACATTGCCCGACCTCGGTTACGTGGCGAGAATGTGCGTGTCACCACAGTCATGGTCTGAGGCGTCATCATCGAAGCGCCCAAACCTTGAGCTACGCGGGCCACGATCAACATATTGATTGATTCGGTCAAACCGCACCACAGGGAAGCGAGCGTAAATAGTGTGAGGCCGGTCAGATAGACCTTCTTCGGGCCAATTCGGTCTCCAAGTCGACCCGTAACGAGTAAGGGAACTACGTATGCCAACAGGTAGGCACTTGTTACCCAAATGATGGAGTTGTAACTCGCATCAAATTCAGCTTTGAGCGCCGGGGTCGCGACCGTGACGATGGTGGAATCCACCAAAATCATGAAGAACCCGAGCACAAGTGCCCATAACGCTGGCCAAGGGTTCTTGGCCGTTTCAGAATTTATCGTCGCCATTCGTACTCGTTCACATCATCAAAGTTTCCATCGCCGAGGGGTTCGGACGCGGTTTGGGTACCAAAAAGGTGGCCACCAGCACGTTGCGCCACCGCATTACTGGGGCCGTTGCTGCTTGCAATGTATGCAGTAAGTCGGCGTTGATCAAGACCATCGGGACTCAATGCGTGATCAACCACGAGTTCTACCGCTCGCGACATGATTCCTCGGCCGCGGGCATCCGGGTGGAGCGCCCATTCCAGTTCTGTGCCGCCACGGTAGGGGTCGTCCAAAGCATCTGCAACGATCACGCCCAGGAAGTCGTCGGACCCCAGTTCAGTGATCGCCCAAGCACAGGCTCGTCCGCGTGCCGCCGCCCACTGCACATGCGCGTAACGCTTCGCTGCTGTGTCTGTGCTCAATGGGCCAGACACGGCGACGAGGAACTGCTGTGCTTCAGGCGCACAAAGTGTCTCGTCCCAGCGAGACCAGTCACCGACGTGAAGTGGCCGGAGCCGCACCCGCGAATCCTCAATCGTCGATGCTGCCCACGTGGTGTTGGGGTAGGGCGCTTCACCAAAAGACAGTGAACCCGTCCACGCATCGTGACCGCGATTGTCGTCAGGAAGTAGCTTCGGTGAGATGCCGTGGAAGGTAAAGCCACAGGCGTAGGCGAGCCTCAGGGAGGCGATGTTGCCGACGATTGCTCGCCACTGAATGACGTCAGTATCGAGTTCAGTGAACGCGTAGTTGATAGCTAGTCGCACGGCGGCTTGCGTGATTCCTTGCCGCCGAAATTCTGGATGCGTGGCGTAGGCGATTTCTTTGACTGGACTTGTGCTGCGTAGATCGACTTGGCCCGCGAACGCGCCGTTGACATCGATCACCCAGATGCGATTGTGTCCCGTATTCCACCCTGGAGTGACTACGTCGCTGAGAAACTGTTCGGCTGCCTCTCGGTGATATTGAGACGGAACTGTTGTCCACGCTTGGGTCTCAGAATCGGTCACCATGTCGACGATGGCCGGAAGGTCACCTTGATGGTGGGCCCGCAGCGTGACGAACCCGTCCGTCAGCACAGGCACAGACAACGGCCACGCCAACGCGCTCATGAGTAGATTTCAGCCCGATTCGGGTCTGCAGGGTAGACGCCCAGAACACGCACTTCATCGGTAAAGAAATGAAGTTCTTCTAAGGCGCGCGCAAGTCCGGGATCGTCAGGGTGGCCGTCGACCTCGGCAAGGAACTGGGTGGCAGTGAATTTACCGTCAACCATGTAGCTTTCTAATTTGGTCATATTGATGCCATTGGTGGCGAACCCGCCGAGAGCTTTATAGAGCGCGGCAGGAATATTGCGGACTCGGAAAATGAAACTTGTCACGACAGGCCCGTTATTGGCTTCGGCGTGAATGTCATCAGGTGATAGCAGTACGAACCGGGTGGTGTTGTGGTCTTCGTCTTCGATATCCCGTGCCAAGATTTCAAGGTCGTAAATCTCGGCAGCCAATTCGGGAGCTATTGCAGCCTGGCGCTTGTCATCAGCTTCAACAATCTCTCGAGCCGCGCCAGCCGTATCGCCAGCGATAACGGGTTGCCAGCCATGTTCCTTGATGATTTTTCTGCACTGACCTAAAGCATGCACATGTGAGTGCACGGTTTCAATTGTGTCGAGTGTGGTGCCGGGGACGCCCATCAGCATGAACTGGATCCGTAAATAGTGTTCGGCGATGATGTGTAGCCCGGAGGTCGGCAGAAAATGGTGAATATCGGCGACACGTCCGGCAATTGAGTTGTCGATCGGGATCATGGCTAGCTCAGCATCGCCACTTGCGACTACCGCGAAAACGTCTTCGAAGGAGGCGCAGGCAACAGCTTCAGCTTCGGGATAGTTTTCTTTAATCACCAAATGCGAATTCGCACCGGGTTCGCCTTGATAGGCGATACGCATATTACTCACCGCACTAGCCTACGTTGCCCCGAATGCGGTATTACGTCAGTTCCTGTGCGCCACGTTGTGGTTGGGTGACGAAAACGTGAGGCGACGGCCACTCGCGAGCTGTAAATTGTGCTTCTAGCATCGAACGCAACTCGTCTACTTTTTCAGGCTCGATGAGCGCGATAGCGCAACCGCCAAATCCGCCGCCGGTCATCCGAGCTCCTAATGCACCGCGGGTCAATGCTGATTCGACTGCGAGATCGAGTTCGGGAGAACTGACCTGAAAGTCTTCGCAAAGGGAGGTGTGTGAGGCGGTAAGCATGGAACCAAAGAGCTCCCAACGTTCTTCGCGCAAGGCTTTAACTGCTCCACGTACGCGGGTGTTCTCAGTGAAAACGTGTTGTGTACGAGATTTCAGTATCGGATCGCTGAGACTCACGATTTGGTCCAAGCTGACTTTAGCCAGTTGGCTGATTCCGAGCGTGGTAGCTGCTGCTTCGACTTCCTCACGACGATTTCGATAGCCGCCTGTGGCGTGATTGTGTCGAGTTGCCGTATCGATGACAGCAAGCGTGAGGCCTGCTGCCGCCCAGTTCGCGGCTACCGGGGTGACGCTCGGTTCGGGTACGGAGAAGTCGAGTAAGAGAGCGTGGCCTGCTTCGGCGAAACACACCGAAAATTGATCCAGTAAGCCGGTTGGGGCGCCAACGTATTCGTTCTCGGCTTTGGCTGCGATCAGCGCGATGTCGCGCATGGATAGTTCATGGCCACCGAATGAAGCCATCGCGAGTGCGATCCCGCAAGACAAGGCGGCTGAACTAGAAAGGCCAGCCCCGACTGGAATATCGGATTCAATGACGATGTCAAGGGCAGGTGGTGCGAAACCCGCGACATTGAGCGCCCAAGCCACACCAGCTATATACGCCAGCCAGCCACTGGGTTGCTCACGGCCAAGATGATCAAAATCTGCGGTTTGTCCCATGCTCCACACATGTGTGCGTTCATCAGCGCGCAGGCGTGCTTTGACAGTAATGGCTCGGTCTATCGCAATAGGAAGTGCCAAACCACCCGAATAGTCGGTGTGATCCCCGATGAGATTTACACGAGCGGGCACACGCCATTTACGGATCTCGTTCACACCCTGACCTTATGTGTAAAGAGTGGTGGCACAATCAAGCCATGGCGAATGGACGTGCGCGTGCTCTTTCTGGGGCCCAACCAACGGCGGATTCCTACCATTTGGGTAACTACATTGGGGCCTTTCGTAACTGGGTGACCTTGCAAGAAGAGTTTGAAACTTTCTATTTTATTCCCGATCTGCACGCCATCACGGTGGATTATGAACCCGCCCAACTGCGTGAACGTACTTATATCGCGGCTGCCCAACTTATTGCGGCTGGTGTCGATCCCGAACGAAGTGCACTGTTCGTGCAGAGTCACGTCCCTGAACATGCCCAATTGGCATGGGTGTTGAACTGTATTACCGGTTTTGGTGAGGCCAGTCGGATGACTCAGTTCAAAGACAAGTCCGCTAAGCAAGGTGCAGAATCGGCAAGCGTCGGCCTTTTCACCTATCCGGTGTTGATGGCGGCCGATATTCTGATCTACCAAGCCGACAAAGTTCCAGTGGGCGAGGACCAGCGACAGCACGTCGAATTGACACGCAATCTTGCACAGCGTTTCAATCATCGTTTCGGTGAGACCTTCACGGTTCCCGAGGCGTATATCGTGAAAGATAGTGCCAAGATTTACGATCTGCAGGATCCGACGTCAAAGATGAGTGGTTCGAATCCTTCGCACACGGGTGTGATCGATTTATCTGATACGGCCAAACAAGCAGCGAAGAAAGTCCGATCGGCTGTCACTGATTCGGGCACTGAGATTCGCTTTGATCCTGAAGAAAAGCCGGGCATTTCGAACCTGTTGACGATCTATTCATCGCTCACAGGAAAGTCTGTTGCGGACCTTGAGCAGGACTACGAGGGTAAGCAATATGGTCACCTCAAGGTCGATTTAGGTGACATTGTGGGAGATATGGTCGAGACCTTCGGGAACCGTTTCCGCGAGCTTCTAGACGATCGTGCAGAACTCGACGGCATCTTGGCTCGGGGAGCTGCGCGGGCTCGCGAGGTAGCTGCGGTGACCTTGGCCGATGTGTACGAGAAGTCGGGTTTCACGAAGGCCAACATCTGATGTTAATTGGCATCTCGATCGCGATTCCGGAGCCGTGGGGGGAGTGGCTCCGCGAGAAGCGTCGGTCGTTCGGTGATCCGGGTGCTGACCATATTCCAAGTCACATTACGTTGGCTCCGCCGCTGTTTATCGAGAGCAAAGACTTCGAGATGGTGAGCGCAGCATTGCGTGACGAAGCAAAAAATCATGCTCCGTTCACCGTTGCCTTGGGGGGTACGGGAACCTTTCGGCCTGTGTCGGAGGTTGTGTATGTCGTGGTGCGTCAGGGCGTGCCTGAATCTGCTGAACTAGCTCGCGGAATTCAACAGTCTCTTGCAGCTCCGGTATCCGAGCACGATTTTCATCCGCATGTGACAGTTGCCCACGATATTGAAACCGAAGCTCTCGATAGGGCTGCCGACGATTTATCGGATTTTGAGTGTGAGTTTGAAGTCACTGATTTCAAGCTGTACGTTCACGACGACGACAAGGGTTGGGAACCGATCCGCTCCTTTGAGCTAGGGTCCGACCCAACGCAGTGAGGTGACTCAGCGGCTTGCTAGACCGTTGAGCAATATTTCTCGGAATGCCTGTACTGCGAGCGGCAGTGTGGAAGGTTCGCGGTGCGCGACAGCTAGATGTCGCTCTAACGGAGGATTCACGATGAGCGAAGTACGCAAATTGTGGCGGTTCCGCAAGGCAATATCTGGCACGACGGCATGACCGAGCCCGGCTTCGACAAAACGCAACACTGATCCCATCTCACCTCCTTCGACTGAGAAACGTGGTTCGAATCCAGCTGCGATACAGGCGCGCATCGTCACATCACGTAGGTCGTAACCCTGTCGGAACATGACGAGTGGGAGGTCAGCAAGGTCAGACACGTTTATTTCATCTGGCAAATTACTGTCGGCGGGGCTCGCGAGCAGGAGGTTTTCGCGTAAGACCACGGTTGTTTCGATACTGGGTTC
>JBEBSZ010000057.1:0-6326 GCA_040394025.1 Aeromicrobium sp.
GTGTTGAATACCAACAACGCGAACCTGCTTGGCAGCTAGCCACGATGTCGACCACGCAGCCCAAGCCACCGCCCCCAGCACCGCCACGAATAAAACGATAACGAGGGCCCACACGTACTTGCGCCGCTTCCGGGATTGAGCGCGCGCGGTAAAGCGATCACGCGCCACCGGCAGCTCCTTGCTTAGCAAGAAGATCCAGAAGTTCCGGGCCGACCTTCGTAATGTCTCCTGCACCCAAGGTCAACACGTAATCGCCCGAACGCACCTGCGAAAGCAACCGCTCAGCCAAGCCTTCGACAGGCCCACCAGCCGAAGCCGGAACTCCAGTCACAGCCTCGACAACAAGATTGGCATCCACTTTTGGATCAGCTTCCTCACGAGCCAGATAAATATCAGCCACCCACACAGCATCAGCCTGCGACAATTCTTCACCCATTCGCTGACCGAAGACTCGAGTTCGACTGACGAGATGAGGTTGGAAAACCACAACCAGACGCCGATCACCAGCGATGGCTCGAGCGGCAGCCAGATCCGCAGCAATCTCGGTTGGATGATGGGCATAAGAATCGGTCACCGAAACGCCTGCGACCTGTCCCTTGAACTCCATCCGTCGGCTTGCTCCGGTGTAGTCAGCTAGTCCGCGAGCAGCAGCCAGGGGATCCGCACCCGAACGCCACGCACAAACCAGAGCCAAAAGCGCATCAACTGCGTAGTGGGCACCCGAAACAACAAGTGAAACCTCAATGGCATCGTGACCAGGCAATTCCACATCAAAGCGGGTCCCTTGCGCCGTCACCTGCAGATTGCGACCCTTAATACTCGCCTTGTCACCGAAACCGACCGGAATGAGTCGCCCAGGCTGCGCCTGAATCAGACGTCGACAGCCAGGATCATCAGCACACACCACAACATCGCCAGCCACCGATTGAGCAAATGAGGCAAACGCAGCTTCATACGCAGCCTCGGTTTGCCAGGAATCAAGATGGTCGGCATCAATATTGGTGATGATGGCACGATGTGGCGCATAGTGCAGAAAAGCCCCATCGCTTTCGTCTGATTCCACCACCATAATTCCGGCTGAACCACGCCTCGCATTCGTGCCTAGTGCTGGCACATGTGCTCCGATCGAAAATGACACATCCTTATCGGCAGCGTGCATCGCAAGCGTCAACATGGCAGTCGTCGTGGTCTTACCGTGAGTGCCTGCCACGGCGATTCGCTCATCGTTCATCATCGCCGACATCAGACCAGTCGACCGTGGCCACAGCCGAAGTCCGCTAGCACGGGCAGCAATAACCTCGGGATTTCCTTCACCGATGGCGGTGGAAACAATCACGGTATCTTTCCCCGCGACGTTGTCAGCGTGATGAGCAGAATAACAATCAATTCCTTCAGCGCGCAGCTCAGCTAAAAGCTTCGAATCCTGTTGATCACTGCCCGAAACTCCGACACCCTGCTCATTCATTAAGCGAGCGATAGCCGAAAGTCCCGCTCCCCCGATACCAACAAAGTGCACGCAACCTAGTTCGGCGGCAGGTAACACTTCTTCGGGAACCGGAACTCTCATTTCTTGGCACCCGCACGGTGAATCATGTCAGCCAAACGCTCGGCGGCATCTCGATGCACGATCCCCGAAGCAGCACTCGCCATGCTCTCAAGTCGCTCTCGATCACGCACCATCGAAATGAGCACCGTTTCAATCCACGTCGCAGTAAAGGAGGCATCGTCAATCAACACGCCACCGCCGGCACCGACGACAGGATGCGCGTTCAACGCTTGTTCACCATTTCCGATCGGCAATGGCACAAAGACCGCGGGCAAACCGACGGCGGCAACCTCCGTCACCGTGTTGGCGCCCGCTCGACACACGATGATGTCTCCAGCGGCATAAGCCAAGTCCATTCGATCGATGAATTCATTCACGACATACGGCGCGTCTGGGTTGTTTGTCGTCACCGTGACTTCGTCACGACGACCCGCTGCGTGCAGCACTTGAATTCCGGCGTCAGCCAATGCGGGAGCCGCATCGACCATGGCAAGATTTAACCGCCGTGCGCCTTGCGACCCGCCCGTTACCACCACCGTTGGAGCATCAGGAGTCAAACCAAAATACTCGCGTGCTTCCGAACGTTTTTCACTTCGTTCGAGGGTGGCTATCTCCCGGCGGATCGGCAAGCCTACATAATCAGCATGTTTCAAGTCCGTATCGGGGAAACTCGATGCAACAAACCGCGTGAGCCGAGCGCCCAGTTTGTTGGCCATACCCGGAAGCGTATTTCCTTCGTGCACGACAATCGGGATCCGCTTCAACGTGGCGGCCAGATAGGCCGGCACTGAAACATATCCACCGAACCCAACCACAACATCCGGTTTCACATCATCGAGCACTTTGAGCGCGGCTCGCAGCGTGCGAAAAAGTCGGAACGGCAGCTTCACTAAATCTAAAGAAATGCGGCGCGGCATCGGGACCGCTGGCACGAGTTCGAGGCGATAACCTGCCTGCGGAATCAGGGTCACTTCTAACCCACGCGAAGTACCAAGACAGCAAACCTCGTCACCTGCCGCCGTCAAAACTGCGGCAGTGGCTAGCAGCGGTGAGGTGTGGCCTGCCGTTCCCCCTCCGGCCATCAACACTCGCATGTCATGCCCTCTGTTTCTGCAGCTTCTTCGACTTCGGTTTCTTTGTCACGTTTAATGCCTCATGTGCGCCCGGCTCCGTTTTAGCGCAGTTCGCCAAAAGGCCAAGCGCTGCCATGGTGACGAGCAAACTAGAACCACCATAAGAGATCATCGGCAGTGGCACGCCGATTACCGGAAGCAGTTTGAGCACCATTCCAATATTCACTACCGCCTGAGTCATCAACCACAATGTTATTCCTGCAGCCAAGTAACGGGCGAACATATCTTCGCTGCGCATCACAATCCGAACTCCGGCATAACCGATTAGCACAAACAGACCCAAAACAACGAGACAACCCATCAATCCGAGCTCTTCGCCGATTATCGCCAAAATGAAGTCCGTGTGCGCTTCGGGAAGAGCCCCCCATTTCTGTCGGCTGTTACCTAGGCCAAGCCCCCAAAAACCTCCGCGCGCCAAGCCCATCATGGCTTTAACAACTTGATAGCCCGAACCTTCTGGGTCGGCCATGGGATCCCAAAAAGATGTCAGTCGCGACATTCGATGCGGTGCTGACTGCACAAAAAACGCCAAGGTTCCAGCGAGGACCACGAGAGCAGCCACGACAAGCTTCATAGAAAGTCCTGCGACCCAGAGCATCCCCATCGTGATCGCAAGCAAAATTAAGGCCGTACCGAGGTCCTTTTGCACCACGACGAGGCCAGAGACACCGATAGCGATAGCTGCCATCGGCACCATGCCACGAAAGCCCGTGATCTGCTTGTGACGCGAAGCGAACATATGGGACATCCACAACACCAACGCCAGTTTGGCAAATTCTGAGGGCTGCAAACGAAGCCCAGGTGCGACAGGCAACCAGTTTCGGTTACCGTTCACCTCGATTCCCAGCGGGGAGAAGGTGAGCAAAATGAGCATCACCACGATAGCCAAGAGAAGACCGGAGAACTTGCGGATCACGCCCAGTGGCATCTTGACGGCAGTCCAGAGGGCCACGAGTCCCAGAACAGCAAATGCCAACTGGCGGACAAATACTTCGTAAGAATTTCCGCTAATCCTCAATGAGTTCACCGAACTCGCACTGAGCACCATGATGAGACCAAGTCCCAAGAGAATGAAGGTCGCGCCCAACACCAAATGATAAGAAGCGTGGGGTCGGCGCAGCATTGATTGAACTGACGCCATCGCTGCCGGGCGTCCCGATGCGGCCGAACTGCTCATGCTGTTCCTAAGTGTGGGGAAGAGATCAGGAAACTGCTCTTTAGTCTCACCTACAACGACCGCGTACAGCCGAATTGCGAGCGTGTCGCATGAGCCAAGATTTGGAAAGTTCACAATCTTCAGGAACGAGCGGCGTGGAAATACTCCTTCAATCCCTGCTTGACGGCTGCTGCCGGAACGCCCACTGATCGCACTAAAGCTGCCGCAGCCATCGCGTTTTCACGGCTTGTCTCATCATGATCTGTGAAGTCAGCAAAGTCGAATAGTTCTTCAGCTGAGTTGCGGCGATCCGCCACAAACGCGCGATCGATCACGATTCCTTCGACCAAACCGATCATGCTGAGATCAGGTGTCCCCTGACTAACACCGATGGCTCGCGCACCCTCAATGACATCCGCATCCTCAACCAAGACTCGCGTTGCCTCGTCTTCGACGTTATAAATACACGCTGCTTGCACATTGTCAAAAGGGTTGCGTGATGTGCTTTGGGCGTGCATAACCACAACAGAGACCGCAGAATAGGTCGACTGCAATGCGAGCTGAAACTCAGAAAGCTCTACAACTAGCGCCGCTGGCCCATCTGGATCCAGAATTGCTGGTAGCAAAAGACCGGTCTGTTCACCGACCGCCTGAGTCCGCACGCCGGCAGACACCAATATCTGTGTCGCCATCGTGGCTATCTGATTCCTACCTGCAGATCCGGCAACCGCGAGCCACGGCGCTGGAGTATCACTCCGGGCGTGCCACGCTAATTCGAGTTCGCCCCACAGTGTGATGCCCTGATTTTTTGCTTCGGCCAGCAGAGCCGAACCAGCGACATGCGGTTCAGCCGCAACGACAAGGTCGGCAGACAGAGGCAAGGAATCCAGCATGCCAACGCCAGTACGCAGTTCCACGCCAAGAAACTCAAAAATATCGGCTTGTTCTTGTTGCGCTGCCGCAATCGGAATCTCATCGACAGCAACGACTGTGGCACCGAGATGATGCAATGCATCAATCGCACTCATGCCGACGGGACCCAAGCCGGCAACGACTACAGTGCGCGCGGACCAGTCAACGGCCCCTTCAACCTGTGCGATGCCTTCTTCAGAAGGCACCGCTGACCCATTCCCAATAGAAAATTCCCATGCCACCAATGACACACAAGCCACTGATGATCCAAAAACGCACGACAATCGTCACTTCAGCCCAACCGAGTAATTCAAAGTGGTGCTGTAAAGGAGCCATCCGGAACACACGTTTCCCGCCGGACAGTTTGAAGTAACCCACTTGGATAATCACCGACAGTGTGATGATGACGAAGAGTCCGCCAATGAAGATGAGCAACAATTCTGTACGAGTCATGAGCGCAAAGCCAGCCATTGCTCCACCTAGGGACAACGATCCGGTGTCTCCCATGAAGATTTTTGCTGGCGAGGTGTTCCACCATAAAAAACCGAAACAGGCACCCGTGATTGCTGCGGCGACCACAGCAAGATCAAGGGGGTCTCGGACTTCGTAGCATTTCGGGACTAAGGCGTGCGCACAGTTTTGGTTGCTCTGCCAAATATTCATCAAGGTATAAGCACCAAAAACCATGACTGCCGCGCCCGTGGCTAAGCCATCGAGACCGTCGGTCAGGTTCACTCCATTGCTAGCTGCGGCGATCATCAACAACACCCAAATAACGATGAGCACGGTCGGTAGCGCCCAAGAATCAAAATCACGAACAAAAGAGATGTGGTGAGTGATGGGAGTCATCCCGTTTTCATCTTCGATTCGGATCGCCAAGATGGCGAAAATTAAACCGACGAGAATCTGACCGACAAGTTTCGCCTTGCTGCGCAAACCCAAGTTTCGTTGTTTGGAGATCTTGATCCAGTCGTCTAAGAAACCAATGAGCCCTAGGCCTAGATAAAGAAACAGCAGGAGTAAAGCAGAAGCAGTTGGTTCGGTTCCGGTGAGCAGTTTAGCCCCGGCATATCCGACGACTACCGACAGCATGATGACCAAGCCACCCATGGTCGGCGTGCCACGTTTAGTGTGGTGCGAGGTGGGGCCGTCATCACGGATGAGTTGACCGTAGCCCTTAGCGACAAGGGCCTTGATCGCGAACCTAGTACCAATCAAGGTACCGAGCAAAGCGATGGCTCCCGCGATTAGAACTGCCAGCATGCCAGTCCGACTTCCTTTCTGGCGCCCAGACTCACGCGGCCATCAGTGCCGCAACAAGTTTTTCCAGTTTTATGCTTCTCGATGCTTTCACAAGAACTGTATCGCTCGGTCGAAGGCTCGCCCGAAGCATCTTAGTCGCGTCTTCAAGCGATTCACAAAATACGGCCCGTTCTCCCGCTCCTTCAGCGATGCCACGGGCACTTTCCCCAATAACCACAACGAGATCCACGCCTAGATCCGCGGCCCGCTGTCCAATGAGTCGATGTTGAACGTGAGAATCCCCACCTAGTTCCAACATCGTTCCGAGCACAGCTAT
>JBEBSZ010000058.1:0-6254 GCA_040394025.1 Aeromicrobium sp.
TTCCCCTCGACACAGATAGTCTCGAAGAATGAGCCTAGCTGTTCGAGTGATCCCCTGTTTAGATGTTGACGGCGGTCGTGTTGTCAAAGGCGTGAATTTTGTGGAGCTACGAGATGCGGGCGATCCCGTTGAAATGGCTCGCGCCTACGACCTCGAAGGCGCCGACGAACTGACCTTTCTCGATATCACCGCTTCTAGTAGTGACCGGGCAACCACGTACGAGGTCGTGTCTCAGACCGCCGATCAAGTCTTTATTCCCCTGACCGTTGGCGGCGGCGTACGCACCGTCGAGGATGTTGATCGTCTACTGCGTGCAGGTGCTGACAAAGTCGGCGTCAATACCGCCGCGATTAATCGCCCGGAACTTATTCGTGAGATTGCCCAGCGCTTTGGTAGCCAAGTTTTGGTGTTGAGCGTAGACGCTCGGCGAACGCGTGACCAACCCAGCGGTTTCGAGGTGACGACTCATGGTGGTCGGGAAGCAGCGGGCCTCGATGCGATCGATTGGCTTCGTCGCGCCACCGAACTCGGAGCTGGAGAAATTTTGCTCACCTCGATGGATGCCGATGGCACTAAAGAAGGCTTCGATATCGAACTCATTTCGGCTGCCCGAGCCGCGACGCACTTGCCCATTGTGGCTAGCGGAGGCGCGGGCAAACTTGAACATTTTGCCCCTGCTGTTGACGCTGGAGCCTCAGCAGTTTTGGCAGCGAGTGTGTTTCACTTCGGTGATTTCAGTATTGCCGATGTCAAGGCCGCCCTCAGAGCAGCAGGACACTCAGTTAGGTGACAGACAGTTCCCTCAGCTCACTTTCACTGGATACTAGCGAGCAACTGACGCGTCGTGGCGTGCGCGTGATGTGGTCTGGCATTCAACGTGAGCCATGGATCTTCACGCTCGCTGTTTTGAGTTCAGTACTCTTCGGCTTCCTCACTGTGGCAGATGCTTGGGTTTTGGGCTGGGCCACCGATCACGCTATTGTGCCAGCTTTCGAAGCCGGTGAAACGACGACTGCAGCAATCCGATTGGCTGCCTTACTGTTTTTTCTCGTTGCCCTATTACGCACGATCTCTGTGATTGGCCGTCGCTTGCTCGGCGGAGTCGTCTACTACCGACTCGTTCGTGATGACCGCTTCGAAGTCACGGCGTCGTATGTGCGGCTACCTTTGAGTTGGCATCGCAAGCATTCGGCAGGAAGTTTGCTCAGCAACGCTAACGCTGATGTGGAAGCACGTTGGGGCGTATTCATGCCGCTGCCGATGGCGATTGGTACTGCCGCGATGATCGTGGCTGCTGTCGTGACTATGTTGGCTGCTGATGTGGTACTTACGATTGTTGGTTTGATTTCGTTTCCACTGCTGTTTTTGGCGAATGCGGTCTATCAGCGCTGGCAAGCTCCGCGAATTGCGCTTGCACAGCGACTTCGCGCTGAAATTTCCACTGTGGCGCACGAATCTTTTGACGGTGCTCTCGTAGTTAAGTCTTTGGGTCGTGAGGAAGCTGAGACCCGTCGTTTCGCTGAGATTAGTGAAAAACTGCGCGACGCTAACGTTTCAGTCGGGCGGGTGCGCGCCGTATTTGATCCCGTTGTTGAAGCACTACCTAATATCTCGGTACTCGTTGTGGTGTGGCTTGGCGTCATGCGTGTGCTTGGCGGGCAAACAGCTGCGGGTGATGTCGTTCAAATAGCCTTCATGTTCACGATCGTGGCCATGCCGGTGCGTTCTTTTGGTTGGGTATTAGCAGAATTACCTCGTGCAGTGGTAGGTGAGGCGAGAGTGCGCGCCGTGCTCGACGACCGCAGCGATATGGCGTGGGGTGACCAGGAACTCCTTGGGACAGACCCGATCGAACTCAAGGTCAACGAACTTTCGTATGTCCATCCAGATGAGGAAACCACGCGGGCGCTTTCCGAGATAACTTTCGATGTTCCAGCGGGATCTGTGACAGCGATTGTCGGTTCGACAGGCAGCGGAAAATCCACGCTCGTTTCACTGTTGAATCGGCTCACTGATCCGCAAAGCGGTGCGGTCACGTACGCGGGAATCGATGTCCGCCACCTGACGAAATCCGCGGTGACACAGAACATCGCTTTAGTCCCACAGTCAACCTTTATTTTTGACGATACGGTGCGAGCCAATATTTGTTTGGACCTAGACTGCGACGACGCTGAGATATGGGATGTGCTTGAGCGCGTGCAGGCGCACATGTTCGTCTCGCTCTTGCCTCAAGGGTTAGATACTGTTCTTGGCGAGCGGGGTGCGAGCCTTTCCGGTGGTCAACGACAGCGGATCGCCTTGGCGCGAGCACTTGTTCGCAAACCGCGTTTGCTCATCCTTGACGACGCGACAAGTGCGCTTGACCCCCACGTGGAACAAGCCATTTTGCAGGCTCTGGGATCACAGGAAAATGCGCCAACAACGATCGTTGTTGCTTATCGTAAAGCCACTATTGCATTGGCAGATCAGATCATCTTTATGGGCGCAGGGAAGATTCTTGACCAAGGTACAGACGCCGAACTGCGTAGTCGCTCGGAGCACTACCGTGACTTAGTGGACGCCTATGACGTGGCCCGCAGCGAGGTGGACCATGAGTAGCGGTCTCGGCAGCAAACGGCGTGGTTCGCTCTCGGTGATAAAAGAGGGCCTGCGCCACAGTCCTGAAGTATTACGCGGCCTGTGGTTCACTCTGTTTCTCGCCGTCGTGGGTACAGCCGGCGGCACACTCATTCCGATCGTGATTCGGCGGGTTCTCGACGATGGCTTAGGCACATCGGGGAACCTCGATATGAGTGAGGTTAGGACTCTGATTGTGATTGCGAGTGGACTGCTCGTCATTATTGCCCTCACTGGATACTGGTCCAAGGTTCGTATCTTTACCGCCGCTGAAGCGGGGCTCTCAACCTTGCGAGTTAAAGCATTTCGCCATATTCACGATTTGTCGACATTGACCCAGAACACACAACGTCGTGGTGCTCTGGTTTCGCGCGTGACAAGCGATGTTGATCAAATCTCTCAGTTCTTGCAGTTCGGTGGAATCATGCTCATCATCAGCAGTGGGCAGATGCTGTTGGCGCTTATCGTCATGGGGCTCATGTCATGGCAACTGACGCTCATTGTGCTTTTGAGTTTTCTGATCCTCATTTTTGGGCTTAAATATCTGGCCGCAGCGATGTCTAAGGCTTATGACCGGGTGCGCGCGAGTGTGGGTCTCATGCTGGCCGTTATTGCTGAGCCTATCGTCGGGGCAGCGGTGATTAAGTCCTTCGGTATCGAGGCGCGAACGCAAGGCCGAATGGCCGAAGCGATCCAAAGCAATTACAAGCTCAATGTGCGAGCACAAACGGTAACCTCTGTGTCGTTCGCGGCAGCCATTGTCATCGGAGGCTTAGCGAACGCTCTCGTGCTCCTGATTGGTATGTGGTTAGGGGTTACTCAAGGGCTCTCGGTGGGTACTTTGATCGCCTTTATCTTTTTGATCGGCCTCTTCACTGGTCCTGCTCAAATGGCGACACAAGTAATTGCTGATTC
The DNA here is from genome assembly GCA_040394025.1 of Aeromicrobium sp. Classification (GTDB taxonomy): domain Bacteria; phylum Actinomycetota; class Actinomycetes; order Propionibacteriales; family Nocardioidaceae; genus Aeromicrobium. The sequence continues at coordinate 3,532 of JBEBSZ010000058.1, forward strand.
ACAGAATGCCATCGCATCGTGGCGACGAGTTATTGAAGTGATCGAAACGCCAATCGATGTGATTGATCCGGGTGATTCAGCGCAAAGGTTGGGTGCGGGCCGTGACATTGTGTTCGACGCCGTCAACTTTGCTTACCCGGAAGGCCCACGTGTACTCAAGGACGTGTCTGTGGTGATACCGGCACAGCAACGTGTGGCGGTTGTGGGGGAGACCGGCTCGGGCAAGACGACCTTTGCCAAATTATTGACTCGTCTGGTTGACCCGAGTTCAGGTGCCATTTCGATTGGAGACATCGATCTCACTGAGGTGAATTTTACCGATTTGCGTGATGTCATGCTCATGGTGCCGCAGGAAGGCTTCCTTTTTGATGCCACGATCGCGGAAAACTTGCGCTATGGAAAGCCTGAAGCGAATGATGATGAATTGCTCCAGGTCATTATGTCGCTTGGCCTGAGCGACTGGTTTGAACAACTACCCGGAGGGTTGCAGACTGAGGTAGGCCAACGCGGTGAGTCGCTGTCTGCAGGAGAGCGTCAATTGGTGGCTTTGGCTCGGTCGGCTTTGGCTGATCCAGAGATTCTCGTCCTCGATGAAGCGACGAGCGCAGTTGATCCGCAAACCGAACTGCGAGCCACTCGCGCCTTAGACCAACTGCTTAGTCGACGCACCAGCGTGGTCATTGCCCACCGGCTTTCGACGGCCGAGAAAGCTGACCGCATTCTGGTTTTTGATGATGGGCGGCTGATTGAAGACGGTTCCCATACTGACCTCGTTGCCGCCGGTGGGGTTTATTCGAGATTGCACGCCAGTTGGGTTGCGCAATCCCGTTTGGCCTCTGGCCCTATCACCTAGGGCCAAGGCTGCGAGAATGTACTCATGAGTGCTCTTGATCCGACGATTGCCGGACGCATCACCTTCAATTCAGATGGACTTGTCCCGGTCGTGGTCCAAGAGGCCACAAGTAAAGCAGTGTTGATGTTGGCGTGGATGAACGCCGAAGCGTTAAACAAGACGTTAGAAACAGGGCGGGCTACCTATTGGAGTCGTTCACGCCAAGAAATCTGGGTCAAGGGTGAAACTTCAGGCCACGCACAGCAGGTACGCGAGGTTCGTTTAGATTGCGATGGCGATACCGTGCTGATGTTTGTTGAGCAGACCGGTGTGGCTTGCCACACCGGAACCATGACGTGTTTCGATTCGGACCGCATCTTATGACGAAAGCTACGGCCCCACGATCTCGGCGAGGCTTAGCAGTGCTTAGCTTTCTTGCCAGCGGTGGACTTGCCTTTTTTGCTATCACTCGGCCTTGGTGGCAGACAACTATCCTGACGGCAGGTATGCCTAAAACGGACGTTTATGTGACCGGTTCAAGTGTGGTGCCGTGGACCGTTGGGGTGGCTCTGGTTGTGATGGCTGCGGCTCTGGGCGTGTTAGCGGGGGCTCCCATTGTGCGGCGCATGCTCGGAGGAATTGTCGGGCTGTTGGCGATCGCGGCAGTTGTGGGTATCTTCACGGCTTCCGCACAGCGGGCCAAAGTAACAGCTTTGGATGTGGCGGCTGTTTCAGGTGCGGCTGCCACGTGGGATCCGAACATATGGCGGTCGATAGCAGTCGCTGCATTTTTGGCGGCTGCGGCGAGTGGCGTTTGGGTCTTGTTGCGCGGTCAGACGTGGGCAAATATGAGCTCCAAGTATGACGCGCCTCAAGCGCGGCGCGAGGATGAAGAAATCGACGCGTGGAAAATGATTGACGAAGGTATCGATCCAACAGAGTGAGCGGCACAGTAGGCTGTGCAGTGACCTCTGAAATTTGAACTCAAGGAGAACCCCTATGTCACATGGTTCGTCACCCGCTGCGTGGACTGCCGTCCTCGTCTGTCTTGCTGGCTTCCTGATCGGTGGCATTGGCCTTATCCCCACCCCGAATTGGACGATCTTCACGATCGGTGCGGTCATGATTCTCGCAGCCTTGCCGCTGGGCAAAGTCATGGCTATGGCGGGTTACGGTATCGACAACGTCAAAGAGCACTGATGCTCCTGCGATGGTGACCGACGACCTTGTCGCTGTCGCTTTCTGACTATCGTCGCCCTGTTTAGGTTTGGTACAGCAATGACCCATCCCGCTTCAACACCAGCAACACGATCACAACTCCTGCGTGATCCGCTGCTCGTCGGCGGTATGGGCCTTGCTGGTTTTGTGGCTCTACATTTTCGTGATCCGCATGAATCGACGTGGATATTGTGCCCGTTCTTGACCTTGACCGGCTATCCGTGCCCCGGCTGTGGAGGTCTACGGGCGCTGAACCTCCTGAGCAACGGGGATTTTCTTGGCGCGGTTTCGTCGAATCTTGTCGCAGTTCTCCTAGTTCCGATTGTTGTTTTTGTTTGGCTCATATGGTTTTGGCGTCGCGGACGTGGGGATGCTGAAGCAAGGATGATCTATTTGTCGAACACCGTTATCGTGGTCGCCACCATCGCTATTGTTGCCTTCGGTATTTTTCGGGTGACGCCGTTTGGTGCGTGGTTTGCACCCTGAGCTTTCATTGCCCGAGTCAGACTCCTCCCCACCCACCCCACCCCTCGCCTTCACTCTCGCCCCCCAATTCCCACGAGACCGTCGGAAGTTGGAGTCAAGAACACCTATTAGGTAGGCGTGAACCCAAAAAGCTGGGTGAAGCTAGGTTTTGGACCGATTCGAACGAACGCGGGTGGGATTGGTCAGT
>JBEBSZ010000059.1:0-6094 GCA_040394025.1 Aeromicrobium sp.
AGGCCATCACGGAAGTCCTTTGAATTGCCGTCGGTGTAACCGGCGAACAACATTTCGTTACCCACGTAGATGACACCTGTCGTGCCATTGGGCACTTCGCGTCCCTCGTCATCGAGCACCTTGACTACGGTCTTCCATGGCACCCGACCCGCCGTACCCGGTGCGGCACGCAAGTCTTCCGGACCAGCGATGGTCACCCAGCCGGTCTCGGTTGCACCATAGAAGTTGTAGACAGAATCGGTAAACGTATCCATGAAATGGGTAGCTAATTCGCCTGCGAGCGGTGAGCCACTGGTCGCGGTAATGCGCAGACTCGAAACATCATTGGCTTTAATCACATCAGGATCAGCATTCACCAAGCGCTGCATCATTAATGGCACGACAACGAGAACTTCTGCCTTATAGGTAGCGATGTCTTCGATCACGTGTTCTGGCACGAATCGGCGCCGCAATACATAGGTAGGCACTGTAGAGAGACCAAAACCGAAGTTCAACAAGCCCCACGAGTGGAACATAGGTGCAGCAACGACAATCGTCGAGTTGCCTCGGTATGGGATTGAGCCAAAGAAGGTCAGCAGCGGATGCAGATTTTCCGGCTCTTTACGTTGCGCACCCTTGGGCAAGCCCGTAGTACCCGAAGTGAAGATCACAATACTGCCGGAACGTGAAGGCTTCGGGTGATCTGTGGTTGGCTGGCCTACCGCAATGCTCGTGGTCGTAGGCAAGCCGTGAGACTTGTCGTCTTCCCAAGCGATGAGTAAACGGTCCTGATCCATTGATTCAGCAACTGCGAGGAACTCTTGATCAAGAATGATCAGCTTGGCACCTTCACGCTCTGCAAGTTCGGTCAACTGGCCAGCGCTAGCCATGGTGTTAAGCAGCAACATACGGCCACCGATCTGCATGATCGCAACCATGGCGACCACCATGTAACGGTGGTTGCGGCACAATACAGCGACGGGATCGCCAACACCAATTCCGCGTTCTAGGAGCGCAGCTGAGAAGCGATTGATTTCATCGCTCAGTTCTTTCCATGTGATTTGGCCAGCGTCGTCAATGACAGCAAGCTGGTTTGGTTTGCGAGCGGCAGCAGCTCCTACCGCAGAGGGGAAACCTGGCCCCCATTCCTTGAGTTTCTTGCCTGCCTTGATCAAACGAACCGGATCTTGGGCCTTCAGCAGCCCGATTCGCCGAAGCACCGTCAACTTATATCCGAGGTCACCCATGATTTCTCCACATCGGTTTTTGGAGGGACCTAGGCAGGTTACCAACAAGTAAGATCGAATAGAGACCTTTCTCACAAACCAACTGCAACATCCGCCTCAAGGGTCATATGTAACAGTAAAAATTGGCTATTGCCTCCACCTAACTGCTGTTGCGGGCTGCCACGAGTTGCAGGCCTTTCAATGTCAGCTTTGCATCGCGGTGCGTAATTGTTTCGCACTCATCTAACACGGCAGCCGATTGAGTTCCGGTACCAATGACCGCCACATCATTCGCATCCACCTCAAGAAACTCAATGATGCGTTCAACAAGTGAATCAATGAGACCAGCAAACCCAAAAACACTGCCCGATTGCAAAGCTTCGACCGTGTTCTTGCCGATCGGAGTGCGCGGTGCCGTGATTTCGACACTCCGCAACTGCGCACTTCTCCTCGCCAAAGCGTCAAGCGAGACCTCAATCCCCGGGGCAATCGCGCCACCCAAATAACGACCTTCTTCATCAATCACATCGAAAACAGTGGCTGTGCCATTGAGATCGACCACAATCGCCGGGCCACCATAAAACTCTTTCGCAGCAAGCGCGTTTACCACTCGGTCAGTGCCCACTTCGCGCGGATTATCAGTATGAATCGGTACACCCGTACGCACGCCCGGCCCCACGATCCACAACGGAACATCAGCAAAATACCGATCAAAACACGCCCGAAACCGTCTCATCAGCGCAGGAACCGTGCTGCACACTGAAATCTGACTGATCGGTGGCACGCCGGCTCGCCGTACAAAACCATCAATCACTAAGAACCACTCATCAGCAGTTCGGTTTGCCGAGGACGAAACAACGAAGTCCGCTACGAGATCTTCACCCTCGAAGAGGCCAATGCTGGTGTCAGAGTTCCCCACGTCCAGCGCGAGAAGGGTCATAGCCCGGCCGACACCAAATCACCACGGATCAAGCCAGAGCCGTCCGGGGCATCCGCAGGATCAGTACCCAGCGTCACGATCTTGTTATTCGCATCAACGAACACAACATTCGGCTCAAATTCGCGGGCTTCAGCATCGTCCATCTGCCGATAGGCGATCAAGATCACCAAGTCACCCGGTGCAACGAGACGAGCAGCCGCACCGTTAATACCGATGATTCCGCTGCCGCGTTCACCAGCAATGGTGTAAGTCTCAAGACGAGAACCGTTGTTGATATCAACGATATGAACCAGTTCACCGTCAAGAATGTCGGCTGCGTCCAGCAGGTCGGCATCGACGGTCACCGATCCGACGTAGTGCAAATCCGCCTGCGTGACGGTTGCACGGTGGATTTTTCCTGACATCATTGTGCGTTGCATCTCAGTTCTCCATTCCAACAGATGCTGCGTTTTCTGCTTGGGTTTGAGCAAATCGGGCTTCGGTTTCATTCGTTAATTCGGGGCCGAGGACGATCGGCATATTGTCGAGCAGTCGCGGGGCACCAACTTTTGCTGCGACAAGGATCCTCGATGGTTCACCAACGACGGCAGGTGTACCCAAATCGTTGTTCGTAATGACGAGATAGTCCGGCACAATACCGGCTCGTTTAAGCACTGCGTGGGCAGCCTCAAGCGCAGCAACATGACCTCTACCTGCAACAGTCTGGGCGGCTCGAAGTGCAGCCGATATTGCTTGTGCTCTCACGCGTTCGTCAGCAGTGAGATACACATTGCGCGAACTCATGGCCAAGCCATCTGCTTCACGCACAGTCGGGCATCCCACCACCTCAACATCGAGACACAAGTGGCGGACCATCAACCGGATAAGCGTGAGCTGTTGAAAATCTTTTTCACCAAACACAGCAACATCCGGGCGTACCAAACCAAACAATTTCGATACCACAGTGAGCACGCCCCGGAAATGAGTCGGCCGTGCCGAACCTTCCAGAATCGACCCGAGTGGACCTGGATCTACCGTGACAGCTTGGTCGAGACCATCGGGATACATCGTGGCGACGTCGGGGAAAAAAACCACATCTACGCCGGCTTCAGCACATCGTTCTAGGTCAGCTTCAAAGGTGCGCGGATATGTGTCGAGGTCTTCACCAGCTGCAAACTGGGTTGGATTAACAAATATCGAGGTCACCAATTTCTCGCCAAGAGGACGTGCGTGCTTCATCAACTCGACATGGCCGTCGTGCAAGGCACCCATCGTGGGGACAAAAGCAATCGTGGCATCTCTGGTGACGTCACGCAGTTCAGCGACCGTGCGAACCACGGTCGGCAAACGCAGGGAGAGCGATGTGCTGCTCATCGGGCTACCTCGCTCGTGTGTGAATTCTCAGAGGCGAGCAACCGATGTAGATTTTCAGCAGTGTCTGAGGACAACGCACCCATCGCCTCGGCGCGACCAGTAGTGGCTTCAGCAATCGTGCGATAAGTGGCCAAAATTGAGTCATCTTCAATGGCCGCCAGATGACCTCGGACCGTTTCGACATCGCCACGAACAACCGGACCGGTCAAAGCCAAATCCCCAAAAGAAAGCGTATTGTCGAGAGCTGCATTCAACAATGGGCGCAGAACCGCACCCGGATCTTCCGCACCGATAGTCCGCAACAGATCCATCGCTTGGTTGACCACCGTTGTGAGGTGATTCGAACCGTGCGCCAACGCAGCATGATAGGAAATGCGATCAGCTTCGGCGATCTGGATCATCTGACCACCTAGCGCCGAAACAATCGTCTGGGCCATATCCACGTCCGAAGGCTGAGCTGTCACGCCGTAAACACAACGACGGTCAAGGTCAATATCGGTGCCGGTGAACGTCATCGCCGGATGGATGGCCATCGTAATGGCACCACGCTGCGCCAATGGTTCTAACACTTGACGGCCATGGCGGCCACTGACGTGAAACACAAGTTGACCGTGACGAATATGCGGGGCGATACCTGAGACAACATCTGCGAGCGCGTCGTCAGGAACCGACAGCAGCAGGATGTCACTCGCTCGAGCAACGGCCGCCGGGTCAGAAATTCCCACATTCGGCAACATAGTGCGGACACGGGTGCGCGAAACATCGGAACGCGCGCTCACTCCAGCGACGGGGTAATTTGCGCGCAAAAAACGGGCAGCGAGGACGGCACCTACTCGACCAGCACCGACCACGCCCACGCGTGGCTCAATCATTTCTCTTGCCTTTCGTTCCAGTCCTCACACGAGGTACCAGACAAACGGACATTTCTATTGTATGCCTCGCTTTCGAATCAGCAAACAATTGGTTCCTGTGTTCTGTCACACTTGAAGCATGTCGAGGCTGTTGATCCGTACGGGGAAATCCCCGTTTACTGCGGTGACTCCAGAGTCCACACTCACGCAAGACGTCTTTAACAGCAACACCGGAAACTTCTTGTTTCAGCACGCTGTGTGGGAATCTCTCGATATCGATGGCGCCGAATTAACAGCCAACAGCACCCTAAGTGAACGACGTAAATCGAGTGACGCTGATATCGCGGCCCTCAACGAAAAATTCGATCATTTCGTAGTTCCGTTTGCGAACGCTTTTCGTCCCGATTTCGTGGAACAACTCGACCGGCTTAGCGATTCCATCGAACGACTCACGATTCCGGTTTCAGTGGTCGGCGTCGGCGCACAAGCTCCCGCCTCAATGAGCTTGGAAGACCTCGCGCCTATCCGGGAGGCAACCAAACGCTTCGTTTCGGCAGTGTTGGATCGTTCGCCGTCAATTGGTGTACGCGGCGAGTTCACGGCAAAGTTTCTCGCGGACCTCGGGTTCGGTAGCGAACACGTCGACATCATTGGCTGCCCCTCGCTCTTTCGTTGCGGGCCTGACTATCGAGTAGAGAAAAATACCGCAAGCCTCCCTGAGGATGCAGCTTTAGCACTCAACCTCACACCTGAAGTACCAGGCATCGGCCAGTTTTCGCTAGAGCAGGCAGAAGCACACCGGCGTTTGACTTACATTGCTCAAGATGGACACGACTTGCGACTGCTGTTGTGGGGCGTGACCCGACCCAATGTCAGCGACCTGAACGCTCCCATCCACATCTCACATCCGCTCTACCGCGATGGCCGGATGCTGATGTTCGTCGACCAATGGACATGGTTCGATTACCTATCTCGACAAGACTTTGCCTACGGAACTCGTTTCCATGGCAACGTGGCGGCACTGATGGCAGGCATTCCCGCAATGTTGCTGGCTCACGATTCGCGAACGATTGAACTAGCCGATTATCACCAGATGCCTCACCGGACCGTTACCAAGTTCACGGAGCCGATCTCGGCAGCAGAACTGTACGAACAAACCGATCTGACAGCTTTCAACGAAGCTATCCCCAAAGGCTTCGCACGCTATCGCGCTTTTCTCGAAAGACATCATTTACACCACAAATGGCAGACCCTCTCAAGTTCTGAAGAGTTCAATCAAAATACGGCAAAAGCAACCTTCCCACCTGCAGTTATGCCCGTGACGGATCCAAACTTGCACGAGATTCTGAAACGCATCAATTGGATCCGCGGTGGCATGGTGCTCGACATGACGCGACACCCCGATCGCTATGAGTATCCCTTTCAACACCCGGTGTATTCAGGCGCTGGCAGCCGCTATGCGCGCTTGCGCCACGAAGACGAACAACGCGACAAAAAACAAGAAGATCAACTCAAGATCCTTCGGGAACGTGTCGATTACTTAGAACGTCGATCTTTGAGTATCCGTTTGCGTAACCTGTTCCGAAAACTGCTTAAGCCGTTTCGAGACTGACCCGCCTTCACCTAGCTCAGGTTGTGGCTGGCACACTTGTTTTGCATCATTTTGATGCGGGCCTCTAGCTCAGTTGGTAGAGCAACGGACTTTTAATCCGTGGGTCGTCGGTTCGAGCCCGACGGGGCCCACC
>JBEBSZ010000060.1:0-6068 GCA_040394025.1 Aeromicrobium sp.
GCCCCGATTTCGGCGAAATCAGGGGGAAAACCGACCAAAAGTTGAAGGTTCTGGTGCATGATCAGATGGTGTCGAGTGACCTAGATCTCACAGTGAAACGAGCCCGGCTCGCCGTGGCTCTCGCCTTTGCCACCCAAGGAGGCGTGTTCATCAGCCTCACCACCCGACTTCCTGAAGTGTCGAAACGCTGGGATTTTTCCGAGCTCGAACTGTCGGGTGTACTGCTCATGATGGTGCTGCTTGCCGGTATCGGGTCGATTGTGTCCGAAGTGCTCGCCAAGAAAACCGATTCGGCAATGCTCCTGCGGGGTGGCTTAGCCGCCATTGCCATCGCTGTGCCACTCATTGCACTTGCTCCGCACATGTTTGTGTTCATCGCGGGAATGGCAATTTACGGGACCGCGTTGGGTGTCGTGGATGCATCCACAAATATGCAAGCTGTCGCGATCGAAAGACGCTACGGTCGTCCGATTCTCCCGTCATTTCACGGGGCCTGGACGCTCGGCGGCGTCATTGGTTCAGGTATCACACTGTTAACAGCGCGACTGCCATTCGAGCTGACCGCCGTCTTGGCGATCATTCCGCTCGTCGTGTTGTTCAGCCCATTCTTGCGTCGTGTCGGCATGCCCAGCAGTATCGGAAGCGTTTCAGTTCCATGGCGTCCCATCATGATGGTGGGCATTGCGCTCGTCTTGTTTTATATGGTTGACACGGCCGCATTCACTTGGGGTCCGACCTATCTCGACAAAGTATTTGACGCGCCATCGACGCTTGTCGCGCTCGCGACGTTCCCCTACTTGTTGGCGAGCGGGGCAATGCGATGGGCGGGGGATTATCTGGTGGGCCGCTTCGGGCCAACTCCGGTCTTACAGGTCGGTTCAATCATTGCCGCAGCATCGCTCGGCATCATTGTTTTCGCGCCCAGCTGGCAAATCGCGGTCCTCGGCTTCACCGCTCTCGGCACTGGAGTCGCCGTAATAGCACCGTTGAGCTTTTCAGCAGCAGCACGAATTGCTGGAGAAAACGCGAATCTCGATGAACACAGCCGTCAAGCGATGGTGGATTCGGTGATCGCCCGATTCAACCAATTCAATTACGCCGGAGCGCTGCTCGGTGCTGTACTCACCGGCGTCGTCGGTTCGGGCAATCTGCGGATCGGTTTCGCTGTGCCGATGGTGCTCGTTTTAGGCATCATTCCGCTGGCCCGAATCTTTGCCCAAGGTGCTTTCGACCTAACCGGCAGCCCAAGCAACTCACGAGGGGATACCGGGGTTTGACCGTTCGCTCGAACCGTTTGAGAACGGACCAGTTCGAGGTGCCCACGTACCCGGTACGACTGCACTGATGATCGTTCCATCGGCTCGCCGACGCCCCGGAACTGGCGGCGGCGAACCCTCAATAACAGGTCCCGGATCAGCCAAGTCAACATGCGTAAGGTCCGCCGGATCAAGCACAACATCTCGGCCTCGAACGCTGATCACCCGATTCCACATATGACCGCTCAGATCAGGTTCTTGGGCTTCGATCGCAAAACTAATCTGGTCTTGACGAATGATCACCCGCACTCGCGTACCTCGTAGCGTCAATCGAAACGAGAACTCTTCCCAGGCCTTAGGAATGCGCGGATCAAAACTAAATCGTCCACCTTGGTCTCGGAAACCACCGAACCCGAAAGCGACAGCACTCCAAACCCCAGCTGCAGAAGCGACGTGCACGCCATCATGAGTGTTGTTATGCCTGTCGGCGAGATCCACATACAAAGCACCATGGAAGTAGCGATAAGCCAAATCTCGGTAACCGACTTCGGCTGCCACGATCGATTGGATAACTTCAGAAAGCGAAGAGTCGCCCGTCGTGATCGGATCGTAATATTCAAAATTGGCCCGTTTGTGTTCATCGGTGAAGTGATCACCCTGCAGGAACATCGCCAACACCACATCAGCTTGTTTGATGACTTGCAGACGATAGATCACCAAGGGGTGATAGTGCAGAAGCAACGGCCGGTGTTCCACCGGAGTCCGCTCCAGATCCCACACCTCACGTTCGAGGAAATGTTGGTCCTGTGGGTGGATTCCCATGTGTTCATCGAAGGGAATCGCCATGTCTGAGGCAGCTCGACGCCAAGAGTCGACCTCTTCATCGTCAAGACCCAGCCGGGACACCATCTGCGCATGCGCTTCCGGGTCGTTGTCACGCAATCGGATGACGGCATCAACCGCCCGCTCCAGATTGAACCTAGCCATCACGTTGGTGAACAAGTTGTCGTTGACGACTGTCGTATATTCGTCGGGGCCCGTCACGCCGTGGATGTGGAAAATGCCGTCTTCTTCAGCACGCCAGAAACCAAGATCAACCCACATTCGAGCGGTCTCGACGAGAATATCGACACCTTCAGTTCGCAGAAGGTTTTGGTCATTTGTGGCTGCCAAATACTGACTCAAGGCATAAGCCACATCCGCATCAATGTGGTACTGCGCAGTACCAGCCGCGTAATAGGCAGATGCTTCTTCTCCGTTAATCGTGCGCCACGGGAAGAGCGCCCCACCGACAGCGACCTCGCGGGCACGGCGACGAGCAGCTGGCAATAATCCATATCGGAATCTCAACGCATTCCGGGCGACCGGGGCATTCGTGTAGGTCAGGAAAGGCATCATGTAGATCTCTGTATCCCAGAAATAGTGCCCGCTGTAGCCCGAGCCTGAAACGCCTTTCGCAGCGATTCCGAATCCCTCAGCTCGTACACTGGCTTGCGCCACTTGGAAGAGGTTCCATCGCATAGCCTGCTGGATTTTGGGGTGTCCAATAATTTCTACATCAGTGCGATCCCAGAAATCCCGTAACCAATTCTCTTGGTCAGCAGCGATGCGCACTTCGCCATGAGTGCGAGCGCGTGCCAGCGTATGTCGACACCGGTCGATCAGTTCCGGCACCGGGACACCGCGAGACGTGTGATAACTCACGAACTTGGTGAGTCGGATCGGGGCACCCGGTTGCGCGTCGACATGGAAGGTGAGCTTCGCCAGATCTTCGTCAATATGCTGTTCTAGGTCGTAGTCGTTAGCGGTTTCAAAATAATGATCCGCAGCCACAGCGATCGTCATGTGACTTCGGGCGCAGCGGTAACCCAGTTCGACGCGCGAGGTATCGGGATTAAGTTGATGGTGCCGTGGTTCGAGCACGCGTTGATCAAAACCATTGGCTCGGCGAGGATCAAATCCTTCGCCCATCGACTGGTCTGGAACGTGGTATTCGTCTTCTCCATCTTGGCGATTCAAGATAAGTGAAGCAATTGATACGGGGGCTGCTTGATCCAAGAGCTCAACTTCAAAGGTCATCATCGCCAGGTGTCGCTCAGTGAACGAGACCATGCGTTCAGAGGTCACTCGCACTCGCTTGCCGCCCGGCGTGTGCCAAATCATGGACCGTCGCAATACGCCCTCACGGAAATCTATGGAACGTTCGTAATCAGTCAAATCAGCGACCGAAACGAGAAGCGGTTCATCGTCTACATAGAGCCGAATGATCTTGGCATCTGGCGCATTCACGATAGTTTGACCGACCTTGGCAAAGCCGAACGCTTCTTCCGCGTGGGTGATTGGCCACGTTTCGTGGAAGCCGTTGACGAAAGTGCCGTGAGCGAATGAGTCACGTCCTTCCTCAACATTGCCGCGCATGCCGAGGTAGCCGTTGCCGACGTTGAAGAGAGTCTCGGTAACGCCAAGTTCATCATGATTGGGGAACTTCTCCACGAGCCGCCATTCCTCGACGGGCCAACGAGTACGGTCCATGAATTCTTGATCAGCCGGAGCACCATGCCAGTTCACAACAACTCCTCCAGATCGTTCACGACTACGTCAGCACCGTTTTCAAGCAAGGTTCCACGGCCTGCACCCCGATCAACACCGATTACGAGTGCGAAGTTTCCAGATCGACCCGCCTGCACTCCCGAAACGGCATCTTCAATGACGACGGCACGTGCAGGCTCAACACCTAGTTTGCGTGCCGCGTGCAGATACATATCGGGGGCTGGCTTTCCTAGCACTCCGTCGTCTTCTGCGACCTTTCCGTCCACTACGACCTCAAAATAGTGATCGATTCCGGCTATCTGCAAAACCTCGGGCGCATTACGTGAACTCGAAACGACTGCCATAGCAATATGTGTCGACTGAAGCTTTTCGACTAACGCGAGAGACCCGGGATACGGCGCAATTCCATCACTCGTAAGCAATTGTTCAAAAGCGGCGTTTTTCTGGTTACCTAGGCCGCATACGCTTTTCTCAGTCACCGCGTCAGCAGGCGTCCCCCAGGGCAACTCGATTGCTCGCGAGCTCAATAAGGCGGCCACCCCGTCATAACGGGGTTTGCCGTCGATATAGGAAAAATAGTCCGCGTCTGTGTATGGCGGATGATCTGGGTACTCACCCAAAAAACCGGTGAAGAGTTGCGCCCAGGCGCGTTGATGTATCTCGGCTGTGGGCGTCAAGACTCCGTCTAGGTCGAACAGAGCGGCCTCAAAGTCGTTCCAATTCACAGTTTCAGACTAGGTGCTGACGCAACCAGAACCTAGTCGGCCCAAACTCCTGCCGCTGTGCGGCGATGTGAACCCACGAGGTGCGTGTTAACGATTCCAATTGCCTCCATTAGGGCAAACATCGTGGTGGGTCCAACAAAAACAAAGCCATGCTTCTTCAGCGTTTTAGCGAGAGCAACAGATTCGGGGCTTTGGGTTGGAATCTCGGCGAGGGTGTGCGGGCGGGGTGTCTGCGCGGGTTGGAAAGACCACACGAGTTCAGCCAAGCCGCCTCCTTCACGCAGGGCAAGCGTGGCCTGAGCGTTCGTGATGGCGGCCGCGATTTTGCCACGATGGCGAATGATGCTCGGGTCGAGAAGTAGGCGTTCGAGATCGGACTCATCAAACCTGGCCACTAGGTCAGGATCAAATTCACGAAATGCTTCTCGGAACGCTGGCCGCTTACGCAAGATTGTGGCCCACGATAAGCCCGACTGGAACCCTTCTAAACACAACCGCTCGTAGATACCCTGTTCGTCACGAACGGGCATGCCCCACTCGGTGTCGTAATAATCGCGTAACTGCTCATCTCGTGCAGCCCAAACCGGGCGAGCCAGGCCGTCGGCCCCCACGACGAGTCCAGAATCTTCAGCCATCTCAACGGATCGTCACTTGACGGCTCACCAGCTCTTGGCGGACCGAACGTTCAGCACCGGTCATTGGCTCGGTACTGTCCAATGTGCTGTGCAACAGGGTGAGGAACTCCGGGGCCGCGTTGTCAATATCTCCAAGGTTTGCGGCATCGACTTCCCACACTGGAACGAGTACACCGTGCGCACGGAACATGCCGATGAGTTTGGTGTTGGGCACAATAGATGCTTCTCCCGCTGCCCGGAGGCGAGCGAAACCATCAAGGAGTCGATCTTCATCGGCGTCAGTCATGATCCATCGCAAAAACACATGGTCACCCATATCGGTCACCCAGGCTGAGGCAACGTTCTTGAGTTTTGTCGACTTCCACACGTCTCCATTGATCGATTGCAGTGCTGCTAATGCGTCTTCTGAGGTGGCTTCTTCATCGGTTAACCACCAATTGAAGTCTTCATAAATGTCGATCTCGAGTTCTTGCTGCGGATCCATAAGATCTTGTAGGCGCGCACCTGGGCTTGGGACGGTCATTTTTATCGGGTTACCAGGTTCAGTTTCGGCAGCCAGTTCGATGACGTGTGCCAAATCGCGACTGATATCTCCGTGGTTATGAGCAACTTGTAAAGCGACCCAGATTTCACCGTCTGGACGCACAAGTCCGACACCACCGCCGGGCAGAAGCGAGACAAACCGCACTGTTCGACCGTCACGAAGCGTTCCGCGGGCTGTCGCCGACGAGACAAATTCACGTAAGGCAATCAAGTCACCTTCTTGCGCGAATCCTTCGAAAGCGCGAAGCACTACAGGTATGCGAACTTGACTTTGCTTTTTGCGTCGACTCTTTTTAGCCATGAAGTCACCGTAGTGCCTAGGCCTCCAAGATTTGGGCGATTTGCGACGTGATATTGAC
>JBEBSZ010000061.1:0-5827 GCA_040394025.1 Aeromicrobium sp.
TACACATGCGAGATTCCATTCGCTTGGTATCGCAAGGACTGGCGTATTCGCTCAAGTGTTTTGTCGTGAATGCAGTCACGACGATCTCTGAGGAGATGGTCGATGCTTACGGCTATGACGGTGGTGCCGATTTCTTACGTGATCCAACGGCTTCAGGACGCGCCTCGATTGTTTCGCCTGGCGGAGCCGTTCTGATCGAAGCTGACGATGACACGGAGCAACTCGTCATTTTAGATATTGATCCCGAGGCGGTAGTGATTCCCAAGATGTTCCACGACGTCGCGGGTCATTACGATCGCCCAGAGTTGTATCGCGAGCTTTTCGAGGTCACGTAATAACGCCGGTCAAAAAGTCTAGGTTCACCCACCTTTTTGGGTCCATGCATACCTAATAGATGTTCTTCACTCACACTTTCGACGGTCTCGTGGGAATTGTGGGGTGTGGAGCGGTGTGGTTGAGCGCTTTCAGGTCACGGCGCTCATTGAATCTCTTTGAAATTTCATCAATAATGTTGAAATGAGGGATGTGCTTTCTGAACTAGTCGAACTGTGGCGCACGGGTGAACCCATCGGGCTCGCCACAGTCGTGGCAACTCACCGCTCAGCACCACGTTTGCCCGGCGCAGCCATGCTTGTCGAGCCCGATGGTTCCGTCGTAGGCTCAGTGTCGGGTGGCTGTGTTGAAGGCGCGGTTTATGAGCTCGCAGAAGAGGTCATCGATTCGGGACGACCGATGCTCGAACGTTTCGGTTTCAGCGACGATGACGCCTTTGCCGTTGGCCTCACCTGCGGCGGCATTATCGACATCTTCGTCGAACAAATCTCTGCGAATACCTTTCCAGACCTTGACCAGGTTGCCGACGATATTGATTCAGGGCGAGCTGTTGCGGTCGCAACAATCATCGAACACCCAGAGACATCAATGGTCGGTCGACGGACCATTATTCGACCAGAGGGCATGACGGGAAGTTTCGGCAATCCCAGAATTGATCACGCCGTCGCTGACGATGCCCTGGGCCTACTCGAAATTGGGTCTACATCTATCCTGACCTACGGTCCGGAAGGCGAACGCATGGACACGGGCATGCGGATTTTTGTCGCGAGTTATCAACCCAAGCCTCGAATGATCGTTTTCGGAGCGATCGACTTCGCCTCAGCACTTGCCCAAGCTGGATCCTTTATGGGTTTCCAGGTCACGGTATGCGATGCTCGACCGATCTTCGCCACCAAGACTCGCTTCCCAGCGGCCGACGAAGTGGTGGTTTCTTGGCCACACAAGTATTTGGATCGCGAAGTTGCCGCCGGTCGAATTGATGTTCGTACGGTCATATGTGTATTGACTCACGATCCCAAATTTGACGTCCCAGTCCTAGAACGCGCACTACGCCTGTCTGGCAGTGCAAAGCCTGCCTACATCGGTGCTATGGGTTCTCGCAACACACACGACGACCGATTGCAGCGACTCAAGGATGTCGGCCTCACGGATGAAGAACTTGACGTGCTTCGCAGCCCTATCGGACTCGATATTGGGGGCCGCACACCTGAGGAAACCGCCATCTCCATTGCAGCCGAAATCATCGCGGATCGCTCGGGTGCGACGGGCGACCGCCTTACTGACGGTCGTTTGCCCATCCACCATCACGAGGCGGTCACCATAAGTTAACTAAAGGCAGCGGCGACTGCCTCCTCATCGAGTTGAATCGCCCGCTCGTTGAGTTGACAGCCGCCGTTGCTAGCTGTGGAACTATTGCACTTCAGTCACGCGGACGCGTGAGTTCTCCGTAGAGTTCTGGACGTCGCCAGCTGAGATGACCAGGAATCGTACGGTACGGAGCCGGAACGATAAGTTCTTCTTCCGTCGCGCGCAGTTCGCGAATTCGGTCAAGATCGAGATCAGCCGTAAGGATTCCTGGTTGACCTGATTCAGCCAGAACTCGTTCGGGGCCAGAGATCAGACCAATACCTGTGGTGATGCCTTTACGCGGTGGCGCGAGTTCAACACCACTACGGTTGAACTGATCACCGACTGCTGGATCCATCAAATTCACCAACGTGGCGGTGTACATAATGTTTTCAATCGCACGAGCACGCACCAAGGTGCGCCAATTTTCCGTATAACCGAGCTCATCAATAAGTAGTCCGCTGGGAAACAACACCACTTCTGCGCCCTTGAGCGCAAGAATACGGGTGATCTCAGGAATGTGAACTTCAGAGCAAATCGAGACAGCGAGCTTGCCCCAGCTCATATCTACGACTGGGAACGCTTCGGCAGCAATATAGTCAAAGTTCCATTGTTCGCCATCACGATAGATGTACGGTCCCTCTGGGTGGGTGCGGTTATAGACGCCGCGCTCTTCGCCGTTCTCATCGACGATCACCGTGACGATGTTGTAACTTTCCGGCTTGCCCTCCACCGGACGCGAGGTGCCATAGGCAATAGCGACACCATGTTCCTTGGCTGCCGCCGACAGTGTTTCGTGAACTTCGTAGCGGTTGCTTTCGGTGAATGGGCCTGGATAGTTTTCGGCGAATGCCAAGAGATCCACACCCAGAGTGCCTGCTTGCGCAATGAGGTTGACCGCGTTGTCAACGTTCCGGCTTTCCTCATCGCCGAAATAGGTCATCGTCTGGGCGAGACCTAAGCGAATGGTGGTCATGCTTCTTCTCCTTCTGCCCACTCAAATTCTGGGCGATTCCGTGTCTCTCCCAAGAGCGGTCGGACCCCATAGTTAATAATCACGTGCAAGACCAAAAGCAGAATGACACCGACCATCATCGGACTTGTCAGAATGCTGGCAGCGGCTGGCCCCATGGCACCAGTAATGCTGTCCGGTAGGAACATCGTGCCGAGGGCGATGATGAAGGATGGCGCGGCCACCGCAACATTCAGATCGTCCCATTCGACATCGGCCAACATCTGAACACCTGCGATTGCAATGACGCCGAAGAGCACCGTAGACGCGGCCGCTAGTACGGGCGATGGTAAACCGGCGACGAACAGTCCCACTTTTGGAATGAACGCCAAAACAATAGCGATGGCTCCAGCGGTAATAGTGACGTAGCGGCTGCCGATTCCCGACATACGCACGATGGCAGCGTTCTCTGGGTAGGAGGTAGTCCCGATGCCACCGAAGGCTGCACCAACGACCGATCCGGTGAACTCAACGAACAAGCCACGGTTCGTAGTTGCAACGTCAATTTTCCGGTTACCCCAGCTACCGACCAACCGGAACATGCCCATGGCCTCGGTTCCACCCTGCAAAAACGCTAGGAGCATCAAGATCACGACTGAAGGCTCGACACCAAAACCAAATGGCAACCAGTGAGGCGTGCCCACAATAGAGACGCCGGCTAGATCGGGCAGATCCCAAAGGCCCGTGATTGCGGTGACGATCGTGCCCGCGACGATGCCCCAGAAAATTGCTCCGCGACGCAAAATGCTGTTTCCGCCGAAGATATTGAACGCGAGGATAGTGACGACAGTGAAAACACTGACGAGGAAGAACGGCCAACCGAAGCCCTTAGCGCCTTCGATCCCAAACCAGCCACTCACACCGATCGCAGCGAGTTGTGCACCAATGATGACGAAGAGAGTGCCAAAAACAATGGGGTCAGTGGCGAATCTGGAGATCTGACCAAAGAGGCCAAAGCGTGCTGAAGGCAACGACAACAAAGCAAAGATAACCCCGGCAACCATCATGGAGCCGAAGGCCGTACCGAGACCGAACGCGGATCCGGCAGCAATAATCGCGACCATGAACGCGGCCGTCGGGCCTTGAACAATCGGTAGGCGCAAAATGCGACTCGACTGCAGGATCGTGATGAGACCTGTCATGAAGAAACACCCTTGGGTGATCCAACCGACTTGTTGATGCGTGAGGTCAAGAGAGGCCCCTATGATTGTGGGGAACAACCAGATTCCCGTGAGAGCCAGAATGTGTTGAATTCCAAATAACGCGGTACGACCTGGCGGAAGTTTCTCATCAAAACCGACACTCAGTATCTGTGAGCGGTTTCCGGTCTGCGTGGTCATCTACAGTCTCCATCTTGGGCGAATTCGCCGTTCAACCCAAAGTCACGATTAGTTCACTTGTATTGAAATAGAAGTTTCGCCTACATTTGCCCCGACCGAGAATCGACTGAATTATCAGTGTTTTCCCAGCGCAATGACTGTGCTGCGCGTCACTTTATTCATCTATCTTGAACCATAACTCAATTTCAAGCAAGTTAAAATTTCCTGGACTTGCCCTAGGCTCCCCGACCCAGACTTCAGCAGAACTTCACTCTATGAGCCAACTTTGTCCACCATTGAAATAATTTTCAATCCAATTGACATGGCTTTCAATTCGCTGTAAGTTCCTTGAAAAGTGTGTCAGATCACATCACTGGACGATGAATAGTTGGAGGCAAACAGGTGACCCAAGCGCTCGCCTTCTCATCAAAAAACCTTGCTTTGCGATATCCCGGACCTCCAGCTCTCACCATCTTTGAAGGCCTATCCCTAGATGTTGAGACCGGCGAGTTTCTCACCATTCTCGGTGGCTCAGGTGTCGGCAAGTCAACCCTTATGCGCATCCTCGCCGGACTTGATAAGCCCAGTGAAGGCGCGCTAGATGTCATGGGCAAGACGGTGGCAGGTGTGCCAGAAGGTGTCGTCATGGTGTTCCAGGACTATTCACGCAGTCTGCTCCCCTGGCGAACTGTCCTCGGAAACGTATTGCTTGGTATCGAAGCTCGCATGCCTAAGCGCGAAGCAAAAGACATCGCAACAGAAGCACTCGAACTCGTCGGCCTAGCTCAAGTTGCGGCATTTCACCCCGCTCAGCTATCAGGCGGTATGCAACAACGCCTGCAGATCGCACGCGCACTTGCCATGCGCCCGCAAGCCATTTGTATGGACGAACCCTTTGGCGCACTAGATGCGCTGACGAAAGCTAATCTTCAAGACCAACTTCGGCACATTCACCAAAGCACCGGTGTCACGTTCCTCTTTGTCACCCACGACGTCGACGAAGCCGTCTACCTCGGCGATCGCGCCATTGTGATGTCCGGGCGTCCCGCAACAATCGTTGACGACATTCGTATCGACCTCGGCTCCGAACGAAATCACATGACAACCAAAGCAGATCCACGTTTCTTGGAGTACCGCTCGCGGTTGCATACTGCACTTGGACACGAAGGCCACTGATCAATGCGACGACTCATCGGACTCATCGTTCCCGTAACGGTGATCGCGCTGTGGGAAGCCTTAGCCCAAGCAGGCGTACTCGACGCCGACGCACTTCCGGCGCCCTCCGCTGTACTTCAGGGACTCAGTCAAGATGTACAGTCCGGACGCTATGGCGAAGCTTTACAGCACACGCTCATTGTGGTCTTACAAGGTTGGGTCGCCGCCGTTATCTTGGGTCTTGTTTTGGGTATCCTCATTGCGCTGGTGCCTGCGGTTCACAAGCTCACATCAACCTCCATTGAGTTTGGCCGTGCAGTTCCCGCGGTCGCACTCGTGCCGGTCGGTATTTTGATTTTCGGATTCGATAAGCGCGCTGAATTACTCGTCGTCATTTTCGCGGCATTCTGGCCGATGCTGGTTAACACCATTGCAGCTGTCGAACTCGTCCCACGCCAGTTGTTTGACACAGCATCAACGTTGCGCCTGTCGGTTTGGAACCGCATTAGCAAAGTCGTCGTCCCCGCTGCTGTTCCGCGCATTCTGATCGGGGCTCGACTTGCCATGGCGACAGCTGTCGTCCTCGCTGCGGTCGCAGAAATGACCGGTAACCCACGCGGGCTCGGCAATGAGGTCGTCATGGCTCAAAGTTCTGTGCGGC
>JBEBSZ010000062.1:0-5816 GCA_040394025.1 Aeromicrobium sp.
GCGTACTCGACTAAGTCCGAACCTGCTTCGGATAAAGAACCGAGCGACATGATGTTGAGCTCTTCACAAATGTCTGCCCGTAGGTCGCTGCCAAGAAACCCATGTAAGTTGCCTGCGATGAGTGCGCGACGAAGCGGCTGACGCGTGCGAACTTTAGCTTCTGCGCGGGCAGCCCGACCAAGTTCGGTGATGCGACGAGCCAGCTCCACTCGTTCTCCTAGGTCATCTTCGATCAGTTCAGTTTTTGCTGTTGGCCAGGTGGCAAGATGCACCGACGAGGCAGCATCTGGTGTCACCGGGACCACGATGTCCTGCCACACGCGCTCGGTGACGAAAGGAACGATCGGTGCCATCAGGCGAGTGAGGGTTTCTAGGACTTCGTGGAGGGTGGCAAACGCTGATACATCGCCACGCCAAAACCGTTTACGCGACCTCCGGACATACCAATTGGAGAGCGTGTCGAGGAATTGCGCAATTCTATTTCCCGCACCATGTGTGTCGAATTGCTCGAGAGCCTCAGTGACGCCCTGTACGAGCAATTGAGTCTCAGAGAGCAGCCAACGGTCCAAGACCATGCGTTCGGCGGCTGGAGGCGCTACAGGACCGGATGAAGGCGTCCAACCTTCGGCACGCGCATACATGGCATGGAACGACACGGTGTTCCAATAGGTGAGCAATACCTTTCGCACGATCTCGGACAATGCTGTGTGGCCGATACGGCGCGCCGCCCACGGCGAACCAGAGCACGCCATGAACCAACGCAAAGCGTCAGCACCATGCTCTTCCATCAGCGGCATCGGCGGCAAGATATTGCCTAGATGCTTGCTCATCTTGCGGCCATCTTCAGCGAGAATGTGACCAAGGCAGACCACATTTTCGTAACTTGACTGCTCGAAGACTAAGGTGCCCACGGCCATCAGCGAATAAAACCAGCCACGAGTCTGATCAATTGCTTCACAAATGTATTGCGCCGGATAGGCCTGTTCGAACTTCTCGATTGAACCTGGAGCATGAGGGTATCCCCATTGCGCAAATGGCATCGAACCCGAATCGAACCAAGCATCGATCACTTCGGGCACGCGACGATACGTTCCTTCTTCACCCGGTACGGTGAAGGTGATCTCGTCAATATATGGCCGGTGTGGATCAATCTCAGTGACGTCCTTGCCGGTCAACTCTGAGAGGTGGGCGAGAGATTCAACGCAGATCATTCGGCTGGAGTCTTGATCGTTACGCCAGATCGGCAGGGGAGTGCCCCAGTAGCGATTTCGTGAAAGAGCCCAATCGATGTTGTTGTTGAGCCAGTCGCCGTAACGACCGTGCTTAATGGTTTCAGGGAACCAATTGGTTCCCTCGTTTTCAGCGAGCAACTCTTCTTTGCGTGCTGTTGTCCGGATGTACCAAGCTGGTAGTGCGAAATACATCAAAGGTGTGTGGCAGCGCCAGCAGTGTGGGTAGCTGTGCTCGTAATCGAGATGAGCGAAGAGGATGCCCTTGGCCTTGAGTTGGTCAACGAGTAGCGCATCCGCATCTTTGAAAAACAGTCCGCCGATAAGTTCGATGCCGTCGCTGAAGTGACCGTTGGCCTCAATAGGATTAACGACCGGTAGACCGTAAGCTTTGCAAACGGCCATATCGTCTTCACCAAATGCGGGAGATTGGTGCACCAGACCAGAGCCGTTGTCGGTCGTGACATAGTCGCCCAGCACGATGAAATGGGCATCGGGGATGTCAACGTAATCGAATGGCCGCTGATAGGTCCAGCGTTCGAGTTCGCGACCGCTGAGTCGTTCCTTGATGGTCCAGCCGTCTCCCAGCGCTTCGGTGAGCAAAGGCTCAGCGACGACGAGCTGATCAGAATCTTTTGTCGCTAAGACGTAGGTGACATCCGGATGAACCGCGACAGCAGTATTAGAAACCAAAGTCCATGGAGTTGTGGTCCAAACCAGTAGATCCGCACCTTGCCAGGCACCGGAGGTTAGGGGGAAACGAACATAGACTGAAGGGTCGACGACTGTCTCGTAACCCTGTGCTAATTCGTGGTCCGACAGTGTGGTGCCACACCGTGGGCAATAGGGTGCGACCCGAAAGTCCTCAACCAGTAAGCCTTTGTTGAAGATTTGGCTTAGTGCCCACCAGGCGCTCTGCACGAAGGAAGAGTCCATCGTCCGATAGGGGTCAGACATATCGACCCAGTAACCCATCCGAGTCGTCATCTCTTCGAACATGTCCACATTGCGTAACACCGATTCGCGGCAAGCGGCGTTGAACTCGGCAATGCCAAAAGCTTCAATATCGTTCTTACCGTTGAAGCCAAGTTCTTTTTCGACGGCAATCTCTACCGGTAGTCCGTGGCAATCCCAGCCGGCTTTACGTTCGACGTGGAAACCCTGCATGGTCTTGAATCTCGGGAAAACATCTTTGAAGACGCGAGCTTCGACATGGTGTGTTCCCGGCAGGCCATTTGCCGTCGGTGGTCCCTCATAGAACGTCCAGCGCGGCTCGTTAGCGTGCTGTTTCATCGACTCGGAAAAAGTGTCTTTCTCCTGCCATAACTGGAGAATCTGCTCTTCAAGTTCTGCCAGCTCGATATGGGCTGGAACCGAGCGGTAACCCGATTCGGGGGTGTTATTCACATCGGCTCCTGTAGGTGATGCGGGAAACTCAGACGACACGATCGCCATTCTAGGCCGGTAGGACTTGCCATATTCGCTCGGTCGGTTTAGTGTCCCGGCATGCCCATTACGACATTAGCCGTTCGCGAAGGTGAAGATCCGTGGACGGCAGCCGAAGTTGACGAAGTGAGGACAGAACTCACTGAAGACGTCAAACGTCTCGAAATTGAACTGGATCAATCCGCTAAAGAACTTCAAGACTTGATGGCCGAAAGCGTTGACGGCGCTGGCGCTGATCAGGCCGATGTCGGATCCACCAGCCTCGAACGAGACGCAGAGTTATCGTTGGCAGCAAATCAGCGCGACTTGCTGTACCAGACCAAGCGTGCCTTGAGCCGTTTGGACTCTGGTGAGTACGGTGTTTGTGAATCCTGCCAGCAACCCATCGGGAAACTGCGGTTAATGGCCTTTCCGCGCGCCACACTGTGCATGAACTGCAAACGTCTTGAAGAGCGCCGTTGAATCAGTGAGCTCTTCACCAGAACTAAAAAATAGACCACGGTTGCTGCTATTTGGCGCGATTGTCCTACTGACAGTTGTTGTCGATCAGCTGACGAAGCGTTGGGCGATAAAAAGCTTGAGCGACAATGAAGACGTTGAAGTCATCGGTTCGTTCCTACGATTTACTCTGCATTTCAATCCAGGTGCCGCCTTCGGCACGGGAGCGGGATACACCGTTCTGCTGAGTTTGGTGGCCATTGGCGTCAGCATCGCGTTGATTTTCCTCGCCAAACAGTTGCATGACCGAGTGTGGACAATCGGACTCGCGCTTTTCCTTGGCGGTGCTGTCGGTAATCTCATTGACCGAATTTTCCGAGAGCCAGGCTTCCTCAAAGGACATGTTGTCGACTTCATCAACTACAACGGTTGGTTCGTGGGGAATGTGGCTGATATCGCTTTGACCTTGGCTGCGATCATTGTGGTTGTGCGATCGTGGCAAGGAATCCGTTTAGATGGCACGAGAGAAAAGCCGTCAAGACCTTCTGAAGACTAAGCGAGTGAAGTTATGAGCCAAGAGACCCGTTCGGTGCTTATTCCCGAAGGACTCGCTGGCGAACGTGTCGATGTCGCGGTGTCTCGATTGTTTGGATTGTCACGCACCCGAGCAGGTCAGCTCGTGGCGGATGGCTTGGTGTTACTTGATGGTCGGGTGACGATCAAGTCGGAGCGAGTTGAGGCCGATGTGCTGTTGGAAGCGACGATCCCGGCGCCACGGGTCGCTGAAGTGGTTCCGATGGCGGTCGAGGGTATGAACGTGGTTTTCGAAGACGATGACATCATCGTGGTCGATAAACCGTGGGGAGTAGCGGCACATCCAAGCGTGGGTTGGACTGGCCCAACGGTCTCGGGGCATTTGGCCCAGATCGGGGTTCGGATCTCCACGTCTGGCGCGCCAGAGCGCCAAGGCATCGTGCAGCGACTGGACGTGGGCACGAGTGGCCTCATGATGGTGGCGAAGTCGGAGCTTGCCTACACCGTGCTCAAACAGGCTTTTCGAGATCGTGTGATTGATAAGACCTATCACGCGCTGGTGCAGGGACATCCAGATCCGCACACGGGGACGATCGATGCGCCGATTGCACGTCATCCGAAACATGACTACAAGTTCACAGTGCGCGCCGACGGACGGCACAGCATTACCCACTACGAGACGCTTGAAGCGCATCGTTACGCTTCGCTGTTGTCAATCAGGTTAGAAACGGGTCGAACACATCAGATCCGCGTACACATGAGTGCTTTGCATCATCCCTGTGTAGGGGACCCGCTGTACGGATCGGACCCTAAACTCGCAGCCAAGGTCGGACTCGAACGCCAATGGTTGCACGCAGTGGGTTTAGGTTTCGACCACCCGCGGTCCGGGGAAAGAGTCGAACTCGAATCGGCTTATCCTGATGATGTACAGCATGCTTTAGACATCATTCGCGATCTTTCTTGACGCGCCAAGCCGTGGAGTCCTACAGCAGTTGGGACCTAACTGTCACAATGAATCATGACCTTTTTTGCGCGCCAATCAGACAAGCTGAGGGATGTCCTCTATGACATCCGTGGACCTGTCAGTGCGCAAGCGGCGAAGCTTGAGGCTGAAGGCCATCGAATTCTTAAGCTCAACGTGGGAAATCCGCAACCATTTGGTTTTGATGCACCGGCTGAGATTTTGCAGGATGTTATTGCTGGATTACCGACGGCGCAGGGCTACTCGGACTCGCGCGGCATCCAGTCAGCACGACGTGCTGTCGTGCATCACTACCAACTGATTAAAGACTTCCCGGCACTCGACATTGACGATGTGTGGCTGGGAAATGGCGTTTCTGAACTGATTCAGATCGCTCTACAAGCGTTGCTCAATAATGGCGACGAAGTCTTGATTCCCTCGCCCGACTACCCGCTGTGGACGGCCGTCACTAATTTGGCTGGCGGTGTGCCAGTGCACTATCTGTGCGACGAAGCCAATGATTGGAATCCTGATCTTGACGATCTGGAATCAAAAATTACTGATCGAACGCGTGTCATCGTCGTTATCAACCCGAATAACCCGACAGGCGCGGTTTATTCTCGCGAGACGCTGCAACGCATTGCGGATCTGGCTCGCAAGCATGATCTCATCCTGATGTCTGATGAGATTTACGACAAGATCTTGTACGACGACGCCGTCCATATTCCAATGGCAACGGTGGCTCCTGATGTGCTTACGCTGACCTTTAACGGTCTGTCAAAGGCCTACCGTGTCTGTGGCTATCGCACGGGCTGGGTCGTCGTGACAGGTCCGTTGGAACGAGCGCGTGACTATCTTGAAGGCATTACGCTCTTAGCTTCAATGCGTCTGTGTCCGAACGTCCCGGCCCAAAATGCTATTCAGGTTGCCTTGGGTGGTTATCAGTCGATTCAAGAACTCATCTTGCCTGGGGGCCGCCTATTAGAGCAGCGAGATGTCGCCGTCGATGAATTGCGCAAGATTCCGGGTGTTTCTGTAGTCAAACCTCGTGGAGCGCTGTATGCCTTTCCCAAACTTGAACCTGAGGTGTATCCGATTAAGGATGATCAACAGTTCGCACTAGATCTGTTGCTTGCCGAGAAGATCTTGATTACGCAAGGTACGGGATTCAATTGGCCCGAACCTGATCACTTGCGTATCGTGACGTT
>JBEBSZ010000063.1:0-5697 GCA_040394025.1 Aeromicrobium sp.
GCGTTGCCTCGTGTAAGTTGGCGGGCTTCGTCGGCGGGGAAAGCGTCGGTGTCGGCGACGCGCTAGGCGTCGAATCGACGTCAGGTCCTCCAGAATCCGAACCACAGCTCGCAAGCACAAATCCGAACACAAATACAACAAACGCCGTAAACAGCGGCCTCACAAGCAATCCCCCCGGCTAGGCAACCCTTGGAAATTAACACGCTCTCGCATAACAGGTCTCCATAATTCACAACTCGATCGCGTGAAGTACAGCACTGCCGAACAACACTTTTAACCCGAAGCACTCACACCCCAAGCGTCACAACCCGCGTCACAGCCCAGCGCCACAAAACCTCGTCACGCTCACCCGAATCAGAGCGCCCAAGACTCCGCTCACAAAAACCGAAGGGGGTTGAAGGCAAGCGAATTCCTTGCCCTCAACCCCACATCACGGTCCGCAGTTACAGAAGAACCACTAACTATTTCACTTCAGAGCGCGATATCCGCAGCGTTCCGATCAGCAAGGGCAAACCAACCCAGATCGCATTCGAGACGCCATATTGTGCCCACAGTTTCGCCCATGTCGCGCCCTCACTCGGCTCCCCCGTCATGGGATTGAGATCACCCGCGGCAACTGGCCCTGAAACGAGGCTTCCGGTCGTCCACGAGTAGTCAACCCACGAGGCAATCGTTTGCCCAGGGTTCCAGAAGAAGCCCAGCGCACCCCACGCCGAGGGAAGCACGAACATCACGACAAAGAAGATCACAACCGCTGCAGGAGTATTGAGTAGCAGCATGCCGAAACCAACTCCGAGGAGCACATTACTGAGCGCCGTGACTGTCCAGATTCCCAGATAACTGGCCTCAATCGTCCACTCGCCATCAGCACCGAACAGCATCGCCACCACATTCACCAAGGCAGCCAGCGCCAGTGCACCAATCACCGTTCCGACCGCAGCCACTAGCGCTGCTGCAATCTTGGCAAGAATGATCCGCCCGCGCCGTGGCTCATGCGTGAAGGTCACGAGCATGGTGCGTTGGCTCCATTCAGACGTCACGGTCAATATGCCCAAAACCGGCAAGAACAAACTGATGGGCGACCCCATCACTTCAAAAAAGAGCCGAAAGTTTTGCGCCTCAGCATCAACCACGATCAGCGTAATGATCAACGCCAGTACGGTAATCGCGGCAGCAATAATGATGAGCCAACGGCCTGAACGAGTGTCGAACAGTTTGCGCAATTCGACGTGCAGGAGACGAGAAAAGGGCACTGCCTTCGAGGCAGCCCGAGAACCCGGTTGCGTAGTAATACTCATGCTTGAGCTCCTTCGACGAGATCGCGTTGGTCGTTCGCTGTGAGTTGCAGGAACATATTTTCCAGACCGGCTCCGTCTGGTGCCCGCAGTTCGGTCAAAACGACGCCGTGAGCCGCAGCTGCCCGGCCAACCGCTTCCGTGCCTTGTTCGGTTTGAAATAGGCCGTCCGCGCTAACCGAGTATTCAACACCTGCCGCAGCAAGCGCCGCAGCTAACGCTGCCTGATCCAAGCCCCGCGCAATACAGCCGGGAACATTAAGTAAATCTTCTTTCGCGCCTTGGGCGACAATTTTTCCGTTACCGATCATCACGAGATCATCGGCAATATGTTCCACTTCGTTCAGCAAATGCGAGGACAGCAACACCGTGCCACCCTGCGCAGCAAAATGGTCAAGCAGATTACGCATCCAGTGGATGCCTGCCGGATCGAGTCCGTTGGCTGGCTCGTCGAGGATGAGCACCCTTGGTTCGCCCATAAGCGCCTGAGCCAATCCGAGCCGCTGACGCATGCCAAGCGAGTAATTGCGCACCCGACGCTTTGCTTCGGTACCGCTCAAACCAACAAGCTCAAGCATTTCCTCGACCCTTGTCCGGGACAACCCTAACGTTATGGCCGTCAGCGTGAGGACTTCTTTTCCAGTTCTGCCACCATGTTGAGCCGATGCATCTAGCAATACGCCGATCTCACGACCAGGGTTCGCTATATCGCGGTAGTCACGTCCGTCGATGGTGACGGAGCCGGAGTCGGCAAGCGTGAGACCGGTCATGATGCGCATTGTGGTGGACTTACCTGCACCATTGGGACCGAGGAATCCTGTTACTGCACCTTGTCGTGCTTCAAAGGAGATGTCATCGACAGCAGTGAATCTGCCATAGCTTTTCTTGAGTCGTTCGACTTTAATCACTGTCCAACACTTTCATACGTTTCTTCACCTCGATACCTGTCGGTGTGTCGAGGCAATGACATTTTCCTAAAAATCTGGTGACAAATCCGTATCAATCCTTCCATTGAGTTCTGATAATGCAATTGCAAGGGATCGTTCAGACTGGCAAGATCTCCAAGCCACGGGGACAAGACAACACATGGGTTTTCGTCGGGAGTCTTTGTCAGTTCGCTACACTAAATCCCATGCACACAGCCTTCATGAAGCCTTGGATCGCTGCCTGACGGCGGCGCACTCCGACTGACTCTGCTCCGTCGCCTCTGGCCTAGCCGCTTAACGCAGCCCGAGGTGCGCGTTAACGGCTCCACCACATTCTTGATGGAGCACAACTGTGTCCGAAAACCCCAATCCCGCAATGCCCCGGCTACCTGTAGGCGCCCTCGCACAAATCCGCGCCCAAAATCTGTCCATGACACTCGGCGGCAGGCAACTCTTCACTGACGTGTCGGTCACCATCACGTCCCGTTCTCGACTCGCCATCGTTGGAGAGAACGGTCGCGGCAAAACGACCC
This sequence comes from Aeromicrobium sp., assembly GCA_040394025.1. Taxonomy (GTDB): domain Bacteria; phylum Actinomycetota; class Actinomycetes; order Propionibacteriales; family Nocardioidaceae; genus Aeromicrobium. The sequence goes on from JBEBSZ010000063.1 coordinate 2,755, forward strand.
TGTTGCACCTATTCAGTAGCGATCTCGCGCCCGATTCGGGGCACGTCAATCGCGTGGGCACGTGGTCACTTTCTCGTCAAGCAATGACGGCACACGCAGGCGAGACGGTAGGCGACCTGATCATCGAGGCTCTCAAATCCCCGCACGCTGCACTTGACGCACTCAACAGCGCAAGCGAAGCACTTAGCCGAAACCTAGCTGGTGCTGACGATAGTTATGCGGCGGCACTCGATGCAGCAACCCGGCTAGATGCTTGGGATGCGGACCGACGTATCGATATAGCGCTCGCAGCTCTAAACGCTTGCACTAATCGAGACCGTGAACTTGCTACCTTGTCGGTGGGCCAGCGCTATCGTGTCCGGCTCGCCTGCTTGCTCGGTGGCTCGGACGACTTCTGGCTGCTTGACGAACCCACAAACCATCTCGATGCTGCCGGTCTCGACTTCCTCACCAAAGCGGTCCGTTCGCACACTGGCGGGGCGGTGATCGTGAGTCATGATCGTGCTCTATTACGCGATGTGGCGAACGAGTTTCTCGATCTTGATCCCACTGAGGACGGAAAAGTCGCACAGTATGCCGGCGGCTACGACGCGTGGGTGGCTGGAAAACAACGCCAGCGCGAAAAATGGGAGTCTGATTTTCAGGCTCAAATTGCTGAACGAGCCCGTCTACAAGATGCCGTCTCGGCTGCCCAAAACCGTCTCAGCACAGGCTGGCGGCCAGACAAAGGTACCGGCAAACATCAGCGCCAATCACATGCGCCAGGAATTGTGCGGGCGATCAACCGAGAACGCGAAGCGCTCGAAGCACATCGCATTACGGTGCCAACTCCCCCGCCCAAGCTCAACTGGCCTGACCTCAAAGCCCCTGCAGGCACACCACTATTGCGGTGCACTGAAGTCAAACTTGAGAATCGTCTCAAAAATCCGATCAGTCTCGATATCTCTGCGGGTGACCGGCTCGTGATCACGGGTCCGAACGGTGCAGGAAAATCGAGTTTACTTGCCTTAATTGCGGGTGCCATTGAACCAAGTTCGGGGACTGTCAAGCGCTTGCAGGCAGCCAGAATTGCTCTGCTTTCTCAAGAAGTGCCCGTATGGGATCCGATGTGGGTGCCAAGAAGCGTGCCTAGGTTTGGATTGCTCGATAGCGAGGCACATCGCACTGAAGTTGGCCGCATGTCCGAGGGTCAAAAGCGGCGACTGCACTTGGCCCTTGTCCTCGGGTCAAATCCGAATCTTTTGGTTCTCGACGAGCCAAGTAACCATCTTTCTGCGGCGCTAGTCGACGACATCACAAAAGCGATTCAAAGAACACAGGCAGCCGTGATCGTCGCTTCGCACGACAGGCAACTCTTGCGTGATCTTGACCAATGGCCACGGCTCCAGCTGTGACCATTGGTCGGATGCTTAACGTGACTTATCGCTTTGCTGCGCTGAACTCTGCAGCACTGCGAGGTCGGCCGTTCGATGAGGACCGGCGGCGATTTCGGTTCTTCGAACCTCCTGCGCTACTGCTCGACGACTGCGGGCCACCGTTGCGGGATTTCGGACGGCCGCTCGACTGGCCCTTCCGACCACGGCCCCGACCGCCTTGACCACCCTGACTCGAAGCCGAGACAGGCACGATCCCACCTGGGAACGACCGCTCACCGGGAGCCAGCTCCTCAAGAATCGGATCCTTACTCGACATGACACGAGTCGTCGTCGGCTGGATCCCAGCCGCACGGGTCAACGACCGCACGTCACGCTTTTGTTCGCTTGTCATCAACGTGACAACAGTTCCTTCATTGCCCGCCCGAGCGGTACGGCCTGAACGGTGCAAATACGCTTTGTGCTCGCTCGGTGGATCAGCATGGACGACCAAAGCAACGTCATCAACGTGAATTCCACGTGCCGCGATATCAGTTGCGACTAGGGCCGTGGCTTTCCCAGAAGCAAACGCTTCCATATTGCGGGTTCGCACGTTCTGACTGAGATTGCCGTGCAAGTCGACAGTCGGAACGCCCTTTGCATTGAGCTGTCGCGCCAACGCTTTTGCACCGTGTTTGGTACGAGTAAACACGACGGTCCGACCTGGCGCGCTCGTCAAGTCAACAAGCACTGGCAGTCGGTTATCGCGATCAATGTGCAGTACATGGTGGCTCATGGTCTGAACAGGCGATTGCGCAGAGTCGGCTTCATGTGTAACTGGCTTATCTAGGAATTCGCGCACTAGCGTGTCCACGCCACGGTCAAGTGTGGCCGAAAACAATAAGCGTTGGCTGTCTTTAGGGGTCGCTTTGAGCAAGCGTCGCACACCGGGCAAGAAACCAAGATCTGCCATGTGATCGGCTTCATCAAGAACAGTAATTTCAATGTCCGAGAGTCGGCAATGTCCTTGATCGATGAGGTCTTCAAGACGACCAGGGCAAGCAACAAGAATGTCAACACCCTGTCGCAGCGCGTTGACTTGCGGATTTTGCCCAACGCCGCCAAAGACTGTGCGGGTGCTGAGTTTTGCCTGCTTGGCAAGTGGAGCCAGCGAGGCTTCAATCTGTCCTACGAGTTCACGGGTCGGCGCCAAAATTAATGCACGAGGCTTGCCGGAGCGCGCTCGGTGACCGCCAGCAAGACGAGCCACGAGCGGCAACAAGAATGCGTAGGTCTTGCCAGAGCCAGTACGCCCCCGACCGAGCACATCGCGGCCAGCTAGCGAGTCAGGCAAGGTTGCTGATTGGATTGGAGTAGGGGTGGTGATGTACTGGTCAGATAGTACGGTGGCGAGCCCAGCAGACACACCAAGATCAATAAACGTGTTCAACATTTCTCTTACTATGAATTCTCCCGCCGGAAACCGGCTACGAAAACCTCGGCCGGTGGCACGCGGAGCAGATGCAAAGCTACGACGCGTGGACAACCCGTGACGGAAGTTCGACGAGTTGTGTGTCCATGCTAGCCGCTC
>JBEBSZ010000064.1:0-5671 GCA_040394025.1 Aeromicrobium sp.
CGGCATATCGACAGAAGTCGAGTTACCGACTGGCCCAGGTGAACCGAAGGTTGAAGCTGGCGACCAAGTCTTAGTCATCACCGGAGATGGTTTCGACGGCGAAGTTCACACCATCGTCGACCATCAGCGCAGTAATCACCTGTGGCTACTATTGACTGCTTTCGTCGTGGCGTTGCTGGTATTCGGGCGCTGGCGAGGTTTTACGGCCCTCATTGGCCTCACAGCCACATTTGTCATGCTGCTGTTTTTTGTCGTTCCGGCAATCTTGGCTGGAGAATCACCGATACTGGTGGCGGTTGTCGGGACGGCGGCAATTGCACTCACCGTTTTGTATCTCAGTCATGGCTTTAGTTTGACGACGACGGTGGCAGTGCTTGGCACCTTGGCTGCGCTTGTATTGACCGCAGTTTTAGCGTATTTGTCTGTCACGGTTATGCACCTCACCGGAATTACTGACGATATTGAACAATCGCTGTATGTCACTCACGGCGTGAACATGCAGGGGCTCCTTGTTGCGGCCATCATGATTGGCTCGCTCGGTGTTTTGGACGATGTCACGGTGACACAATCGGCTACCGTCGCAGAGTTGGCGCTGGCGAATCCAGATTCGAGTTTTGCAGAGCTTTATGGTGCCGGCAGTCGAGTGGGTCGGGCCCATATTGGTTCGGTCGTAAACACGATCATTTTGGCATATGCGGGTTCTTCATTGCCGTTGCTTATTTTGATCGTGGTCGATAACAGCTCACTCGGAGGTGTGCTGTCCACACAACTCATTGCGCAAGAAATTGTTCGTAGTGCAGTAGCGACGATCGGTTTGATTGCCGCCGTCCCGATCACTACTGCGCTCGCTACTTTTGCGGCACGCAGTTCGCGGTGAACCGAGTGTTCGCGGTGAGCTACTGTTTAGGATGAGCCGAGACGGGCTTGATATTCAGCACGACCCACCTGGTCGACATCGGAAAGCAACGCCGTATTCGCTCCGAGGCGCGAGCGAATAAAACTCGCGAGGGCAGGCGGCATAAATCGCTCGGAGGCGACTAAGTAGCCGACACTTTTGGGCACGAAAACTTTGCCTCGGGGTTTTTCTAGCGCTCTGACGATTCCCGCTGCAACCTCTTCGGGCTCCACTTGTTTGAAAAACTTGAGTCCTTTGGTGCCGGCCACCAATTCTGTGTTCACAAATGACGGCAAGATTGTGCTGAATTCGACATTCGTATGGGCGTATTCCAAGCGTGCAGTCGAGGTGAAGCCAATGACGGCATGCTTTGTCGCCGAATAGGTGGCCGCGCCCGCTGCGGGCTGCACTCCTACAACAGATGACATGTTGATGATGTGGCCAGCATTGCGCGGAAGCATTGTGGTGAGAGCGCGTTTTGTCCCGTTGATGACGCCGAGGACATTGATTTCCATCATCCGACGTGAAAGCTCGTCCGGTTCCTCGTGAATGTGGCCGATCGGCATTATTCCGGCATTGTTGATCAGGATGTCGATCGGACCAAGTTGGGCTTCGACTTCATCGACAAAAGCTCGAAATGCTGTCGGATTGGTGACATCAAGTGGACCAGAGAAATCGGCTTGGATGTGTTGAGCCGCAGCTGCGAGTGCTTCGCTATCAATATCTGCAATCGCGACCATGACACCGCGACGTTTCAGTTCGCTGGCAGTGGCCAAGCCGATACCGCGAGCCGCGCCTGTCACGATTGCGACCTTGTTGGTCAGTGAGATAGCCATGAAATGAGGTTATGGTCAAGGCGGTTCACACTTCAGTAAATCGCCCAACTAGCCGCCACTAACATCGCGGCGCCGGAATCCGAAAACTCCGCATACGATTCCTACCACCGCGATGAGACTCAAAATCAAACAGGGCATGACCTCAAATCTTTCAACGGGCATTTCGGCTGGATGAGCGAACGGTGAAATACCCAGTACCCACGAGGGCACGTCGAGCAGATCACCGAAGGATCCAAGAAATACCGCATAACCGACGAGCAGCCACGCGAGGGGAATCAATCGGGGCATCACACCGAATAGGAAAGTTGTGAGCCCCAACACGACGAGAACGGCTGGAACATAGTTAAGGGTCGCCCAGCCGATGTCTGGCACGAGCGACCAGTCATCAACAACGACTGCGGCGCCAACGCCGGTCGCCCAGCCGACGACTAGTGATATGGCTGTTGCCGCCACAGCAGTCACAGCAAGTTGCGCGAATAGCCAGTGATGACGAGTTATCGGCATGGCCAGAATGGATTCAAGCCGCGTTGTCGTCTCTTCCGATCTCAAGGTCTGAACGGCCATCACCGTAAACGCCGCGACAAAATATGGCATGAACTTCGCCATATAAGCCAGATACCCCATCAGCAGGTCGTCACTCGTAAACAGATCAGCGAAAATCTCGGGTAATTCAGCATCTTGAAGAGCTTCAGAAAAAGCACCAAACGCTAGACCGCCGACGACCAATGCCGCAGTCCACGTGAAGATCAGTGCTCGCTGTTGCCGCCAAGCCCAACCAAGGGCAGTGCCCCAACGGGCAGGGGCCGAAGCGGCGCCGGGCTTCACTTGGAAATGACTCGCCCCAAAATCACGTTTCGTGGAGAGCCAAAAACCACACATTGTTGTCACGATCGCGAATGCGAGCGGGAGCAGCAGCGGCCACCAACGGTCCAAAACAAAAGGCGCCGTCTGCTGAGCCCAGGCCAAAGGAGCAAACCAAGAGAGCGTCGAGCCGCCTACAGCAGCAAGATCCCCGCCTCCGCGAATGACAAAAGCTGCACCTAGAACCATGCCAGCCAGCCCAGAAGCACCGCGCGAATACTCCGACAGTTGAACCGTGATGGCGGTGACACCAGCAAAAGCAACACCGGTCAAACCAATCCCGACAGCAAACAGGGCTAAACCGTTAAAAGCGTAGCCACCCACAAGCAAGGTGATGAGCAAGATTGCCAGTGAGATTGCCACATTCGCGATCACTGTGAGGAGCATTGCCGCCGTTAATGTCGCATGCCTGCCGACCACATTCGCACGTAGCAGTTCGGCGCGAGTTGTTTGTTCATCGGCACGAGTATGTCGACTCACAGAAAGGATGCTCATCAACGCAGCTAACAACAAAAAATACAGACCGTAGCCATTGGTGACGAACTGAGCAAATGTTGGGTCATCGAAACCGTAGGCGGGTCCAATAAGTAAGCGACTCATCGGATCGGCGAAAAGACCGGCAGATTCGCCGAGTGCTCCATTTTCGCCGTAAGCCATCGGGATAGCAGCCACGACGTACAGCGCAAAAATGCCCATGCCGATCGTCCACGCCGTTATGGTGAAGCGATCTCGCCGCACCATTAGACCAAGGAGTACCGGCAGGCCCGCTAATTCGGTTTCACGTGTTTCTCGGACGGTGGTCATGAGTTGCCCAGCGTGGCTGCCCGAGTTTCTGGGCTTACTCGGTCGGAGTAGTGTCGCAGCAGCAACTGTTCAAGAGTTGGCGGATGAGCCACCAAAGACAGGACACCCAACGGAGTCAAAACTCGCAGAACGGTATCGAGTTCGGGGCCATCGACCTCGAACTGGCTTCGTCCTTCGACTTCGGTCCAATTGTGAACACCGGGTAATTGGGCTAGGCCGACTGTAGAGTGCTGGGTCGTCACCGTGATCGCCGTACGCGACAGGTGCCTAAGGTCGGCAAGCGAGCCTGATTCCACAGTTTGTCCATCACGGATGATCGAAAGCCGATCGGCAAGTGATTCCACTTGGGCGAGGATGTGACTCGACAGCAGGACAGTGCGTCCTTCACCAGTAAGTTCTCGGACTACCTCTTGGAATTCGGCCTCCATTAGGGGATCTAAACCTGAGGTGGGCTCGTCGAACAGGAACAGTTCCACATCTGAAACCAAAGCAGAAACCAAGGCAACCTTTTGTCGATTCCCTTTGGAATAGGTGCGAGCTTTCTTTCTCGGGTCGAGTGCGAAACGTTCACACATGTCGTTCTTTCGCGCTTCGCTGAACCCGCCCCGCAGCCGACCGAAAACGTCGATGATCTCGCCGCCGGTTAGGTTTGGCCACAATTGAACGTCGCCGGGCACATAGGCCAAACGTCGATGCAGGCTGACAGTGTCTTTCCAGGGATCGGCATCGAGTAGGCGCACGGTGCCTGAATCGTGGCGTAGCAGGCCCAGCAGCACGCGAATTGTGGTCGATTTTCCGGCACCGTTCGGGCCAAGAAAACCGTGCACCTCGCCTGTACGAACCCGGAGGTTCGTTCCGTCGAGCGCGGTGGTTGGACCGAAACGTTTGACTACGTTTTCCATCACGATTGCATCAGTCATCTGATCCCTTTCGCAAGGCTCGACTTTCAGTCTAGGCTCCAATACTCAGGAGTGACTGATGCTCAATGAGAAACTCACGGTGACAGCTCATACTTTTACTCGAACCGGACGTTCAAGCGTGCCCATCCAGAGCCTGGAAAAATGGCGCGTTCGGCTGGCTTGTCTGCAACGAGTTGAATGTTCGTGACGCGCGCAAGAAGTTCTTCAAGTAACACTCTGAACTCGAGTCGTGCTAGGGGAGCGCCTGGACAGTAATGGATCCCGACACCGTATAAAACATTCGCACCATCCGGTCGGTCGAGACGAAATTCGTCGGGATCGCCGAAAACGTTTTCATCTCGATTGGCTGAAGCCCAGACGACGTTAACTCGATCATTGGCAGCAATATCGCGTCCACCAACTGTGATGTCACGAGTTGCCCGCCGCCGGTTGGCTATCAGCGGTGGATGGATGCGCAAAATCTCGTCAGAAACAGCAACTGCGTGCTGCGGACCGGCCCGCAGAATTTCCCACACCTCGGGATGCGTAGCGAGGTATTCGATGATGATGCCAAAACTCGCGGCCATCGTGCCGAGCTCTCCCACCGTCCAGTTGCGAATAATGGCGACAATCTCGTCGGGCGCGAGGCGCTCGCCGTTCACTGTGTCCTGCATGAGTTGAGCAGTGACGTCGTCGTACTCGCCAGAGCTTCGCAAGGCTATCTGCTCGCGAATATGTGCATCAAATTCCATGGCAACCGCAGAAATTCGTTCGCGGTCTTGAGACAGGACGGCTTGATGATTTCGTTTGTTCCATGCCATGAGAGGTTCGGCCAATTCATCTGACCAACCCATGAAGGCGTTTTGGACGGCGATGGCAAAAGGTTCAGCGAAAGTGGACATCACCTCAATGTCTTCACCACGGGGTAGGGAGTCGATGAGATTGGCTGTGATCTCGCGCAATGTTGGTTCGAACTCAGACATCCGTTCTGGTGTGTAGTACTGATTCACCACGTCACGGTAAGCGGTGTGTTCGGGTGGGTCCATGCCGTTCGGTACTGCAACATGTACTGAAACAGCATTGGAAAAAGATTCGTGATCTTTGAGAGCCGCGACCACGTCTGCATGTTTGAACAGAGACCAGTGCCCATCTTTATCCAGCGCAACGGGACATCTATTTCGCATCTGGTCGTAGGCACCAATCTGATTGGTGAGCACTTCAGGTGCTCGGGCATCCCAATCAGCTGCACGTGGACTGTCAGCCATACACACTCCTGAGTTAGTGACTTACCTCTGAGCCTAGGTGTCAGCAGGGTTCATCTGAAGCGGAGAGCAAGGCGGTTTTGGCACACGGGTCGATGCGAATGTGGCTCTTCG
>JBEBSZ010000065.1:0-5524 GCA_040394025.1 Aeromicrobium sp.
CCTACCGCGTCAACGACTTGGACCAAACTGTCGAAACCGATGAGGACAACACCGTCGATTCGTAAACCGGTTTGACCTTCGAGTGTGCGCACGAGAAGCGGAGCACCGCCATAGGCGTAGGCTGCGTTGATTTTCGATTGACCGTGCCCGGGAATATCAACGATTGAGTCGCGGGGGATCGACGTTAGCACTGTCGGTCCAGAACCGAAGGTGAGCAGCATAAGGGTGTCTGTACGCCCGCGAGAACGGTCGTTCGGGCGTTCGTCGGTGCCAGCGAGGATGAACGTTCTGGTGGCGCCAGGAGCCGGCCGATTCGAGCCGGGATCAGCATCAACTCGTGCGAGATTCTGCCAGGCAACCAAGGGCACGGCGATCATAAAAACGAGCCACGCCACGAATAACAAGAACGCGAGACGGAAAAACCCACGACCGCGCCTAGGGGGCTTGTGTTTCTGGCCGTTGCCTTTCGGCAAGTTGGGGGGCGGCAGCTCTGATCCACCACCTCCAGCGGAGTCGAGTGGCATGTGAACGGCTGTTTTCGGGGACTCAGGAGCGTACAGCCATTCGTAGTCTTCGGTGTCTCGCCCATGTCCCATGCTGTGAAACTACCCGACGGCACCACACGGAACGGGAAATACCACCCCGCTTCGGCGCGTCAAGCCTCGACACTTGCGCCTCGCATTCAATACTTGATTCGACCAGCGGAGTTTTCACCGTTGAGGAAATAGGTATGGCAGGTATTGATCACAGCGCTTTAGGCGGCAGCTATCGCGATCCGGCTGGAACGTCCTCTCGGATTCAGTTTCGGCGTGCGATCACTCTGGTGGCGATGAGTCTTTTTGTGCCAGGCTCAGCGCAAATCGTTCAGGGAAATCGAGCATTCGGTCGATTCGTGCTGCGAGTGTGGCTGGGCGTCATTGGTGTTGGCGTGTTCTTGGGGTTGTTGTCTGTCGTGTCCCGTTCTGCGTTCTTGACCTTGGTCATGAACCCTGTCGTGCTGACCTTCGGTCGTTGGATCTTGCTTGCTTTGGCGGTCGGTTGGGCACTGGTTATTTTTGATGCTTGGCGACTAGGACGCCCGCTTGAGCAAAAGAGTTCGCATCGTATTGTCGGTACGGCTTTCGGTACAGCATCGATCCTCGGCACGGTGGGTGTCCTGTTCTTTGCCTCGCACGCAGTGGCAGTTGTCAACGAGGTGAGCAGTGAGGTGTTCGTTAGCGGCACAGTGACAAAGCCGCACGATGGTCGCTACAACATTCTTCTCTTGGGAGCCGATTCTGGTAAGGACCGAGATGGTTTGCGTCCAGACTCGATCAACATAGCGAGTATCGATGCAGATACGGGCCGAGCTGTTCTCATTGGTTTGCCTCGCAATTTGCAAAAGGTGCCGTTCCCTGCTGGTAGTCCGATGCATAAAGAGTTTCCGCAAGGATTCGATTGTGATGGCTGTTATCTCAATGCGGTGTACACATGGGCGCAAGATCATCAGGACCGCTTTGATTCAGACAAGCCGGGAATGGACGCCACGATTGCGGCCATTGAAGAAATAAGCGGCTTGTCGATTAACTACTATGCCTTGGTCAATATGAAGGGTTTTTCAAAACTGGTTGATTCGGTCGGTGGTGTGAAGATCAACGTTCAAGAGCGGACTGCGATTGGAGGCATCGGCTCACCCATTCGTGGCTGGATTGAATCCGGTGAGCAACAACTCACTGGTGATCAGGCGCTGTGGTACGCGCGTTCGCGAGTGATGAACGATGATTGGTCGCGCATGGGTCGTCAGAAGTGCGTCATTAACGCGATGGTTCAGCAATTGAATCCGCAAAAGGTACTGCTCAATATGAACGAGATCGCAAAATCTGGTTCGGCGATGGTGACGACCAGTATTCCGCGCCAAGATATGAGCGTCTTTATGGATCTTGCTCTCGAAACGCGCAAGAATCCGATTTCTTCGGTGTCGATCGTTCCGCCACTGATCAACACGGCAGATCCGGATTATGCCAAGGTCCGTCGATTGATTGAAACGGGTATTTACGAGTCTGAAACGGCCGGTGAGACACGAGCGAAACTTGAGACAGTCACCCTCAAAGCGATTGACCTCAATCCGAGTGTCAAGGAACCCAAAAAGGCGAACCAGTCGAAGGACCTTGGAAGTTCTTGTTGAGATTTCAGTGGGGTATGTGGCCGCTGTTTGGTGATATCGGCGAGAATACTCACTGAAAGTTCAGAACTGGAGTCAATCGGGTGAGTCACAACAGCAGTAGGTCACGAGTCGCCGCCAAAGGCGGTTTCAGACGCGCGCTGACCTTGCTGTTGGGAGCCATTGTTTGGCCCGGTACGGCTCAGTTTTTGGCTGGTAGACGACTGCTTGGCGCAATCATCATGTCGCTCGCTGCTGCGGTTGGTATTTCGGCCATAGTGCTCTGGTTCATTTATCAACCGTCCCGTGCTGATCTGATCGACTATGTCACCGATAGTGCAATTCTGGGTGTCGCTAGGTGGGTTTTTGTTGCAGCTGTCGCTGTGTGGCTGCTGTTGTTCATCGATGCGTGGCGGTTGGCAATGGCCACGAACATGAACATCATCCGTAAAATCGGTGTTTCGTTGCTCAGTATCGTGGTTATTGCGGGTGTATCGGGAGCCGGCTTTGCTGGCTGGACGGCCGCTTCGGCATCTAAACAAGTTGTAGAACAGGTTTTCACCGCGACAACAGAACGCCCACCGCTCGAAGGCCGCTACAACATCTTGCTCATCGGCGCGGATTCTGGATCCGGGCGAATGGGGATGCGCCCTGACTCGATGAATGTCGTGAGTATTGATGCCTCCACAGGCACGCCAGTGATGATTTCTTTGCCCCGAAATCTTCAGCGTGTTCCGTTTGCCGACGGTTCTCCCATGCAGCAGTTGTATCCCTACGGTTACAACTGTGGCAGCGAATGTTTGCTTAATGCGATACACACCACGGCCTCGAATCGTACAGACCTGTACCCGAACAGTGATGATCCTGGGATGGAAGCCACAATTGATGCGATCGAAGGTGCTACAGGTCTTTCTATCAACTATCACGTTGTCGTGAACATGAAAGGATTTTCCAGCCTCGTCGATGCGGTTGGCGGCGTCGAGATGGATATCAAACAACCCATCCCTATGTTTGGTTCGGAAGACTCGTGGAAAAACGAGTACATCCAACCGGGCAAGCAAGTGTTAAACGGGCGTGAGGCGCTGTGGTACGGACGTAGCCGTTATGGTGCCGACGATTACGCCCGGATGGCACGACAAAAATGTTTGCTCCGAGCGATTGCGAATCAGGCTAGCCCGCAAACTGTGCTGCTGAAAGCTTCAGGAATTGCTGAAAGTTCAGCTGAAATGCTCAGTACTGACATTCCCGCATCTGAACTAGGGGCTTTCGGTGATCTAGCGCTCAAGGCACGCACGCAACCGATCGCGACCCTTTCTGTTGTACCACCAAACTATTCGACGGCGTATCCAGATTTCGATCAGATTCGTAGCGACATTGCCTTGCTTATTCAAAAGAGCGAGCAAGATGCGGCTGCCCGGGCTCGGGGCCGAACCGCTCCAACACCGAGCACTGAACCATCCGCGAATGTAGAACCTACCTCTGATGTGCCTCATCCCTCGCCCTCAGCGAGCCGGAATGCATCGAACAACACTGATGATCTTGACTCGGCGTGCTGACAGGAGCTGGAGTGCCTCATAAGGCGAATCATCACCTTTGGTAACACGCTCGCCGAGTGGGTAGCCGTTATTAACCTTGGCTGGCCTCGTAGGCCTCAATGACCTCATCGGGATCCCCGTCCATCTTCAGAACCCCTTTTTCGATCCAGATCACCCGATTACAGGTGTCACGAATCGAACCCATCGAGTGACTGACAAGAAAGACAGTACCGGCGTTGTCGCGAATTTCACGGATCCGCTCCTCACTGCGCAGACGGAATGCCCTGTCACCCACCGCGAGTGCTTCATCGACGATAAGGATTTCGTGGTCGCGAATCGTGGCAATCGCGAACTTGAGACGCGCCGTCATGCCCGAGGAGTAGGTTCGCATCGGCATGTCGATGAATTTTTTTATGCCAGCGAAGTCGACGATTTCATCGTGGAGTTCATCGATCTCGGCTTTCGTGAAGCCCAGTGCGAGGCCGCCGAGAATCACATTGCGTGACCCGGAAAGCTCTTTGATGAGCGCAGCTCCCACGCCCAACATGCTGGGGCGAGCCGAAGCCCAGATTTCGCCCTTGCTGGTGGGAGTCAATCCGGTGATGGCGCGCATCAACGTAGATTTGCCTGAACCATTGGAGCCGATGATACCGATGGAATCGTTTTCGTAAGCAACGAACGAAACGCCTTTGAGTGCATGAACGGTTCGCATCTTGCGACGGCGGTCAAAAAGAGTTCGTTTTGTGTCAGCTGCAGTGGCTTTCTTACCAGTCGCCAAAACCTTATATTCGACATGCACATCGTCGACGATGACAACCGGTCTGCGATTAGTTGACTCGGCCATACCGCTCCTCTGCTCGCCAGAAGAAGATAACCCCGAACAAGAGGATGCCTACCGTCCAAGCGCCGATGATCCACCACAGGGTTGGGTTCATTTCGTACATCGGGCTTGAATCAAGGAAAATGCTGCGTCCGAGGGTCAAGATCGCGTATATGGGCTGGTACTGCACGATTTCTAGGAGTCGTGGCTGATCGGCAAACCTCACATCGAAACTAAAGAAAATACCGGTCGTGTAAAAAATGAATCTGGTGAAGAAGGGGATCAGGTTGGCTAGATCTCGCACGTGCACTGTGAGCCGAGCGACTATGAGTACCATGCCCAGACAAAAGCCGTAAAACAAGATGAGCAGTGGGATAATCAATAGCCATTCGACGGTCGGACGGTGTCCCATAGCGATCAAGATCAGAGTGAGCAAAATCATCGTCGGGATGAGTTGCAGAAATTTTTGCGTGACGATAGAAATCGGCAGCGACATTCGTGGAAACGGCAGGCTTTGAACTAGCGCTTGGTTCGAGGTGATTGATTTCGAACCCGCTCCGAGACAGCCCGAGAAGAACTCAAACAAGAACACACCGATGATGAGGAACTCGAGAAAGTCTGGAGTATCTAAACGGCTCTTCATGAGGGTGCCGAACACTAGGCCGAAGACGGCCGCATTGAGCAGCGGTTTGAGAAGAACCCAGCCGACGCCGAGCCGGTTGCGTTGGTGTTCGGCCTCGATCCGGAATCGGGCTAAAGAGAAGATGAAATCTCGACGCTTGAAAACCTCTTTGAGGTAGGCGAAAAGTGGGGGACGCCCACCGACCCGGGTGAGGCCGAGCGCCTCAGGATCGAATGTTTTTGTGGGCATGTCGTACTGGTCCTCGTTCTTCAGGCCTAGCCTTACGTCGGGTAAGGCCAATCAAGCAACTATTAGAGACTGATTGAGTCTAAAGCACGGGGGGCAAACTCGGGGCGTTGAGCCAGAGAGATATGGGCTCTTTGGATTTCGTCGGGGCTTTCGAATCC
>JBEBSZ010000066.1:0-5414 GCA_040394025.1 Aeromicrobium sp.
GGACCCTTCGGTGTCATGACGCCACCTGCTCCTCAACTAACGCGCCCAAATCCAGTTCGGACACGTCAATTTGGCCGGTTACGAGCTTGGGCAATAACAGGGCACGTTTAGCAGCGAGCATCTGCGCCTGCCTGTGCAATAAATCGATCTCCGAAAACATGGGGCCCACGTTTATTTCGTATAGGTCACTGATTGCGGTCGGCGGAACCGCAATAAGGTACGTGTCAAAGCACTCGTTACGCACACGCTGCCGACCACTAGCTCCGACCATACTGGCAATCGCATTGGCGCGGAACTCATCCTGTCGCGCCAAACAGTATGTGTATGCCGGGCCGACTAAAAGACCTCGCATCACGATGAGCTCGGTTGAACCTAACCCGCATTCGCCCTCACGCAGAGATTGGACAAAACCTGTCTTTCCGTTCTGCAGTGATGGGTTAATTCGTGCCAGCAGGGTGTCACCATTTGCAAATCGGGCACCTGATGCTCCTGTACGTGTCTCGCTTGGATAACAAACCATGCTGGTCTCACTTACGTCACCCATCGCGATAAATGGGTATTCCACAGACCTATCAATCTTGATCGAAGGGTTGATTTGAACAGCTTCTGAGGCGCGTTGGACTTTCCAACCCTCTGGAATCTGACCGAGCGGGGAATTGACGAAGGGAACATCCTCGTGGCCGGGATAGCGGAACTTCACGAACCACTCGCGATAGATTGCCCGCGCCATCTCCTCCAGCACCACCACCCGCCGCCGGTTGTTCTCAATCAAGTCGTCAATGGAGCCAAGGATTTCTGCTGTTTTAGCTTGATGGGAAAGTGAAATCGGCATCGGTTCGACATCGAGTCTGCGGATGTCTCCAACATTCAGGTGGCCAACGGTGGCTCCTCCGGTCTGGGCACGCATGACACCCTGCGCGTCTGGGCCTAGAAGCCAGTAGTGAAGAAATCTAGGATGAACCTTCGAAGCATCGGGCCGAATAAGCACAGTGCGCTGCCCAAGGCAAATAAGTGGTTCCTCCGGAACTCGAATAACATCGCCGACCGGAGCCTCGCGGGCGAGGATTAAGTCACCAGGCCTAGGTCGCATTCGACGAGTCCAAGCAATGTAAGTTTCTTCACTTACCGGCTTAGCCCCACGAAGTTCAAGACGACCACCTTTAATTGCCTTTGTCCCGACAGACATCGCAAATCCATCACCTTCGGGCGCAGTCTTATGTTCGCAATCAACGATGGCTAGACAGAGGTCAGAAAGTTGCATCAATACTACCTAGAATTTGCGATACAGACTTCTCCACACTCGTACGTAATACGTCGGCTTTGGTATTGAGTAGGGTGAACTCCTTATACAACTCTTCGAGGTTGACTGCGAAGTCCTCGTCGTCTTCTTCGACGACAGCCGTTCCTGTGTAACGGCCTGGATTGAGACTCCAACCTTGCGCTTCGATCTCGTCACGCGACGCGATCTTGCACAGGCCGGCAACGTCGACGTACCTGCCGTCAGGGAAGTGCTCCTTGAGTAGAACCTCGCTCCCCTCGCTGGTCTCAACGTCCTCGCCTCGGTAGAGACGGACGACGTTAGCGAGGAATTCGATCTGCTCGGGATTGAAGTCGCGATGAGCACGGTCGATCTGGTTGTAGATGTGCCTCGCGTCAATAAAGAGAACCTGGTCCTCGCGCGGTGTGCCGATCTTGGCTTTGTCGAAGAACCACAGGGTTACCGGCAGCGTCACCGTGTAGAAGAAGTTGGATCCGATCGCGACCATCACATCGACAGCTCCAGACTCGATCAACTGCTTTCGGATCTCCTTTTCGGAGTGCCCCGCGTCGCCAGCACTGTTAGCCATGACGAACCCCGCTCGACCCTTCGGCGCGAGCGCGGCATAGAACGCCTGGATCCAGAGGTAGTTCGCGTTGTCGGGTTTGGGAATACCGAAGGGGAATCGTTTGTCGCCGACCAATTGCTCCTTGCGAACTTCGTCGACATTGAAGGGCGGGTTGGCCATCACGAAGTCGAAGGCGCCGACGATATCGTGCGGGTCTTCGTAATAGGTGTTTGCCAAACGAATGTCACCAGACAGACCGTGCAGGGCGAGGTTCATCTTCGCAAGCGGCACCGCTTCTTCGGTCTTTTCGGTGCCGAAAATCGTGAGCTGTTTCGTGGCGTCCTCGTGATGACGTTCGACGAACTTGGCGCACTGCACAAACATGCCGCCCGAACCGCAAGCCGGATCGAGCACGCGTCCGCGGAAGGGTTCAAGAATGTCAACGATGAGCCGGACGATCGAATACGGGGTGAAGAACTCGCCACCGCCCCGGCCTTCCTGGGCGGCAAAGTTGGACAGGAAGTCTTCGTAGATCAAGCCGAAAGCGTCACCGCCAAGCTGTTCCGGTAGTGGCGCGAAAAGCCGCAAGAGTTCGATGAGCGTGGCCCGATCCAAACGGGAATAGCCTCGCGGAAGCACGTCTTTCAGTTCAGGGTTCTCGGTCTCGATGCCTTTGATCGCCTCATCGACGGCCTTACCGAGATCCTCGCCCTCGGGCAGATCCACTAAGTAAGAGAGTCGCGAAGTCTCGGGAAGATAAAGCACCGACATGGCCTTGTAATCGGCAGGCTTAGCGGGGTTGCGAGCGCTGGACTTCGCCTCGACCGTCGGGCTGACCTCATCGAAGCGATTCTCGGCGTACGCCAAGAACACGAGACCGAGGATCGCTGCACGGAACTGCCCCACAGACAACGAAGAGTTCGCGCGGCGTTTGTCTGCCGCAGTCCACAGTGTCGCCCGGACCTGGGCAAGGTCAGTCGATTTCATAGGCCAACCATATCGGCGGGCAGTGACCAAATCGGGCAGTTACCTTGATAGCAGGCTGGGCGCTCCCGTGAGTTTTGTCAGTCTGCATCAGAAGTCCTTGAGTTATGAGCAACTTTGCGACCGCGATCTCCAAGTAGCACGCGCTTGATTTAGATCAGCCTAGGAATGTATGGCGCCAAGTTTGGAAAACGCGGTCGATCTCCGCTGGATCGACGAACGTGTCAAATGCCAGCTTTGCGCGCTCAACGCTAACCGGGTCAGCAAGAACTGCGGCAGTTAGTTCCATACCCTGTTGAACGCTTGACCCGATCTCAGGATGTTCAAAGAAATCCTTAACGAGACGAGCTGTGACCTCAGGATCAGCAACCGCCATAAGCCTCCAGAGATCACCGAGGTCCTTGTCGCGAACGCGACCCTTGCGAGGCTCGCGCAACCGCTCCCCAACTTTAGAGCTCTTGGCGAGAATCAACGCCGGAATTTCTGCCACATAGACCTCTGCGGAAAGTTGAGGATCGGCAAGATCTGTGATCGTCATAACTGAGCGATTGAAAGCGGCGAGTTCCAGACCTAACGCATTTCCGACGGAAAGCTTGCCGTGTGCAGAGCGGAGTGAAGGTACCCCGCGCTTCGTTTGACTTGTCGTGCCTGAAAGCCCGTGCGGGGCAAGCAGGTCAATTTTCTCTCGGAATGACCTCGTGCCATCTGCTTCAATGTATGGTTCTCGTCCCCATAGGCCCGGCCTCGCCGTGGTGCGATGTTCGTAACCCGCCTTAATCAGAAGATCCTCAATGCTAGGGATGTCTCCGACGAGACCTGGAGTGACGCCAAGGGCACCATCACCGGTCGGCATCCGTGGAACATCAAGTTCGATAGTGCGCAATAAGACTGCATGCGCTCCGATCAGCGTTAGAGAATCGGCATGCGGCGCTAAGACACCCACGCTATTGATAATTGCGCGGCGGCTCCACTCAATCTGTGTTTGAGGTGCCTTGAAATCGGTCATGCCACACGCAGTCCCAGCAGAATGTCTGCTTGCTCCGCCATCCTGTCGATACCGCCGTAAGCGTCGATGACGACTTGGTCTCGGGTCGCGATGCTCAGGCCATCAATGACGGTTCGACCAATTTCGCACACACCATCGAACGGGATCAACGTGACTCGCATACCGAATGAGCCTGGTTCCTTGCGCACAAGTCCAGCCGCGCTGGATGCACGCTCAACGTCCTCAACGTAAATAACAGGCCATGCCTCACCCGCACTAGACCGATATCGGTTGGCACCAGTATCACCAGTCACGGCATAGTCAATATCTGCACGATCCATCACTTCCGCAATTTCAACTGCGGTTGGACCTGCTTCAAAGTCAATGGCTCCGACTCGCCTAGTGAGTCTTGCCGCGAGACCGGCACGAAACAACAACTCTGCTTCTTTACCCGAAACCGCAAGACCCTGCTCATCAACGAGCCCAATCCGCGACCACCGCTGCCGCCATTCGTCAATGCCCGGCACAACTGGGATTCGCAGGTGTGGCTCAAGTGCGAGACGGGCTGCGGCAATCGCAGAAATATCGGCCGCTCCTGTGAAGCCAATCGGTTCGCCCAAGACAGCCAAGATTTCCTGCGCCAGATCGAACGAAGGACTTACTGCACCAGCCTCAATCCGCGTCACAGTGGTTGGAGCAACCTCAACCAACGCCGCGAGTTGGCGAGCACTGAGCTCGTTTACGCGGCGCAATGTTGAGATGCGCTCACCAAGATTCATTCATTCAGTTTAGTCAAATGTTGCAAATATGCAACACGCTTGAGGATCTTTGTGCAGACAAGTTCGCCTGCAGAAGCTCCCGACAATTTCCCAACAGGCTGTTGGGAAATTTCTCCCAGCGACCACACCGAGAGAAACTACGCATTTCTGGAAACACCTCCTACCCTCCCGATGAAGTCGAACTAGTGCAGCATTAACAACTACGGCAATATGTTAAAAATTTCAGGAAAAGTTAACGCTTTCATGAAACGCGTTAAATCATTTAACACATTGGAGGTCTGATGGCACGAGTCGCAATTACGTCCAAGAACAGTGCGGCCATCGGCCCCTACTCCCACGGCATCGATACGGGAAGCCTCGTGTTTCTGTCCGGACAGACGCCCATCGATCCAGCGACTGATGCCCTCGTCGACGGCGATATCGGAGCCCAGACACGTCAGTGCCTCGACAATTTAACCGCGGTGCTAGCCGCTGCTGACTTATCCCGCAAGAACGTCATCAAGTGCAATGTATTTCTCGTCAATATGAATGATTTCACTGAGATGAACGAGGCCTATGCCTCCTACTTCACCGAGCCGTTTCCGTCGCGCACCACCGTTACTGCCGCAAGTTTGCCGCTCGGTGCGTAGGTAGAGATTGAGATGATCGCCCAGCATCCTTGATATGAGCCCTAGGAGTTCACAAACACAAACTCGCTACGGCACCAGGCACGCCGGTCGGACGTAACCCACGCTTTCGTCTGCGAGAATTAGCCCGTGGTCGAGTTACTCTCCGAGATGTTGACTCAGCAACTCGCTGAAGCGACGCTGACCTATGCCGAAATCGGTGCGACGGCCGATG
>JBEBSZ010000067.1:0-5271 GCA_040394025.1 Aeromicrobium sp.
GCGAACAGCGGCTGAACCTCGAGGAAGTCCTGATCGTCAAGGATCGTTTCGATCACGGTGCGGATGTCGTAGGGCTGGTTAGCCGAATCCGGGATCAAGGTGTCGAGGGCGAGATCGAGATCGCTCGGCTCAAGTTCCACGGGCTCGTCGTATGCAGCCGGCTCTTCCATATTGTTCTGTGGAAGGTAGGAAATGAGTGCCTTCACGTATTCGAGCGCATCTTCTTCGTCCGCAGCGAGATAGTGCGAGTTGCCGCTCTTCGTGTTGTGGGTGCGGCCGCCGCCGAGTTCTTCCATCGTGACGTCTTCGCCCGTCACGGTCTTGATAATGTCAGGGCCGGTAATGAACATGCCTGAAGACTGGTCGACCATGATCGTGAAGTCAGTAACGGCCGGAGAGTAGACGTGGCCGCCAGCGCAGTTGCCCATGATGAGGCTGATCTGCGGGATGACGCCGGAGGCGTGCACATTGCGCTTGAAGATCTCGCCGTAGAGGCCGAGCGAAACGACACCCTCTTGGATGCGAGCGCCAGCGCCCTCGTTGATGCCGATGATCGGGCAGCCGGACTTGATCGCCAAGTCCATCACCTTGGTGATTTTTTCACCATAGACCTCACCGAGGCTGCCACCGAAGATCGAGAAGTCTTGGGAGAAGACGCACACTTGGCGCCCGTCGATCGTGCCGTAGCCGGTAATAACGCCGTCACCTAATGGGCGGTTCTTATCTAGGCCGAAATCGGATGCACGGTGACGCGCAAGCGCATCGAGCTCGACGAAAGAACCGTCATCAAGTAGCTGTTCGATCCGCTGACGCGCGCTTTGGCGCCCACGAGCAGCCTGTTTTTCAGCGGCACGTTCTGCCATCTCAACAGTTGCTTCGTTGTGCCTACGTTCGAACTCTGCGAGCTTGCCAGCAGTGGTGTGAAGTTCAGGATGCACCTCAAGTGGCGCGTCGGTGGCGGCTTCAGTCATGGTTCAAACCTTATCTGTGCGAATCTGAACCTATGTCTGCTCCCTCCGAAATACGGCACCGACTCGATTCTGATCGCCTCCTGGAACTCTTCGGTGAAACGTGGCCTGCACCCGTTGTAACCCAGAAGACCCAAAGCACTAATCGTGATTTGGCGCTTGCCGCTCGTGACGGTGCAGCATCATGGCAAATCCACACCACAGATCATCAAGTCGCGGGTCGAGGCAGACTCGATCGCACTTTCGTCATTCCTGATCAGGCTGGTGTCGCCCTTTCCGTGCTTGCTCGGCCGAAGCTG
Organism: Aeromicrobium sp.; assembly: GCA_040394025.1. GTDB lineage: Bacteria > Actinomycetota > Actinomycetes > Propionibacteriales > Nocardioidaceae > Aeromicrobium. The sequence continues at coordinate 1,268 of JBEBSZ010000067.1, forward strand.
GATGTCACGTTGGCCTGGACTTGGCTGCCTCTCGTCGTGGGAATTGCAGCAAGCGAAGCGTTCCAAAACTTGGGCGTCGATGCAGTCCTCAAATGGCCAAACGACGTGCTTACCGCACAGCAAGGAAGAAAATTGGCGGGGATCCTGGTCGAACGAGTCGAGACCCAGCAAGGCCCGGCCGTTGTCATGGGCGTGGGTGTGAACGTATCGCTTCGTGAATCAGAACTACCTACAGAGCAAGCGACCTCACTGCTGTTAGAAAATTCCAGCACACTCGATCGACACGAGATCGTGGCGACGCTAGCGAAAACCATTCGTGCTTGGGTGGAGCTCTGGGAAGAGGGTCCCACCGAAGACATCGAGGTCGCTTATCGCCAACGATGCATCACGATTGGTCAGCACGTACGCATCATGCGACATGGTGATGAAGATGTTCTCGGAGTTGCCGAAGGAATCGACGATTTTGGCTGTTTGATCGTTGATGGACGCTCTTGGAGCGCAGGCGACGTCGAACACGTACGCCCCGCGAGTTCAATGTGATGGCACTGTTCCTGCGCAAATTGGGTTGAACATGGGAAGATCAACCCATGGGTCCAACCGAAAAAATCTTGTTGCCTGGCGAATTGGGTGTCGAAACTGTTCGCACTCACATCAAATCGTTATTTCTTCCCTTTCTTTTGGGCCTAGTCACGATGATCGCCGCAGGATTCGCAGTCGGTATGTTGGGCGACACAGGCAGTGGCACTCCGCGTCTTATTGCCGTTATCGTCGCGGCCGTTGTGTTGGTGCTTGTCACGGTGATTCCATTCTTACGATGGCTCACCTGGACGTACACACTCACAAACAAAAGACTTATTGAACAAAAAGGCATCCTCACCCGTTCCGGCCGGATCATTCCCTTGGCTCGTATTAACGACGTCGCTTTTGAAAAGAGTGTTCTCGACCGGATTCTGGGGTGTGGGACGCTCATCATTCACGATGCCAGCGCACAAGCAGGATTAAGACTCCATGACATTCCGCAAATTGAAACGTTCCACCGGGACATTTCCAGACTCGTTATCGAGTCCCACGAACCAGAAGTCCGACGCGATGAAACCCACTGACAAACCCAATTTTTTGAATCAGGTTTTGACTGAAGACCAGAATCTGACGAACGCTGATGTCGTCGCAGCGGCCGGGCTCACGCCTGAGCAGGGCATCCAGTTGTGGCGAAATCTTGGTTTCCCCGATCCGGGCGACGAAGCCGTTTTCGGGCCGTCTGACGTGGAAGCAGCTTCGATCGTCGCCTCCACCATCAACAACGGTGTCATGGATGAACGTACTGTTTTCCGGTTAACTCGTGCGCTTGGGCAAACCATGTCACGTCTTGCTGATTGGGAAGTGACGATCCTCATTGACCAACTTGAATCTGACATTAAAGACGACTCGAATGAGGGACGAATCGATTTTGCCATTGGTCTGGCCGAAACTGCGGCCGAGAGTTTTGATCGATTGCTTTTGCACGTATGGCATCGTCATCTAGCTGCGGCTACGATGCGTCTCGAAACTCGTGGGGGAGCCGATGACGATCTGTTGTCGACCCGGATGACTGTCGGTTTCGCTGATATGACGAGATTCACCGCGTTGACGAACCGGGTTGATCAAATGGAACTAGCGGAAGTCGTCGAAGAATTCGAATCTAGGTGCGGTGACATTGTCACGGCCGGGGGCGGTCGGCCAATCAAGACGCTCGGTGATGCCATGTTGTTCGTGCACGAAGACCCGATCGCTGCGACACGAATTTCGGTCGATGTGGTTGCCGGGATTGGCGCTCGAACGACACTTCCTGATGTTCGAGTGGGCCTAGCGACGGGTTCAGTTGTCAGCCGTTTGGGTGATGTTTTTGGTCCACCAGTGAATTTGGCTGCTCGGCTCTCCGGTGTTGCTCGTGCAAACCGCATTTTGGTCGACCGCGAAACCGCGGATGCGATTGCAAGCGAATTTGATACCCGAGTTTTGCCCCCGCGTCCGATCCGAGGCTTTGGCAACCTGTCACCCATCACCGTGACGGAACGTCGTGGCTTTACTGTCCGCTGATATTGAGCTGACGATAGTCTGCTTACTGTGACTAAGCCCGAACTTGCCATTATCGGCGGTGGCCAGCTTGCTCGAATGATGATGCCACCCGCGATCGCCTTGGGAATTAAGGTCCGCTTGCTTGCGGAAGGTGATGACGTTTCGGCTGCTCAAGTAATTCCGGATTATGTTGTGGGTTCACACCTGAATCTGGCCGACCTGAAAGCAGCAATCGGTGAGGCGACAGTGGTCACATTTGACCATGAGCATGTGCCAAGCGAACACCTACAGGTGCTAACGGCAGAAGGCCACGACTGTCGGCCGGGGTCGCATGCGCTGATTTATGCTCAAGACAAACTCGAGATGCGACGCCGACTCACTCAACTGGGAATTCCTTGCCCGCGATGGGTTCACGTGCAGTCGATCGATGATGTCCGTGGCTTCGGATTGCCACTGGTATTGAAGACGGTTCGCGGCGGTTACGACGGCAAAGGTGTCTGGATCATTCGGTCCGAGCCCCAGGCCGCAGAGATCATCGATACCGTTTCGGTCGAATTGCTGGCTGAAGAGCTCGTCGATTTTTCGCGTGAGTTGTCGGCTCAGGTTGCTCGCTCGGCCTCGGGTGAAATCGTGGTCTATCCGGTGGTCGAATCGCGGCAGGAAGATGGCGTCTGTGCTGAAGTTATCGCCCCCGCGCCAGACTTGGCACCCGACTTGGCAGTTCAAGCTCAGCAGATTGCGCGAACCATTGCCGAGGAACTGGATGTGGTGGGCATGCTCGCTGTCGAACTCTTCGAAACCCGCGATGGTCGAGTATTGGTTAACGAACTAGCGATGCGGCCGCATAACACTGGGCACTGGTCCATTGATGGTACCCAAACGAGCCAATTCGAAAACCACTTGAGAGCAGTGTTAGATGTGCCGCTTGGCAGTCCTGACGCGATCCATCCTTGGTCGGTCATGGTTAACATTCTGGGCGGTAGCGCACGAGATCTGGTTGCTCGTCGGACGTTGGCGCTAGCGGCAGAACCTGACGTACACATTCATTTGTATGGCAAAGAAGTGAAGCCGGGGCGCAAAGTTGGTCACGTGACGGCAACTGGAACTGATCTAGAGTCAGTCTTGGCGCGCGCCCGGCGCAGCGCGGCAATCATTAAGGGCGAGGAGGCACAATCATGAGTGAAAACACACCGCTTGTGGGCATTGTTATGGGTTCAGACTCTGATTGGCCCACGATGAAAGCTGCGGCTGAAGCGCTCACCGAGTTCGGTATCGCCTATGAAGCCGATGTTGTTTCTGCGCATCGGATGCCTGAAGAAATGCTTGAATACGGCAAGCAGGCGCACACTCGCGGACTCAGCGTGATTATTGCGGGAGCTGGAGGTGCGGCTCACCTACCGGGCATGCTGGCTGCCGTTACGCCTTTGCCGGTCATCGGAGTTCCTGTCCCGTTGAAATACCTCGACGGCATGGATTCCTTGCTGTCTATTGTGCAAATGCCAGCTGGTGTCCCCGTTGCGACAGTCGCTATCGGAAATGCTCGTAATGCTGGTTTACTCGCGGCCCGAATCTTGGCGGCAGGCGATCCGAGACTGCAAGAGAAAATGATTGGATTTCAAGCAGCACTTGCTGAGGTGGCGCGGGCAAAGGGTGCTGCTGTTCGTGAAGGCTGATGCCGATCTCGGACGAGAACCTAGGGCGTCCTAGTATTTAGCTGTGACTGACTTCTACGCTCTCTCTGAAGAACACCAAGCAATTCGTGAAGCTGCCCGGGCAGTTGCGGAGGCCAAAATCGCGCCATTTGCCGCACAGGTCGATGAAGAGGCGCGCTATCCGCGTGAAGCAGATGAAGCCCTGCGCGCAGTTGATTTTCATGCCCCGCATGTCCCTGAGCAGTACGGGGGAGCCGGAGCTGATGCGCTTGCAACAGTGTTGGTGATTGAAGAAAT
>JBEBSZ010000068.1:0-5249 GCA_040394025.1 Aeromicrobium sp.
GGGAGCGCCCGAGCAGGATGGGCGACGGACTGTGGAAGCGAAAAACGCGGACGCCGAGGCACGCAATGACGTTACACCCGAAACCGGGAAATGGCACCTAGGAGTTTCATAACTCACGGCCGTGCCTTGACGTGTAGATTTCACTTCATGCCTTCCGGACTCACGGTTTTTCGTAGCCTCAACGCTCGCCTCGGTGATTCGAAAGCTCTCCCCACCTTGGTTTTAGCCAATTTTTCACTTGTCGCAGCCCTCGTCTGCGTCGGTGTGGGTTGGGATCTTGCCGCAGGCATTGCACTGTTGATATCCGCAATCACCGAGTACCCGCTTGAAAAGCGAACCCAAACCCTTGCCCAACTTTTCGATCAAGCCTCGTTCGGGATTCCGATGCGTTTCCTCATTCGAGCACTCATTGCAGTCATGGCAATCGATGTGCTCGATGATCGCCTCGCGCGCTTGGCCCTCGCGCTCGGTGCAGCCGCTGTGCTGGTCGTGTTGTGCGTCCGGGCCTTGCATCAGGAATACCGCCGCGTTGGACCACTCAAACCCATGCAAACCCGCAATATCCCGGGCAATCCACACATCAACGACGAGCCAGCACAACATTTCGGGCTCATCGTGATCGTGCAAGTTGTCACGCTAGGTGTACCTTTCACGGGTGCTCCGTGGTGGGCAATTTTGGCTGCGGCCGTGGTGATGGCAGCAATCTTGATGTTCGCAACTCTTCCGAGCCTGCGACGCTCATGGGCACTGCGGTCGGCAAAACGAAAGACGGGCTTCACGGGGCCACTTCGCCATGTTCAAGATTTCATCGACAGCGAACAACCTGAGGTGATTGTCCACTTGTCAGGTCCAGCCGAGGCTGCCTACCAAATCAACACGTGGCTCGAAGCACTCGAAGCACTCCCCCGCACATGTCTTATTGTCATCCGTGATCTGCCACTATTCGAGAACATTGTCTCCACTCGACTACCGATCCTTGGACTACCGGCGGCAAGTGAAGTCCTGATGCTCGATTTTTCGTGCGCGAAGGTCTCGCTCTTCCCATCGAATACGGGAAACAACATCCACCTATTGCGTCTGCCAGGCATGATGAGTGCTTTTATTGGTCATGGTGACAGCGATAAAAGTGCCTCAAATAACCCCTTTTCGCGTGCTTACGATGAATTATGGGTGGCTGGTGAAGCCGGTGCTGACCGTTATCGCAATTCTGGATTAGGAATTGATGAGAGTCGTTATCGTTTCGTTGGCCGCCCGCAAGTTGATGGAATTGTGCGCGAGCCGTTCGTGGGAGCCGTCGATATCCCGACGGTTTTATATGCCCCGACATGGGAAGGTGTAAACCCGGAGCAGGAATACTCGTCATTGCGCGCGATCGGACGCAAACTTATTGAGGAATTACTCAATAATGGCAACGTGCGCGTCGTTTATAAGCCGCACCCATTCACCGGTCAACGCGATCCACGCTATCGAGCAGACCATGCACAGATTGTCAGTCTGTTGAGTGACGCCAAGGTAAAGACTGGGATCAATCATCAGACCGTGCGAAGCGGACCGATCGGCCCATGGTTTAACGAAGCTACCGGCCTCATCACCGATATTTCGAGTGTGGTGAGCGACTTCCTCGCCTCTGAAAAGCCTTATGCTGTCTTTGATCACGAGGATCTGGGGGTCAAAAAATTCCGCGAGGAATACCCATCCAGCGCTGCTGCCACGATCCTTTCGCGGGACGGTGAAGGTGTCCGAGAATTTCTCGACATTGTTACCGGCAGTACGCCCGATCACCTCGCCCAATACCGCAGCAAGCTCTCGACATACCTGCTCGGTCCGGTCGAAAAACGCACTGTCGCATCGTTTATCGAGTCAATCGAGGCCCTCATCGAGCGTTCAGAACGCGAGCGTGCGGCATACCGTCAATGAATGCAGGTAATCTGTTTTGGTGACTTCGCCGACCGGACGTTTCGCTATCGCGATCGTGACTTTCAACCGATCGGCCCTCCTCGACGAACTTTTGGCGAGCGCAGCGGCCATGGATGAACCAGCCGATTTTGTGATCGTTGTTGATAATGCCAGCACCGACAACACTCAAGAGATTGTGGCCAAGTGGGAAGAACACTTCGGTGTAGACGTGCTAATCAATCAACGACTGAATGAAAATACTGGCGGTGCCGGTGGTTTCAGTGAGGGCACTCGGGTCGCTCGGGAGCTGGGTGCCCAGTGGATTTGGCTCATGGACGACGACGTCGAAATCATGCCCGATGCACGCGCCCGCTTTGCTCCGTGGATGGAACGCTTTAGTGTCATTCATGGTCGCAGATATGACGTTGATGGATCTCCGTTCTATTGGCAAGCAAAATTCAACCAATTCCTCGGGGTGCCACTGCCGTACTCAGCGAAAGACTTCAACGCCGATGGCTTTGCCATTACGAACTCTGGAACCTTCGAGGGCATGCTCATCACAGCAGACGTAGTGCAACATATTGGCCTACCCGACCCGCGCTTCTTTATCTCATGGGACGACGCGATCTATGCCTGGTTGGCCTCACGAATCACTGAGGTGGCTTACGTTGATGAGTTTGTGTTGCAGAAGAAGCGCGCACAAAAGCAAGTGAATTTAGGCGTGCGTCATCTCAACGACTCGAGCCCACTTGCGAAGTATCACGTCATGCGGAATCGTGCCTATGTTGGCCGCTACTTCGAAATACACGGTGGCCTAAATCGTCTTGGCTTCGCAATTGGAACAGCGTTGACGTTCGCTAAAGAAATTGTTCGTCTCATCATTGTTGAACGCAGTTTCAAAGGTTTTAGCGCACTCGTTCGCGGATGGCGTGATGGCCGCAAGATCTGGCGCGATACGTCGTGGCAACCTATGCCAGCGCTCGACAGTCCCACCGCACCGGTCGAAAGTGAAGGTTGAAGATGACTGACGTTCTGGTCGTTGGTTCGGGGTTCTTCGGGCTCACTGTTGCTGAGCAACTAGCGAACGCTCCTGGTCTCAACGTCACGGTAATTGATCGTCGTCATCACATTGGTGGCAACGCATATAGCGAGTTTGAGCCAGAAACAGGTATTGAGATTCACCGCTATGGTGCGCACCTTTTTCATACCTCGAATGAACGTGTGTGGGAGTACGTCAATCGCTTTACCTCGTTCACGGACTATCAGCATCGCGTGTACACGAATCACAATGGCGAAGTGTTTCCCATGCCGATCAACCTCGGCACAATTAACCAATTTGCGCGTGCGGCTATGTCGCCGGATCAGGCTTTAGCCTGGGTCAACGAGCATGCGGCCGAAATCTCAACAGACCCGCAAAATCTTGAAGAAAAGGCGATCTCGCTTATCGGACGCCCGCTTTACGAAGCATTCATTCGCGGGTACACCGCGAAACAATGGCAAACCGATCCGCGAGAACTCGGCGCAGACATCATCAGCCGTCTGCCTGTTCGCTACACCTACAACAACCGCTACTTCAACGACCGCTATGAGGGACTGCCCGTCGACGGGTATACGGCATGGCTGGAGCGAATGGCCGATCACCCAAATATTGAGGTGGTGCTCGATACAGACTTTTTCGATGAATCCCAGCCGTGGAACAAGAAGTCGATAGTCGGTCAGCTACCCATCATCTACACAGGACCCGTCGATCACTACTTTGATTTTGCACATGATGCACTCGGCTGGCGAACGCTCGATTTCGAAACCGAAGTGCTCGATCAAGCGGATTTCCAAGGGACACCCGTAATGAACTACGCGGACGAAGACGTGCCCTTTACTCGGATTCACGAGTTCCGTCACTTCCATCCCGAACGCGATTATCCGAAAGACAAGACTGTCATTATGCGTGAATTCAGTCGTTTTTCTGAGGTCGGAAGTAAAGATGAGCCCTATTATCCGGTGAACACGAGCCAAGATCGTGAAAAACTCTTGGCATACCGAGAACTGGCCGCCCAAGAACCGCAGGTGTATTTCGGTGGCCGTTTGGGCACCTACCAGTATCTCGATATGCATATGGCGATCGCTTCGGCGATGTCGATGACAGATAACGAACTTCGTCCGAGTCTGTGAGTTGAAAGGCATCTGATGGGTGGCGCGCGAGCAAGTCTGCGACGACGGCTACAGCTGTGGCTGATTGCTCGTTTGCGTGCTTCGCGTATCTGGCCGCTCGGACTCGCAGACAAGCAGACCGATACCGAACGGCTAGGCACAGCGCTTCCAGCCACAATCATGGTGTTTTTCTCGACAGGCGTGGACAGCCTCTATCAATTGCGACCTTGGCTGCCTGCTTTTGAGAAGTTGAACGACGTGCATCCTGTGTCGCTCGTGTTCCGGGATTCTCGGGCAGCCGCAATGATTCGATCTGAATCTGGTCTCGACTGCCTAACGCTGGCGAGGTACGGCCAACTCGATGAGATTCTGTCGCTCAGTGACGTCAAGCTCGCTCTGTACGTGAATCACGATCCGATCAATTTTGAGTGCTTGCGTTTCACATCACTCACACATATTTATTTGGGTCATGGTGACAGCGACAAGGGCGTTTCGGTGTCAAATCAGGTCAAGGCTTACGACTATTGTTTCCTCGCTGGGCAGGCCGCGATCGACCGTACGGCTTCGAGCGTGATGGCGTATGACGCTGAGGCTCGTTCCATACTGATCGGCCAGCCACAATTGGATGTGCCGGCAGTGACATCGCGGCCGGATCCGACCCGCAAGACAGTGCTGTATGCCCCGACGTGGGAAGGGTCGCAACCCTCGGTGTCCTACGGCTCGGTGTTGCGGCAGGGTGCGAGCATTGTCGAGTCGTTAGGTGCTCACTACCGTGTGATTTATCGGCCGCATCCGCTCAACGGTGTGGTCGATGCTGAATACGGTCACGCGGATGCTCATGTGCGTACGCTCGCCGACCGGGTAGACATCGATATTCCACTGGCGCAGTCTTTTGCGGATGCTGATCTATTGATCACGGATGTTTCAGCCGTGACGCTCAACTGGTTACCGAGCGGAAAACCAGTGCTTGTGACAGAACCTCAGGCTCCCATTCCGCCGTCACCACTTATGCAAGCGCTGCCGCTGCTTCGCCGTGATGATGAGGTGGTTGCAGTGGTTCGCGAGCACCTTGAGCACGATCCAACTGTTAGCGCTCGTCGCGAAATGGTGGAGCACTATTTGGGCGACACCACACCGGGGGTCGCTACGGCACGATTCATCCAAGCGTGTAGCGACTTGATTGTTTCCCGTAACGAACTATGGGA
>JBEBSZ010000069.1:0-4601 GCA_040394025.1 Aeromicrobium sp.
CACGAAACCACAAAAACATAGACCGAGTGACTCAACACAGCTTGACAACGAGCGCACGCATACCTAATAGGTGTTCTTGACTCACACTTTCGACGGTCTCGTGGGAATTGGGAGGCGGGAGTGAACGCGAGAGGGTAGGTGGGGAGGAGCCCGAGTCGGGCAATACGAACGCACACTGAACGCAGCAAGCCGAGAAAAACGGCTAGAGCCGCGTTCTCAAACCCCACCCATCCGACGAGCCCAAAAACTAAACGATGTCGCGAGACATCGCAGTAGTAGGGAGAGCGGGGCTCGAACCCGCGACCCAGGGATTATGAGTCCCTTGCTCTAACCGACTGAGCTATCTCCCCATCTGCGAAACCAATCTTACGAGGCAAGCCCACGGAACAAACGCGGGGCAAACCCGGCCGACCTTTCAGTCAGGTTTGCCCCGCGCTTTTGCCCGATTAAGGGACTCGCATTTCTTCCTCAGATCGTAATCTGGTTTCCGTTCACTGAAACTAATCCAGCCACCCGTACCGCACTTGCGAGATTGTCCAAAACTGGGCAGTGACGCTCGACTGTCTGAACCAGCTCCTCATACTTTTCTTGAGTTTCTGGGCCGGTCACGGTTACGTCTACCGTGATGTCGTCAAAGCCCGGGCGCACATTCGAGTCGAGCCCAAAGAAGCCGCGCAGGTCGATATCACCAGACAGTTTCACGTCAACAGTGTCAACTTTTAGGCCGAACTTCCCCGCCCATACTTGGTAGGTGATTACTTGGCAGCTGCCTAATGCGGCCAGTAAGTGTTCGACCGGGTTTGCGCCCACATCGGTGCCACCGAGCGCTGCGGGCTCATCAATAGTGAAAGCGTGGTCGCGTGCGGTGATGCTAACTTCCGTAGCTGTGCCAGGCACGAGACGTGCGGTGGTTTCTACGGTCAAGATCTGGGCGTCTGTGGCCTCAGGAGCAGTTGTTACAGCTGCGCTCATGTATCTCTCCTCAATCCGTCGTGGTTGGTTATTCCGATGTCGGGATCCCGAGCAACTGCCATTCATCGTCCGCCAATTTACGTTCGACTGATTTCGTCTTCTGCATGATGAGATTCAAAATCATTCGGTCTAAACCTTGCTAGAGTTCTCGACTACGACTGTGACTTTCTGTCATCCGAGACCCTTGTCTGACCCGTAGCCTGAAGTCATGACGGTTGAAACCTTGGCACAGTACGTGCGCGAAGCATCCAAGATTGTGGCGTTTACGGGCGCGGGAGTTTCTACTGAGTCGGGTATTCCTGATTTTCGTTCGCCCGGCGGCTTGTGGACTCGCTACGATCCGCGCGAGTTCACCTTTGACCGCTATGTTGAGTCGGCAGAAGTGCGCCGGAACTCGTGGAAAATGCGTGAAGAGTTTGTGGCAGCAATGCCACAACCCAATCGAACTCACACGGTTTTAGCGACTCTTGAAGGGAAGGGGTGTCTTGCCGGCATCATTACACAAAATATTGACGGACTACATCAAGAAGCTGGCTCGAAAAAGGTCATTGAGATCCATGGAAACGTGCGAGAGGTGCACTGCATAGGGCTGTTCCCCAGCCACGGAACCCCTGACGGATGCGGGTTCACACAGTCACACAAATGGGTAATGGAACAGATTGCCGTCGGCGCTTCGGATCCAGATTGTCCGAGTTGCGGCGGGATCATCAAGACCGCCACGATCTCATTTGGTCAAATGATGCCCGAACGTGCCATGGAGGAAGCCAGCAAACTCGTCAGTAACTGCGACTTGTTGCTCGCGATTGGATCTTCCCTCGAAGTATTCCCAGCAGCAGGCTTGCCTTTAGAGGCAAAGGCCGCTGGGGCACGCGTCGTCATCATCAATCGCGAGCAAACAGATCTGGATTGGGCTGCCGATCTTGTACTGAACGGCGAAGCCGGCCCGATCATGAGCCAACTCGTCACCTAACCGCGAAAGAGTATTCCCGGCAGCGAGGATCCTGGCGCGTCGAGGAACGTCACCGGGTGGTCTCCGAACTCGCCTCGCACAATCGCTTCGGCACGCTCGAAATCAAACGGTCCCACAAGAACGGCGCTATCAAACCAGACGACAAAAGACTGATGGTCGTTATGAACGTTAAGCTGAGTGAAACCGTCTAGTTCGAATAGTTCCTCGCGAATAGCTTCGGCGCCTTCTGCCATCCTGACCGTGTTCACGACCGAAGGAACGACTTTTACATCTACGGAATATTTATCGCCAAGAACGTCAATGAAGGCTTGGACGTCAGGCGCGGGCGGCGTAGAAAAATACAGACTCAGTTCGTTGCCTTTGACGCCATAGGTCGAGTATCCCTCAACATATTTCGGATGACCACCGTCGTTCCGGTCCTGCAGGAACTCGGACCACATATCTCCAGTCCACTGCGTTTCCATGGGTGTGTAGGAGTTTCTCACCTCAGAGACAAGTTCATCAAAAGCGATGACGACCGGCTCATGTGTGCCGTGAGGCTCACTCACGTCGCTATTGGCTGTGACTGCCCACATGACGACCACCGCGACTGCCAGCCCAGAACCAAGCACAAGCGATACAAAACGCTTTGTCACGATTCCTCCACAGTCAGCCACAAGGGCGCTCGCATTCTGGATACGTTTCTTAACAATGAAATGTCGCGAGCGCGCGAAACCTCTCACAATTAATTCGCTGAGGGAGTAATCCCGATGATTTCTGTGCAGTGGCAGGACGGAGTTGCGACAAATCACCGCCGGCCAGTCCTATACAAAAGTGTCAGCGTAGACGGCCGGAACCGCTGCACGGCCAGCAGCAGGCCGAGCAGCCCAGATCAGGTTCCGGATTCAGTGAGAGCCGCTCAGCGCATATCGTCCGGTTAGAGCAATTTGCCTTACTTGTGACCCATTAACCATGCGCCAACAACCGTTGTGCCGTCTTCGGCATAAGCATTGATCCAAATTTCGCCTTTAGCATTCGCAAGTGCCTTTAGGCGGTCGTCAGCTGCTTTCATTTCCCTGACTTCTTCAGCAGAGACTTCGATCAGGCCTTTTCGGCCAAGAGGCACTACGGGCACAGCAAAGGTATCTTCGAGCTTGACGTAAGCCACGGTTCCGTCGTCCAGAAAAACTTCCAAGTAATCAGGGCGTCCTTCGAGCGGAGTTTCAACTCGATAGGCTCCGGCGGTCAAGCCGTTTCCAAGGGTTTTTAGCGGAGGTAGTTCTTCTTGGTACTTCCCTGCCATCAAGGATTCGAGCGAAGCTTGATCTTTCGCGTCGTCTGTAGCATTTGCTGCGATTAAGCCACCAGTTCCAGCTACTATCCCCATCCCGAAGGCGATACCGATTGTGAGTAAACGCTTATTTTTCATGACGTTACCTTCTAACTATTGAGTGACTAGGCAACCCGCTGGGGCATTCTGTGTGGGATTGCGGGGCTACAAACCTTCATGTTTGAGGCTCAGCTATCTGCCCGTATTGTGTCCGTGTTGATGGACGCTTGGCTCATCGCGCATGAAGTGGATTCTCCGAAAACCTTAATGTGTACGCCTTTGTCGGACGCGGCAATGGCTGGCGTAGCCAGTCCTAAAATGATTGAATCCAAGGCTTCCGCGAGCAGGCTACTTGAGAAACGTATTCGAGTAGAACTTGAACGTAATCTTGATGACTGCTTTGCCTCCGTCCTTGGATGGTACCAATCGAATGATAAAAATGTAACGAAATGCAAATCAGAGTGGTTAACATCGAACATTCGGGAACTACTGATGGGCTGCTGCAATGAGCCGAAACCGACGATGGAAGTGTGGATCAAGAACAGCTATTAGGTGTTCTTGACCCAAAGGTACTGGCGTCCCGCAGGAATTGTGATTGATCCGATTGACCGACTGTTAGGCTCGGGAAACCCTAGGAGGCCTCGTGAAGCGCATACTGAACGTTGCGGACCTCACCACCGTTGTGTGGTCATCCGGCCGTGTCTTCGACGGATTATCGACTGGCCGCCTAGACACCGAACGGTTTTTACGCTCAGGCAGTCTCACCGGCGTAACCTCGCGTTCCGACCTCGCCTTGCTGAAAGACCTGCGTGATGCGGCCCAGCATGTGATTGACCACCAAAACGATGTGATCAACGCTCATTACGCGCGTGAAATCAACAAGACTTTGAGCCGTAGTGCGGCTCTAGAGCCCGGTCGGTTCCGTTCCAACGATGACCGAATTGGCGTGGAAACTCCACTCGGCCGACATGAACCGCCAGCGCTCGACGAAGAAGCATTAGAACTCATCATTAGCAGAGCCCTGGCTCAGAATGACCCGCAAGAACAAGCACTTAGCCTTTTCATAGACATCGCCCGGGCCCAGCCGTTTATGGATGGCAACAAACGCACTGCGATCTTTGTGGCAAACAGTGTTTTGATTCGTCAAACTGAACCGCTCGTGTTGGTTATCCCCACCAAGCGAGAGTTAGCTAAGCAATTTATGGACCAGCTAGCCGACGCTTACATCAACAACGCGGACTCTGGTGTCAAAAGTATTCTGCGCACACATGGATTCGCCCCCACCGGTGATGGTGGAGGCGAGTCTGAAGTGCTCCCCCGGCTGGATTCGAACCAGCAACCCTTCGATTA
>JBEBSZ010000070.1:0-4597 GCA_040394025.1 Aeromicrobium sp.
AGTGGTTCTGGCTTTAGTTTGGATTCACTTTGGGAGTATGTATGTCGGTTGACCGTTTGTTGCCGAGTGACGAAGCACACGATCTGATTGATTTGACGCGACAGATTGCTGCTGCAGAACTTGCGCCGCAGGTGGATCAAGCAGAGCGAACGGCCACCTTCCCGCGTGAAGCATTCCGCACTCTAGGACGCGCAGGACTTCTTGGCCTTCCGTACGCCGAAGAACTCGGTGGCGGTGGTCAGCCTTATGAGGTCTACCTCCAGGTGATCGAAGAAATTGCGACAGCATGGGCAGCAGTCGGCGTTGGTGTGAGTGTGCATGCGCTCAGCTGCTTCGGGCTTGATCACGTGGGTACCCGAGAGCAGAAACAACAGTGGATGCCCGACATGCTTGGGGGAGAACTCTTAGGTGCCTACTGCCTTTCTGAAGCTCATGCTGGTTCCGACCCGGCAGCCATGCGTACCACCGCTCGCCGAGACGGGGATGATTACGTCATTTCCGGTGCCAAAGCTTGGACCACTCATGGCGGTCAAGCGGACTATTACAAGACGATGGCCGTGGCTGATGGCGGTATTACGTGTTTTCTCGTGCCAGCGGATGCTGAAGGTCTGACTGCTGATGTGCCGGAAGACAAGATGGGCTTGATGAGTTCAACGACAGCCACGATGCTCTTCGATCAGGTACGCGTTCCAGTTGAACGGCGGCTGGGTGACGAAGGCCAAGGACTGTCGATCGCTTTGGCTGGTCTTGATTCGGGGCGTCTTGGTATTGCTGCTGTCGCCACGGGCGTAGCGCAAGCAGCGCTCAATGCTGCCGTGGCTTATGCGAAAGAACGGGAAGCGTTCGGTGTGCCGATTATTGATCATCAAGGTTTAGCTTTTCTATTGGCTGATATGGCGGCTGCCACCGAATCGGCGCGAGCTACCTATGTGGCCGCGGCGCGACTCAAGGATGCAGGCAGACCATTTAGTCGCCAAGCATCTATCGCGAAACTCGTGGCGACCGACAACGCTATGAAGGTCACAACTGATGCCGTCCAAGTTTTGGGTGGGGCCGGCTATACGAAAGACTTTCCGGTCGAACGTTATATGCGTGAAACCAAGGTCATGCAGATCTTTGAAGGCACGAATCAAATACAGCGACTCGTCATCGGACGAGACCTGAAACGAAAGGGCTGAGACCGCCCAATATTGGATCTCCTGTGATTCGAGATTTTTGCTGAAATTGTAGTTATAAGGAGCTATTTCTCGTCGTTTTGGACGATCATTTGAAAATACCCTCGTTTTAGCTACTAACGGGTGATAATTTGCTCTTTCATTCTTAATTAGAAGGGCATGTATATGCGCCGTTATTTTGTTGCAATTGTTTCTGCACTGGCCTTGCTCATGGGCACAATGCTGGTGGCATCACCAGCTCAGGCAGCAGCTAAAAAACCAGTCACTATCAACAAGATCGAATTCCATTGGGTGGGTTGGGCTGGCACTGCCAAGCACACGCCCTCGGTAAAGAAGAATAAGAAGAAGGTCTCGGTCAAATCAAAGACCATCACCGTCTATTCCTACAGCGCGAAGAAGACGATCGCGAAGAACAAGAAATCGGTAAACCTCAAGCCAGGCCGATACAAGATCACGGCAAAGGTCAAGTACAAGTACAAGGGCAAGACAAAGACGACAACGCGAACCTATTACACGACAGCAAAGCAAGGTAAGTGCGCCGTCAGATCCGATGCGAACAAACTCAAAGAGGATTCGGGCTTCGAAGAACTTCAGTTCGACGGCGACACTATCGAGCAAGTGCGTAAGAAGTTGCGCAATAACGGCTACTTGTTCGTTAGCGCGACCGTGCGTGAAATTCTCGAAGACATCGTAGACGACCCATACTCGTCGCCAGACGAAGTAACCGAGGCGCAAGGGCTTCTTGACACGCTCACCCCTGAAGAGCTGGATTCTGATGCAATGCAGTGGCGTAGTTTCCTCGCCTGTGGCTACAAGTCAGGAGAAGGTATCGAAGCGATTTTCGCTCTCGATGGATCAGATTCGACACTGATCCTTTACTTCACTCCAGACGACATGTGGTGATCTTGACTGTCATCGGGCCTGAATAGATGGTGAGGTAATGCCGGGTTTGATCGGAAGATTGAACCCGGCATTACGTATTTGGCATGTCAGCAATTAGCCTCGAAACTGCTGACACCGACGAAAGGCTGACTATGCAGCTGAAGAATACCTCCGCAATTGTTACGGGCGCGGCCTCTGGTTTAGGGGCGGCAACCGCTCAGGCCTTGGCTCAGGCGGGGGCACACGTTTTTGCTCTTGATTTACCTGCCGCCATTGAAAGCGCACCGATTGTCGACGGTGTGTCTTATGTTGCTACGGATGTGACGGATGCCGACCAAGTACGCGCGGCCGTAGCGACCGCTGCTGAAGTCGGACCATTGCGTACCGCCGTGAGCTGTGCGGGAATTGGCCCTTCCGGCCGAGTGCTCAGTAAACGCGGGCCTCACGATCTAGGCATGTTTAGCACGGTCATCAATATCAATCTTGTAGGTACGTTCACGGTGATGGCCATGGCGGCGGAAGCGATCGCGCAAACTGAGGAACTTGAACACGGACAGCGTGGCGTTATCGTCAACACTGCTTCGATTGCGGCGTTTGAAGGTCAGATTGGACAAGTCGCCTACTCGGCGAGCAAGGGCGGTGTCGTTGGTATGACCCTGCCCGCGGCGCGTGATCTTGCGCAATACGGTATCCGTGTCAACACGATCGCACCAGGCATTATTGATACCCCTCTCTTGGCGACAGTGAGCGACGAGGTGCGTGCCGGGCTAGCTGCTGGTGTGCCGTTCCCACAACGTTTAGGGCAGCCGTCTGAATACGCGAAGCTCGTCAAAATGATCGTGGAGCACGACTATCTCAATGGTGAAACGATCCGTATGGATGGTGCATTGCGGATGGCGCCTCGCTGAGAGTTAGACCGTGCATGTTTGCGCCTTGCGGGTGTGGCGGGAATAGGGCGAGAGCTGTGCCTTCGGGAGTTACATCCACTTCACGCCATCGTTTTCGAATTCGTGGATGCGGTACTCGATCATTTCACGGATAAGTGCGTCAGGGATATCGGCAGTGTAGGGGAGTTTGAGTGACCCTTTGCCGGTTTCGAAGTCTGTCAGTTTCTCTGTGAAATGTTTGGCTGTGCTGGGCGTGAAGGTCGTGTTTGAGTGTGTTTTGTGCGCAGAAATCACAAGCATGATCACGCCATTGGGATGCATGAAGGCGGGCGAACCCCATTTGATGGCTTCGCTGAATTGAGGGGCAGTCTGGTTGATGAGTGCACGGAGCTTCACGATGCGTTCGCGGGCTGCTGGCGGTAGGCCTTCGATGTATTCATCGACCGTCGTGACTTTCGTGGCCATGAGAACTCCCTCATGTGTGGCTGATCTATGTCAATGTACTCGCACTTTCGCGAGATGCACTCCGGAACACTTCGTGCTTCAGTGGCGAAGGTGTGAGAGCACGATACCGATCGGAATGCTGATCATGAGGATGAGCAAAAGCAGACGATAACCAATGGTCCACCGGTTAACTGGATGTTGGCCCAAGTTGGATTGAAATGCCAGCACTAACGCCACGACAACTGAGATCGATCCAAGGTCGACGAGGAGCGTGGTGGCCAAGAAGGTGCCTGCGATGACGGCAGCTGCGCCAAGGTTCCAGGCTGCGCATTGCAGCCATCCGGTGGCGGGTTTCGCATCGTGATGGCGACGCTGTAGAGCCATAGCGATCTGCGCAACTCCAACCACGAGAACGAGAAATGCGGAAGCCCAACTGCCATGTTCGAGCGAGAGTGGTGAGGTCATGGCGGAAAGCAGTCCGCCAGCGACTACGGCCAAAATGCCAATGAAAAGCATGGTTGTGGCTGCGGGGTTGTGTTGCGTTGTTGTGTTCGGAGAGGCTGCGGAAGTCATGAGGTTCCTTTCCTCCTAAAACTCGCAATAATGCGGCGCAGAGTCAAGTCTCGGTTAGCTCAACTTGGGTGAGTCCAAAGGCGTGACGCAGTTCTGCCAGTTTGACGATTGCACGCTGTCGTCTCACCAAGGCTCTCGGGCCGCGCGCTCAGCGATGTCTTTAACGTCGGCGATGAGTCCAATCGGATTCGGTACATCATGATCGAGAGCAAAACTGGTGAGCGCGTGAATTTCACGCAACCAATCAGAAATCTCCAGTAAGTCTGCCGGGAGCTTTTCCAGTTCCCGTTCAGCATTTGTGAGTGTTGCTAGGCCCGCAGCAATTTCGCGGTCAGCGGCCTCGGTGACTGCTTGGAAGGTGAGACCTACGACCACGAGTCGTTGATCCTGACTAGAGCGGAACTTTGACACGGCTGAACGCAAATCGGAGCGAGCCTCAGGGTAGCTGCCTGCCAGTAAAGAGGCCATACCGTTGTCGAGCAATTCCAAGCCGGTTTCTTCGGGATTAGTGGCCTCGCCGGAAGTTTTCTGCTCGCCTTTATTTAACTGGTAGGTGATGATCAGCCCACCGAAAAAGATGGCAACCAGTGCCCAGTTCTTCGTGACGAAGGCGTATGCGACGCCCGCAATACACGC
>JBEBSZ010000071.1:0-4118 GCA_040394025.1 Aeromicrobium sp.
GGCCGACTCTCGCCGTCAAAAGGGACCAGCACTTTGATGCTGTCGTCAAAGCCGGTGCTCTGGAATGCCGCAGCTGTGCCTCCCTCGACCGGGAACTCAGCAAGCTGCGCACCAACGAGAGTAATACGACGCAAGGTCGGGGTGACGTCATGCACATGAGACACGGTGAGCTCACGCAACACTGCAGGCCAGTGTTGAACAGTACGCCGCGTTCTCGCCACGCTATTTCTCCACAGAATCCGTATGCCAGCCGACAACGGTCCAATCTAGTTGCTCGAATTGTGTTGGGCCGTAGTTCACGACACCGTCCCTCACGACCCATGCCGCAGGAATCACGACGAGTGGTACGACCGATGCCTGAGCATGGGCAATTTCTTCGACTTCGCCAATCGCCGAAACTCTCTTATCGGCATCGAGTTCCGTTACAGCTGTCCGGAACGCTGAACCGATTGCTTTCGATGCTTTGCCCGTAAAGTTCTGTGGACTGTCAAGCGGAGTAAACCATTGGCGACTTTGGGAAACGTTGAATGCTGAACCGCGGCGCGTAAAAGTGACAAGATCGAAATCGAGCGGAATGACTCGTTTTTCATAGAACGTGTCTGCTGCGACCACTTCCGTCTTGACCGTAATCCCGATTTCAGCTAATTGCTTCGTCACAATAGCTGCACGGCGTTCCGGAATGTCCGCAGCTTCCGGGACAGGCAAAACCAACTCCAAGGCCTCTCCGCCCTTACTGGCCTTGCCATCGGAAACTTTCCAACCAGCTTCCTTTAATAGGTCTTTCGCTTCGCCGACGTCCGTCGTGATGCCGAGATCCTCATGCCCGATTTGTCCGGGCATCATCACGACTGTGTCGAGCGGAATGCCAGATTTTCCAAGATATTCAAGCTGATCTTCTGCAAACTCGTCGCGGTCAAGCGCCAAGGAGATAGCCTGCCGGACCTTGGCATCAGCTAACGGACCTCGGCCGCCGTTGAGTGTCAGCTGACTCCAGGAACTACTCGCTGAAGCACGCAGAGTAGCTCCCTCAGGAACTGTGTTCTTTTCCATGTGCAACATAGGAGCCATGTCCAGTTCGCCCAAGTCAAAAGCAGTGTTCAAAATCTCTGATTCTGCAAACCGCCAAATGATCTCATCAAGTTTGGGTGTTGTACCCCACCAACGAGGGTTGCGTTCAAGTCGAATCGTATTGGTTGCTGTAGAAACTTCAGCCACCCGAAACGGCCCATTCGATGGCACGGCACGATCGATAAACAGCGTATTGAAGACGTCACGCTTTGAACTAACGGCAGCCGGGATCGTCGGATAAATGACAGCGGGCCAGTCAGCATTGGGACGCTTAAAGATGACGCGGTAACTCAGATCGGACTCTACTTCGACCTTGTCGATATCGCTGATAGCCGGATGCGGCGCTGCATGATAGGAGGAATCTTTCATCGCCTTAACAAAAGACACCATGTCTTTTGAGGTGATGGGTGTGCCGCCCTCCCAGACGGCCTTCGGCGACAACTCGACTTCGATGACAAGGGGATCACGATCAATAACTGAAACACTCGTCGCGTAGTTTTTGTCTACTTCCCAACGGCCGTCGGCCAAAACTCTTACCGCAGAACCAGTCGTTGGTGCCAAAATATTGGGCGCGTCAGTATTCAGCCCCTCGACATGAGCCGGATTGAGATTGCTTGGCATCATCACTGCACCTAAGGTGAGCGTGCCCCCCTCGGCAACCTCGTCAGCCGCCGCGGCGACATAGTCAGAGGTCGGCAGGGACTCTTCCTCGGAAGACTCAGCAAAAAATGAGCATGCCGAAAGCACCAGCAACAGACTGGTGAGAAAAGCAAAACGCCGAGCCCCCGACAAGAGGCCCGGCGATCTGCGGATCATTTGCTTGCGACGACGTTCAAGGCAACTTCGGCTTGCACCTCAGGATGAACCTTGACGCTGACGTTATGGGCTCCAAGCGTCTTGATCGGATTACCGACCTCGATGCGACGCTTATCCACCTCAACTCCGGCTGCCGAAAGAGCAGACGCAATATCGGAAACGGTTACCGCACCGAAGAGACGACCGCCCGGGCCAGCGACAACAGGAACGTTGATTGGCTTGGCTTCGAGATTGCCCTTGATGGACTTCGCAGTCTCAAGGTCGTGGACGGCACGCGCATCGCGAGCAGCTTTGATCGACTCAACTTGCTTTTCTGCGCCCTTAGTCCAACGAATCGCAAAATTGCGTGGAAGCAAGTAGTTACGACCGTAACCATCCTTGACCTCCACGATGTCACCTGGCGAGCCAAGCTTTGACACTTCGTGCGTGAGAATGAGTTTCATCGAGATTCCCTTTCTCAGCGTCCGCTAGAGGTGTAAGGGAGCAATGCCATTTCACGGGCGTTCTTAATAGCCTTAGCGATTTGGCGCTGTTCCTGGACGGAGACACCGGTTACCCGGCGAGCACGGATCTTGCCGCGATCGGAGATGAACTTGCGCAAAAGCGCGGTGTCTTTGTAATCAATGGTGCTGACGCCGGCAGCAGCAAGAGGATTGCCCTTCTTGCTTGGCTTCCGAACAATGGGTTTAGCCATAATGGTGTTCCTTTGTAGATCTTTCGTAAACGTGGGTCAGAACGGGGTCGAACCACTCGACGGAGTGTCTGTACTCCAAGCATCGGCAGCAGGCGCACCACCTGCAGGCTGACCGAAGCCACCTGCCGCTGGGGCTCCGCCTGGCTGGCCGCCACCGAATCCACCCGCATCCGAGCGAGCAATACGAGTGACTTGTGCCGTAGCGAATCGGAGCGAGGGGCCAACCTCTTCAACATTTAGTTCGACGCTGGTTCCCTTGGAACCATCTTGACGCTCAAAATTGCGGACTCGAAGTGCTCCAGTGACGATTACCCGCTGGCCCTTTTGCAAGGATCCAGCAATGTTTTCAGCCATCTGACGCCACGCAGCACAGCGCAAAAAGAGCGTATCGCTCTCTTTCCACTCGTTAGTCTGACGGTCAAAGGTGCGGGTATTGGACACAACCGTGAAGTTGACAACAGCTGCACCTGATGGGGTGAACTTCAATTCCGGATCATCCGTCAAATTACCAACGACGGTGATGATTGTTTCGCCTGCCATATGTCTAGCCTTTCGAACCGATGCTGAGGATTATGGTCGAGTGTTCCTCACTTGGGTGACAAAAACGAACCGTTTTGCACAGGTGAGGTCCGACCGAGATCAGCGTGCGTCGGGGCGCGTGACCTTAGTACGGACAATGGACTCGTTCAAAGTGAACTGGCGATCCAGTTCCTTGACCGAAGCTGGCGCTGCCGTGATATCGAGAACAGCGTAAATACCTTCGCTCTTCTTGTTAATTTCATAGGCGAGACGACGCTTGCCCCAAATATCGACGTTGTCAACGCTTCCGCCATCTTGGCGAATCACGTTCAGGTAAGTGTCGAGACTTGGTGCGACAGTACGTTCATCGAGATCTGGGTCCAGAATGACCATGATTTCGTATTTGCGCAGTGACACTGCGGACTCCTTTGGACTAAGCGGTGACGGACTTTCCGTCACAGGAGGCGGCTGCCATTAAGGCAACCGTGGAAGTTTAACAGAAATACCATGACACTCAGTAATTCCAGTTGCACTAAAACGTCTACTCAACGGCTATGGCGTCAAGAATATTGAGTTTGGCTGCCCGTCGAGCCGGAAGCAGTGCCGCAAGAACACCCACCACGGCAGCCACCAGCAAGAAGACAGTCAATTGAACTGCCGGAATCGACAACACTGTGATCCCGGTATCCGCAAACGTCTTCTGCAAGGCAACACCAAAGAGCAAACCGGAAGCAATGCCCAAAACCGCGCCGAGAACAGCGATCGCGATTGACTCCAAACGAACCATCCGACGAAGCTGTCCGCGCTCAAGTCCGACGGCCCGCAAGAGTCCAAGTTCACGAGTACGTTCGATGACACTCAGCGCCAAGGTGTTGACGATGCCCAAGATGGCGATCACGATGGCTAAACCAAGCAAAGCGTAAATCAGAAAGAGCAGGGTGTTGACTTGCTCGCGTTGCGCCTCAGCAAAGCTCGCCTTATCTTGAACGACCACGCTTGGATTCGATGCCGTAACTCGCTC
>JBEBSZ010000072.1:0-3782 GCA_040394025.1 Aeromicrobium sp.
GCACCTCGCTTAGTGGGCGACAATCAGCTTTCGTGCACGTCCGTGATCTGGATCAGGCTGTCGATGTGGCTAATGCCTACGCTGCCGAACACCTAGAGATCCATACCCACGATCCTGATGCCGTTGCAGCCCGCATCACGAACGCCGGGGCGGTTTTCGTCGGCTCATATACACCCGTGTCGCTGGGTGATTACGCAGCTGGATCAAACCACGTGTTGCCGACGGCAGGTTGTGCCTGTCACTCCTCTGGGCTTTCAGTTCGCGCATTTACTAAGAACATGCAAGTCGTGCATTACACCGAAGGTGCCTTGCGTGATATCGGACCTACTGTCGTGACGCTGGCAGAAGCGGAAAATTTGCCTTCCCACGGTGCTGCGGTAGCGATTCGGTTGGAGGTCGAACAGTGACCTTTCCCGAATGGTTGCCGATTCGTGATGACCTTCGGAATGAGGAACCCTATGGCGCTCCACAGATATCCGATGTCATCGCGCTCAATGTGAACGAGAACCCTTGGGCGCCAAGTGAAGCGACGGCTGCAGATATCGCTGAAAAGGTACGCGGTGCGGCTGCTGATCTCAATCGTTATCCTGATCGAGAAGCGAGCAAATTGCGGGCGAACCTCGCACATTATCTTGGCCATAATCTGACCGAAGCGAACCTGTGGGCAGCCAACGGTTCGAATGAAATCATGATGCACATCCTGCAAGCCTTTGCTGGGCCCGGTCGTACTGTCTTGTCATTTGCTCCCACATATTCTATGTATCCCGAATACGCGCGAAATACGCATTCGCGTTGGGTGCAAGGTATACGTCGCGAAGACTTCACGATTGATGTGGAACATGCGCGAGCACTGATCTTGGCCGAACAACCCGATGTCGTGTTTTTGACGTCACCAAACAATCCCACGGGCACGGCGCTCGATTCAGAGGTACTTCGCGAAGTGTTGGAACTTACCTCGGGCATCGTGGTAGTCGACGAGGCTTATGCTGAGTTCCGCCGCGACACCACACCGACGGCCTTGGCTCTTTTGGCTGAACAACCGCGGCTCATCGTGACTCGCACTATGAGCAAAGCATTTGCACTTGCGGGAGCTCGAATTGGATACGCAGCGGCACACGAGCAGATCGTTAACGCCTTACGTATTGTGCGCCTGCCTTATCATTTGTCCGCCGTGACACAGGCGGTCGGTTTGGCAGCCTTGGAACACCGAGATGAATTGCTCGCCAAGGTTGCAGATTTGCGATCTGAACGCGACGCCTTGGCCCTTTGGCTCGCGAGCTGCGGCTACGAGGTGGCTGCGTCAGATGCAAACTTCATATTCTTCGGGCATTTCCCAGATCGCCATAAAGTGTGGCAAGGTTTGCTCGACGCCGGCGTGTTAATTCGCGAGACCGGACCAAACGGTTGGCTGCGTGTGTCCATCGGTACTCCCGATGAAATGGCAGCTTTCCGTACCGCTTTACAGGAGGTTGACCCCAGATGAGCCGTACAGCTCGGATTGAACGCACCACATCAGAGTCCAGCGTTGTGGTTGAACTTGATCTTGATGGCACTGGCCGCCACGAGATCTCGACCGGCGTGGGCTTCTACGACCACATGCTTACTGCGTTGAGCCGTCACTCGCTGATTGATCTCAAAGTGCAGTCTGATGGCGATCTGCACATCGATGCACACCACACTGTCGAAGATACGGCTATCTGCATTGGCGACGCACTGAAGGAAGCCCTCGGAAACAAGGCTGGAATTCGCCGCTACGGCAATGCGACCGTGCCCCTTGATGAGGCAATTGCTCAATGTGTGGTTGATATTTCTGGCCGCAGTTACTTTGTGCACACGGGGGAGCCGGAGTACCAGATCACAGCGATCATTGGTGACCAGTACATTGGTTCTTTGACCTCGCATGTTTTTGAGTCGATTGCTCACCGGGCCGGGATCACGGTCCACATGAATCTCTTGGCAGGTCGCGATCCGCACCACATTGCCGAGTGTCAGTTCAAGGCACTAGCGCGCGCTTTACGGATGGCGATTGAGCCAGATCCGCGTGAATCAGGTGTGCCGTCGACTAAGGGAGCGTTGTGAGGACTGTCGCAGTCCTCGATTACGGTTCTGGAAATCTTCGTTCGGCAGTTCGCGCGCTAGAAGTAGCGGGTGCCAACGTCACGCTCACGTCAGATGCCCGAGAGACGATTGAAGCCGAAGGTCTGGTTGTGCCTGGCGTTGGCGCATTTGCACATTGCATTCAGGGTCTCAAAGATATTGACGGCGAACGCATTCTGGATCAGCGTCTTATCGCTCAACGTCCGGTGTTAGGTATCTGTGTCGGCATGCAAATTTTGTTTGCAGAAGGAGTTGAGCACCAGATCCGCTCGGCTGGCACTGGCCAGTGGCCGGGCCGGGTCGAGCGGATTCACGCTGAGGTTGTGCCGCATATGGGCTGGAACACGATCAATCCGCCAGCCGGTAGTCGTATGTTCGCTGGGGTCGAGAATGAACGGTTTTATTTTGTGCACTCCTATGCGGTGCGCAATTGGGAACTAGACGAATCCATTGGTCCCGATCCGCTCGTCACGTGGGCAGACCACGAAAATGACACTTTTGTGGCTGCAGTCGAGCACGGACCGTTGTGGGCGACGCAGTTTCACCCTGAAAAATCGGGTGAAAGCGGGCAACGGGTGCTGCGTAACTGGTTGGCTGCTTTCTGAGCGGTGCTGCACCACCTGAGTTAGACACGGTAGCCTTGCGGCCGTGACTCTTGAACTTCTTCCCGCGATCGACATTGTGGACGGACAGGCGGTGCGCCTCGTCCAGGGTGAACTTGGAACCGAAACTGGATACGGTTCGCCGGTTGCCGCTGCACAACAGTGGCAGACCGATGGCGCTGAATGGATCCATTTGGTGGATCTCGATGCCGCATTTGGCAAAGGCAGCAACAGTGACTTGGTGGCCGAAGTCGTCGCATCCGTTGATGTGAAGGTTGAGCTTTCCGGTGGTATTCGTGATGACGAGTCGCTGACCAAAGCTCTAGCTACGGGTTGTCGACGCGTAAACCTCGGTACCGCAGCCATCGAGAATCCAGAATGGTGTCGCAAGATCTTGGCCGAGTTCGGCGATCGAATCGCCGTCGGCGTGGATGTGCGTGGCACGACTGTTGCAACTCGTGGTTGGACCCAAGAAGCTGGCAATGTGTTTGACCTACTCGATCGCTTGCAAGCTGATGGTTGTCAACGTTACGTTGTGACGGATGTGACTCGAGACGGTACGCTAACGGGTCCAAACCTCGAACTGCTCAAAGAAGTCGCGGCCTACACGAAAAAGCCCGTCGTTGCATCCGGCGGTATTGCTAATCTCGACGATCTTCGACATCTCGCGGCGTTAACTGGCCAAGGTATCGAAGGTGCCATTATTGGCAAGGCATTGTATTCAGGGGCATTCACGTTGCCAGAAGCTCTCTTGGCCGTAGCTAAGCCGTAACCAATGACTGAATGTCAGCAGCCAATGCGCATCAAACTGGGTTTGCTGTCGCCCGTGACCTCAACGAACTGAACTACCGAATCCCGGTTGACTTTTTCTGGTTTTCCGTCAAACAAGAATCCCAGCCAATGGTTACCGTCACTGACAAATAGCCCCGTTTGGTCTGTACCGACTGGCCCCATCTCTGCATTTTCGTAGGTGCGTGAAATCTCGCCCAAGGTGCTGCCGACGCCTAAGCCCTCGACCGTATGGGGTCCAGCTTGATAAACGCCGATTGAGATGATGTCGCCGTTGTCATCGATCCATACGTC
>JBEBSZ010000073.1:0-3549 GCA_040394025.1 Aeromicrobium sp.
CCGCCATCTGGAGGTTCGACGTCGCGCGCTGCGGGCGCAAAACGCGAGTAGTGCCCTTGGAAGACCACGCCCACTTTGTTCACTGGACCCGAACGGTTCTTCGCCACAATAATGTCTGCTTCGCCTGGTCGCTCAGATTCACCTGCGCCCGTTGCGTCTGGTCGATTCAAGAGCATGACGATGTCAGCGTCTTGTTCGATTGATCCAGATTCACGTAAGTCAGATAACTGTGGGGTCTTGTCGGTTCGCTGTTCCGAGCCTCGGTTCAGCTGGCTGATGGCGACGATGGGAATCTCTAGCTCTTTCGCCAAAAGCTTAATTTGACGACTGAACTCTGACACTTCAACCTGACGGCTCTCAACACGCTTCCCGGATGTCATGAGCTGCAAGTAGTCCAAGACGATGAGATCAAGACCGTGTTGTTTCTGAATGCGTCGAGCTTTGGATCGAATCTGCGCCATCGTCATATTGGGGCTGTCGTCAATAACAATGCTGGCCGATTGCACCTTGTGGACCGCTGTCGAAATCGCCGTCCACTCATTGGCGGACATGGTGCCACCACGCATGTGGTTGATAGCAACGCGCGCTTCGGCTGAAAGCAATCGCATGGCAATTTCCGAAGCGGTCATTTCTAAAGAAAAGATCGCAGAAGTCTTACCCTGACGAATCGAAGCATGACGGATGATGTCAAGGCCGAGAGTGGATTTGCCGACGCCTGGTCGGGCAGCCACGACGATCATCTGGCCAGCTTTAAATCCTGTGGTCAGCCGATCCAGATCAGGAAAGCCAGATTGGATACCGTCGACGTCTCCGGTGCGACTCTCAATACGATCAAGCTCATCGATAGCTTCGGACGCGACTTCAAAAAGCAGCCGGTAGTCCTCTTTTGCTCCCGAGCCGTCAACATCAAGCACCGCAGCTTGTGCGCTGTCGACCAGCTCGGAAACCTCGCCCTGGCCGGCCTGTCCGAGTTGGGCAATATGTTGGCCGACTGAAACCAAACGACGTAGTACGGCCTTTTCGCGAACAATGTCTGCGTAATAGTCGACATTGGCAGCGATTGGGGTGCTCTGGACCAAATCGTGCAAATAGGCGGCTCCGCCTATCTTGCCAATTTCTCCTTGCCGGGTGAGTTCGGCTGCCACGGTGATCGCATCTGCTGGTTCCCCGCGAGATGCCAAATCGCAAATGACGTCGAAAATGTGTTCGTGGGCCGGCCGATAGAAGTCGCGGCCCTCAAGAATGTCACTTGCCGGGTCGATTGCGTTCTTACTGAGCAGCATCGCCCCAAGCACGCTTTGTTCTGCCGCCATATCTTGAGGTGGAACAAATCCTCTAGCTGCCGACGACGAGTCGTGAGGTTCGGCTGGATCATAGAGGTCGGCGACGCTCAAGACGGCTCCCTTCAGATTCCGAGACAACAAAACCATGGGTCAAAACAAAACGTAATGGGCACCACTGACATATTTTTAGCGGTGGGGTCAAAGCTAAATAATCGACGTTCGGAGGCGCTGAAACCGACCCTAGGTGATCGCCCCTAACACCGTCTACTCTCAAGTTCTACCTGAACCCTTAAACCTGTGGATAACCTGTGGGCAACGCCGAGGAGCACTGTGCACAGCCTGTGGACTGACCTGTGTATATCTCTATGTAACCTACGTCACATAGCGCTCTGACCTGCGGAAACACCATACACATTCTGTGGATAGAAGAAAGTTTTGTGGAATGTGGTTAAGAAAAGTTCTGCACAGGCAACAGTGGATAAGTCGACAATTTCGCTTGCGGTTTGCGCGGTTTAGAGTATGTGTGTGAAGCAAGAGGGACTCAATCGGACCATCGTTGCTATTGCTGTCCCCGCATTCGCTGCCTTGATCAGCGAACCACTCATGTTAGCTGCCGACACGGCAATCGTCGGTCACCTCGGCCGGGGGGAACTGGCCGCACTCGGAGCAAGCTCAACAGTCCTGTCAACAATCATCGGCCTATGCATTTTCTTGGCCTACAGCAGCACGGCAGCCGTAGCCCGACAACAAGGCGCAGGCAACCGCTCAGCCGCAATGTCAAGCGCAATGGGAGCCATCTGGCTGGCCGCAGTTCTAGGCGTCGTGCTCGCAATCATCATTCACCTGACCGCTGGTGCAACAGCCAACGCATTCTCAAGTTCTGAGGAAGTTCGAAACTTTACAGAAAGCTACCTCGGGATCGCCGCCTGGAGTATTCCCGCCGCGCTTGTCGTCATGGCGACGACCGGCGCACTTCGCGGAGTACTCGACCTTCGCACGCCGCTCATCGTGATGATTAGTGCGAACATCACCAATGTGCTCATCACCTTACTGCTCGTTTTCGGATTAACGATGGGCCTCAAAGGTGCCGCAACCGGCCTCGTACTTGCCCAATGGTTTGCTGCCATATGGTTGTTGTTTGTCGTGAGAAAGCACGTTCGTGGTGCGGGAGTCAGATCTGCACCAAACATCACAACTATCGCTGCCGCCATCAGTGACGGCTTCGCCTTGCTGGTCCGGACAGCAACCTTACGAGCCGTTCTACTGATCGCAACGTGGCTCGCATCAAACCTCGGTGACGCTGCCTTAGCTGCTCATCAAATCGTCATGACCATCGTGCTCATGAGCTCGTTCGCTCTCGACGCCATCGCAATCGCAGGGCAAACGCTAATCGGACGCTCCTTGGGCGCGGGCGATGTAACCGAAACCCGCATCATCACCAGAACCCTGATGCGGTGGGGCAGTATTGGCGGGCTCACTATGGGCCTCGCCATAGGAATCAGCTGCACTCTGATTCCTATAGCTTTTAGTCGCGACGAACTCGTACAGTCAACGACGACGCCA
Organism: Aeromicrobium sp.; assembly: GCA_040394025.1. Taxonomy (GTDB): domain Bacteria; phylum Actinomycetota; class Actinomycetes; order Propionibacteriales; family Nocardioidaceae; genus Aeromicrobium. The sequence goes on from JBEBSZ010000073.1 coordinate 2,847, forward strand.
GCACTCATCGTCGTGGCTGTCGCTATGCCTTTATCAGGACTGGTCTACATCCTCGACGGCGTCCTCATTGGTGCGGGCGATTCACGTTTCCTCGCGTGGGCGGGGCTCGTCACTCTCATCGCCTATCTACCGATGGCTGCATGGGTACATCTGACCGACGCGACTTTTGTGGCACTGTGGATTGCATACGGCCTATTCATGGCAGTCAGGCTCGTCACCCTATGGCTCCGCCAACAAAATGACGATTGGCTCATCGTGGGTGCTCGCGTTCGCTAATCCGACTCTTCCGATGTCGGCGCGGACCTCGTGAAATCGGGGAAAAGCATACGTAAAGCCAAAGCCACGGATCACACTCGGATTCCAACTTCTGGTCGGTTTGACCCCCGATTTCCGCCGAAATGAGGGGTCAAACCGACCAAAAGTTGGGAGAGTTGGGCGGAACACACCAGAATCCGAAGAGCCGATAAACCGTCACGCTCACAGCCGCCAATATCCCGTCGCATCCAACAAGTCACGCGGCACGGCTCGCTCTTGGCCGACAAATTGCCGGATCTGGCGAACTGCTCCGGCTTCTCCAGCGACCCACACAAAAACATCACCGCTCGGCCACTCGAGCTCCTTGACCGCCGAAACCCAACTCTCCCGGCCGTGAACCCAGTGCACATTCACACCATCAACGTGTGGAAGTTCAGCAATACTGATC
>JBEBSZ010000074.1:0-3403 GCA_040394025.1 Aeromicrobium sp.
GCCGGCTTCGACGGCGGTGAACCGAAGCCACGTGATGCAAGCCAGCCAGCGTTGCTCAAGGAACCTTCGGACACCCGCGAGGTAGTCGCCGGTGATGACGATCTTGCCGATGCTTTGGCCGAACCAGCGATCGTTCCTCCCAGCAACGAAACCTACGGTGATGCTCTAGACATCCCGGACTTCCTGCGCTGAGGTGAAACCCTCCGCTGACATCTGGTGGACCTTCCGCCAAGAGGGTTTGGTGACGTTCGGTTTTACCGACGTTCGAACAGATCTCGGTAATCAGTTGGAACCTAGGGACGGCGTTGCTGTTCGTACCCCTCAAGAACAGCAACGTCATCTAGAAGCCACGCTTAGGCCTGTCCTCGGTGATGCCCGCATCGTCGCTATGAATCAAGTCCACGGCAACGACGTTGCGCTTGCCGTTCCGCACCAGATGGCGACAGTTGATGCGCTCATCGTGGATCAGCCTGGCGTTGCCGCCATTGTGCGCGTGGCTGATTGCCTCCCCATTGTCATCGCTGATGTCGATAAGCCTGTGGCGGCTGTGGTTCACGCTGGCCGCGTCGGCATGGTGGCCGGTGTGGTGGCCAAGGCGTGCGACGCTTTGGGTGAGCACGGCGCCGAGAACCTCAATGCATGGCTCGGGCCACGGGCGTGTGGCTCCTGCTACGAGGTGCCTGAAGGCATGCGAGCAGAGGTCAGCCACGAGGTACCTGAAGCCTTTGCCACCACACGGTGGGGGACACCCGCACTCGATATTGGAGCCGGAGTTAAGGCTCAACTTGCTCGACACGGAGTAACGACGCATGATCTTGGTGTCGGCGCGTGCACGATAGAAGACGAACGATTTTGGTCATATCGTCGGCAGGGAGCCAAGTCGGGCCGCTTCGGTGCCGTCGTGACTGTGCAGTCGAGGAAAGGTACATGACAATATCAAGGCGAGAAGAACTCGCAGAAAACCTAGCAGCTATTCGTGAAGAGATAACGGCGGCATGTGTAGCAGCACAACGATCTCCTTCGGACGTCACACTCATTGCGGTCACGAAGACCTATCCTGCAAGCGATGTTGACCTCCTTGCCGAGCTAGGTGTGACCGACGTTGGAGAGAATCGGCATCCCGAAGCTGAGCGCACGAAAGCAGATGTGACAGCAGATGTGCGTTGGCATTTCATTGGTGGACTGCAAACTAACAAGGCGGCTGCTATTGCACGGTATGCGGATGTCGTCCACAGTGTCGACCGGCCCAAACTGGTCACAGCTTTGCAAAAAGGTGCGCTCGCAGCCGAGCGGCATCTTGACTGTCTGATTCAAGTGGATTTCGATGCGACTGATCCAGGCAGGGCCGGGGTTGTTCCTGATGGCGTATTGGATTTAGCCGAGAACATAGCCCAAGCCGAGAATCTCAACCTGTCGGGAGTCATGGTGGTGGCACCGCTTGGCGTGGATCCAGAACCAGTATTTGCGCGTCTATCGACGATAAGCGAAGAACTTAAACACGAGCATCCAGAAGCAACGATGATATCGGCCGGAATGAGCGAAGATTTTGCGCTCGCCATTAAATATGGAGCGACACACGTACGAATCGGGCGTTCGATCCTCGGGAATCGATAAATACTGAAGTAATCTCACTAAGAGTGTTCATCGCAGATGGGATGGAAATATGGCTGGCGCAATGCGAAAAATGGGTGAGTACCTCGGTCTCGTGACCCAAGAATACGAAGACTTCGATACCGAAGAATACGAATTCGAGCCGCAAGTACGTAATCTTCCGCAGACTGCCCCTCGTCAGACCCCTCGTGCTGTCACGTCAATCAGTGAGCACCGGGTCGAAGCAGTAGCGCCACTCACTGATGTTTCGCGGATTGAAATGATCTCGCCCCAGAACTACAACGATGCGCGCCCCATCGGTGAATCGTTCCGTTCAGGTGTTCCCGTCATTATGAATCTCTCTGATATCAGTGACGAAGATGCTAAGCGTCTCGTCGACTTCGCGGCCGGACTTGTCTTCGCTGTACGCGGAACACTGAACCGCATCACGGCGAAGGTGTTTTTGCTGTCGCCTGCAAATGTCGAGGTAAGTGACGAAGATAAAGCAGCAATTGCAGCTGGCGGCTTTTATAATCAAAGCTGACCTGTGGCACCTCTCGCGCTTGTTTTGGACATCATCCTCAGCATTTTCTATTTCATAGTTCTTGCGCGGATCGTCATTTCTTTTATTGAGTTTCTTGCTCCTGATTGGACTCCTCGCGGACTTGTCGCGGTGATTTGTGAAGCCGTGTACTCGATCACGGATCCACCTCTCAGGTTCATTGGGAAGTTCGTTCCCCCTGTGCGCTTCGGCGGCGTAGGCCTAGATTTAGCTCCACTGATTCTTTTGCTCGCCATAGTTTTTCTTCGGATTTTGGTTGCAGCAGTCTTATGATGCATAAGTGACTTAGTGGGGTTCCTTTCGTGAGTTGCGATTGACGCGGTACGGTAGAAAGCGGTCATTGCACTTACTCCCCACCTATTGACCAATTGATGAAAGAGGAGACCCCATGGCGTTGACGCCCCAGGACATCCGCGACAAGCAGTTCACCGCCGTACGGTTGCGTGACGGCTATGACATGGGTGAAGTCGAACAATTCCTTGACGAGGTAGAAGTTGAGTTCGAGCGTCTCACTAAAGAGAACGACAACTTGAAGGCGAAGATTGCTGAACTCGAGTCTGCTCTCGATTCTGCTGCTAGCGCCCCAGCACCGGTTGTTGCCCAGCCAGCACCGACGCCTCCACCAGCACCTGTGCCAGTCCCAGAACCAGTTGCTCAGCCAGATCCGACCAGGGTCACGACGACGGCCGAAGCATCGACGGCTGCAGCACGCTTGCTCGAAATCGCTTCGACCAATGCTGATCAGCTGATGGAAGCTGCTAAGGAAGAAGCTGACGGTATCTTGATCGCGGCGAAGTCTGAAGCTGACAAGCTCTCGGCTGAAGCACGTCGCAATGCCGACACCCTGAATTACGAATCGCGTAAGCGTGCAGAACAACTTGACCTAGAGACCGAATCTCGTCGTCAAGAAGTCTTGTCTACGCTGCAGCGCGAACGTGAAGACCTTGAAACTGAGATTGATCACCTGCGTGCATACGAGCGTGAGTACCGTTCGCGCCTCAAGGCCTACTTCCAGGATCAACTCGCGAATCTCGAGAGCGGCTCTGAAGTTGAACCTAACCGCGATGCTGCGCTAGAAGGTTAATACGTTTCTAAAAAGTTGGGCCCCACCGAAAATTTTCCGGTGGGGCCCAACTTTTTATTGGCGGTCTTTATGCTCAGGCTTTGGTCAGTTCAAAGCTCAAGCCGAGGTCATTGTCGCCATGATCTGTGATCTCCGTAGCCTGTTCGAATTGTGTTGCCAAGATTTCA
>JBEBSZ010000075.1:0-3292 GCA_040394025.1 Aeromicrobium sp.
GGCTCGCGAGCAGGAGGTTTTCGCGTAAGACCACGGTTGTTTCGATACTGGGTTCGTCGGTGGCGACGGGCACAATGAGCAAGGCGATATCGATATTGCCTGTCCGGAGCTCCTCGGTGAGAACCTGTGAGCCCGCCTCGTGAATCTCCAAATCGACGCCAGGGTGTTGTTGATGAAAGTTCATGAGTAGTGGTGGTAGGAGTCCGTCGAGCGTGGAGGGTGTTGCACCGAGTCGGACGCGCCCTCGTTTGAGTTCAGCGACTTCGCTGACTGAGCGTAAGGCACTATCTGCGGTGATGAGCATCCGTTGGGCATGGGGGAGGAGTGCTTCGCCTGCGCTGGTGAGTGCAATGCCGGTGCTACTGCGACTGAACAATCGGGTGCCGACAGATTTCTCAAGAACACGAATCTGTTTCGACAGGGTTGGTTGCGTGATTCCAAGGTTTTCAGCTGCTCGGGTGAAATGGCGAGTGTATGCGATTTCGACAAAATACGAGAGATGCTGAAGTTTCACTGAAACATTATAGACATCGTCTATGAAAGTTCACCTAACTTAGACTTAGCGTCAATCGTGAATTCGTTCTAGCCTGATCTCGTGGCCACTACGAAATATGCGCGTCGACCTGCCCAAAAGTCGACAGTCGCTCTAAAAATCTCTATGGCGGTGTCCGGCCTCATCATGGTCGGCTACTTGCTTTTGCACATGTACGGCAACCTCAAGGTCTTCGGCGGTGAAGCAGCATTCAATGGCTACGCCGAACACTTGCGGAGCTTCGGCGAACCCATGCTCCCGCACGAGGGTCTGCTGTGGATCGTGCGAATCGCTCTGCTCGTCTCGATCGTCGTGCACTTCCACGCTGCAACTCGACTCTGGGTGCGCAACAAGCGTGCCTCGGGTGCGCAAGGCGGAAAGCGCTATCACAGCAAGCAGAACCGCACGGGTATCCAGCGCAGCTACGCCAGCTTCACCATGCGTTGGGGCGGCGTCATCATCCTCGTCTTTATCGTCTACCACCTGCTCCACCTCACGGCGAATGTCATTCACCCTGGCGGCGCATCAGACAGCCCCTACCAGCGCGTTGTCAACGGTTTCGAGATCTGGTGGGTAACAGCCTTCTACACGATCTCGGTACTCGCCGTTGGTTTCCACCTTTGGCACGGCATTTGGAGTGCACTCACCACACTTGGTGCGAACCACTCGGGCACTCGTAAGGAATCCCGTTTGACTCCACTCGCGTGGATCATTTCGGGCATCATCACTCTCGGCTTCTTGCTCCCACCGTGGGCAATTTTGCTCGGATTCGTGAGTTGAGAAGGGTTTAGGACATGACACTCGATTACTTCACACTTGGCGACGACATCGCTGACGCCGCCGCACCAGGTGGCCCCATTGAGAAACAGTGGGATCTGCATAAGTTCAACCTGAGCTTGGTTAATCCGGCTAACCGCCGCAAGATCAAGGTCATCATCGTAGGCACCGGCTTGGCTGGCGCATCGGCTGCAGCCACCCTCGGCGAAGCGGGTTACCACGTCGTGAGCTTCTGTTATCAAGACAGTCCACGCCGTGCGCACTCAATTGCGGCTCAAGGCGGTATCAACGCGGCGAAGAACTATCGCAACGATGGCGACAGTATTTATCGCCTGTTCTACGACACGGTTAAGGGCGGTGACTTCCGTTCGCGAGAGTCCAACTCCTACCGTTTGGCTCAAGTTTCAGCCAACATTATCGACCAGTGTGTTGCGCAGGGCGTTCCTTTCGCTCGTGAGTACGGCGGTCTGCTCGACAACCGCTCCTTCGGCGGCGTGCAGGTGTCGCGTACTTTCTACGCTCGTGGCCAAACGGGTCAGCAGCTACTCATCGGCGCCTACCAAGCCTTCGAGCGCCAAGTGGCCGCCGGAACAGTGGAGGATCACAGCCGCCACGAGATGCTTGACCTGATCATGGTCGATGGTCGGGCACGAGGTGTTGTTGTTCGTGACATGGTCTCGGGTGAAATTGAGACACACACGGCCGACGCAGTAGTGCTCGCCACCGGTGGTTACGGCAATGTTTACTTCCTGTCGACGAACGCTATGGGTTGTAACGTCACAGCAACGTGGCGGGCACATCGCCGTGGTGCATACTTCGGAAATCCCTGCTACACGCAGATCCATCCGACGTGTATTCCGGTCTCGGGTGACTACCAATCCAAGCTCACCTTGATGAGTGAGTCGCTGCGTAACGATGGACGCATTTGGGTGCCGAAGGAAGCCGGCGATAAGCGTCATCCTTCCGAGATCCCTGAGGAAGATCGCGACTACTACCTCGAACGCATTTACCCCGCATTCGGCAACTTGGTTCCGCGTGACATCGCCTCGCGTGCTGCCAAGTATCAGTGCGATGCGGGCAAGGGTGTCGGACCAGGTGGTCTTGGCGTGTACCTCGACTTTGCCTCGGCAATTGAGCGGATGGGACGCGACGCGGTCGAAGCCAAATACGGCAACCTTTTCGACATGTATGCGCAGATCACGGGCGAAGATCCCTACACTCAGCCGATGCGCATCTACCCAGCGGTTCACTACACCATGGGCGGGCTTTGGGTTGACTACGACTTGCAGAGCAATCTGCAAGGCCTGTTCGTTGCGGGTGAAGCGAACTTCTCGGATCAGGGCGCAAACCGTCTTGGCGCTTCGGCGCTCATGCAGGGTCTGGCTGACGGATACTTCGTCCTGCCGTACACGATCGCAAACTACTTGTCGCAGGCTCCATTTGAGCCAGTTGCGGATGATCATGAAGCTGTGATCGAAGCACGCGAAGCGGTCCAAGAACGCATCGACAAACTACTTTCCATTCAAGGCGAGCGCACGGTCGACTCCTTCCATAAGGAGCTCGGCCACATCATGTGGGAATACTGCGGAATGGAGCGCACCGAAGAAGGCTTGATCAAGGCCATCGGTTTGATCCGTGAACTCAAGGAAGAGTTCTGGCGCAACGTCAAGGTGACGGGTGAAGCTCATGAGTTCAACCAGACCTTGGAGCGGGCTGGCCGCGTAGCCGACTTCTTCGAGTTGGGCGAACTTATGTGCATCGATGCTTTGAACCGTGCCGAATCGTGCGGCGGGCATTTCCGTGCCGAGAGCCAGACCGAAGACGGCGAAGCAATGCGTCATGATGACCAGTTCGCCTATGTCGCAGCTTGGGAGTATGGCGGAGATACCCCAGTTCTGCACAAAGAACATTTGGAATACGAATTCATTGAGATGAAGGCCAGGAGCTACAAGTGAAAATCACCGTCCGTATCTGGCGTCAGAA
>JBEBSZ010000076.1:0-3182 GCA_040394025.1 Aeromicrobium sp.
GATGGCACACCCGTCGTGGACGTGGATCGTGGCGGGAAAATTACCTTTCATGGACCGGGCCAACTCGTGGGCTATCCGATCACAAAACTGCCGTCGCATGTCTTGGTAGTTGACTATGTGCGTCGCGTCGAAGAAGCAATCATCCGCACGCTAGCCGAGTTTAGTTTGTCAACCGGCCGAGTCCCGGGCCGTTCAGGTGTGTGGCTGGCTGCCGGGAATGGCAAACCTGAACGCAAGATTGCTGCGATCGGCATCCGAGTTTCGCGAGGTGTGACAATGCACGGCTTTAGCCTCAACTGCAAGGTGGACATGAGTTGGTATGACCGATTCGTGCCGTGCGGGATTGCTGATGCCGGGGTTACCACGATGAGTCTTGAACTAGAGCGTGATGTGTCGGTCACTGAACTTCTTGAACCTGTGTCAAATCACCTGACAGACCTACTGAGGTGGGAAGAATACACGCCCAGCCCAGACCTCGAAATACTTGAATTTCCAGCAGTTCAGGTGCAGGCGCTATGAACCCTGCGACATCCGGCTGGGTTTGGGCTTGTCTCGCGCGTAAGGTGGACTTGTGACTGTCACACCACAGGGTCGCAAGCTTTTGCGCCTCGAAGTTCGTAATGCGGAAACCCCGATCGAAAAGAAGCCGTCGTGGATTAAAACGCGGGCCAAAATGGGGCCTGAATACCGCGACATGATGAACTTGGTGAACGATGGCGGACTGCACACGGTCTGCCAAGAAGCGGGCTGTCCGAACATCTACGAATGTTGGGAAGACCGCGAAGCCACCTTCCTCATTGGTGGAGACGAATGCACACGCCGGTGTGACTTCTGTCAGATACATACCGGTAAACCAGAACCGCTCGATCTTGATGAGCCACGCCGAGTGGCCGAGAGTGTCCAGACGATGCAATTGCGTTACGCCACAATCACCGGTGTGGCGCGCGATGACCTGCCCGATGGTGGCGCGTGGTTATATGCCGAGACGGTGCGCAAGATTCACGAACTCAATCCCGACACGGGCGTTGAAAATCTGATTCCGGACTTTAACGGCAAGCCTGAACTGTTGGCTGAAGTGTTTGAGTCACGCCCTGAGGTTTTGGCGCACAACGTCGAAACGGTACCTAGGATTTTCAAGCGAATCCGGCCAGCCTTCCGATATGACCGTTCGCTCGATGTGTTGACTCAAGCCCGCACATTCGGTTTGGTAACGAAGAGCAATCTCATTTTGGGCTTAGGTGAAACCCGTGACGAGATTACGCAAGCACTGCACGACCTGCACAACGCTGGCTGCGACCTGCTCACCATCACCCAATATTTACGACCAAATGCCTATTTGCATCCAGTCGAGCGCTGGGTAAAGCCAGAAGAATTTGTCGAACTTCACGACGAAGCGATGGAGATTGGTTTCCTCGGCGTTATGTCTGGGCCACTCGTGCGTTCTTCGTATCGGGCCGGCAGCCTGTATCGGCAAGCGATGGAAGCCCGCAACTGATTTAAGACTGCTCGAGGCGCTGACGTAAACTCGTCCTTATGTCTAGCCCCGCTGAAATACCCACTGGACGCATCGCGCAAATGCGCCAAGCGTTCGTCCTCACGAAACAGTCCGATCCGCGTATTGGTTGGATCATGCTCGGCACCTTTGTGCTGACTGCGGCAGTTGCCGGTGTGGGTTCGTATTTCCTCTTGGGTGACGGCTGGATTTCAATTCTCATTGGCGTCGTTTTCACCTTAATGACGGCTTTTTTGGTGACAACAATCGTGTTCGGTCGTAGGGCCGAAAAGGCGATGTATGCCCAAGCTGAGGGCCAGTTGGGTGCTGGTGCCGGCGTATTACAGATGCTGAAACGCGGATGGACTGTTGCCCCTGCGGTCGGTTTCAACAAACAGCAAGATGTCATCCACCGTGCAGTGGGCCGACCTGGTGTGGTGCTTGTCGGTGAAGGGACAAGCCACGCTCGCGTGAAGAACTTGCTCGGCAATGAGGCAAAAAAGCATCAGCGCATTGTGGGTGAATCTGTGCCGATCACCATGATCATCGTAGGGCGGGGTGATGGTGAAACTCCACTGCCGAAACTCGCGAAGCAAGTGAAGAAACTGCCGAAAGCCATCAAGCCTGCCGAGCAGACGGAAGTGTTGAACAAACTCAAAGCACTTGACGCGATGCGTCCAAACATTCCGGTACCGCGCGGCCCTGTGCCAACGAGCATGAAGGGCGCACGGAAGATGATGCGCGGCTGACTCCCAGCAAACGATTCTCGACCTACTGAGGATTCGCGAACACTACTTTGGTGCCTGCCGCCAGATCGTGAAGTCCGCGTTTGTCTTGAGTCATCAAGATCGCTGGAATCACCAGACATAACAGCGCTGTCCGGATAAACGCCTTGAGTAATCCAGGCGGATTTCCCTCCGTGTTGATGATGCGTAGACCTGTGATTCGCTTACCGATCGAGAAACCTAGCAGCCCCACAAGGATGCTCACTTCGAGGAAAAATACGAGCAGAGGAATCCATCCATCTACTCGCCCGTCAGCAAACACGGGAGTCGAGGTAATGGCAGCTGCGGTAGCCAACGCAATAAACCAATCGATAACGAGCGCCACGATTCGGCGAAGCAACGATGGGTCCGGATCAATCTCAGTCACTCGGCCAGCCTATCGATCGACCTGTGTCGAGGAATTTGTAACGTCCCCGAAACATTTCCGTGATGGTCTAGAAATCCGCTGCCTCTAATCTCATGACAGCCTTTAGTTAGGGTAGGAATAACGTCAATCCCCGCAAAAGCGGTCTAGGAGGACCCATGTTCGGCAACGCCGACGAGATGTTCAAGTTCATCAAAGATGAGGGTGTTGAGTTCATCGACGTCCGATTCACCGACCTGCCCGGCATTCAGCAACACTTCACTGTGCCGGTGTCATCCTTCGATGAGGGGGTCCTCGATGACGGTTTCGGTTTCGATGGTTCTTCGGTGCGCGGCTTCCAATCGATCGACCAGTCCGATATGACGCTGTTGCCAGATTTGAGCACCGCGTATGTTGATCCATTCCGCACTGCCAAGACACTCGTGATGGATTTCTTCGTGCACGATCCGATCACGGGTGAGGCGTATTCGCGAGATCCGCGCAATATTGCGCGCAAAGCGGAGGCCTATCTCGCGTCAACTGGCGTGGGCGACACGGTGTA